>JAAXHJ010000023.1:0-17429 GCA_012270965.1 Candidatus Palauibacter poriticola
ATCCCACTGCCGGGGATGCCCCGGTCATGCCCGCGCCCCGGAATCCGTCGGCCTGCATGGGAGCCGCGTTGGCGCAGGGGTGGTGGGACAGGGCCGAGAAGCTCGCGGGACTGGAGCCGAAGCCCGGAAGGGGCTGGCACTCGCTACGGCGCAAGTTCGCCTCCGACCTGATGGACCAGCCGTTGAAGGTGCTCTGCCAACTCGGCGGCTGGAAGACGGCCAAGACGGTGCTTCGCTGCTACCAGAGAGCCGACGAGGGACAGCTTCGGAAGGCTCTGGAGGACCGCCGCCGGGCTCGCGGCTGAGATCGAGACCGGCGGGAATCATTCGGCGGGAAATCGGGCTGTCTAACATGCAACCACAATCACCGCAACAAAATGCGAAACTTCAACGCCTTGCCAGCCCGGCATGATCGGATGGAAAGCGCCGAGCGTCGTCGGCCTCGAGGAGCCCGAGACGGCCCTCCATCCCGCGGCAGCGGAGGCGCTGCTGGAGGCGATGCGGGGGAGTAGCCGCAGCGTCCAGATCCTCGCAACAAGCCACGGAGCCGACCTCCTCGACAATTCCGCCGTTCCGCTCGAGGCGATCTTCCCTGTGGTGACCGAAGACGGCCGGACGTGGATCGGCCCGCTTGACGATCCGGCCCGCTCCGTGATCGAGGACGGCCTCTTCACGGCCGAAGAGCTGTTGCGGATGGATCAGCTTCAACCGGATCCGCGCGCCTCAATGATCCGCAAGGTGAACCTCTTTGACGGCATGGCCGGAACCGCGTGATCGTTCCGATCGTGGAGGGATACGGCGAAACTCATGCAACCCGAATCCTCATTCAGCGGATTTGGCTCGCGTCGCGCCGTCGACCTATACGGAAATCGGGCATCCCCTGAGGGTTCATCACGTCCGCGAACTTCACGGGCGCTGTCCTCGACCACAACATCGAACTGGGTCTGCTCGCCCGCGACCGCCCCCTCGCCCTCAGCGTCGTCAAACACCTCCAGGGCCTGATCGACCGCAATCTGCTCCGCCCGCTCCCGGCCCAGTAGCGTGAACAAGCAGACGTTACAACCGTGCCGACGCGCGCCGGCCGCTCTGGGGCGTCAGCGGCCGGGACGAAACGCCACGCCCATAATCGCGGCTGACGCCAGCGCGTCCGGGTGGGGTCAGGCACCGAGGACGGAGGCGGCGAGGGCGCGCAAGTCCGGACGGTCCTGCGGGTCGAGTTGGCGGAAGTGGTGGCGGAGTTCGAGCGCCGCATTAATCGCGGCCCGCAGGTGATCTTGGGAAGACCAGGGCTCGCCTCCGAGGACTCCCGTCAGCCAGCCTTCCACGTCGGACCAGCGCCAGAACCGGTACCGGTCGTGAGGGTCGTTGAGGGGTGCCGGAAATCCGCCGGGTCCGCGCTTTCCGAGCACCCACAGCCGGACGCACTCGCGCGAGCGCCCGACGCGGGCGGCGATTTCCGACATCGACACCAAGTCGAGGCCCGCGATCCGAACCACCCGGAGACCGTCGACCGACTCGGCATCCGTGATCGCCGAGGAGATCGCCTCGTAGAGACTTGCCGCCTCACGGTCGAAGTCCATGACCGGGATTCCGACCGTGGTTCCGATGGTTGCGTCGTCGCACCCGGCTTCGTAGAGGGCGTCGAACACGTCCGGGTCGTTGATGTCCACTCCCTCGACGATCAACGTGAAGCTGTGGGTCGTCATTTCTCGACTTCTCGTCTTTCTCCGTGCGGACATCGGCGTACGACCTGTCGGAGCCTTCTGGCATGATCGCTAGGGTTGCGCGGCGTGGACGCGATGGATTTCCTGCAGGCATCCGTTCCGGACGCCGGGCAGTACATCACGCCCCAGCCATGCCCGGAGGATTTCGGTATGACCGTCCACCCGGCCTTTCGGGCGACGGCCAGCGCCTTCTCGATGTCCTTCTTCGGATGCCTCCGGAGCCTGATCATGCCCCACGGTGTTGCGTCGTGTCAACACCGTATCAACGCATGTGGGGTTTCGGCGAGGGAGCGGATGTCTGTTTGGGTCTAGAGATCGGTGCCGGTGCCTTGCAACAACTTAGCGGCCCAGTTCACGATGGTCTCGGCGATTTCGAGAGCTTCGAGGTACTGCGCCTCGGAGACGGGCATCCCCGGACCGGGATAACGGGTCGCGACGGCGTAGGAGGTGAGGCGTCCCACGCGGCGAAGGCCGGGCGGAATGCGTTCCCCGCGCGACTCGAGGATCAGAAGCAGACGCGCCAGGTCGTGCACGTAGGGGAACTCGATGTTGCGAGAGACCAGAACTCCCTTGATCGCTTTCTCCGCCGCCTGCTGCGCGTCGAAGCAGAGATCCTCCAGGTAGACGCCCGGAACGCGGTTCCCGGCCTGGGTGAGATTGCTCCGCGCGCGGTTGAGCCATTCGCGCGGATCGGTCGATGGATGACGCTCAGGCGGCGTCATAGACCACCCGTCCTTCCCGGAGCGCCGGCTTGATGACCAGCGCGTGCGCGTCACGGTAGCGCTCGACATCGCCGGGGGTCGCGACGACGACATCGACGGCGGCTTCGACGCCGTACAATTCCTCGTAGATGTCGCCCATCACATCCCAGTTATTGTCGCACTGCTTGATGACGAGAAGGTCGACATCGCTGTGGGGCCCCATCTCGCCTCGGGCGGCTGAGCCGAAGAGGATGACTTTCTCCGGTTGAGAGGCGGCGACGATTCGCCGTACGATCTCGTCCAGCGTTGCGTCATCGAGCGAACGCCCGACGCCGCCCGTAGCCGGTTGTTTCCGGTCAGGCATCCTCGCCTCCACCGTCGTTCAACGAACGCATGGCTTTGCAAGCGCATCCCCGCAAGCGTCCGGACAAGATAGCGGGACTTCGCGGGTGACGGGGCGGGAGGCGGTCATTCGCGGGCGGTGCGGCGCGCGAGCCAGCCGTCCAGGCTCAGGCGGTCGTCTTCGAACAGAATGAGGACGAGGACGAGAAGCAGCGTGCGCGGGATGACGTGCGCGCTGAAGACGTAAAGCGGTTCGGCGAGCAGATGTCCGAAGGTGACGAGGATGAGAACCCCGCCCAACGCCAGCGCGGCGGCCCGGCGTCGCCAGCCCACCAGCATCAGGGCCCCCGCCGCGAGTTCGATGAACGGGACCGCGACCCCGGCGGCCCACAGCGGCCAGGCGGGGAGGAACGTGTCGGCGTAGGCCTCCACGAACAGGCCCCGGGCGTGCTGGACGGCGCCGAGTTCGAACACCTTCCAGAACCCGGCCATGAAGAAGATGAGGCCGAGGATCGTGCGGGCCACGAACGCCGCCCAACTCCTCGGCGCGAGCGCCCCTTCCGTGTCAGGCTCCCGGTTCATGAGTCGAAAGTACCCGGAGTTGGCCCGGCCGGCGACGCACCCCCGGGCTCTTGCATCCCGTTTCGAGCCGCCTAGATTGGCCGGTTCGATTTTCGGTTTTTATTCGGTTTTCGGATTGGAAGGGGTCGTATGGACGCAGGTCGCGGGAGCCGGATGGTGCTCTGCCTCTGGTGGCCGGGGTTCGAACTGGAACTGGAGCGGGTTCGGACGTCGTCGCTGGCGGGCCAACCGCTCGCGCTGCCGACACTGGGGGACCGCCGCCGCGTCGAGATGGGGTGCGCGCTCGCGACCTCCTTCGGAGTCGAGCCTGGGATGATCGTCTCGCAGGCGATCGCGCTCTGCCCCTCGCTCGTCCTCTGCGAACGGGATCCGAATTTTCACGACGCGGCGCGCGACCGGATCGCGGAAGTCCTTCGTGGCTGGAGTCCGGTCGTTGAACGGTCGGCGGATCGGGGACGGTTCTTCGTGGGGGTCGATGGACTCGAACGACTGTACGGTCCGCCGGAGCGTCAGATCGCGGAGTTCCGGGCGAGGCTCGAGGCGCTGTCGCCGTGGCTCGCGTCGAGCGCGCGGATCGGCTGCGCGCCGGGGAAGTTCGCGGCTTGGGTCGCGGCCCGGTCTGCGGAGTCTACCCGGTCGACGGAGTCGGCGGACTCCGGTCGGCCGGGCGCGGCGGTCTGCGTGGCGCCGGCCGGACTGGCCGCGTTTCTCGCCGCGCATCCGGTCGATGTGCTGCCGGTGTCGCCGCGCATGGTCGGGCGGCTGAAGCGGCTCGGGGTCCGTCGGCTCGGACAGCTCGCGCGCATGCCCGAGCCGGCGCTCGTGTCGCAGTTCGGAGCCGATGGGCGCCGGGCGCTCGCTTGGGCGCGGGGGACGCGCATCGACCGTGTGCGGCCGGAGGCGCCGGCCCGGCCGATTCGCGTCGCGCTCGACTTCCCGAGCCCGGTCGGGCAACTCGATCTGCTGCACGCCGCGCTCGACCGGCTCGTCGGTCGCGCGCTCGCGCATCCGCGGCGGCGAGGCAAGAGCGTCCGCGGCCTCAGGGTGTCGGCGAGCCTCGAGGACGGCGGCTCCTGGTCGATTCGCGCGATTGCCCGGGAACCCACGAGCGAGCCCGAACGGCTCGGGGCGTTCCTCCGCTCGCGAATCGCGCTCGACCGGCCCCGCCGTGCGGTCGAGACGCTGCGGCTCGAACTCTTCCGCTTCGGCCCGGCGAGCGCGCAGACCGGCCTCTTCGATCCGAAGGAAGACGCACCCCGCGCCCTCGGATCGCTGGAGACGAAGGACGGGGAACTCCTGCCCGCGTTCCGCCGCACGGCGCGCCTGCTGCGGCTGCGGCTGGGAGGCGCGGCGCTGTTCCGGGTGCTCGAACTCGAGCCGAACTCCCGAATCCCCGAGCGCCGGCACGCGCTCATGGAGCTGGCGTAGCGGCCATGGGATTCGGTGCGCGGCGGGGTTTCACCCCGAGTCGCCTTTGCCCCGGGCGTGACGACGAGGGCTGCCGGCCATGAGGCGGATGTCGCGTGAGGGGCGCATGCGGAGAGCGGAGGGCACGGGGAAGCTGCGCCCGCTCAACCGGCCGCGTCCGGTGCGGGTCCGGCTCGGCGGCGCCGGGGTGCCCGTGAGCCTCGAGATCCGGGGACGGTGGCGGCGGATCGGCGACGTGCTCGACCAGTGGCGGATCGATGACGAGTGGTGGAGGGAACCGATCTCGCGCGCCTACTTCTCGATCGTGCTCGACAACGGCTCCCACCTCACCGCATACCACGATCTGATGCTGGATCGTTGGTTCCTGCAGCCGAAGTAGCGCCGTGAACACCCGGCCGCGCGCGACGCCCCACGGGGGCGTCGACTACGTCGAACTGCACGCGCACTCGGCCTACTCCTTCCTCGATGGGGCGTCGCGGCCCGAGGAACTCGCGGCGCGCGCGCTCGAACTGGGCTATCCCGCGCTCGCGCTCACCGACCACGACGGGCTGTACGGCTCGATGGAGTTCGCGCGCTTCGCGCGAGCCCGCGGGCTGCAGCCGATCACCGGCACCGAACTCTCCATTGCCTCGCCGTTCGCCGACGAGGGGGCAACGGGTGCGGGCCGCGGGGTGGACGCCGGCCGTGGAGCGAGCGCCGGCCGGGCGGGAGGTGCCAACGGTGCCGAGAATGCTGACGACTGCCATGTCACGGTGCTGGCGGAGAACGCGACGGGGTACGCGAATCTGTGCCGGCTCATCACGCAGGCGCACATGGAAAGTCCGCGCGGGGAGCCCCGGCTCGATCTCGACGCGCTCCTCGAGCGGCCCGAGGGGCTCATCCTTCTCAGCGGGTGCCGCCGGAGTCCCCTCCTCGCGGCGCTCGAACGGGGGCAGGACGAGGCCGAGCGGCTGGCCGGCCGTCTGCGCGACGCGTTCGGCTCCGGCAACCTCTTCATCGAACTCCAGAACAACGCGGTTCACGGCGACCTCGCGCGCGGACGGGCACTGGGCGCGCTGGCCGATCGAATCCGCATCCCGGTCGTGGCCACGGGCAACGTCCACTACCACGTCGCCGACCGGCACCGTCTCCAGGATGTCCTGGTCGCGGTCCGGAACCGGACGACGGTCGACGATTCGCACGCACTCCGCCGTCCCAACGCCTGCTTCCACCTCGCCTCGCCCCGGGAGATGGCGTGGCGTTTCGCGTCGCGGCCCGACGCGCTCCGCAACACGCGCGCCATCGCCGAGCGCTGCCGGGCGTTCGATCTCACGGCCGACCTCGGCTACCGCTTCCCCGATTTCAAGGGGAGTGGGTTCGCCCCCGCCATGCGCGTCCTCCACCACGTGTGCCGCAGGGCGTTCGAGGTCCGCTATCCCCCCGGCAGCAAATACAGGAAAGACGCCGAGGAACGGCTCGCCACCGAACTCGCGCTCGTCGACCGGCACGGGCTGGCGGGGTTCTTCCTCGTCTATCACGACATCCTCGAACTGGCCAGGGAGGTCGCGCACCGCGTGCGGGGCGATTCGATGCCGCGCCAACTGCTTCCGCCGGGGCGCGGACGCGGATCCTCGGTCTCCTCCATCCTGTGTTATCTGATCGGACTCTCGCACATCGACCCGGTGCGGACGAACCTCTTCCTCGGCCGCTTCCTGAACGACGCCATGGAGAGCGTCCCCGACATCGACATCGACTTTGCGCGCGACATTCGAGAGGAATTGATCCTCGCCGTCTACGAACGCTACGGGCACGACCACGTCGGACTCGTGTGCACCTTCCCCACCTACCGCACGCGCTCGATCGCGCGCGAAGTGGGCAAGGCGCTCAGCCTCCCGCCCGGCGACGTGGAGAAGCTGGCCAAACTCGCCGAGCCGGGAGAGGACGGGTTCATGGCCGAACTCGAGCGCATCCCCGGTCTCGAGGCGCGCGCCAACTCGCGCATCTGGCGGGCCTTCGCCGAGCTGGCCGAGGAGATTAGGGGGCTCCCGCGTCACATCTCCCAGCACGTGGGCGGGATGATCATCTCGAGCCGGCCGCTGGTGGAGATCGTCCCGCTCGAACCCGCCGCGTGGGAGGGGCGCGTCCTCTGCCAGTGGGACAAGGACTCCTGCGACGACGCGCGCTTCATCAAGATCGACTTTCTCGCGCTCGGGATGATGTCGCTCGTCGAGGAGGCGGTGGAGACGATACACGCGCGCCACGGCGAGATCCCGGATCTCTCCCGCATCGACTATGAGGATGAGGAGATCTACGACCGCATCTGTTCGGGAGACACGGTGGGACTGTTTCAGGTCGAGAGCCGCGCGCAGATCCAGATGCTGCGGCGCGTGCAACCCCGGAACCTGGCCGACCTCGCGGT
The DNA here is from genome assembly GCA_012270965.1 of Candidatus Palauibacter poriticola. Lineage (GTDB taxonomy): Bacteria > Gemmatimonadota > Gemmatimonadetes > Palauibacterales > Palauibacteraceae > Palauibacter > Palauibacter poriticola. Next base: position 7,176 of record JAAXHJ010000023.1, read on the forward strand.
CCAAGTCGCGATCGTGCGGCCGGGTCCGATCGTGGGCGGGGCGGTGAACCCCTACGTCCGGCGGCGCGAGAAGCTGCGCGAAGACCCGGACTACGCCGTTCCGTACGACCATCCGCTGCTCGAGGAGGCGCTCGGCGAGACGCTGGGCGTGATCATCTTCCAGGACCAGGTGCTGCAGGTGTGCCAGGCGCTCGCGGGCTTCAGCGACGGGCAGGCCGAGGGACTGCGCCGTGCCATGAGCCGCAAGCGGTCGCGCGCGGCGCTGCTCGAGTATTGGACGGCGTTCCGGGATGGCGCGGCGGTGAAGGGGGTCGGCGAGTCCACCGCGAAGAAGGTGTTCGAACAGGTCGTCGCGTTCTCGGAGTTCGGGTTTCCGAAGTCGCACGCGGCGGCGTTCGGGCTCCTCGCGTACCAGTCCGCGTGGCTCCGCGACCGCTATCCGGCCGAGTACTACGTGGGGCTGTTCAACAATCAGCCGATGGGGTTCTACTCGCTCGACGCGATCGGGCGGGACGCGCGCCGGCACGGGGTCGGCGTCCGGCTGCCGGATCTGAACGCGAGCGAGGTCGCCTGCACCGCCGAGGGGGACGATGTCCGCATCGGGCTCGGCATGGTCCGCGACTGGGGGGCGGAGGCGGCCGAACTCGTCGTGGCCGAGCGCGAGCGGGCGGGGCCGTTCGCGTCGCTGCCCGATTTTCTGCACCGCACCCCGGCCACGCTCAAACGGACCGCGATCGAGAATCTGATCTGGGTCGGCGGGCTCGATGCGCTGGGGATCGAACGCCGCGACCTGCTGTGGCAGGCGGGCCTCTGGCTGGGCCCGGAGGCCGAGACGGAAGCGGAACGCCGCCGCCGCGAACTGGCGACGAGCGCCGCGGGGCTGGGCGGAGACGCGCCGCCTTCCGTACGGGGCCGCCGGAGCACCGGCCGCTCGGACCAGGGACAGATCAAACTTGCGCTCGGCGATCCCTACGCGGATCTCCGTTTCGCGGGCACGCACGACATGGAGAAGCTGATCGCGGAGTACCGCATCCTCTCCCTCGCCGCCTCGCAGCACCACCCGTTCGCGCTCGTGGGCGACCACCTCCCCGAGCGCACGGTCTCCTCGGCCCGCTTCGCCGGCCTCGCCAACGGGAGCGAGGTGCGGGTGGCGGGCATCGTGGTCGCCCGCCAGCGTCCGCATACGGCGAAGGGCTACATCTTCATCCTCATGGAGGATGAGTTCGGACCCATCAACGCGATCGTAAAGCCCGAAGTATACCAGGCATGCCGCGCCGCGATCCGCCTCGAACCCTTCCTCTACATCGACGGCACGCTCCAGAAGGATGGCGCCACGTATAATGTGCTCGCGAAGGGCGTGTATCCGCTGCGACTGAGTTCCGAACTCCGGCTGGGCCGCGAGACGATCCCCGCCGTCGAGGGGGAAACGGACACCGTGCCCAGCCCGGTCCATCTGGCCATCGCGGAGGAACCCCCGACGGAGATGGCAATCGAGGTGTCATCCGGGACGTTCGCGGAGCCCGATCCAGAGCCGAACTCCGCCGCGAACCGGCTCGCCGCCTCAAACCGGATCATTGCTGTGGCCAATCGGCTCACCGATCCCGATCCGTTCACATATCTGGAGGCGCTCAGACGGGACCCGCCCCCCGCCATGAGCTGGGGCCGCGGCGGCGGCTGCCGTTGACGAAGGGGGAGGTCGAAACCCCCTCACGCAGCCGCGGCGCTCATCCTCATGGCGCGCAAGCACCCCGACACTCTCGACCGGCTGGCGTCGCTGTAGGCACGACGCGGGCGGACAGACTCGCGCTCGCCTGGCACCGCGGGGAGAGAGCGAAGGCGGCGCAATCGGCTGGTTCAGGTGCCCGGGGTCGCTTCGAGCGTCTCCAGCCAGCGATAGCCGTGGGCCGGAACATTGGGTGATCCGGTCATGCCGTCCGGGAACATGTCGAACCGCTCGACGCGCAGGCGGTAGTCGTATTCGTGCCGGGGCTGGAAGCCCACGATCTCGCCGCGGTAGGGGACGCCGTTGAGGACCTTGCAGTACCCGGGATAGCCATCGTCGCACTCGAACCGGTGGCGGTCGATGGCGATCTCCTCTTCCGTGCCCGCCGCCCGCGTTCTCGCGACGACTTCGCTCAACACGTACCGGCCATCCGCATACCGGTCGGCCTCGAGAACGTAGTGGTAGCCGGCCTCATACTCGAAGCCCGTGATGATGTCGTCGTACGGTGCGCCATCCAGCACCATGCAGAAGTCATCGCTCCGGGCGCATACGACCCGCGCCGGACCTGCCGACAAGGTGGTGGGAGTGGATCGTGCCGGGGCCTTCTTCAGTTGCTCCAGCAGGCGATACGCATATCTGCCGGCATCCTGCGGCGGTTCGCGCCCGTTCCAGGGATCGTACCTGCCGATGCGAAGTCGATAGTCGTAGCCGGCCTCGTATTCGAATCCCTCGATTCCGTCGTAGAACAACTCGCCGTCGACCACCATGCAGGTCCGCGCGCCCACGCCGTAGCATTTGGCCAGCGTGGGGCCGACGGTCACCTCCACGATTTCGAGGTATGCGGGCTCGCCCGGTTCCACCGAACCGCCGCATCCGGCAAGGACCACGGCCGGCAGGAAAAAGAATGCGGAGCTGCCGGTGCGCACTGGAGCCCTCCTCGGTCTGATGGCTGCCACCTCCCCGTCTCCCACGTTGGATCTCAACCGGGCTCCGGCGGCTTGACCCGAAGCGTACCCATCAGCCGCTCACGGGTTCTCCTCCGCGCCGTCGAGGGTCCGCACCGTCGATGGGTCCGCGCCGTCGATGGGTCCGCGCCGTCGAGGGCCCGCACCGTCGGTTCGGCCCACCGTGCGCCACGGGTGTTATCATGTAGTGGAAGGTCAAATGCCGCTGCGTACAAGGAGGCCGGAGATGGATGGCCCACGACGAACGCTCGTCGCCGTCATTGCGGCGCACGCGGTCGCGGGCCTCATGATGCTCGCCGGGAGCGTCCCGGCCGCCGCGCAGTCCGGGTTGGCGGCGGTGGTGTGCGTGGGGAGCGAACTGTCCACGCCGCGGACTCCGGATCCCGACCGCCATTTCGGCTGGGAGGGCATTGCCGTCGTCTACCGATCCGACGTGGCCGTGGCCTACCGGGTCGGCGTCCCGCTCGATGGCCGGCAGAGTGTGGAACGCGCCCTGCGCTCCGAACTCGGCGATCACGGGGAAGCTTCGTGTCGCTGGTCGAACCGGGGGGACCGTCACGTGGCGATCATCAGGTACACGTCGGCGATCCGTCTCGCACCCGCGTCGGATCCGGACGGCTCGGTGTTCCAGCGTATCGCCGTGGGGTTCGGGGCGGGTGCGGAGGCGGCCGAGACGAACGCGACGACGGGCAACGACCGTTTTGCGACGTACTACGACGGCGGCGGTTACGAAGTCCTCGCCCGGGAGAGCTGGGACGCCGGGGAGGGCGGCGCGGCGGCGGGAACGGCGGACCGGCCCCCGGAAGAGACGTTCGAGGTGTTCAAGACGTTCCGTGACTGCGCGTTTTGTCCGCAGATGATCGTGGTGCCGCCGGGGACGTTCACGATGGGTTCGCCGGAGTCGGAGGAGTTTCGGGGAGCCTTCGAAGGCCCGCAGCATCCGGTGACGATCGGGGCTCCGTTCGCGGTGGGGGTGTACGAGGTCACGTTCGCGGAGTGGGAGGCGTGCGTGCGGATGGGCGGCTGCCGCTACACGCCGGCCGACAGGCGCTGGGGTCGCGAGCGTCGTCCGGTGCTGTACGTGAGTTGGGAGGATGCGCAGGCCTACGTGTCGTGGCTTTCCGGGCTGACGGGAGAGCGCTATCGGCTCCTGAGCGAGGCGGAATGGGAATACGTGGCGCGGGCCGGTACGGTGACGGCCCGGCACTGGGGGGATGGCGTATCGGACCTGTGTCGCTACGCGAACGGAGCCGGGGGCGGGGGTCGCCGGTTCCGTCGCGCGTCCGGCATCGTGGCCGAAGGACCGTGCGACGACGAGTACGGGGGGACGGCGCCGGTGGGGTCGTTCGCCCCGAATCCGTTCGGGTTGTACGACGTGTTGGGAAACGTGGCGGAGTGGACGCAGGACTGCTGGAACGACAGCTATGTGGGCGCCCCCACGGATGGGAGCGCCCGTGAGTCGGGAGACTGCGACCGCCGCGTCCTCCGCGGCGGCTCCTGGCACATCGGCGGGTGGTTCCTCCGCTCCGCGAACCGATCCAAGAATGTTCCCGACGTCCGGGACATGTACTACGGATTCCGCGTGGCTCGAACGCTCCCCCGAGGCTCTTGAGACGACTCTGCCTTCATGTAGGCGCGCCCCGCAGCGGTCACGCGATAGCGTTGCTTGCTACTCCGCGGCTTGTCGGGACGCGTCATCTCGATCAGGCCCGCTTGGAGGGCGGGCCGCATGTATGCTGATCGGAAGTGCTTGTCGTCCTTCAACCCCACCGCTTCGCGCAACTGCTCCCTGCTCATTGTGCCCGACAAAGCAGCAAGGAGACGGCGGACTTGGGGGGTTACTTGGGGGGTTACTTGGGGGGTCACATCCCGGGTGACATAGGGGGCCTCTTCCTGGCGTAGCCTGTCGGGGCTCCCCGCGCCCGTAACCGGCCCGCCGACCCGCACGCTTGGGTTCGGACGGAAGGTGGCGACGAAAAACATGCCCCGCACGTCGAATTCGGGCGCGGGGCAGCCCGCCTCCCGCGCCTCGGCGCGCATCCGGCCGATGCCCGTGCCAGCCTTCTCAATAAAACGGATGCGGTGAAGGAGATCGGCGACCAGCACGTTCCGCCGGACGCTTCCATGTCCCAGATTCGACAGCGTCATGCCCTTGGGCAGCCCTCCCGGACTTACCACTTCGATACGATCCGTGTACATCTCCACAAACACGTTGGCTCCGTTGATGAACCAGTCGCGGTGCATCAGCGCGTTCGTGATCGCCTCGCGCAGCGCCTTCATCGGATACTCGGGTACCTCTTCGCGCCGGAGTCCCTCGATGCGGTAGGCCAGCCGCGTATTGCGCTCGATGAAGCGCATGGCCTCCTCAATGTCGGAGACAACGCCTCCATCGAAGTCCTTGCGGTCAAGGATGTGCGTCTTGTCCACGCCCTTGGCGAGGAGGCAGGTGACATATGCATGCCGAAGAAAGCGACGCACGTCCTTAGCGAAGAGGAGCACACCGGCGTTCCGAAAAAGTAGTCCTCCATTCGCCCGTTCCGCCGCGTCGATGTTCACCAGAACGTCCTCGATCGCCGGCTGTCCGGTAATGCCAGACAATCTCAGCCACGCTCGGTACTTGTCGAGGTCGAAGTCGGCCGGATAGTTGAAATGGGGACAGGGCGACACGTCGAACCGTATCGCGCCCTCCGACTGGAAAAAATCCCGGATTTCGTTGCGGGTCAGCTTCTGCGTGACGGCTCCCTGTCGCCAGTAGAAGCCGTCGCTGCACTGTACCGGCTTGGCCGCGCTCTCCCGCACGTGAACCACTACGATGTTGTCCACGGACTCCACCACGGCTGACACCGGCGGATCGCAGTTGCGAGCGATGTCCTGGATTCGCGCCCGTAGGTTGTTGCTGTCCTCGATGCCGATTACCGTGCGATCATCGCGTACGCCGAGAAGAATCCTGCCCCCGATGGTGTTGGCCATGGCCACCACCTCGCGCGCGAACGACCGGGAGAGCCTCTCCTTGAATTCGAGCGTCGTCCCCTCGCCCTCCTGGACGAGGATGTGGATGTCGTTGCTGGTCATCTCGGAGAATCTCCCGGCGCCGGTCGTCCCGGACGGAAAGGGCATGCCTTAGGATCCATCGTGGTTTCTCGTACCTTGCTCGACCATGTCCACCGGATAAGGTATTCCCCCCGCGTGCTCCGCATAACCCGATCCTTGCTCCGCGGCGTTTCGCGCAGCCTTCGAGGCCAAACTTGGGGCAGAGAGGAGCCGGCTCATAGCGGCGGAGCGCCAGCGGCGGGGCCCACGGCCATCCACGCGACGAGGTGGACTTCGTTCTTGTCGATGACGGGCAGAGGATCGGGCGGGCGCGCGGGCGGAAGGCCGAAGTCGAGCACGAGTTCACGTATCCCGCGCACCATCTCCGCGGGGAGAGCGTCCGACCTGAGCACGGTGCGAATCTCCCGCGTGATGCGCTCGGACGGGGCCGTGTTGAGCCGGGCGAGGAGGTCGGTCCGCTCCTCCGCGCCGAGGAACGAGCCTTCCTCGTGCACTAGGTTTGCGGCATCCCGCAGGGCCTTGGGCACTTCCGGTTGCAGGTTCACGGGATCCGTCAGCCGCATCCATGCGCGGTGGACATCGTCTCGGGCGATCGGCCACGCGTCGAACGCGGCGTCGTAGGCGTCATGGCCGAGGACGCGCTCCGCAGACTCGGATCCTGGATCCGCCGCAGCGAGCGCGGACAGCGTATCGGACGTTACGAGCGGGGACCCATCCTCTGCCCGCAACGGTCGCCACCGCTCATCGACGGGTACTAGGCGGAAGCGGCACTGGTCCCGTACCCGCATGCAGAACACGTACCCGGCCCTTTGCGCCGACGGATTGCGGAACCCGGAACCCGAGCCGAACGGGAGATCGGATACGGTGTCCCCATGCCCCTCCGCGAGCGCCTGCCGCAAACGCTGCCGAAACTCCTCGCCGGAGAGCGCGGAGTGGCCACCCTCGAGCATCGACTCGTCCCCCTTGCGTATGCGCTCGATCTGGGTGCGGGTATCGTCGCTGAACACACGCCCCTCGCCGGTGGCGATGCCGGGCAGCACCGCCCCCGCCCCAATCGCCGCGTCGGCGAGTCTGAGCTTCCGCTCCACTCGGTCCCTGAGGCCGAGAAGTTCGTCGAGGTTCCGCGCGGGGAAGAAGCAGTCCAGAAACACACGCCGGTGCGGTGAGCCGATCCGGTCGATGCGTCCGTGGCGCTGCACGACCCGCATCGGATTCCAAGGCAGGTCGTAGTTGATGATCCGCCCCGCCTGCTGGAGGTTCACCCCCTCGGAGAGCACATCGGTGGCGAACAGGACATCGTAGCGGTCGTCGTACCCGCCTCCCACGGTGTCCGGCGCGAACTCGCCCACGGTCGCCGCCCGTTGCTCTTGGCTAATGCCCGGCCTCGACCCGTACACTGGTTTCGCGATCCGGTCCCGGTAGTCTGACAGCGGATCGTCATCCGAGGTGTTCCCGGCGGCGGCCTCCACCGTCTCGACAAGCCGCCGGTGCGCATCGCGCACGGTCGCCGTGAAACTGGAGAAGACGATCACCTTGCGCCGGTTACCGCTGCTCAAGCCGTGTGCGCTGGGCGACCGCGCCTCGCGAGCGATGATCCTGAGCCGTTGAACCAGCACATCCGCCTTCGCATCGCGCCTCACCGCCCGGACCCTTCCCTCCAGCGCGCGGAGCAGGTCGAGATCGCTGGACACGTCCCGGCGCAGAATCTCCACATGGTAGGCGTCCGCCGCCTCGACATCGCGGTCGAGGGCCTCCAGGAACGCGTCAAGATCGTCGCCATCCGACGACGCCCACTCGCGCAGCTCCTCGCCGGTGAGGACGACTCCCCGTTCGAGTGCGTCCAGGAAAGCCTCGTGTGACCGGATCAGGTTGCGCAGCGTCTCCCCCAGCGCCGCCACCGAAGACTCGAGCCGCTTGAGCAGCGTCGACCGCAATAATCCCGCATTGGAAACTTGGTACGCGAATTCGATGTCGCGGTCCCTGTGGTAGGCTCCGGGCGTGTAGCGGGCGAGCAGGAGCCGGTCCGGATCGCGGAGGCGTTCGTCGTAGCGCTTCGCGTCGTCGGACTGGTCCAGCGCGTAGATCACGGCATCCATGAGCTGTTGTCCGGCCTCGTCGAGCGCATAGTCGAGGTTCCGGAGGACAGGTGTCGGAAACGTGATGGTCACGGGATGCCCGTCGGGCCCCGGGATCGTGTCGCCGGCATAGTGTTGCTTGACGAACCGCCGCGTGCGGCGCACCGAAACCTCGTCGAGCAGGTCGAACAGGTGTTCGTGCGACAGCTCGTCGGGGTTCATGTCCTGGGCGCGCCGAATGTAGCCGTAGATGGAGGGGATGCCGTGATCGAGGAAGGCGCCGTCGTTGCGGACGAAGAGCGACACCAGCGAGTGGAGGTCGAGCAGGGTGTTGTTGACGGGGGTTGCCGTCAGCAGCACGAGCTGCTTCGGGTTGGCCCCGCCCACGAGGGCGGCCACGGCTCGCGTGCGCTGTGCCTGGGGGTTCCGAAGGTTGTGCGCCTCGTCCACCACGATGAGGGCGTAGGCGTCGAGTTCCCGCCGCAACACGCGATCATCCCGCGACTTGAGGCGGAGTTCGTCGTACGACAGGACGTCGACGCGACGCGAAAAGTCATACTTCCTGAGGAACGGATCCCACATCCCGCGTTTGAGGGCGGCGGGCGCGACAATCAGAACCTGTTGGCGCCGTTGTACGGTCGCGCGGCTGATGACCTCGCCCGCCATGAATGTCTTGCCCAGCCCCACCTCGTCCGCCACGATCACGCCGCCGTTGCGGTCCAGGAGCCGCAGCATGCGCGCGACCCCCTCACGCTGGAACCCCGTAAGCCGAAGCTCGGTGTGCGTCCGCCGGTCGTCCTCCTCCTCCAGCGTGCCGCCGTAAAGCTCCCACAGCATGCGCAGGAAGATCGTCCACGGCGGGTGGGGATCCCAGCGGGCCGCGTACACCTCGTCCAGCGCATAGGGTGTCGACGCCTCCCATATCTCGTCGAACCACTCCTGCGCCAAGTGCGTATGCTGGCCGCTGGGGTAGCCGAGGTTCAGTTCGGCGTTCAGCGTCAGTCCCGCGTAGGTCAGGTTGGAGGAGCCCGCGAGCACGGCGGGCATCCGTGCGTGGTCCGTGATGAACGCTTTACCGTGCAGGAACCCGTCCGTGTACCGGCGCACCTCGACCCGCGGATTGCCGTCCGCGTCGGTCGCCCGGAGCCACTCCACGAGCCGGCGGGCGGCACCGTCGGCCTCGCGTGTGAAGCCGGTCAGGTCGCGCTCGGCCTCGAGCCAGCGCTGGTGAACGGACAGCGCCTCCGACAATTCGGCGGGCGTGAGGATCCGCACACCGGGCTCAGCGGTGGCGGGGGTCGGTTCCGCCCCGATCAGGAGGCGCGCCTTGGGTGTCCGCTCCAGTTCGTCGGCCAAGAGGCCGAACCCGGCCGGGTTCAGGTAGGCCGTTGCGATGGCCACGTCGGGCGGGGAGGCGTACTCCTCGCGCGCCCCGCTCAGCAGCCAGTTGACCCGCTCCGCCACCGACTCCCCCGTGGCGGGCCGATTGGTGGCGAAGACGGGCGGGTATTTTACGCCCTCCACTCCCACCTCCGGTAGTGGCGCAGCACCTCGTGCAGCCTCGGTTCGTAGTCCCAGCCGCGGTGGAAGGTCTCGAACACGTGGACGAGCTCGGACTCGGTGAGCCCATAGAGGAGCGCCACCAGAGCATCCAGTTCATGGATCGCGTCCAAGCGTGCGGGCTCCTCGCGCAGCGACCCCACGGGTACGCCGACTTCAGCAGCCCAGTCCGCAAATCGCTCGTCGTGCGCCCCGAGCCGTCCGGCCAGCTCGATGACCCGGCCTCGAAGTGGTGAGGAAGACTCTCCACACGGTACGGGAAGGCTGTTGAGTATTCCGAAGGTTAGATGCCCCTCGACGGTTCTTCGCGCAAACCAGTCAAACGGAACCGACGACATTATGCCGAGCAAGTAGGCCTCCTCCCGTCGGTCGCCGCTGAACACGATATACGGAGCCTGATGCGTTAGCACCCGCCCCGGTGGGATCAACGTACAAATTACCGTGCGCTGGTTCGTGGCATTCGTGACATCGCGAAACGCGATGCGAGCGGACTGGCAGCGCAGCGTGGCCGGGTCCGACAGGTCGGATTCGGGAGTGCCAAAGAAAACGGAATTACGAGTGCGTGACTGTCGGCGTCTCTTCTCTTGGAGGTGCCGCGTAATCTCCTCCGCGTTGACCGAGGCGTAGTATTCGCCGGTCTCGGGATCCCACAGGTTGAAGGACGCGCCCTTGTAGACGGGCCACCGGGTGGCCCCGCTCACGGCGCTGGCTCCGGCGTCGAGGACGAAGCGATGCCTGTCGTGGGCGGCGTCGAGTTCCCGGAGAGGGCGGACGCTCCAGCGTCCAAGATGAAGCGGTGTCTGTCCAAGGTGGCGTGCAGCTCCGTGGCTGGCCGAAAGTTCGCCTGCGGTCTTCGGTTTTGTTTCGGGGGGGGGGGGGG
>JAAXHJ010000023.1:17461-240648 GCA_012270965.1 Candidatus Palauibacter poriticola
GGGGGGGGGGGGGGGGGGCACCGAATAGCGGATGTGTCAACATCTTGCGGAAGATGGACACGGACTGTGGGGTCGGGAACGACGGAAAGGACGCGTTGCCGGACCACCGCTTGAACTCGTCCGCCGAGACCTTGATCGGCGGTTCCGACATCGCCCCCGCATAGTCCGCGGGATTGTGGCATGGCCCACGAAGCCGCAGCGTACCCGCATCTTCCGTGCCGCTGCGGACGACCACCAAGGCGACGCCAAACTGAGGATGCACGTCCTCGAACAACCACTGTCCGGTGTTGACGATTGTCGTCACGTTATCGAAGGCTCCTCCATCCAAGATCGCGAGCCGCCACTCGGGGAGTCCGGCTCCGCTGAGCGCGGACCTCGGGAGGACGATGCTCAGGTGTCCCGACGAGCGAATCAGCTGCCAGAAGCGCCACGCGAACGCCTTGTAGAGGTCCGTGTCTCCGCTGCCCATCCCCGAGTACAGGGCCTTGAGGTGCGTCGCCATCGCTCTCGTGGATTCCATGTCCTCGGTGTACGCCAGCTCGAGATCGGGGCGATCTGAACTGAACTCCCGAATAGCGGCGTTCATCTTGCCGACCGACAGGCTGCGGATGCCGGGCAGGTGTTTCCCCCACCACTGCTGCCTCTCGATCTTCACCTTTTCCCACGGGGGATTGCCGACCAGCACATCGAACCCGCCGTTGTCCCGCAGAAAGACCTCCGGGAAGAGGAAGGGGAAGTGCGCGGGATCGAGCCCGTTGACCAGCGACCGTACCTCGCCGGCTTGGGCCAATGCCGTAATCTCCTCGATGGAGAGCGTCTCCACCGTGACCTTGCCGAGACGCGCGGCGAGGGCGGCGTCGAACAGGAGGCGGGCGGTCTGGGCTCGTTCCCTCGCCTTCCGGAACTGAGCAGCACTATGAAGGACCTCCGCCTTGCTCGCCTCCGCCGCCTTGGCCGCATCGCGCAGCACTTCGCGCGCCTCCGACAACGCGTCCTCGATCGGTTGCCGGAAGATCGAAAGTTGGCCACCGCCGGAGGAGGGATCCAAGGCGTCGACCGCCGTGTCCACGCTGTCGATGCCGGTGAGCGAGTTGCCCCGCACCAGGTTGTGGTCCAACGACGACATCGGAAGCCCGGGCACGAACGTGTGCAGCCACATCGCCACGCGGGCGAGGTCCACGGCGATCGGGTTCTGGTCCACGCCGTAAACGCAGCGCCGCGCGATCTGGCGGCGGAGCAACTGGGTCGTCTCCACGCCCGCGATCTCCGCCGAACGATCCAGCGCCGCCGCGGAGGCGGCATGCAGCCGGTCAAGCTCCCGCACGACGGCGGGTATCGGCGTCTCGGTGAGGAAGGCCGACATGCGCGCCTCGATGTGATCGACGGCCGCGATGAGGAAATGACCCGATCCCATCGCGATATCGGCCACGCGGAAATCGAAGAACGCGTCCGCCGCCGAGGCATCATCCCCTTGGGCGAAAAACGCGGACACCCGCTCAAGGTGCGAATCCAGCGCCTTGTCGAGCGCGTGCTCCAGCAGGTGGCGCACCGCGAATTCGGGCGTGAAGTACGTTCCGGTGGCCTTCCGTTCGCCCGTCACGTCGCGGAAAAAGGGTTCTCCCTCCGGCACCTCGACGCTCTCCCCATCCCGCGCGGGACGATAGCCGACCTCCGGATCCCGCGTCAGATCACACGGTGCGCGCGCCACCGTGCTCTCAATGAGGCCCTCGTACAGCGTTCCAAACTCGCGGATCGACAGCTCCCGGAAGTCGATGGGGCCGCGGTCGCCGTCCTCGTTGGTGTCAATGAGCAGCCGCTCGAGCGCCCGCCCCACGATCCGGTTGTCGAGCCGCAACGCCTCGATGATCGCGCCTTCCCCGTGCAAGGCCGGATCGCGTCCGAACAGTCCGCCGTTGTACGGCGGCACGTCCCACCCCCGGTCGCCCGTGTCGATGACGTTCCATACCGTGCGCAGTCCCGCCCACAGCGCATGGGATTCGTCAGCCAGGTCGGGCTCTTGGAGCAGATCGAGCGCACGTTGCTTGAGCGAGTGGCGGTCGTAGATGTCGTTGCGGCCGCACGGGAGGTGGCCCCGATCCTCGGCGTAGGCTTGGAAGAGCAACCTGAACAGGATCAGGAGCGTGATCCTGTACGCCTCCTCGAGATCCCGCCCCCCCGTCTCCCGCGCCACGGCCACAGCCAACGCCGGCATGACCTCCTCGTAGACCCGCGTCCGGAGCCGGTCGCCCAGACCTTGGGTGTAGCGCCGGGAACCCGACAGGATCCGCTGCACGCCCCCCTCCGGCTCCAATGCCTCGGCCGAGAAGACGAGGTCGAGATAGGCCGCCCACTCCGGCTCCAAGGTCGCGAGGTCAAGTTCGAAGTAGGTGCCGGTGAGTCCGCGGCTGCCCACGCCGACGCCCGGCCGCGCCGGATAGAGGCGGGTCTGGCTGCCGCGAAGCGCGATGAGCCACGGCAGTTCGCGTTGCTGGGCCACCCGCAGGCCGTGTGCGACCGGGGACACTCTGAAGCGCGAACTCTTGCCGTCGAAGTGCTCGTCCTCCTCCAGCAGAACGGCAACCGCCCGGTTCACCGCCGAGTGTCGCGCCTGCAGGAGCACCGCCGCCGACCCTTCCCTGCGGATCCGAAAGCCGAGTGCCTGGACGAGATGATGCGCCCGGAGGGGCAGACAGGCCTTGGAGCGTTGAGCGGCAGCCGTCCACCCGTCCTCGGTGGGCAGGATCTCGCGCAGGTAGTGCATCGCGAAGAGGCCGGAGTTGTTGACGCCATGCGCGGGACCGCTGGCCCCGGCGTTTGAGTCGGCGGTAGCCACGAGGAGACCCGCAATACGCGCGCGGGACGCGGCACCCGACGGCTCGCGGAGCGCCTCGTTGAGCATCCGCTCCACCTGCTCGGCGCCGAAGGGGCCTACGGGCGATGCCGCGGCCGACGGACCCTGCAGCCACCACTTGCCGTCCGGCGTGGTTACCGCGGCCACTACGGGGATCGTCGTCTTTCCGACGCGCCAGCGGTGGAGACTCCGGTAGCGCGGCGCCGACGGCGGCACCCCCTGCTCGTCGCGGGCAACCACGATATTGAGACCGAGGTTCATGGGATCCGCACCGCACACGACCCGGTCGACAACGAACCCCTCCGGCACCCCCCGTGCGTCGACAGCTTCGATCTCGCGCACCGCAGCCCCCAGGCTGGAATCGGCGCGGAGTCCCGGTAGAAGCGATGGTCCTGTATCCATATGCACGACTCGAAACCGAGGGGTCCGTCCGTGTTCCCGTCCCGCCCACCTGTCCCGCCCAAGATCAGGCGAACCGGAATCCTGAACCGGGACCTGCCCCTGCGGCAAGGGCTGTCGTCGCCGCCGTCTCCGGGGGCGAGTCGCGAGCCGGATGAGCCACCGTAGAGGCACGCCGCCCACGGTGCTATCGTTGGCCTCGTTCCGACCGACGGCAATTCAACCCGAATCCCATGCGCGACGCGAGCTATCGAATCATCACAGTTGAGACGGACTGGGTACTCGAACCCGAAGCCATGGGCACGAAGAAAAAATTCTGGTTCCGAGATCCCACCGCTGGTGGGCGCGAGTGGCTCTTCAAGTACCCTCAGTCCTCGACCGGCCAGCACTGGGCGGAGAAGATTGCGACCGAAGTTGCACGCGTGATGCGCGTCCCTCACGCGACCGTCGAACTCGCGGAATTCCGGAGAACACCGGGATCGGCGTCAGAGTCCTTTGCCGTCGACGGTCAGGAGCTCGTGCACGGGAACCAGATCTTGGAGCGGATCGTGACGGGCTACGATCCCACGGTACGTTTTGGTCAGTCCCACCACTCGTTCAAGAACATCTGGGAGTGCCTCGGACGTGTCTTCCAGGAGCGGGAGGCCGCCGAAACGACCAAACAACAATTCGCGGCGTATCTGGTGCTGGACGCAGTGATCGGCAACACGGATCGCCACCACGAGAATTGGGGGTTCCTCCGTAGGCGAGACGAAGGGCGGTGGAAGGGATTCCTGGCTCCGTCCTTCGACCACGCTTCGTCGCTGGGGAGAGAACTCCGTGACGTTCGGCGTACCCTTCTCTTGGAGGAGGAGAGAGTGGGTGCCTACTCCGAGAAAGGCAGGGGAGGGATCTACTGGGTTGAGGCCACCCGCTACGGTCCGAGCCCGCTTGACCTCGTGCGCATGGCGGCGGCTCGGCACTCTCGGTACTTTCTCGACACGCTGGAGTCCGTGCGTAGGTTGGACGATGACGCCGTGTTGGGGATTGTTGACCGTGTACCCTCCGGTTGGATGTCTCAGCCAGCGAGGGAGTTCGCGATCAAGCTCATTTATTACAACCGTAACAAACTCTCGGAGCTGCTCTAATGACCCAGAAGACGCTGTTCTTGGCGTGGCAGGACAAAATCGACAGTCGACAGTGGTTCCCGATTGGTCGGCTGGACGAACGCACGGAGGCACCCGCGTATCGGTTCCGCTACACGTACGGCGCGCGGAGGGCTCAGAAGGAGGCGGGGTTTCCGCTCCTGATGGACTTCCCGGACTTCGAGCGGGACTACCGAGCTTCTCGTCTGTTTCCGCTGTTCCAGAACCGTGTAATGAACCAAAGGAGACCGGACCGTGAGCACCACCTTGAGCGTCTCGGTCTTCCCCTGGGGGCTGATCCCTTCGAAATTCTGTCAACCAGTGGAGGGTATCGAGCCACCGACGCATACGAGGTTTTCCCGAGGCTCGCGAAGGGTCGCGATGGATCCTTCTCGTGCCGGTTTTTTCTTCACGGGTGGCGGTACGCCAACGAGACGGCCCGCCGACGCCTCAACGATTTGGAAGACGGCGAGGAGCTCTACGTGACGCTCGAGCTCACCAATCCCCGCGCTCGGTTCGCCGTTCAGATTCAGACCACGGATTATTACATGATCGGCTGGGCCCCGCGGTATCTCGTGCGGGATTTGGCGATGGCGATGACCGAAAACCCACGCGACTATGCCGCCCGCGTCGTGCGCATCAATCCCCAGCCGGCACCATCGAAGCAGCGAGTGCTGATTGAAATGAAGGGCAGATGGGATGGATATGAACCAATGACGGGGAACGACTATCAGCCAGTAGTAGACGATTGACGCCGCGCGTAATGCGCTCGGCGTCGATCAAGACATTCGCGTCGAGCAGATAAAGCATGGCCGGGGTAGCTGGATTCGACCTACAATCTGGCCGCCAAGGCCTGCACGTGCTCCGGCCTCACGCCGAGGACACGCCCCGCCTTCGTGGTGGTGAGGGCACCCGACGCGGCGAGTCGACCGGTCACCGTCACAAGCCTCGAGCCGAGCCGGTACTGCATTCCGGAGTAATATCCGGGGCCGCCGGGTTGGTCTCTCAGCCGTTCCCGACGTTGGTCCTGGGCCATCCGCCAGCGGTCTCGAAAGCGCCGGGAGAGATTTCGCCACAGCTCCGCATCAATGAAGCCCCGGCGATAAAGCCGGTAGGCTACCATGGAGGAACTGACGTTGCGCTCTCCCGCGTATGCGGTGATCGCCGTGGCCCAGCCGACGACGTCGCCGTCAGCCGCGACCCATGGCCCGGACAACTCGGCATCCGGCAGCAGGAGCTCCGAAGCCACGTCGTTGCAGAACCGTTCCACGTGGCCGCGGGGGAAGCCACCCGCTGATGCCCGTCTGCCCGAGCCGGAGGTGCGCCAGTTCGTGGAGCAGCGTAAAGCAACGGGCACCGGCGGAATCTCTTGGGTTGACGACGACGAACGGGGCGATCTCATCGGCCAGTGCCATTCCACGGAGCACATCCACGTCGAGATCGGTGTGGTGGGTACCGAGGTTTCCCGCCAGCAGCACGAAGATGCCTGCGTCCTCCGCACGCCGACGGAGCAGGCGAAACGCTGCGTCCGTGCAAGCGGTCACCCGATAACGGTCCAGCGAGAGCTCGAGCGCCACCCTCATGGAGCTGGTGACCGCTTCAACACCATCCGCGCGTGCTGCCGAGCCGACGAACGGCAGGGGCTCAGCGTCCTCCTCATCGAGAAGGGCGGACTTCAGCAAGGCCTGGCTCGCCAGTAGATTCCGCACCAGGGCGTCGAGCAGGGCTTCATCTTCTCGCGACTGGTTCGCGGCCACGGTGCGGAAGTCGCTGCCCCGATCGCTCTTGGCTGGAGGCTGTTCCAAGTAGAACGTCACGAGGGGTCGCCGGTACTTCTCGGCCATCTTCGACAACATGGCCCGCGTCGGTGCGTTGCCTCCGACCTCGAGTGCCCGGAGACGCTCCACGGGCTCGATACCGCAGGCCCGCCTCAACCCAAGCCTGGTCACGGCCTCCGCCCGGCTGAGACCGGCGGATTCGCGCGCCCAGCGCAAGAGATCGGGATTGACCTGAGGCAAGCGTGCTTCCCTTCCGTCGCGGTTGGTCGCCGAATCCCGCCCTGCGGAGAATCAAAAAACGATACCGCGCCGCCCCGACTCAGGCTACACGATCCATGCGACGGAGCCGGTGACTCGGTGGCGGGGCGAGGCTGTGCCTGATCTCGCTGGCCCACGGTTGGGTTGGTCCGGGCCCTCGAGAACGAAGTACCTCTCGGGGCTGCGGCGCTAGGGGGCCGGCCCGCGTATCATGTCACGCCATGGAGGGGCATGAGAAGGGACAAGGACGAGGGAGCGCGCCGGTGCTGCCGGAGGAGCGAGAACCGGCGCGCCGCGGCGAGCCACGCAGCGTGGAGAAGCCATGGGGGCGCGAGGTGCGGTACGCGCACACGGACCGCTACGCGGGGAAGATCCTTGAAGTGGAGAGGGGGCACATCCTCTCGCTGCAGAAGCACCTCGTGAAGCACGAGACGATGCTGCTCCAGTCCGGGCGCATGCGCTTCACGCTCAACGATGCGGTGTTCGAGTGGCTCCCGGGCGAGGTCGTCTCGATCCCGCCGGGGAATGTGCACCGCATGGAGGCGCTCGAGGACAGCGTCATCCTCGAGGTGAGCACGCCGGAACTGGACGACTTGGTGCGCCTTGAGGACCGCTACGGACGGATCCGTTGAAGGGTCGCGCCGGCTTCGCTCGTCCGTGCGGCGCCGGCTTGGCTGGTCCGTGCGGCACCGGCTTCGCTCGTTCGTGCGGCACCGGCTTCGCTCGTTCGTGCGGCACCGGCTTTTCGCGTTCCCGCGGAAACGCCCGCCGCCCCACGGCCCGCTAACGCAGCGCGTCGAGGATCTCCTCATGGGACGGGTGCCGGCCCGTGGCGGCCTTCGAATAGATGAGCCGCCCATCCGCCACGACCTCGAAGCGGCCGCCGCCGGAGGGGATCATCTCGATTGTTGGATCCTCGAACCGTTCCCTGAGGGTCGCTGCCAGACTGGCGGCCTTCGGTTCATAGTTTCAAGCGGTGCAGTATTCGATCGATATGTGCATGCTGTCCCTCCCCCTCTCGGTTCTCACGCTGCTCCGCTACGGCCTTGGACGGCCGCGGTGTGGAGTTCGATTCGGCCCGCGGCACGTTCGCCGTTGACCCTGTGCGGCACAATGGGGTATCTACGGGCATGAAACACAAGCCTGCGCAGCAGACGGACCTCGGGCCCCTGATCCGCGAGGTCGAATCGCGGCTCCCGGGCGCGCCCGTGGACGCGGTGCGCGGTCTCTCCCGCCGTCTATTCAGCCGCGGCTACGCCCACATCGCGGATGGCCGCCCCGTCGACGCCCTGGCCGACGATGTCGCCGCCCTCTACCGCCTCGTGGCCGGCGCCGCCGCCGGCGAGATCGCGATCCGACTCGCCTGGGACGAGGACGATCCGTCGCGCGGCGTGCTCCAGACGGTGATGGAGGACCGGCCCTTCATCGTCGACACGCTGCGCGAGTACCTCCACTCGGCGGGACTCGACATACCACTCCTCCTCCATCCGGTCCTCGTGGTGGATCGCGACGGTTCCGGCCGCGTGCTCGACATCCGCGACCACTCCGCCGACGGCACGCGGATGTCCGTCGTCCACATCGTGCTCGACGACGCACACCACGCGGAGGTTCGGGAGACGCTGGAATCCGAGGTGCGGCGGCGCCTCGAACTCGTGAGGGCCGTCACCGAGGACTTCTCCCCGATGATCGAGCGGGTGGGGACGCTCGTCGGCGAACTCGAGGACAAGCGGAGCGAGACGCCGTGGCGCAGCACCGAGTTCGAGGAGATCCAGGATCTCCTGCGCTGGCTCGTGGACCCCGGTTTCGTCTTCCTCGGCTATCGCGCGTACCACATCGAGACGGATGACGCCGGCCGCGACTGGATCCGCGTCGAGGAGGGGAGCGGGCTCGGCATCCTCAGGGACGACGACAAGTCGAAGTACCACGAACCCCGGCCCCTGGACGA
Source organism: Candidatus Palauibacter poriticola (assembly GCA_012270965.1). Lineage (GTDB taxonomy): Bacteria > Gemmatimonadota > Gemmatimonadetes > Palauibacterales > Palauibacteraceae > Palauibacter > Palauibacter poriticola. The sequence goes on from JAAXHJ010000023.1 coordinate 25,817, forward strand.
ACTCCCCGCCTACCTCCGCGCCCGGGTGCTGGGCGGCCCGCTTCTCATCATCTCCAAGACCAACGCCCAGAGTCCGATTCGGCGCAACGTCCGCATGGACTATGTGGGAATCAAACGTCTCCGCCCGGACGGGACGGTGTGCGGCGAGCACCGCTTCCTCGGTCTGTTCACCGCGAAGGCGTTCTCGCAGGACGCCTCCTCCATCCCAATCCTGCGCCGCAAGCTGCGCGAGATCCTTCAGTTGGAAGCCGCTCCCCCCGGATCGCACGACTACAACGTCATCCTGGGGACGTTCAACTCGATGCCGAAGGAGGAATTGTTCCTCGCCTCGGTGGAGGAGATCCGCTCGGTCATCGACGCGGTCATGGCGACCGGAGGCGGGGACGACGTGCGGGTCACCGCGCGTCCCGACCAGCTCGGCCGCGGCGTCCAGCTCCTCGTCATCCTCCCCAAGACCCATTTCTCGGGGCAGGTGCGGAGGCGGCTGCAGGCGGCGCTGATCGAGGCTTACGGGGGGACGCTCCTCAACTACCACCTTGCGCTCGGCCAGGGCGACCAGGCGCGCCTCCACTTCTATCTGGCCCACGACCCGGACGAGGTGGGGTCGGTCGATCTCGACGCCGTCCAGGCCAAGGTCCGTTCGATCGTCCGCACGTGGGAGGAACGCCTCGAGGACGCGCTCGATGCCGTCCACGGTCCCACGCGAGGCCACGAACTCGCGACGCACGTCGTGCGTTTCTCGACCGGCTACCAGGCGGCGATGGACATCGACACCGCGGTCGAGGACGTGGCCTGTCTCGCGCGGCTGGCCGAGACGGGCGAGAGCCAGGTCCTGCTCAAACGGTCGCCGGGAGAGGGGGACGGGCGACACTACCAGCTGCGGCTATACGCCCGGAAGGGTCACTACGTCCTGAGCGACGTGATCCCCACGCTCGAGAACCTGGGGCTCCGGGTGCTCGACTCGCTGCGCTTCACGATCCAGCTCAGGGACGAGACGTCCGACGACCCGGAGGAGACGTTCGCGGCGCGGGTCCAGTCCTTCGAGGCGGAGGCGCGGCGCGCCGGCGACCTCGACATCGCGGCGGCTCAGGACCGGATCGGCGACATGCTGCGGGCCATCCGGGCGGGGCTCGCGGAAGATGACCGGCTGAACGAACTCGTCGTGACCGCCGGTCTCACGTGGCGGGAGGTCTCGGTCCTCCGGGCCTACGCGGGCTACACGTTCCGCATCGGCGCCGTCGCCGCCCCCACGGGTGGCCAGTTTCCGCTCACGGCGTACCCGGACATCGCGCGCTGCGTCTTCCGGGCCTTCGAGGCGCGCTTCGATCCGGAGGCGCGGGAGGGGGCGGCCGACGCGATGCGGCGTCTGAAGCGCGAGTTCACGCGCGGGCTGGCTTCGGTACGCGGGATCGAGGACGACCGGACGCTGCGGCGGATGATGGACCTCGTCCACGCCAGCGTGCGCACGAACCACTACCGGGGCGAGTTGCGCCGGTCCCCTCTCCTCGCGCTCAAGATCTCGAGCCGCTCCGTCGACTTCATTCCGGAGCCGAAGCCGAAGCACGAGGTCTACCTGCGCGGCCCCCGCACGGAGGCTGCCCACCTGCGCATGGACGACGTGGCGCGCGGCGGGATCAGGTGGAGCGACCGCTACGGTGATTTCCGGGTGGAAGTGCTCGGGCTCGTGAAGACGCAGAGGGTGAAGAACGCGGTCATCGTGCCCGGCGGCGCGAAGGGTGCCTTCATCGTGAAGGGGCTGCCGGATGATCGCGAGGCGCGGCTTGCGGCGGGGCTGGACAGCTACCGGGACTTCATTCGGGGGCTGCTGGAGGTGTCGGACGACGTCGTCGATGGCGAGGTGACGCGACCGCGGGCGATGGTGATCCACGACGGACCCGACCCCTACCTCGTCGTCGCGGCGGACAAGGGGACGGCGAAGAACTCGGATACGGCCAACGAACTCGCGGCGGAAGCGGGCTTCTGGCTCGATGACGCCTTCGCTTCCGGCGGATCCCAGGGGTACGACCACAAGAAGGAGGGGATCACGGCCCGCGGCGCGTGGGAGTGCGTGAAGCGCCACTTCCGGGAAGCGGATGTCGACTACGAGAACGAACCCTTCACGGCAGTCGGCATCGGGGACATGAGCGGCGACGTGTTCGGCAACGGGATGCTGCTCAGCAAGCAGATCCAGCTCGTCGCCGCCTTCGATCACCGCGACATCTTCCTCGATCCGAATCCGGATCCGCAGGCATCGTGGGAGGAACGGAAACGGCTGTTCGACCTTCCCGCTTCGTCGTGGGCCGACTACGACGCCGAACTTCTGAGCGAGGGGGGCGGCGTCTACGACCGTACGGAGAAGCAGATCCCCCTCTCGCCGCAGATCCGCGAGCGCCTCGCCATTGATCGCGAGGAGATGAACGGAAACGAGTTGATCCGCGCCATCCTGTCGGCGCCGGTCGACCTCCTCTGGAACGGCGGCATCGGCACGTACGTGAAGGCGAGTTCGGAACGCCACGCCGATGTCGGCGACCCGAGCGGCGATCCCACGCGGGTCGATGCGACGGCCATTCAGGCGCGGGTCGTGGGGGAGGGCGGGAATCTCGGCTTCACGCAGCGCGCGCGGGTGGAGTACGCGCTCCGCGGGGGGAGCATCAACACCGATGCGGTGGACAACTCCGCCGGGGTCGACATGTCCGACCACGAGGTCAACCTCAAGATCCTCCTGGGCGCGCCCCTGTCGCGCGGCGCGATCGACTACGAGGCGCGCAACGACCTGCTCCGCGAGTGTACGGACGAGGTCGCGTGGAAGGTTCTCCGCAACACGTACAGCCAGAGTCTCGCCATCAGCCTCGACTACATCCGGGCGCGGCGCGCGCCCGCGCCGTTCCATGAGGTGATCCAGCGCTTCGAGCGGGAGGGCATCCTGGATCCGGCCCTCGAATACCTGCCGGCGGGGGAGGAACTCATCGAACGGGAGAACGTCGGGGCGCACCTCACGAGGCCGGAACTCGCCACGGTGATGGCCTACTCGAAGCTTCACCTCAAGCACGCGCTCACGGAGTCCAGCGTGTCCCGCGACCCGGCCATGATGGAACTCGTGGAGGACTACTTCCCCTTCGGGGCGCTGAAGGAGGTCGAGACGTCCGACCTCGAGGGGCACCGGCTGCGCCCAAACATCTCGAGCATGCTATTGACGAACCGCTACGTGGACCGCATGGGCGCCACGAGCCATATCCGGCTCATGGAGGAGACCGGCCGCGCCGCCGCGACCGTCGCCCGCACATGGTACGTCGCGTCACGGATCGCCGACGCCGAGGATCTGTACGAGCGGCTGCGCGTCGCGGACGTCCGCATGCGGAGCGGGGCGCAGAACGAGTGCTACTTGGCCATGGCCGGTGCGCTGACGCGCGCGACCCGCTGGCTCTTGGAGCGAACCGACCCCGCGGAGCCGGTCAGCGCGGCGATCGAATGGTTGCACGATCCCGTGCGCGCGGTTCGCGAGGCCCTGCCGGAACTGCTCACCGCCGAGCGGCTGGAACGTTTCGAGTCCACCTGCTCGCTACACGAGATGGACGGACTCGATCCTGAGGGCGCCGCGCAACTCACGACCTTCCGCTACGTGGACGAACTGCTGCCCATCGCCAGCCTCATCCGGGAAACGGGCGCCGGTACGCTCGAGGTCGGCGCCGTGTACTTCGGGCTCGCCGAGGAGATCGACTTTCCGTGGCTGCGGGGACGCGTGTACTCGGTGGCGGCGGAGGATCCGTGGGACCAGAGAGCGGCGCGGATCCTTGTCGCGCGGCTCGAGCTGGCGCGTTCGCGCATGGCGGCGCAGATCATCGCCCGCGCCGAGGCGTCGACGACGGAGGACGCGATGCGATCCTTCCGGCGCCGGAACGCAGTGGGATTGAGCCGGATTCGGAATGTGATCGCCGATGTCCGGAGCGCCGGGGCGGGGCTCTCCGGGCTCGTCGTGGCCATCGATGCCATCAGCGATCCGGGGATCCTGGAACCTCCGGATCGCTGATCGTCTCAGGCTGCTAGTAGTTGATGTACTGCTCGAGTTCCCACTCGGAGACCGACGCCACGTAGTCGCTCCACTCGGCCCTCTTGCGGCTCACGAACTGCTCGAAGATGTGGTCGCCGAGGGCGTCCTTCATGACTTCGTTCGCCTCGAGTTCGGCCACCGCCTCGCCGAGGTTCGCAGGCAGCACATCGAGCCCGATCCGCTCGCGCTCCTCGTCGGACAGCTGCCACACGTTCGTGTCGAGCGGCGGGCCCGGGTCGATCCGGTTCTCGATCCCGTCGAGACCGGCCGCGAGCTGGCAGGCGAGCGCCAGATACCCGTTGCACGAAGGATCCGGCATCCGGAACTCCGCCCTCGTCCCCATCCCGCGCTGGTCCGGAATGCGGATCATCGGCGACCGGTTGCGCTGCGACCACGCGATGGAGATCGGCGCCTCGTAGCCCGGCACGAGCCGCTTGTAGCTATTCACGATCGGGTTCGAGACCGCCGCGATGGCCCGCGCGTGCTTCTTGAGCCCGCCGATGTAGTGGAGCATCGTGTCCGACAACTCGTAGTCGGCATCCGCATCGTGGAAGATGTTCTCCCCGCCCGCGAACAGCGACTGGTGCGTGTGCATGCCGGAGCCGTTCGCGCCGAAGATCGGCTTCGGCATGAAGGTCGCGTGGAGCCCGTGCGCGAGCGCGATGTTCTTGACGACGAACTTGAAGGTGATGAGGTCGTCGGCCGTGCGCAGCGCCTCGCCGTACTTGTAGTCGATCTCGTGCTGGCCCTCGGCGACCTCGTGGTGTGCGGCCTCGATGTCGATGCCCATCGCCTCCATGCCGGTGACCATCTCGCGCCGTGCCCGCTCCGCGAGGTCCGACGGCGTGAGGTCGAAGTACCCGCCATCGTCGTGAGTGGCGAAATTGCAGCTCCCGTCCTCGTTCGTCTTGAAGAGGAAGAACTCCGCCTCGACGCCGGCGTACATCGTGTAGCCCAGCGACTCCGCCCTCGCGACGACGCGCTTGAGCGCCGCTCGCGGGCAGCCGCCGAACGGCTTGTTGTACGGGCGCCGGACGTCGCAGTACATCTGGGCCACCCGGGCGTCCGCGTTCCCCCACGGGAAGATCCGGAACGTGTCCAGGTCCGGCCGCAGGAGCATGTCGCTCTCCTCGATGCGGACGTAGCCGGCGATCGACGACCCGTCGAACATGACCTTGGCGTCGAACGCATCTTCGAACTTGCTCGCCGGGACCTCGACATTCTTCGGGAAGCCGTTGATGTCGATGAAGATGAGACGAAGGAAGCGGACGTTCATATCCTCGCAGAGCTGCAGGATCGCGTCCCGGTCGCCCGAGGCGACGGTACTCCCGTAGTCGTCGTATCGAATGTGCGAGGCGTGTTCGCTGGGTGCCGCAAAAACGGCGTCGGACATGGCGCGACCTCCGGGTCACTTGGGGGCGTACTAAGGAAGGGTTCGTACGTCCGGCTCCGTGCTGGCGGTCGGGCACGACCCGCAATGTCGCGAGGCACTATGGGGAGCGGATCGGTCATCGTCAACCTCGCCCGCCGCCGCACCAACAGCGGTCCCGACTCCGGGGCGACGACGGTCCCGACTCCGGAGTAACGGGTGGTCCGGCCTCCGGAGCCACGGTGGTCGCGCCGCCGGACCATCGGCACTCCCGTCGCGATCACGGCCAGCTCCACTGCCGGACGGTCTCGGGCGCCCGGGAGCAGGCCACGGCGGCCGTGAAGCCCTCCCCGGGGAAGAGGTCCATCAACCACCAGGAGCGGCCGTCGAGTTCCCCCCGAATCGAGTCGACGCGGCCCAGCGGACGCGACAGGCCGAGTCCGGCGGCCTTCAAGATCGACTCCTTTCGGGCCCAGATCCGGAAGAACTCCGGCCTCGCCGCCGCGGTCTCCCAGTCGGACCGGAGGCGCCATTCCTCGGGGGAGAAGTGGTCGCGGGCGAGAGGCCCCGGGTAGCCGAGGGGCCGGATGCGTTCGATGTCGACGCCGACCTCGCCGAGCTGGCCCACCGCGCAGAGCGCGATGTCGCCCGAGTGGCTGAGATTGAAGTGGAACGGGGGAGCGTCGCCGCCCCCGTCGCGGGGAGTGTCGCGGGCTCCGTCGCCGGCCTCGTTGCCGACCCCGCCGCCCCCTCTTGCCGACGCCAGCCGGGGCTTTCCGTGCTCTCCGTACTCCAGCGCCAACTCGCCGGGCGGGACGCCCAGGTACTCGGAGAGGAGACGTCGCAGCGCGATGCGGGCACCCCGGAACCGGGCGCGCGCCTTCGCGCCGACGAGTCGTTCGGCGCGGGCCCGCTCGTCCGGACTCAGGAGGGCGCGGCCGCCGGACCCGCCACGGGCGGAGAGGTCGATTCTCCACACGTGAAGGTCGGACCCCGGCAGCCCCGGCGGACGGCCGCGCGCAGGCCAGTCCCCGCCGTTCAGAGGGCGGCGTACCAGTCGAGCGTGGACCGAAGACCCTCGAGGAGCGTCCAGCGGGGTTCGTATCCCAGCCGTTCCCGAGCCTTCGAGATGTCCGCGTGGGAATGCCGCACGTCACCGGCCCGGAAGCCCTCGTACACCGGTTCCGCGCTTCCCACCTCCGGCCGCTTCTCCGCGAGCCCCGACCGGATGAGGGCGAACAGCTCGTTCAGCGTCGTCGCATCTCCCGCGGCGACGTTGTAGACGCCGAGCGCCGACTCCGCCTCCGTCGTGGCGGCGAGCAGGTTCGCCTGCACCACGTTGTCGATGTAGCAGTAATCCCGGGTCGTCTTCCCGTCCCCATAGATCCGGCACGGCTTTCCCGCCAGCATGCGCAGGGTCCAGCGCGGTATGACGGCGGCGTACGGCCCGTCCGGATCCTGCCGCTTACCGAAGACGTTGAAGTAGCGGAGTCCGACGATTTCGAGGTCGTAGCTCAGGCGGTACATCTCCGCGTACAGCTCGTTGACGCGCTTCGTGGCCGCGTAGGGAGACGCCGGGTTCCCGATGTGGGCTTCCACCTTCGGGAGGTCGGGCGAATCCCCGTACACCGAACTCGAGGAGGCGTAGACGAAGCGGGAGACGCCGGCGTGGCGGGCCGCGTCCAGCACGTTGAGGAACCCGTCGACATTGCGGGCATACGCTTCCCGCGGCTCCTTGATCGACCGCGGCACCGAACCCAGCGCGGCCTGGTGCACAACGATGTCGACATCGCGGCATGCCTCGACGGCGGCGTCCGGCTCGACGATGTCCCGCTCCACGAAACGGCAGCGGTCTGCGGGGGCGCCCGAGGCGCCCACGGCTTCGGCGATGTTGCCGCGGTGTCCGGTCGAGAGGTCGTCGAGCGCCACGACCTCCTGTCCCAGCGTCAGGAGCCGCTCGACGAGGTGGGAGCCGATGAAGCCGGCGCCCCCCGTGACCAGCCATCGCCGAGGGGCCGCCGCGAGTTCTTCGCAGGCGAGATCATAGGCGGTTTTCACGCGCAACATGTTATGCTTGAGGCGGCGGAGGGCGGAACCCCCAACAGTCCGTGGCGTTCAGGCGGGATGCGGCGCCGCTCGAACGCAGCGGGGCTTCACCACGGGCTGCGAGCGCCGCCGAGAGCGCCGCGCCCTTGAAACCTGCCCCGGCTCGGGCGGAGTATGAGGGGAACCGGCGAAGGAGCGCGGGGCGGGTTCGGACGACCACGGAGTCGGAAAGGCGCCATGGCCGAGGAAGAAATGAACGAGATCCTGAGGAAGAAGATCTGGAGAAAACTCCAGGCTCTCCCCGAGGACAAGCAATACGAGGTCGTCGATTTCATCGACTATCTCGCATCGAAGTATGCGTCCCGGCCGGCGGCCGGAGCGGATCCGTTCCAGCACTTCGCCGAATCCGTCCACCGGGGGTTGCGGAGGACGCGGGCCTCGACGACCGCGGTCAAGGGAACGATGAAGGTGCTCGGCGCGGCCGACCGGGTGATCGACTCGTTTCGCGAAGCCGGGCGCGGATTCCTCGCCGAACTCGAAGCGGGCAACCCGGAGCCGGAACCGAAGGAGGATCGTCCTCCTCCCGAGACGCGCGAGATCGTCGTCGACCCCGTAGAATCGGAATCGTCGTCGACCCCCGGTTGATCGTCGTCGATCCGCGCGGTCGTCGCGGCCGTCGAAGCACCGGTCGCCTCGTTTGACGTCACGCGGGCCGTCGCCTACGATGGCGCATGGAAGCTCCCGTGCCGCGCTCCAGCCGCGAAGCGCTCACCTTTGACGACGTTCTCCTCGCACCGGGGCACGCGCTCGTCCATCCGGCGGATGTCGATGTCTCCACCCGCCTGACGCAACGCATCCGACTCCAGATTCCGCTGCTCTCCGCCGCCATGGACACGGTGACGGAGTACCGCATGGCCATCGCTCTCGCGCGCGAGGGCGGGATCGGCATCATCCACAAGAACATGTCGGTCGAAGCCCAGGCCCAGCAGGTCGACCGCGTGAAGCGATCCGAGAGCGGGATGATTCTGAACCCCGTCACGCTCGGACCCGACGCCACGCTCGGCGAGGCGCGCAGGCGAATGCGCGAGTTCTCGATCAGCGGGGTCCCGATCGTGGGCGATGGCGGCGCTCTCGTCGGGATCCTGACCAACCGCGACCTCGTGTTCGAGACGGACCTCTCGCGGCCGGTTCGGGATGTGATGACGAGCGAGAATCTCGTGACGGCGCCCGCCGGAACCTCGCTCGAGGAGGCCGAGGAGATTCTCCGCCGCCACAAGATCGAGAAACTCCCCGTGGTGGGAGAAGATGGGCGGCTCGCCGGGCTCATCACGGTCAAGGACATCTTCAAGCGGCGGCAGTTTCCCAACGCGACGAAGGATGGCCACGGACGGCTCCGGGTGGGGGCGGCCGTGGGCGCGAGCCGGAACGAACTCGAGCGGGCGCGGGAACTCGCGACGGCCGGGGTGGACGTCGTAGTCGTCGACACCGCGCACGGACACTCCGAGGGCGTCCTCGAGGCCGTCGCGCGTGTGCGCGAGGCGCTGCCCGGCATCGACCTCGTTGCCGGCAATGTCGCGACCCGCGAGGGGGCGGCGGCGCTCGTCGAGCGGGGCGTGGATGCGGTGAAGGTCGGCGTGGGGCCGGGATCGATCTGCACGACTCGCGTCGTCACGGGCGTCGGCGTGCCTCAGATCACGGCGATCGAGGACAGCGTGGCGGGAACGGAGGGACGGGTGCCGGTGATCGGCGACGGCGGCATCAAGTATTCCGGCGACCTCGTGAAGGCGATCGCGGCGGGGGCGGAGACGTGTATGCTCGGGTCGATGTTCGCGGGCACCGACGAGAGCCCCGGGGAGACCTTCCTCCTCGAGGGCCGGCGGTTCAAGGTGATCCGCGGCATGGGCTCGCTTGCGGCCATGCAGGCGGGCTCGGCGGACCGGTACTTCCAGGAGGGATCGGCCGCCCAGAAACTCGTCCCCGAGGGGATCGAGGGCCGGGTGCCCTACAAGGGGCCGGTGGCGGACACCGTGTTCCAGCTCGTCGGCGGTCTTCGCAGCGGCATGGGGTACTGCGGCGCCGCCACCATCGGCGGACTCCGCCGGGACTCCCGCTTCCTCCGCATCACTTCCGGCGGACTTCGCGAGTCCCATCCGCACGACGTCGTGATCACGCGCGAGGCCCCCAATTACCACGTCTAGCGACCCGTGGTAGACCCCGCGGCCGCGCCGAGAGAAGTGGGACGCGGCGTTCAGGCCGGATGCGGCACCGCTCGGACGCGGCGGGGCTCGTGCCGCGGGGTCGCCAGCTCGGAGGGCGAGCGGGGGCCGCCGGGTCGATCTCGACACCGCGCATCCGGTTCGGTACCATAGTTCCGCGTGTCGCCCGGTCCTGCTTCCGGAGCGACGCCTTGGTGGGGCGGAGGGGCCTGGGGGGGTAGCAAGTGGCGAAATCGGAGTGTCGAGAGGGGAAACACGGCCCGATGACGCATCGATCATCAAGAATCCACTTCCGCTTCCGCGCCCGCCTTCACTGGGCCGCTTCGGTGCTCGCGGTTCTCGTGCTGCACGGCTGCGCGGTGACACAGCGCACACCCGATACCGGCCCGGCCCCCGGCAGTGGCGCGGCCCCCGAGACCGCGCAAGCCGAGCCGGGAGCGCTCGAAACCGGCACGGCGGATCCGCCCGAAGCGACTGCGGTTGGCACGGCGGATCCGCCCGAAGCGACTGCGGCCGGCACGGCGGACCCGCCGGAAGCGATCGCGGAACCGGGAGCCGCGACCGCGCCGGCTCCGGCGCCGGATGACGAGTTGATGCCCGAGGACCCGGTCGTGCCGGATCCCGTGGACGAAACGGCCGCCGGGCCGACCGCGGCGGAGATCGATCGAGCCGTCCGCGAGATGCTCGGCCGCGACCCGATGGGGCTGGTTCACGAAGGAGAGGATCCGCGCGTTTTCAGGCTCGAGATGAACGAACGGGTCCGATCATGGGTCAACTTCTTCCAGACCGTCATTGGCGAACGATTCGCGACCTACCTCGCGCGCAAGACCCGGTACGAGCCGATGATCCGGCAGAAGCTGCGCGAGGCGGGCCTCCCGCAGGACCTCATCTACCTTTCGCTCATCGAGAGCGGGATGAGCCCGAACGCCTACAGCCGGGCGCACGCGGTCGGGCTGTGGCAGTTCATCTCGGGCACCGGGCGCCGTTATGGCCTCGAGATCTCCTACTGGCTCGACGAGCGGCGCGATCCCGAGAAGGCCACCGACGCGGCCATCGCCCACCTCGGAGATTTGTACGAGGAGTTCGGCTCCTGGTACCTCGCGGCGGCGGCCTACAACGGAGGGCCGAACCGGGTCCGACGGGGCCTTCGCACCGTGCCGGGCGCGACTTTCTGGGATCTCGCCGACCGCCGTCTGCTGCGGCGCGAGACGCGGGACTACGTACCGAAGATCATCGCGGCGGCCATGATCGGACACGATCCCGCGCGCTACGGGTTCCCGGACCCGGAGAGGGAGACGATCCCGGAGTACGTGAAGGTGCGCGTACCCGACGCCACGAGTTTCGACGTTCTGGCCGAGGCCGCCGGGACCGACGAAGAGACGATCAACCTCCTCAACCCCGAGTTTCTCCGCGACGTGACCCCGCCGCACCGGGAGGTCGAGGTTCGGGTCCCCGTCGAGGGCGCCGCCCGGTTCGCGGCGCGGTATGCCGCCGTGCCGGCGGATGAGCGCGTGACGTGGACGTTCCACACCGTCCAGCGCGGTCACACTTTGGGGTGGATCGGACAGCAGTACGGGGTGTCGGTGGCGGCGCTGCGCGCGGCGAACGGCAACCTGAACCCGCGTCGCCTGCAGATCGGCCAGGAACTCGTGATTCCCCGGTCCGCACGGGCCTCCGGCGCATTGATCGCGCAGAGTTCGAGTGCCCGCCCGATCGCCGCGAGGACGAATGCGGAGGGGACGACCGTCGTCACCGTGCAGCGCGGACAGACGCTGGACGTGATCGCGCAGCGATACGGCGTGTCGGTGGCGGCGTTGCGGGCCGCGAACGGCAACGTGAATCCGCGCCGCCTGCAGATCGGCCAGGAGTTGCTGATTCCGAGGGCCGGGCGGCCGGCCGGAACGGGGTCCGCCCGATCCGCGAGCGACGGAGCCGGGTCCGTGACGATCGTGGTCCGGACCGGCGACTCGCTATGGCTGATCGCCCGCCGACATTCGGTATCGACGCGCGACATCATCGAATGGAATCGCCTCTCCTCGACTCGAATCCATCCCGGGGACCGGCTCGAGATCCGGCGCTAACAGTCCGTGCCCAGACCCTGCGTCGCCGCCGAGAGCGGTGAGGCGCGGCGGACCCGAGAGGGGATAGAGGACCGCACCGCCGGGCTCCCCACGCTTGTCGGGCTCCCCACGCTCCCCCTGCCGCTGCGGCAGGCCGTTGCGCGTATCGACGATGATCCGTGCCTGCTCGAGCACGAGACCGTAGTCCACCCGCGGATGGTCCGTGATGACGACCGTCGCGTGGCTCGATGCGAGCAGCTCCGCCGTCAGCGGCTGCGATTCGAGATCTCCGCCCTCCTGCGCCAGCCGCGGGACGAACGGATCGTGGTATGAAACCTCGGAGCCCTGCCGGCGCAGAAGTTCGATGACGTCGAGCGCCGGACTCTCGCGGACATCGCCGACTCCCGGCTTGTAGGCGACGCCCAGCAGCAGCACGCGGCTGCCGTTCAACGGCAGTCGATGCCGGTTGAGCGCCTGCGCGACGCGGTCCACAACGTAGCGCGGCATTTCCGCGTTGACCTCGGCGGCGAGTTCGATGAAGCGGGTCCGGTACTGGAGCGTCCGCATCTTCCACGCAAGGTATTGCGGGTCGATCGGGAGGCAGTGACCGCCCAGGCCGGGTCCGGGCGTGAAGCGCATGAAGCCGTAGGGCTTCGTCGCCGCGGCCTGGACGACTTCGCCGATGTCGATCCCCAGACGGTCGGCGATGACCGCCATCTCGTTCACGAGACCGATGTTCACCGCGCGAAAGGTGTTCTCCAGCAGTTTCGTAAGTTCCGCGACCTCGGGCGACGAAACGCTCACGACCTCGTCGATGACCCTCTCATAGAGACCGGCGGCGAGTTCGCGGCAGGAGGCGGTCAGTCCGCCCACGACCTTCGCCGTGTTCGTGAACGTGTGGGTGGGATTGCCGGGATCGACGCGCTCGGGGCTGAAAGCGAGGAAGAACTCCCTTCCCGCCGTGAGTCCGCCCTGTTCGAGTTCCGGCTGCAGGAGTTCCCGCGTCGTGCCCGGATAGGTGGTCGACTCGAGGACGATGAGTTGACCGGGTCGGAGACCGTCTCGGATGTGTCTGAGCGCGTCGAGAATGTGGGAAACGTCGGGATCCCCGGTCTTCCCGAGTGGCGTGGGAACGCAGATGATGACGGCGTCCATCTCCCCGAGCCGGCCGAAGTCCGTTGTCGCATCGAGGAGGCCGCGCTCGACGACGGCGGCGACGGCCCGCGCCGGGACGTCGCCGATGTGGGAGTCGCCGCGCCTCACCCGCCGCACGACGCGCTCGTCGATGTCGAACCCCAGGGTCCGGAAGCCGGCGCCGGAGAACGCCGTGACGACGGGAAGACCGACATAGCCGAGCCCGAGCACCCCCACCCGGGCCGCCCCCGACTCGATCTTCTTCCGGAGCGCCTCTCCGTGGTTCACCGCGTCCCCCGTCCGCGCGTCACTTCGCGTCCCCCGTCCAGGCGCCCGACCGTCCGCCGCGCTTCTCGAGGAGCCGAATCGGCCCCAGCGCCATGCCCCGGTCGATCGCCTTGCACATGTCGTACAGGGCGAGCAGGCCGGCCGCGACGCCGGCCATCGCCTCCATCTCGACGCCCGTGCGCCACTCCGCCGAGGCCCGCACGCTGAGCCGGTAGGCTGGCGGCGTCTCCTCGGCCTCGAGGTCGACGTCGACCGCGTCGAGCGGGATCGGATGGCAGAGCGGAACGAGCGTGGCCGCCGCCTTGGCCCCCTGGATCGCCGCGAGACGGGCCACGGCGAGCGCCTCTCCCTTCTCGATCTCGCCCGCCCGGATGGCATCGAGCGTCGCACGGCGCATTCGGATCCGGCCCTCGGCCACGGCCACGCGCCTCGTGAGCGGTTTCTCGCCCACGTCGACCATGCGCACCCGCCCGTCCGGGTCCATGTGTGTGAGTCCGTCCACGAAGCTGCCTCCCGTCACAGGCTTCTCAGTACCCCCGCAAGCTGCGGTGTTCCCGCGGCCCGGCCAGTGGAGCGACCGGCGAAGGCCGCGCTCATCTCCTCGAGCAGGAGGGCCGTCGTCGCCTGCGGGTTCAGGTTGCGGCCCACCCCCTCCACCGCCGCGTCGACGGCCCCGAGAGCTTTGAGAACCGCCCCTTCCGGAGGGCCTCCGCGCGCTCCGGGGGCATCCCGGCTCCCCGCTCCGGGGGCACTCCGGCTTCCCGTGCCGCCGGGCCTCCTCGCCCGATCCGGATCGAGGGCAGCGTCGGCGGCTCCCGCGGCGATGCAGAGCATGTCCCGAAGGCGGATGCGCAGCGCCTCGAGCACCGGCTCCAACTCCCCTCGCGCGCCACGGGCGGAGTAGCGGGACGCGGCGCGGTAGCGCGCGTGCGGGGTGCCGTCGAGAGCGGCGGCGAGCAGTCCGTCGGCGGCGGCCTCGGATTCGTCGGCCTCGGCGTTGACGAGCATGCGGGCCCGGTAGACGGCGCCGCCGGCCCGCCGCGCCACCCCCCGCGCCCGGTTGTCGTCGGGCACGCCGAGGTGTTCCGCCACGTAGGCCGCCACGCGTTCGGTCGGCAGCGGGGCCATGCGGAGCGGCACCATGCGCGACCGGATCGTCGGCAGAAGGGCGGCCGGACGGCTGCTCGTGAGCACGATGTACGCGAAGGGCGGCGGTTCCTCCAGAAGCTTGAGAAAGGCGTTCGCCGCCTCGGGGTTGGCGCTCTGCGGCACCATCCGCTCCGCGTCCTCGATCACGAACACCGACCTGCGCGCCATCGAGGGACGACGGGACGCCTGCTCCCGGATGTTCTCCACGGCGGCCACATAGAGTCCCGTGACCGCATCCGCGTCGAGACGCGCATGGAGATCCTCCCGCAGGAGGGCGAGACGCTCGTGCCGCTGCGCCTCGATGGCCTCTCGCAGCTTGGCCCGCGATGCGGCCCGTTTCGGGCGCGGCATCGGGAAGTGAAAATGGATGTCCGGGTGCTCCAGCCGCGCCGCCATGCGGCAGCTCCGGCACGCTTCGCAGGGACCATCCCGGGCCTCCGGGGCCTCGCACTCGAGCGTGCGCGCGAGCCACAGGGCCAGCGGACGCTTGCCTACGCCCTCCGGGCCGTACACTAGAAGCGACTGCGGCAGTCTCAGGCCCGCCACGGCACCGGCCAAACGTCGCAGGAGGTCGTCCTGACCCCACGGACGCTCGCCGCTCACGGGCGCCCCTCGCCGCTCACGGGCGGCCCCTCAGCCACCGGACCGGATCCACCGCGCGGGGCCCCACCGCCCCCGGCTCGTAGATCTGGAACTCGATGTGCGGCCGGGTGGCGTCCCCGCCCACGTGCCCGATCGCCTGTCCCCCGCCGACCGGCTGTCCCTCGCGCACCGTGACGTCGAGAAGCTTCTGATAGGACGAGTAGAAGCCCCCTCCGTGATCGAGGATCACCGTCTGTCCCGAGGCGCGAGCCGCCACGGAAGCGACGGTGCCGCGGTCCACCGCGTTCACGGGCGTGCCGCGCGGCGCCGCGATCCCGATCCCCTCGCGCGGGATCGTCGTCCGTCCCTCCCGCTCGGGCCCGAAGCGCCACAGAATCTCTCCCTCGACCGGCCAGTCGAGACGCCCGAGATCTCCGGTCGTCAGCGATGAGACCGACGCCGCGCCCGCCGCCCGTTCCGCCGAGCGGCGTCTCTCCTCCAGCCCCGCCATGAGTGCGCGCAGCTCGGCCTCTTCCGTTGCGAGCCGGGCCAGCGTCGATTGCGCCTCGTCGCGGCGGTCGGCGAATCGGCGCAATCGTTCCCGCCGCTCCCCCTCCAACCTCTCCAGCTCGTCGCTTTCCCGGAGGTTCTCCGCCCGTACGCGTGCGATGCGGTCGCTTTCCCGACTCAATCCGCCGCGCTGCTCCGCGAGCCTGCCCTCCAACTCCCGCACGTCCTCCAGGAGCATGCGGTCGAAGACGGCGACATCGCGGAGATACCGGTAGCGATTGAGCAGGTCCGAGAACGACCGGGAGGAGAGGAGCGCCTCGATGGCGCGAAGGGGGCCGCGCTTGTAGATGTCGCGGAGCCGCTCCTGGAGCACGACTTGGCGCGCCGTGAGTTCGTCGCGCGTGAGCAGCATCTCGCGCGTCAGGGCCGTAACCCGATCGGAGAGTGCGAGCAGTTGAACGTCGAACTCGGCCAGGAGGCTCGCCGAGGCGTCGATCTGTCGCTCGATGTTCGCGAGTTCGGCCGAGTCGCCGCTCACCTGGCCCGCGATCCCCGCGAGCTCCCGGCGCAGCCGCTGCCGTTCCTCGCGGATGAGCTCAAGTCGCCGCTGGCTCTCGTCGAGGCGCCGCCGCACATCCGGCGACTCCTGCGCGATGGCGAGAGCGGGCGCGGTCCATGCCGGGCTCGTCGCGACGGCCACGCCCACGGCCGCCACAAAACGCGCCGTCCACGCCCGGAGTCGCGCGCCCCCGGCCGGACAGCCAGCAGCCCGCGGCGAAACCGCACTGCGTTCGAGCGGCGCCGCATCCCGCTTGAACGCCGGGTTCGCGCGGCGAATGCACCTCGCCTGACGGCTAGGAGGGGCCATATGCCCGTCCCACTTCACGGTGTACGGAGAAGGCGGCGGCGAGCAGGCCGAGGGCGGCGGCGGCGGCGACGCCGGCCGCGGTCCAGAGGTGCGGGAGCCACGCGAGAGATTCGATGGCCGGAAAACGGGCGGGGAAGACGACGTACGCGAGTCGCGTGGCGCCGAGCGCGAGCAGCCCGCCCGCGAGCCCGGTGACCGCGCCCTCGAGGAGGAAGGGCCGCTGGATGTAGCCCTCCCGCGCGCCCACGATCTGCATGATCTCGATCTCTTCGCCGCGCGCGAGGATGGCCATGCGCACCGTCGTGACGATGAGCAGCACCGCGACCAGCGCGAACCCGCCGCCCAGCGCGAGGGCGGTCGCCGCCGCCGCGCTCCGCAGGGCGAAGAGCCGCTCCACCCACTCCTCCCCGAAGCGCGCCTCCTCGATGAACGGATACGCCGCGAGCAGGCCCGCCGTCTCCGACACCGTCTCCGGAGCGCGGAAGCCCTCCCGGAGCCTGAGGTGCAGCGAGGCCGGGAGCGGGTTCACCCGCAGCTCCCCGTAGACGTTCGAGAACTCGACGAGATCGCGCCGCGCCCGCTCCAGCGCCTCGTCCTTCGAGACGTAGCGGACCGACTCCACCTCCGGGAGCGCCTCCAACTCCCGCCAGGCGGCCCGCACCTCTTCCGGTCCGGCGTCATCGAGCAGGTAGCCGACGACCTCCACACGGCGTTCCACGTCGCCGATCGCGCCGCCGATATTGTGCGCCACGAGCCCGAAGAGACCGAGGATCACGAGGCTGAGCCCGATCGCTCCGATGGAGAGGACACACAGCAGCGGTGTGCGCCGGAAGCTGGCCAGCGCCTCGCGCACGGCTCTCACGCGGCGGAGTCCCCGACGAGTCTCCCGCCCTCCAGCTCCAATCGGCGGATGTCGCGCTGCCGGCGCACGAAATCCGCGTCGTGCGTGGCCATGAGCACGGCCGTGCCGAGGCGGTTCAGCATACGGAACAACTCGAACACCCCCGCGGCGGCGTCGGGATCGAGGTTGCCCGTGGGCTCGTCCGCGAGGAGGATCCGCGGCTCCGTGGCGAGGGCGCGCGCCACCGCGACGCGCTGCCGTTCGCCGCCGGAGAGTTCCGATGGTCTCGATCGGGCGCGGGCGGCGAGACCGACCTGACTCAGCAGCCGCTGGACGCGCCCCGCGATCTCGCGTCGCGGCGTTCCGATGACCTCGAGCGCGAAGGCCACGTTTTCCGCCGCGGTCAGCCGTTCGAGCAGCTTGAAGTCCTGAAACACGAACCCCACGCGCCGCCGCAGCGCGGGGATATCCCGGCGGCGGATCCGCCCCGAGCTGTAGCGCGAAACTTGAACCTCGCCCTCCGTCGGCCGGGTCTGGAAGTGGATCAGCTCGAGCACCGTCGACTTGCCCGCCCCCGACGGCCCCGTGAGGAAGGCGAACTCCCCCTTCCGGAGACGGAACGAAACCCCCCGCAGCGCGTCTCCGGAGCGCGGGTAGGTTTTCGAGACCTTTCTGAGCGAGATCATCTCGCGACGGCCCGCGCCGCGCAGAAGCGGGCACAGAGGCCGATCGCGGCCCGCATCGCTCCCGGGTCGGCGATCCCACGGCCCGCAATTTCCATGGCCGTGCCGTGATCCGGAGAGGTGCGCGGGAAGGGAAGCCCGGCCGTCACATTCACGCCATCGTTCATCGCGATCGTCTTCAGCACCGCGAGGCCCACGTCGTGGTAGGGCGTCACGACGAGATCCGCCTCTCCCGAGAGCGCCTTCAGAAAGACGGTGTCCCCCGGGAAGACGCCGAGGATGTCCAGACCGGGGTCGGAAGCGAGCCGGTCGAGCGCGGGCGCGAACACCTCGATCTCCTCGTCGCCGAAGAGTCCGCCCTCCCCGGCATGCGGATTGAGCCCCGCGAAGGCGACGCGGGGCCGTTCGATCCCCCACCAGACGCGCAGGGCTTCGATCGCGATCCCGGATCTGCGCGCGAAGAGGTCCGCATCGAGTACGGAGGGTACATTGCGCAAGGGGATATGCGCGGTGAGGAGCGCCAGGCGCAGGGACCCGCCGAGGGGCGTGCGCTCGGCGGCCATCATCATCGTGACCTCGCGCGCTCCGGCCAACTCCTGGAGGAACTCCGTATGCCCCGGGTGCGCGTACCCCGCGGCGCGCAGGGCGGACTTGCTGATCGGCGCCGTGACGATCCCGTCGATCTCCCCCGTCCGCGCCATCGCGACGGCCCGCTCGATGGCCCGCGCCGAAAGTAGGCCCGCGAGCCTCTCGCCGCCCACGGGGTCCCAGGCTCCGACCGTCTCCCGAGGCACCCCCTCCAAGCGGTCCTCCACCTCGCCGAGCGAGCGCGGCCCCACAAGGACCGCTTCGATCCCGTCCACGCCCGCGAACGAGGAGAGCGCCGCCGCCGTCACCTCCGGCCCGATCCCGCGCGGATCCCCCAGCGTGATCCCGAGGCGCGGCATGTGGTTCACCCTCCTCGGAATCTCACATCGATGTACGTGTTGGAACGCACCTCTTGGAGAATGATGTCGATCTGCTTGCGGATACGGAGGCTCTGCCGGATCTGGTCGCGCACGTCGCCGATCTGGATCGGGCCCTCGGGACGAAACGTCAGGACGTGGACGAGCCCGAACTCGGTGGGACCCCCGCGCTGCATCGGCAGCGGCCCGTAAACGGTGCCGGGCGTCGGGGCGGTGAGTCCGGATTCGGCGCCCGCGCCCGTGAACTGGCTGACCAGGCTCCCGAGCGGGACGTCGTCGAAGCGGATCGCCTCATCGGCCACCTGTCCGCGAAACAGGGCCACGAGCCGTTCGGGGTCGGCGCCCGCCCGCAGGCTGTCCGCGACCTGGACCGCGAGCGTCCGGGCCTCCTCGATGTCTTCTTCGTTGATCTCGGGGCGCAGGAGGATGTGGCGCAGAAAACGCTCCGCTCCCCGCTGGCGCTCGATCTTGATGAAGTGGAGCCCGAACTGCGTCTGCACCGGACCCACCGTCTGGCCGGGGCGCGCCTGCCAGGCGGCGTCGCCGAACGGTTTCACGAGCAGGTCGCGGCTCATCCAGCCCAACTCGCCGCCCTGCTCTCTGGTGCCATCGTCGTCGGAATGGCGGCGGGCGAGGACCGAGAACTCCTCCTCGTTCGCGAAATCGTTCTGAACGCGAAGCGTGCGGGCCAGGACGCTGTCCCGGGCCGCTCCGCTCGGAGACGGCGTGACGACGACCCGGTTGAACGAGACGAGCGCGGGGCGGGGGGGCTGGTTCCGCGCGAACTCCGCGAAGGCGGCTTCGACCTCCTCCTCGCTCACGATGACCGGCGGCAGGTCGGAGCGCTGCTCGAGTTGGAACCGGTAGGCTTGGCGCATTCCCTCGGCATGAGCCTGCGAGCGGATCATCTGGCGGAACTGGAGCATGTTCATGCCCGTCTCCTCCACCGCCAGCATCATCTCCTCGTCGGAGGAGAACCCGGCCCGCCTCTCCGCGAAGATGTTGTCCGCGATTTGCGTTACGCGATCCTCGGGCACCGTGACCCCCGCGTTCCTCGCCTCTTGGAGGAAGATGAGGTCGTCGATCATCGCCTCGAGCACGTCGTCGGCGAACGACTTCCATAGCTCCGAGTCCTCGGGCGGGACCCGGGCGCCGGCACCCTGAAGCTGGTAAAGCGTGATCTGCAGATCGGACAGGAGTATCGCCGTGTCGCCGACGACGGCCACGAGACCGTCCAGCGTCTCGACGCCGGGGGGAAACTCCGTCCCCACGACGGTGTCGGGCGCCGCGGGCTCGTTCTCCTGAAGCCCGGAGAGCGGCGCGACGAGGACGAATGCGGCGACCAGCGCGAGCGGCGCGATGAGGGTGAGCGGCGCCGCGGTCAGACAGGCCCCGGCCCGGAGAGTCTTCCTTCCACGATCAATATCGGTCACGCTGGACTCCTAAAATGCTCGGTCATTCCGGATGCCTCCCCGCGGTCGCCGGAACCCTCATCTCCCTCGCCTCCGCGCCTCCCGCCGCCGCCAGGATCCCCAGGGCTTCCACCAGCATCGGCAGGAGGGGCTCGGTTCCCGCCCGTCGCAGGACCAACGATAACGGCTCCAGCCGCCGTACTTCAACGTGCAACTGGCGGTTCGCGAGCGCGTTCGTGAGGAGGCTGAGCCGCGGCGATGCCGTCGCCTCGAACGAGATGCGGGCGTCGTCGTCGGAGGCCCGGATCCAGTCCGCGCCGACCGCCGCCCCGAGAATCCGGAGTTCCGCCGCCGCGAGGAGACGCGCCGCGGGGGGCGGAAGGCGGCCGAAGCGATCCTCGAGTTCCGCGCGGAACGCCTTCACCTCCTCCCACTTCGTGTGACGCGAGAGACGGCGATAGAGATGCATCTTCACCGGAGATCCGGCCACGTAGGCGTCGGGGAGGAACGACTCTCCGTCCACGGAGACCCGGGCGCGTGGCGCGGGGTCCGGCGATTCTCCCTTCAGTCGCCGGAGGGTGCTCTCGACGAGCCGCTGCCACGTCTCGATCCCGACCGCGGTGGCGAAGCCGCTCTGCTCTCCGCCCAGAAGGTTTCCCGCCCCCCGTAGCTCGAGATCCTTGAGCGCGATCTCGTATCCCGAGCCCAGTTCCGTGTGGTGTTCGAGCACGCGCAGCCGCTCCGCCGCGTCCGGGGCGACGTCGGAGGGGACGACGAGGTAGCAGTAGGCCCGGCGGTGAGACCGGCCGACCCGTCCCCGCAGCTGGTAGAGCTGGGCGAGGCCGAAGTTGTGGGCCCGGTGGACGATCATCGTGTTCGCGGACGGTACGTCGAGCCCGTTCTCGATGATGGATGTGCAGATGAGGAGGTCGATCTCGCCGCCGACGAAGCGGTGCATGACGTCCTCGAGGTCGCGCTCCGGCATCTGGCCGTGCGCGATGGCGGCCCGCGCCTCGGGCATCAGTCCCTCCACCCGGCTCGCGGCGGCGTGGATCGTCTCCACGCGGTCGTGGACGAAGAACACCTGGCCGCCGCGGTCGAACTCGCGCCGCAGGGCCTCCTCCAGGATCCCGTCGTCCCAAGACAGCACGTGCGTGATGATCGGCATGCGGTTCCGCGGCGGCGTGCGGATCGTGGAGAGGTCGCGCAGCCCGCCGAGCGCCAGGTGAAGGGTCCGGGGGATGGGCGTCGCCGTGAGGGTGAGGACGTCGACGGTCTCGCGGTACTCCTTGAGCCGCTCCTTCTGGCGGACGCCGAAGCGCTGCTCCTCGTCCACGATGAGGAGGCCCAGGTCGCGGAATCCGACGTCGCCAGAGAGGAGGCGGTGGGTGCCGATGACGATGTCGATGGTTCCGGCTTCGAGCCCCGCGACGACATCGCGCTGCTCACGGGGGGTGCGGAAGCGCGACAACCCCTCCACATGCACGGGGAAGCCCGCGAGCCGCTCGCGGAAGGTGGTGAGGTGCTGGTCCGCGAGGATCGTGGTCGGGGCGAGCACGGCGACCTGCGCACCGTCCTGCACCGCCTTGAACGCCGCGCGGATCGCAACTTCCGTCTTCCCGAAGCCGACGTCTCCGCACACGAGGCGGTCCATTGGGACCGGCGCCTCGAGATCCCGCCGGACGGCCTCCCAGGCGCTGAGCTGGTCCGGCGTCTCATCGTAGAGGAAGGCGGATTCCATCTCGCGCTGCCAGTTGGTCTCGGCCGGGAAGGCGCGGCCGGGCGACAACTTGCGCCGCGCGTATAGTTGGAGGAGTTCGACCGCCGTGGCCTCGATCGCCGCGACGGTCCGGTTCCGGAGCTGCTTCCACTTCCGCCGGCCGAGCTTGTGGACCGCGGGCGGCCGGGCGTCGGAGCCGGTGGCGCTCCACCGTTCGATGAGGTCGATCCGATAGTGCGGCAGTCTGAGGATTTCGCCGTCGGCGTAGCGGATCTCCATCGTCTCGATCGTCTCGCCGCGCACCTCGACGCGCTCCAGGCCCATGTAGCGGCCGATCCCGTGCTCCATGTGAACCACGTAGTCTCCGGGTTCGATGGCCGCGATGGATTCGATCGTGGCGGCGCCGCGCAGCCGGACGCGGTGGCGGCGATACCGGCGCCGGAACACCTCATGGTCCGTGAGGACGAGCAGGGTGCCGGGGATCCCGACTCTGAACCCGCCGCTGAGCGATCCGATGGCGAGGGCGACGTCGCGGGCGAGCGCCGCGCCCCCGCGTTCGGTGAGAATCTCCTCCAGGCGCTCGACCTGACCGTCGTTGTCGCAGAAGACGATGAGTCGTTCGCCGCGGGCCCGCGTCGTGCCGATCTCGGCCACGAGCCGCTTCATGTCGCGGTCTATGGAGGGCGGGGGCTCGACCGGAAGCCGAATCGCGGCCGGCGTTTCCCGCTCCGGGGCCGCGAATTCGAGACGGCGGAGGGCGGCGAGCCGCCGCTCCGCCTCGGATGGCGCGAGGACGAGCGACTCGGCCGGCTCCGCGCCGGCTCCGACTCGCTTCCTCGCGTCCCGCACCTCATCCCACAGGCGTTCGCGGGCCCGGACGCCCCCTTGCGGGTCGAGGATCAGAGCGAGCGCCGTCGGAGGCAGCGTCTCGAGGAGGGCGCGTCGCTCCACGCCGCCCGCCGTTTCCGAACCCCGTAGCGCGATCGGGAGAATGTCCACGCTCTCCAGGGGTTCTGTCGAACGTTGGGTGAGCGCGTCGAAGCGGCGCAGCGACTCCACCTCGTCGCCCCAGAGTTCGATCCGAAGCGGCGCCGGGTGACCGAAGGGGAACAGATCCACGATCCCGCCGCGGATCGCGTGGTGCCCGACTTCGCGCACCGTGTGCGTGCGGTCGAATCCCATCTCCTCGAGGCGCCGGTTGAGGTCGGCCAGAGGGTGCGTGGCCCCGCGCCGAATCGTGAGAGCCAGGCTCGTGCCGGGGCCGACGGGGATCGGCGCCCGTTCGGCGAGCGCCCGGGCCGTCGTCGCGAGGATGCGGCAGCGCCCGCCGAGCAGCGCCCCCAGCGCGTCCACGCGCTGGGCCTCGATCTCGACGTGAGGGTCCGCATCCTCGTACGGGAGGGCCTCGCGCTGCGGGTAGCAGCGGGCGCCGCCGGCCCCGAGCGTGCGAAGATCCTCGTGGAGGGCATCGGCCCGCTCGGGAGTGTCGGCGACGAGGACGATGGGTGCGCCGGCGGCGAGGTCGTCGAGCGCGAGCGCCAGCGCGGCGGATCCCGCCCCGGGGAGCGGGTGGACGAACGCACGCCCCCCACGCCGCGAGAGCGCCTCCGGGATTCCGGCGGCCCGCACGGTTCGGCGGAACGACGTTCGAATCAGTTCGACGCGCCCGATGTCACCTCGCTCCCTTCACCGTCCGCACTCGGGCGGCGCGACCGGCCCGGCGTCGCCAGGTACAGCTCGATCCCGATCAGCGCGAGCGCGAGCGCGATCAACCAGGGGGCCATGTCCCGGCCCCGCCGCGCGCGAAAGATACCGTCTTCCCAGGCACTCGCGTCGGGGCCCGCCGCGAATACCGGCCGGCCGGCGAACAGTTCCTCCAGGTCGCTCCGGCCCATCGGCGTCGGGTCGGCCTCCTCCTCAGGCACGTTCGCCGCGAAGTGCGCTTCCGCTCCCGCCCCGTCGCTCCCCGTACCGCGGACCGCATACACTCCCGCCTTGAGCGGCGTGAACCGCGCTCCGCCCTCCACGGCCCGTACCGTGCCGTCGGGGGATTCGACCTCGCTCGCCCACTCCGGCAGGGTCAGCGGCCGCCCCGCCCCGAAGTCGGCGAAGGGCCAGGTGGCCACGTGCGACCAATGCACGAGGATGGCCTCGAGGAAGGGGACCATGGCGGGATGCGCGGGGAGGTCGCTCGCCGTGGCGGTGAGCGGCGAGGCGAGGACCAGCGCCATCCGGTCGTCCGAATCCGTGCGGATGAGCCACGGCTCTCCGTCTTCCGTGCGCAGCAACGCCGTGTCGGCGGCCGATCCGCCGCCCGTCGCGCGCAGGAGGTAGCGCTGCCGGACCCGAACTCCCGAGAGCGAGAACGCGGCCTCCGGCTCCACGAGTCCGAGGTCGCCCGACCCCGCATCGACGCCCGCCTGCCAAGCGATCCCGGCGGAGGCCAGTCCCTGATTGAAGGCCGCCAGATCCACGGGATCCGCGGGGGGAACGAAGATGACGGTCTCGGCGCCCTCCCACGGCGCGCCGACGCTTGCGTCGCCGTCCACGACCGCGACGCCCCCGTTTCCTCCCGTTCCCAGCCGCCCTCCGTCGCGCAGCGTTTCGATCCCAAGCCCGACGAAGCCGGTCGCGTCGCCGTGAAAGCGAACCGTGGGGGGAGGTACGACCCGGATCGAGAAGTAGCGCAGGTCATCGGCCCGCGCGCCGGCGGGGTCCACCTCCAGCCGCCCCTCGTGCAGCCCCGGCGCTAGTTCGGGGAGGCCGAGGATGGCGCTCGTTCCCCAAGGGGCTCGGGCCGCGCCGGCGAGCCGTCCGTCGAGTTCCAGGCGGATGTCGGCTTCCGCCGCGGCGCCGTCCGGCGGGTCCGGGCGGGCGGGCGGCCCGGTGCGCGCGCTCCGCACGATGACGCCGTGTCCCGTCCCCGACGGCGCGGTCGTGCCGCCGGTGAGTTCGACATCGACGAGGGCGCCGTTCGGCTCGGCCGGCGGCCGCGGCGCGTAGGCCACGAGAGGGGCGGCGTCGCTGGCCGCCCCGGCTGCCGTCGGGGCGGTTTGCAGCGCGGACGCCTGGAGGTCCGACAGCAACTGGATCTCGCGCCGCCGCTCGCCGTCGGCGGGGAGCGCCGCGGCCGCCCGACCCACGATGGCGGCCAAGTCGGCCGCGCCGTCCGTCGGCCGGAGCCGTCCGAGAGCCGGCGCGGCCCGCCCCGCCGAGACGCCCGCCGCGAGCGGTTCGCCCACGGTGGGGAAGAGCCACACGCGGTCCTCGGGGCGGGCCGCGGCGAGCGCCGACCGGGCCAACTCCACGAGCGACTCGAACAGGATGCGGTTCCCGTCCAGCCGTCCGACGCTCGCAGAGTTGTCCACGATGAGCGCGAGGTCCGTGGGCTCGTGGTCGCGGGCGCCGCCCCGTCCGATGAGCGGACCCGCCGCCGCGAGCGCGAGTGCGATCAGCAGGCCGATCCGCACGGCGAGCAGCAGCAGATCCGAGGCCGCCAGCGACCTTGAGCGGGCGTCTTCCGCGCGGCTCAGATAGCGAAGCGCCGGGAAGGACACGCGCCGGTCGGTCTGGCGCCGCCGCAGGTGGAGGATGAGCGGCACGACAACGCTCACCCCGAGCGCCAGCGCCGACAGGTAGAGGAAGCTCAAGCCACCCCGGGTCCCGTCACCCGCCGGCCCGCCTGCGCATGAACTGCCTCAGCGCGAGCCCGAGGGGAGTGTCCGTCGTGAGGAGCGCGTAGTCGGCACCCCAGCGCAGCGCCTCCTTGCGCCACCCGTCGATCGCCGCCTCGACCGCCTCGCGGTACTGACGGCGGAGCGCCGCGGAGTTGGCGCCCAGCTCCTCGCCCGTCTCGGGGTCGAAGAAGATCGCCTCGCCCTCGGCGGGCAGTTCCCGCTCGCCGGGGTCCATGATGTGGAACAGGATCACCTCGTGGCCGCGGTGCCGGAGATAGCGCAGGGACAGCCGCGTCGTATCCGGGTCCACGAGCAGGTCCGAGATGAGTACGACGAGACCCCGCCGCTGAAGCCGGCCGGCGATCTCCTTGAGCGCGGAACCCGCATCTGTCCGGCCATCGGCGGAGAGGCGCGTGAGTTCGCCCAGCAGCCGGCGCCAGTGGCGGCGCGTGGTGCGCGGCGCGATGTGTGCCCGCAGCGCCTCATCGAAAGCGATGAGTCCCGTCGCGTCTCCCTGCTGCACGAGGAGCAGCGAAAGCGAGGCCGCGAGCAGCCGCGCGTAGGCGAGCTTGGCCGGAAACCGCTCCTCGTCCGACACCCAGCCCATCGACCGGCTCACGTCGATGAGAAGGTAGGCCCGCAGGTTCGTCTCCTCCTCGTACTGTTTGATGAAGAGGCGGTCCGTCCTCGCGTAGGCCTTCCAGTCCAGATACCGGAGGTCGTCGCCGTGATTGTAGGGGCGATCCTCGGCAAACTCGGCGGAAAAGCCGCGCTTCGGGGAGTCGTGGAGCCCGATGAGAAAGCCTTCGACGATGTGGCGCGCCACGAGTTCGAGGTGCGAAAGGCCCACGATCTCGCGCGGACTCGCGAGGTCGAGGCGCTGCCGGGAAGCTTCGAGAGCGGAAGTGAGAGTTGCGGTGCCTTCGGTCATCAGAAGAGACTAGCCCTACGTGGCGGAGCCCCGCCACACGTCGCGGACTCGCCTTCGGGTGATCGTTCTTCGGGAGGGAAGCGAATGAAAGGGAAGCTGCCGGGCATCACGCCGATCCCGCCGGGCGCGAGGCCCGCCGCGCTGTGGGCCGCGCTGCTGGCTCTCGCGGCCTCCCCCTGGGGAATTTACGCGCAGGCCGAGACCGCGGCCGGGGCGGCGACCATCACCGCGGAAGACCTCCGGCTCCGCATCGGCGCCCTGGCGCACGACTCGATGCGCGGCCGGGCGACGCCGAGCCCCGAACTGGACAAGGCGGCGCACCACATCGCCCGCCGCTTCGAGGAGTTCGGCCTGCGGCCTGCGGCCGGCGGCTACCTGCAGGAGTATCCGCTGACCGCTTCCCGAGCCGGCGCGCCCGGCCGGCAGCTGCTCGCGATCGATGGTCCGGGCGGCGGGACGATCGACCCGTCCGACGTCCTCTCCGTTCCCGGCGCCCGCGGGCAGGCCGTGGGTCCGCTCGCGGTCGTGACGCCCGGCGGCGCGGATCCGCCCGCCGGCGCCGTTGCGGTCATGCGGGTCACGCCCGAGGCCACGCGGCGGGGCCTCGAAGCCGTCCGCGGCATCCTCGATGGCGGCGCCGTCGCCGTTCTGCTCGCGGTCGACGCGCCGGACGACTATTTCGACGGCATGCGGCGCTTCTACGAGCGCGAGCGGCTGTCCGTCGGCATGCCGGAGGAACTCGGCGCTCCGGTCGCGCTCGTGCGGGCGGGGGCACTCCCCGAAACGCTCCGCACGGCCCTCGCTTCCGGCGCGAGCACGAACGCCTACGAGGCGACGGTGCGCACGCACTCCGAGTTCCGCGAGGAGAGGGCGTACAACACGATCGGCTGGATCGAGGGTTCGGATCCCGACCTGCGCGGCGAGTTCGTCGTCTTCACGGCCCACATGGACCACGTGGGCGTTGGGCGGCCCGTCGACGGCGACTCCATCTACAACGGCGCCGATGACGACGCCTCGGGCACCGCGGCGGTCATCGAACTCGCGCAGGCGTTCGCGTCGCTGGAAACGTCGCCCCGCCGTTCCCTTGTATTCCTGGCCGTAAGCGGGGAGGAGCGCGGACTTCTCGGCTCGGCGTGGTATGCGGAGAACCCGCTGTTTCCCCTCGGGGCGACGGTCGCCAACCTGAACATCGACATGATCGGCCGGAACTGGCGCGATACCGTCGTGGCGATCGGGGCCGACGAATCGACGCTCGGCGCGACGCTTCGGCGGACGCTGCGGGAGCACCCGGAACTCGGGCTCGCGATGATCGACGACCCGTGGCCGGAGGAGAACTTTTATTTCCGCTCGGACCACTACAATTTTGCGAGGAAGGGCGTACCCGTTCTCTTCTTCTTCACGGGTACGCACGAGGACTATCACGGTCCCAACGACGAACCGGACCGGATTCTGTACGACAAGACGGCGCGCATCACGCGCCTCATCTTTCATCTCGGACGGCGGATCGCCGACGCCGACGAACGCCCCGAGTGGGATCCGGCCGCATACCGGCGGGTTGTAGGAGGCGTCGGCCGCTAGCAGGAGAGTGAGTGATATGTCGGAGCAGGATCAACCGCCGTACGTGATCGTGGAACGCCGGGCGTCCGGGGTGGTCGCATTCCTCTGCGGTGCCCTCGTGGGTGCGGGCGTCGCGCTGCTTCTCGCGCCGAAGTCCGGACGCGAAACGCAGGCCGACCTGCGGGAGGGAGCCCGCCGGTTGAAAGAGGGGACGGGGGAGCGGCTCACGGACCTCCGGGACACGCTCGGGGAACGCTACGACCGCACGCGCGACCAGGTGGGAACGCGCGTCGGGGCCTTCCGCAGGAACGTCGCGGACCGTCAGAAGCAGGCGGGGGAGGCGATCAAGGCGGGAAAGGACGCGGCCCGGCAGGCCCGCTCCGACCTCGAGGCGCGCGTCACCGAGTCCAAGGCGGCCTACCGCGCGGCGTTGGCGGAAGGCGAGGCTGCGGAGGAACGGACGGAGGAGGGGCCCGGCGATGGATCGGGAGACGGAACCGGCGACGGGGCCGGGGGTGCGCCGGAGGCCGCTGAGAGCGCCGGAGACGCGGACGGCGGGACGTCCCGGGAGTGAGCCGTGGGCGATCGCGATGGGGTCCGGGTCATCGCCCGCAACAGGAAGGCTCGCCACGACTTCGAGGTGCTTGAGCAGTTTGAGGCGGGGATCGTGCTGCGGGGCGCGGAGGTGAAGTCGCTCCGGGACGGAAAGGCGAGCTTCGCGGACTCGTTCGGGCGGATCGACGACGGCGAGGCGTGGCTCCATAATCTCCACATTCCTCCGTACGACAAGGCGACGATCGATGCCCCCGACCCGGTGCGTCGGCGAAAACTCCTGCTCAGGAGACGGGAGATTGATCGCCTGCGCTCGAAGACGCGGGAGAGCGGGCTGACGCTCGTGCCGCTGGACATTCATTTTCGGCGGGGCTTCGCCAAGGTCACGCTGGGGTTGGCGCGGGGGAGGAGGCACCGGGACCGGCGGGAGGATCTGAAGAGGAAGACGATGCAGCGCGAGGTCGAGCGGGCGAGAAGAGAGGCGGCGCGTGGCGGTTGAGCGGGGATCCGGCGGCGAACACGACCGGGTCGGCGCCGGAGGCGAACGCGACCGGGTCGGCGCGAGCGGGCGGATCGTGGTTGCCGCCGTCGTCGTCGCGCAGGCCACGCTCTCCGGGACCATGACGGGCATCGACGCGCAGGCACCCCCCGAGACGGTACGGGCGGAGGTCTCGGGCCGTATCGTGAGTCTCGCCGTCGAGCGGCACCGAGCCTACCCCGCCGTGGCGGCGGCGGATCTCGCGCTGGCGTTGGAGGGCGTCCTCGAGGACGTCGCGCGGAACGGCGTCTTCCTTCGGGCCCGCCTCCGCGGCGCAGAGGTCGCGTTCGAAGCGGAGTCTCCCTTCTTCCGGCACGGGGGAGGCGCGGCGCAGCTTGCGAATCCGCCCTACGAGGAGGGCGGCGCCTTCTGGCTTCCGGCCGAATTCGTCACGCGGTGGGTGTCGGAGGGATCGCCCCCGGTCGCCGCGGTGTCCGAAGAGTCGCGGGCGTCCCCCTCATCCCCCGCGTCCCCGTCCTCCCCGCCGGACGCGGACCCGTTGCCGGTCCGCGTCGACCCGACGGCGCCGTGGCGCGTGATCATCGACCCCGGGCACGGAGGCCGGGATCCGGGAACGCTGGGCGGCGCGAGCTTGGAGAAGGACATCGTGCTCGCGATCGCGAGACGACTGCACGAGGAACTTCAAGGGCGCGAGATGGTCGAGCCCTACCTGACGCGGGACGCGGATGTCTACGTGGGACTCGACTCGCGGTCCCAGTTCGCGGTGGACCGGGCCGGGGATCTCTTCGTCTCGATCCACGCCAACGCTGCGGCGGATGAGCGGGCGCGCGGGTTCGAGACGATCTTCCTCGGGCAGGCGCGCTCGGAGGAGGCGCGCGAGGTCGCGCTGCGGGAGAACCGGGGTCCCGAAGTGGATGACCCGGCGGGTTCGCCGTCCGACGTACAATTCATCCTCGCGGGGCTGGACCGTACCGAGAATCTCGCGGAATCGCGGCTCTTCGCCGGGTTCGTGCAGAACTCGATCCGCAGGGTCCGGCGCGGCCGGTCCCCCGATCGCGGCGTCATACAGGGTCCGTGGTGGGTCCTCCTCGGGGCGCTCGTGCGCATGCCGTCGGTGATCGTCGAAGTCGGTTTTCTGTCGAACGCCGAAGAGGAGCGCTACCTGAGCGGCGCGGAAGGACAGGAAGCGATCGCGCGGGCGATTGCGGATGCGATCGTGGCGTACCGTGAGGACGTGCTGCGCCGGTACGCTCCCGCGCCGGGGTCGGGGCGCTGAGCGCCCGCCGCGGTGTGGCCGTGGAGCGCTCGGGATCGGCCCCAACCGGCACGCCGGAGGCACCCGTGAGCCGGCAGGCGGCGTCCGTGAACCGGCAGGCGGCACCCGCGAGCCGGCAGGCGGCGCCCGCGAGCCGGCAGGCGGCGCCCGCGAGCCGGCAGGCGGCGCCCGCGAGCCGGCAGGCGGCACCCGCGAGTCGGCCGGCGGTGCCCGTGAGGCGGCGGGCGGCACCCGCGAGCCGGCGGGCGGCGCTGCTCTCCACGCGCCTCGTGGCCCGCGATACCTGGTGGCAGGAGTTCGACTGCCCGGACATCGCGGCTACGGCGCTCCCCGGGCAGTTCGTCATGCTCGGCGTGGGGCTCGACGCGCCGGGGTCCTGGCTCCTCCCGCGCCCGTTCAGCGTCGGCTGGACGGGCCCCGGCGGCGAGGTCGGCATCCTGCTGCGCGCCTACGGACAGGGCACGCGGGCGCTCGCGAAGCTGGAAACCGGGCAGACCGCCCTCCTCCTCGGTCCGCTGGGCCGCCCCTTCGACACGGAGGGTGCGGCTGTCGTGAGCGTCGCGGGCGGCGTCGGGCTCGCCCCGTTCATCTTCCTCGCGGCGCGCGAGGCGGCCGCGGGGCGGCGGGTGCGGCTCATCTACGGAGAGCGCGATGCCGGAGCCGTCTTCGACCCCGCGCTCATCGCCCGCCTCACGGATCACGAGCCGGAGCTGTTCACGGAAGACGGGAGCGCCGGCCGCAAGGGCCTCGTGACCGCGGGCCTCGACCCGGCGTCGAACGCCCTCCTCCTCGGCTGCGGTCCGACCCCGCTCCTGCGGGCGCTCGCGGCCTTCGCGCGCGAACACGGCCGCCGGCTCCAGGTCTCGGTCGAGGAGCACATGGGCTGCGGGATCGGCACCTGCCAGGGGTGCGTCGTGCGTGCGGCGGACGGACGCTGGGTGAAGTCGTGCATCGAGGGTTCGGTCTTCCCCGCGGAGGAACTCGACTGGGGGGCGATCTGACCTCGGCCGCCGCGTCCCCGGGCCTCGTCCAGCGCGTGTTCGGGGCCGAGTTCCCGAGTCCCGTGCTCCTCGCCTCCGGCACGTGCGGCTACGGACGGGAATACGCGGATCTCATCCCCCTCGACGAGATCGGAGGGCTGGTCACGAAGGCGGTGAGCCTCGAGCCCCGCCCCGGGAACCCGCCGCACCGCGTCGCGGAGACGCCCGGCGGGATGATCAACGCGATCGGGCTCGAGAACCCCGGCCTGCACGGCTTCATCGCCGACAAGCTCCCCTGGCTGCGCGAGCACCTCCGCCGCGCGCAGGTGTTCGTGAACGTCGTCGGGCACTCGGCGGAGGACTTCGCCGCCGTCGTGAGCGGACTCGACGGAGAGGACGGCTTCCTCGGCTACGAGATCAACGTCTCCTGTCCGAACGTGAAGGGCGGCACGATGTTCGGCACGGACGAAAGGGCGCTGGCCGACCTCGTGGCGCGGCTGCGCGGCTGCACCGAGCGGCCGCTCGTGATCAAACTCACGCCCAACGTCCCCGATGTGGGCGACTTCGCCCGCATCTGCGAGGAAGCGGGGGCCGACGGTCTGAGCGCGATCAACACCTTCCCCGGGATGGTCGTCGACATTGCGCGACGCGAACCGCTGATCGGCAACCGGTCGGGCGGCGTGAGCGGCCCCGCGATCCTCCCCATGGGTGTCTACGCGACGTGGCGGGCGCGGCAAACGTGCGGGCTTCCGATCATGGGAATCGGGGGGATCCGCAACGCGGACGACGCCTTGCAGTACATCCTCGCCGGCGCCTGTCTCGTCCAAGTCGGCACGGCTTCGTTCGTCGATCCGGGCGCGGCGGTGGCGGTCCACGAGGGGCTCTCGGAATACCTGGAGGCGAACGGCGGCGCGCGCCTCGGCGATCTCGTGGGCGCGCTCCGGTCGTGGCGCGGCACGGGACCCGCGATTCCGGCCGGCCGATGATTCCCGGCAAGGCTCTGGTCGACCTCGCGTCGGCGCTCTTCGTAGAGTGGCACGGCGAACCGCCACGCGACATCCGCCCCGTCGCCGCGGACGGCTCCACCCGCAGCTACTGGCGTCTCACCGCTCGGGACGGGGCATCCGCCGTGGGCGCCCACGGGCCCGACCCGCTGGAGAACCGGGCCTTTCTCTCCTACTCCCGTGCGTTGGGCGAACTCGGACTGCCCGTGCCGGAAGTGTACGAGGCGGACGAGAAGTCCGGCGTGTGGCTCCTTGAGGATCTCGGCGACACGACCCTCTTCGAGGCGATCAAGGAGGCGCGCGAGCCGGGGTCGGACGCCTTCCCCGACGCCGTCCTCCCCCTCTACCGCCAAGTGCTCTCGATCCTGCCGCGCTTCCAGGTCGAGGGAGGGAGGCGGATCGACTTCCGCCAGGCCTATCCCCGGGCGGCGTTCGACCGGCAGTCGATCCTCTGGGACCTCAACTATTTCAAGTACCACTTCCTGAAGCTGGCGCACATCCCGTTCAACGAAGCGGACTTGGAGCGCGACTTCTCGCGGCTCGCGCGTCACCTGCTCGTCGGCGACCGGTCCTGGTTCCTGTACCGCGACCTCCAGTCCCGCAATGTGATGGTGCGGCGGGGGCCGGAGGGTCCGGAGCCTTGGTTCATTGACTATCAGGGCGGACGGCGGGGGGCGCTGCAGTACGACGTGGCGTCGCTTCTCTACGACTCGAAGGCGAATCTCGCGCGCCGGCACCGGGAGGCGCTGCTCGATCACTACATCGGCGTCATCGAGTCGCACGGAGTCGCGCGACGCGAGGAGTTCCTCGAACTGTGGCCCGGGTATGTGCTCGTGCGTCTGCTGCAGGCGCTCGGGGCCTACGGTTACCGGGGATTCTTCGAGCGAAAGCCGCGTTTCCTGCAGAGCGTGCCCTACGCGGCGGAGAACCTGCGGGGATTGCTCGAGGGGGGTCTGCCCGTACACGTCCCCGAACTTGAGGGGGCGCTGCGCGCGATCGTCGAGCGCTGGGGCCGTAAGGCGGGGCCGTCGGCGGCCGAGGGGGGGTTGGAGGTGACGGTCTCGAGCTTCCGGTACCCGGGCGGATATCCGGCGGACACCTCGGGTCACGGCGGAGGATATGTGTTCGACTGCCGCGGGCTCCCGAATCCGGGCCGGGAGGAGGCGTACAGCAACCTCACGGGTCTCGATGAGGAGACGGTCGCCTTCATCGCGGCGCGGCCGGAGGCGCAGGATTTCTGGGAACGGGTGCGGGGGATCGTGGACGCGCACATCGCGAACTACCTCGAGCGCGGATTCCACAGCCTGAGCGTGCATTTCGGGTGTACCGGGGGACAGCACCGCTCGGTGTACATGGCGGAGCGGCTGCGCCGGCACCTGAGCGTGCGCTTCCCCGACGTGCTCGTGGAGGTCACGCACCGGGAATCGGCGGACTGGCCCCGTCGTCTCGTGCGGGCTTGAGCCGTGGCCGCGTGAGCCGGACGGCGGGGGGGGACGCGTGGAGGCGATGATCTTCGCGGCGGGCCGGGGACGCCGCCTGCGGCCGCTTACCGACACGACGCCCAAGGCGCTGGTCGACTTCGGCGGCGTCCCCCTGCTGGAGCACGTCGCCGGGAGGCTCGTCGCAGCGGGCGCGCACCGTCTGATCGTGAACGCGCACTATCTGGCGGAGCAGGTGGCGGTGTGGGCCGAAGCGTCGTCGCTGGGCGTCCCGGTGTGGGTGTCGCGGGAAGACGAGGAGTCGCCGGCTCCGCTCGACACGAGCGGCGGGCTCTTCCACGCGCGGCCGCTGTTCGAGGCACGGGAACCCTTCCTGCTCCACAACTGCGACGTCGTGACGGACGTGAATCTCGCCGCGCTGTATCGCGCGCACCGGGAGGGGGAGGCGCGCGATGGGCGGCTGGCCACGCTCGCGATCGCGGAGCGGGAGACATCGCGTCCTCTCCTGGTGGACGGCCGGGGCGTGTTCGGGCGCGCGAACCGGACGGAGGGGTGGGAGGTCGTCGCGCGCGAGCCGTCGAGCGGGGACGAAGCCCGGGAGTACGGCTTCTGCGGCATCCACGTATTGTCGCCGCGCGTATTCGAACGCTACGCGGAAGGCGGCGTCTTCTCGATCATGGATTCGTACATGGATTGGATCGGGGACGGGGAGCACGTCGGCGTGTTCGACGCGACGGGCGCCGCGTGGTACGACATCGGGACGCCGAAGCGGCTGGACGCCGCGCGGCGTGCCTTCGGGGTGGCCCCCCCGGCCGGGGCGGCCCCCCGGGCGAAGGTGGTCTCCTCGGCGGAGGCGGCCCCTGCGGCGGAGGCGACTCCCCCGGCAGGGCGGCGCGGCGCATGAAGGCGATCCGCATCCGGGAGCCCGGCGGGCCGGCCGTCCTCGAACTCGTCGAGCGGGACGATCCGGTCGCCGGGGCCGGCGAGGTGGGGGTGCGCGTGCGCTGCGCGGGGATCAACCGGGCCGACCTCCTGCAGCGGATGGGCCGCTATCCGGCCCCCGCGGACGCTCCGCCGGACATCCCGGGACTCGAGTTCGCCGGAGAGATCGAGGCGGTCGGGACCGGCGTCACCGTCTGGTCCGCGGGCGACCGCGTGATGGGCATCTTGGGGGGCGGCGGATACGCCGGGCGGGTGACGGTGCCGGCCGGGCAGCTCCTGCCCGTCCCGCCGACGCTGAGCTGGACCGAGGCGGGAGCGATCCCGGAGGTCTTCCTCACCGCGGCGGATGCCCTCGTCGAGCGCGGCCGTCTGCGCCCCGGCGAGAGCGTGCTCGTGCACACGGCCGGCGGCGGCGTGGGAACGGCCGCCCTGCAGCTGGCGCGAGCGATCGGGGCGGGCTCGATCATCGCCACGGCGTCGGCGGCCAAGCTCGACCGCATCCGCGAAGCCGGACTGCCGCACGACCTCGCCGTCGACCGCCGGGCCGGCTCCTTCGCCGACGAGGTCGCGCGACACACCGCCCGGGCCGGCGCCGACGTCATCCTCGACACCGTCGGCGCCCCGTACTGGGAGGCGAACATGGCCAGCCTCGCCACCCTAGGCCGCCTCGTCATCGTCGGCGTCATGGGCGGCACGAAGGTGCAGGCCGACCTCCGCCACCTCATGGGAAAACGCGCGACCGTCGTCGGCACCGTCCTCCGCGCGCGCTCGAAGGCGGAGAAGGCGCACCTCACGCAGATGTTTGCGACCCGCTTCCTCCCGGGCTTCACGGTGCCCGACGAAGACCCCTCCCACCTGCGCCCCGTCATCGACCGCGTCTTCCCCCTCGCCGAAGCCGCCGAAGCCCACCGCTACGTCGAATCGAACCAATCGTTCGGCAAGGTTCTCCTCAACCTGTCGTGATGGCGCGACCAGGGTTTGGTCGTCGCACGGAGACACCACTCCAAATGCAGGTGCCGCCCCGCTCCGTGCCCGACGGTCGCTCTTGCCCAACGGGGGCACGTGAACTTGGTATTGTGACCTAAGTTCAAGGAGGACCGATGCGTACCGTCAACATGCAGGAAGCCAAGACACACCTCTCCCGTCTCGTCCAAGCGGCTGCGGACGGTGAGCCGTTCGTGATCGCGAGAGCCGGTAAACCGATGGTCAAGGTGGTGCCGATCGAGACGCCGGAGCCGACCGAAGCCCGCCGAGTCGGGTTCATGGCCGGCGAAGTCTCCGTCCCCCCGGACTTCGACCGAATGGGATCGGAGGAGATCGAGACGATGTTCGAGAGTGGCGGATGACGATCCTACTCGACACGCATGTCCTGCTTTGGGCCGCGGGTCTTCGGAACGGCTGCCGCCCGCAGCGCTCAAGGTGATCGAAGGTCCGGGAGCGGAGTTGTTCTACAGCGCCGCCTCGCTGTGGGGAATCAAGATCAAGAGCGGATTGGGGCGGGCCGATTTCAGCGTGGACCCCCGCGTCCTGCGCCACGGACTCCGGATCAACGGCTACACCGAAGTGCCGGTGGCCGGTGCCCACGCGGTCGCCGTGGATCTTCTGCCTCCGATCCACAGGGATCCGTTCGACCGGCTGCTCGTGGCACAGGCGTAGATCGAGGGCTTGATGCCGTGGACGGCCGACCCGACCGTCGGGCGCTACCCCGGCCCGATTCGCATCATCTAGCGGTAGATCTGACGGCCCGCGTCAGCCGCCGCTTACGGCGGGGAGGACGACGACTTCGGCACCGTCCGTCACGGGCGTGTCCAAGTCGCGCAGGAAGCGGATGTTCTCGCCCTCGACGAAGACGTTGACGTGCGGGCGCAGGTCGCCCCGCTCCGTAAGCAGACGATCGCGGACACCGGGGTGGGCGGCTCCGAGTTCGGCCAGAATGTCCCCGACCGGGGCGGGCGCGCCGGGGACGTCGACTGCGGAGCGCCCGCCCGTGAACTCCGTCAGCGCGGCCGGCAGCGTCACGCGCGCGAAGCCGTCGGTCGGCGTCCCGGCGGGCATCAGGCGGCCCTGGGGGCACACGCCTTCACGCACACGACCGGCGGGAGACCCTCGCACACCAGCCGCCAAGTCGTCCCATCGTCGCGGGAGGCGTACACCTTGCCGCTGCGGGTGCCGAAGAACACCTGTCCGGGGGCGAGCGTGGCCAGCGCGTCGCGCAGCACGGTTTCGTACGCGTTCCGTTGCGGAAGTCCCTCCGTGAGCGCCTCCCAGCCCGCGCCGCCGTCGCTGGTGCGGTAGACGCGCAGCTTCGCCTCGGGCGTACACCGGAAGCCGTCCGATTCGAGCGGGACGATGTAGACCGTGTCGGCATCGCCCGGGTGCATCGCCATCGCGAAGCCGAAGTCGGACGGGACGCCGTTGGCGATGTCCGTCCACGAATCGCCCCAGTCGTCGCTTCGGTACAGTCCCCAGTGGTTCTGCAGGAAGAGCCGGGCCGGGTTCGACGGATGGTGCGCGATCTTGTGTACGCACTGGCCGAACTCCGGGTGCTTGTCGGGGAGAAACTCCGCACGCACCCCCTCGTTGCGGGCGGCCCAGGTCGCGCCGCCGTCGTCGCTGCGGTACGCTCCCGCCGCCGAGATCGCGATCACCACGCGCCCGTCCGGCTCGCCGTCGGTGATGATGGTGTGCAGGCAGAGCCCCCCGGCCCCCGGCTGCCACCGCTCCCGGTGCGGATGGTTCAGCAGCCCTTCCACCGCCTCCCACCTCGCGCCGGCATCGTGCGAGATAAACAGGCAGGCGGGCTCCACGCCGAGCCGGATCACATCCGGTTCGCGGGCCGAGCCCGGCTGGATCTGCCAGATGCGTTTAAGGGAAAGCCCGGAGTCCTCGGGAAACCTGACCGAACGCTCGGCCTTCCCCGACCAGGTCGCGCCGAAGTCGTCGGAGAAACGCAGCGTCGTGCCCCAGAAGGGACTGTGCGGCGCCGCCCACAGGCGCGACCTGCCGACCCGGCCGTCGTACGCCATCGCGTAGACTTCCTCTCCGGGGAAATGGGGGCCGTCCAGCTCCCAGCCACCGCCGTCCAGCTCCCAGCCCCCAACGTCCTCTCCCCCGCCGCCCCTTCGCCCGCCTCCCCCTCCTCCTCCGTCGCGCGCCCGCGCCAGGAAGGCACCCTTCGTCGTGCCCAGCAGGAGCGTGCCGCCCCCGTTCGTCCCGTCTCCACTCGCCACGATCCGTTCCCTCGTCCTTGTTGGGGTCGCCTTCGCACCGAAGTGTATCGTCTCGCACGCGGCGCGTGTGG
Organism: Candidatus Palauibacter poriticola; assembly: GCA_012270965.1. GTDB lineage: Bacteria > Gemmatimonadota > Gemmatimonadetes > Palauibacterales > Palauibacteraceae > Palauibacter > Palauibacter poriticola. The sequence goes on from JAAXHJ010000023.1 coordinate 63,866, forward strand.
TTCGCACCCGACGCGTGCGGGTTGGCAACCGCACGGCCCGCGGCCAATGTACGGTGGGCGCTGCCGGCGTGCGTTGGCCCGCCGGCGGCGGGACGGTATCATCCTGCGATGCAGGTCTGGATCGGCACGAGCGGCTACGGTTATCCCGCGTGGAAGGGCAGCTTCTACCCGGAGGATCTCCCCAGTAGCGAGATGTTGTCCTTCTACGGCCGTCGGCTTCGGGCCGTCGAGATCAACAACACCTTCTACCGCATGCCGCGCGAGAGCGTGCTCGAGAACTGGGCCGGGGCAGTGCCCGACGGATTCCGCTTCGCGCTCAAGGCTTCGCGCCGCATCACGCACTTCAAGCGGTTGCGGGACGCGGAGGAGGAGACCGAGTATCTCGTGCAGACGGCGGCGGTGATGGCGGATCGCGCGGGCGTCATCCTGTACCAGCTTCCGCCCACCTTCAAGCGGGACGATGAACGGCTGGCGCGTTTCGTGGACCAGCTTCCCAACCCCGGCACCTCCGCCTTCGAGTTCCGGCACGCGTCGTGGTTCGACGAGGCGGTGTTCGACGTCCTTCGGGCCCGGAACTCCGCCCTCTGCCTTGCCGAAACGGATGACGGAGAGGACGCGCCTCTTGTCGAGACGGCGGACTGGACGTACCTCCGCCTGCGCCGCAGCGGCTACTCCACGGAGGAGCTGGAAGCCTGGGCCGCGCGGCTGCGCGCCTCGGGCTGGGACCGGGTCTACGCCTTCTTCAAGCATGAGGATGCCGGGGTCGGCCCCGCGCTCGCCGGGCAGTTCACGGAGATGATGGCGGAAACCACGGAGGGGACGCGCGCATGACCCGGGTCGTCGGCCAACTGCTCCTGATCAACGTCGTCGCCTACGTGCTCACGCGCGGAAACCCCGGCTTGATGCCGGAGCTGTGGCTCGTCCCGGCCCAGGTCCTAACCCGGCCGTGGACGCTCATCACCTACCAGTTCCTGCACGATCCGGGCGGCGTGTCCCACATCTTCTTCAACATGCTCGCGCTCTTCTTCTTCGGGCCGAAGCTCGAGGCGCTGCTGGGATCGAGGAGCTTTCTGAAGCTGTATCTCCTGGCCGGACTCGTCGGGGCGCTCGTCCACATCCTGTGGACCCTGCTCGCGATGTCGCAGGGAGGCCTCTACGCGCCGATGGTCGGGGCCTCGGCGGCGGTGTACGGCGTGCTCTTCGGCTACGCGCGCTACTGGCCCCGCGACCGGGTGATGATCTGGTTCGTTATCCCGGTGCAGGTCCGCTTCCTCGTCATCGCGTTCACCGTGCTTTCGCTGTGGCTGGGCTTGGGCGGCGTCGGCGGGGGCGTGGCGCACTTCGCGCACCTGGGCGGGTTCCTCGGCGGCTGGCTTTATCTGAGGCTGCGGGCCACGCGCTCCGCCGCGGCGAAGTTCCGCAGGAAGGCCGCGAGTCCCGGCGTCCGCATGGGAGAGCGGGAGCTGAACGCGAAGTGGGGGCGCATCGAGCCGAGCGCTCTTCATCCCGTGAACCGGGCCGAGTACGAGCGCATCGCCGACAAGCTCAAGGCCGCGGGGTGGTCCGCCCTGACCGACCGCGAACGCACGTTCGTGGAGAGATTCGGCGGCGGACTCGGCTAACAGGCACTCCCGACAGGCCCTTCCGCCATAGTTTGCCAAATGCGCCAAGTCGCCTATCTTCCGCCGCCTCCGCGCCGTCCCACCCTCCCGGAGGAGTTCCGCCATGCACCACGTCGCGATCTTCGATGCGACCCTTGCCACCGACTCCGCGCGGTAACTCCATGGAAGGGAGCATCCTGTTCCTGCCCGGCGACGGCATCGGGCCCGAGGTTCTCTTCGAGGCGCGGCGGGTGCTGGAGGCGCTCGGCGGAATCTTCGGCCACCGCTTCGAGGTCATCGAGGCTCCGATAGGCGATGGCGCGATCAAGAGCTGCGGGGATTCCCTGCCGCCCGAGACGCGAGCGCTGGCCGTCGACGTCGACGCCGTACTCCTCGGGGCCGTGGGCCTCGACGTGCGCTCCGCGGACGGGGGAGACGTCGATGCCGCCGGGGGGCTGCTGGATCTGCGGCAGCTCCTAGGGAATCACGCCAACATCCGCCCGGTCGCGGTGCCCGAGGCCCTCGTGGCGCGGTCTCCTCTGCGCCCGGACCGCGTCCGCGGCGTGGACCTCGTCGTCGTCCGCGAGTTGCTGGGCGGCATCTACTTCGGACAGCCACGGGGGATCGAGGACGGCGTCGCCTTCGACACCGAAATCTATACCGAGGAGGAGATCCGGCGGATTTCCGTGTCGGCGTTCGAGCTCGCGCGCACGCGGCGGAGGAAAGTCACGTCGATAGACAAGGCGAACGTCCTGGAGTCGTCGATCTTCTGGCGCCGCATCGCCGAGGAAGTATCCCGTGACTATCCGGATATCGCGTTTTCCAGCATGCTCGTGGACAATTGCGCGATGCAGTTGATCCATAACCCCCGCCAGTTCGATGTCCTGCTGACCAGCAACATGTTCGGCGACATTCTGAGCGATGAGGCGGCGGTGCTCGTCGGGAGCCTGGGGATGCTGCCGTCGGCGAGCGTGGGCGGCGACATAGGTCTCTACGAGCCCGTGCATGGCGCGGCGCCGGATATTGCGGGGCGGGGGATCGCCAACCCTATCGGCGCGATCCTCTCCGTCGCGATGATGCTCGAACTCGCGTTCGCGCTGCCGGAAGAGGCGGACGCCGTGCGGGCGGCCGTGAACCGAGTGCTCGGGGACGGATACCGGACGGCCGATCTCCGCGACGACGGTGGCCGGACGCCGGTGTCGACGGCGAGGATGGGCGAGTTGATCGTCGCTGCCCTGGACAAGGTGGGCGCATCGGGCTGGGCGGGCACCGCGGGTGCGGCCGGTGGCCCGCGGAGACGGGCATGCTGAACCGGATCAGCCGCGAATTGACGCAGCACCGGGATCGTCCGGCGGCGCGCGCGATGCTGTTTGCGGCGGGCCTGACCGAGGACGACCTGGATCGTCCGCAGGTCGGGATCGTCAGTTCCGGCTACGAGGGCAATCCGTGCAACATGCACCTGAACGGGCTCGCCGCCGCGGCCAGGGAAGGCGTCCGGTCGTCCGGCATGATCGGCTTCGTCTCGAACACGATCGGGGTGAGCGACGGCATGTCGATGGGCACGTTCGGAATGCGTTATTCGCTTCCCTCGCGCGACCTGATCGCGGATTCGATCGAGACGATCGCGTCGGCGCAGCATTACGACGGCGTCATCACGATCATGGGTTGTGACAAGAACATGCCCGGCGCGATGATGGCCATGAGCCGCCTCGACCGTCCGTCGCTGATGATCTACGGAGGCACCATCGCGCCCGGGCGAAGGAACGGGGAGCGGCTGGACGTCGTTTCCTCCTTCGAGGCGCTCGGCCAGCGGCTGGCCGGAACCATCAGTTCCGAGGAGTACCGGGAGATCGTGCGTCTGAGCTGTCCGGGCGCGGGTGCCTGTGGCGGCATGTTCACGGCCAACACGATGGCCTCGGCCATTGAAGTCATGGGGATGAGCCTCCCGGGCAGTTCCTCGAATCCCGCGACGAGCGATGACAAGAAGGCAGAGTGCCGCAGGGCGGGCGAGGCGGTCCGGAACCTGCTCGAACGCAATCTCCGCCCCCGCCACATCCTAACGCGCGAGGCGTTCGAGAACGCGATCACGCTGGCCGTCGTGATCGGCGGGTCCACGAACGTCGTGCTCCACCTCCTGGCCATCGCGCGCACGACCGGGGTCGACTTGGCGATCGACGACTTCCAGCGCATCAGCGACCGTACACCGCTGCTGGCGGACTTCAGGCCGAGCGGCCCGTACGTCATGGAGGACCTGCACCGCATCGGCGGGATGCCGGCGCTGATCCGGGTGCTCCTCTCGGAAGGCTTCCTTCACGGCGGCTGCATGACGGTCACCGGAAAGACCCTGGCCGAGAACGCCGCGGACGCGCCCCCGCTGGCCGACGAACCAAGGGTCGTGCGCGGTCCGGATGACCCCATCAAGGCCTCCGGGCACCTCCGCATCCTCTACGGCAACGTGGCCGAAGGCGGATCCGTCGCCAAGATCACCGGCAGGGAAGGCGAGGTTTTCGAGGGCCCAGCCCGGGTGTTCGACAGCGAGGCCGACGCGAACGAGGCGATCAGCCAGGGGCGCATCCGGAGGGGCGACGTCATCGTCATTCGCTACGAGGGCCCGCGCGGCGGGCCCGGCATGCCGGAGATGCTGACGCCGACCTCGATGATCATGGGGAGAGGGCTGGGAAGCGACGTTGCCCTCATCACGGACGGCCGGTTCTCCGGCGGCACCCACGGGTTAGTCGTCGGACACATCACGCCGGAGGCGCAGGAGGGCGGCGTCATCGCGCTCCTCGCCGACGGAGACCGCATCCGGATCGACGCAATCGAGAATACGATCAACGTCCACCTTTCGCCCGCGGAGATTCGGACCCGCCGCGATGGCTGGACGCCGCCGCCTTTGCGCGCGAATTCCGGGGCTCTCTACAGGTACGCGCGCACCGTGTCGTCCGCTTCGGAAGGTTGTACCACGGACAGGGACGTGCAGCGATGACGTACGAGACCGCAGTGATCGGTGAGGAACGGACGACCGGACGCTCCGGTCGCGGGGGGAACCGGGTTCCGCCGGCGCGGACCCTGTCGGGAGCCGAGGCCCTCGCTCTTTCCCTCGTACGATGCGGCGTGCGTGACGTGTTCGGCTATCCGGGTGGTGCGATCATGCCCGTCTATGATGCGCTGCTCGACTACGAAGACCGACTTCGCCACGTGCTGGTTCGCCACGAGCAGGGGGCGATTCACGCGGCCCAGGGATACGCGCGCGTGTCGGGGGAGCCGGGCGTGTGCCTCACGACGTCCGGGCCCGGGGCCACCAACCTGATCACCGGGATCGCCGATGCGAAGATGGACAGCACGCCGGTGCTGTGCATCACGGGGCAAGTGCCGTCCAGCCTGCTTGGCTCCGACGCGTTTCAGGAGACCGACGTGATCTCCATGAGCGCGCCGGTCACCAAGTGGAGCTGCAAGATCACTCGTCCCGAGGAGATTCCGGCCGCCGTTTCCAAGGCGCTCTACGTCGCCCGCACCGGACGCCCCGGGCCCGTCCTGATCGACATCACGAAAGACGCCCAGTTCGCGACCTTCGAATACCGGTCGGTCGCGTACGAGCACCGGATCCGCGGCTATGAGCCGCGGCCGCGGCTCGACGCGGACGCCGTGGCGTCCGCGTGTCGTCTCATCCGCGAGGCGCGCAAGCCCCTCGTCCTCGTCGGCCAAGGCGTTCTCCTGTCCGGTGCGCAGGACGAGTTGAAGCGCCTGGTCGAGAAAGCGGGACTGCCCTTTGCATGCACGCTTCTGGGCTTGGGTGCCCTTCCGGCGCGGCACCCGCTGTATGTGGGTCTGCTCGGCATGCACGGCAACTACGGGCCGAACATCAAGACCGATGAGTCCGACCTGCTGCTCGCGGTCGGAATGCGGTTCGACGATCGCGTGACCGGCAGTCTCGCGAAGTACGCGCGGAGGGCCAGAGTCGTTCACGTGGACATCGATGAGTCCGAAATCGACAAGAATGTGCCGGCGGACGTGGGCATCGTGGCGGATGCCGGGGAAGCGCTGGCCGCTCTGGCGAAGGGCGTCGCGAGCGGGTCGCACGAGGCTTGGCTGGCGGAGTTCCGCGCCTGCGACGCGATCGAGCGCGAACGGGTGATCGACGGCGATCTGTCCCCGGGCACTCCCGGAATCAGGATGGCCGAAGTGATCCACCGACTCTCCGAGCGCACGAGGGGCCGGGCGACCGTCGTCGCGGACGTGGGACAGCATCAGATGGCGGCGGCCAGGTACTACCGGTTCGACGATGGCAATACGCTCGTCACCTCCGGCGGCGCCGGCACGATGGGATACGCGCTGCCGGCGGCGATGGGAGCCTTGGTCGCCCGACCGGACCACTCGATCATCGCCGTGATCGGTGACGGCGGTTTCATGATGACGCTTCAGGAACTCGCCGCCATCGTCCAGGAAGGGATCCCCGTGAAGGTGGTGATCCTGAACAACGGTTACCTTGGCATGGTCCGGCAGTGGCAGGAGATGTTCTTCGCCCGCCGCTACTCCGCGATCGAACTCGACAACCCGAACTTCGCCGAAGTCGCGGCGGCGTTCGGCATGGCGGGCAGGCAGGTGACCGAGAGGGGAGAACTCGATGCCGCCATCGACGAGATGTCGGCGTCCGAAACCGCCTTTCTGCTCGAAATCGTCGTGGAGCGGGAGGAGAACGTCTTCCCGATGGTGCCGGCCGGCGCGGGCTGCTCCGAGATCCGCCTCGAATAATGACTCGAAACGGCGGTGGAGAGACGGGTCGCTATCGGGTTTCCGCACTAACGGACCGTGACGGCGCGCTCCTCCTGCGGGTCATCGCCTGCCTTGGGCGTCACTGCATCGAGATCGAGAGTTTCCGCTGTGAGACCCCGTCGGGCACCGCCGCCTTCGAACACGAGTTCATCGTCCGGGCGGGCGCGGACCGGATACGGCGGGCGGCGAAACAGATCGGCGCCTCCGTGGGCGTCGAACGAGTAGACTATTGCAGCATCGAGAATGGCGTCACGGGCCGCTGACGCCGAAAGAGCCGAAAGAGGAGAACGTCGTGCCGAGAATACAGGTCGGCGACCAGGAAGAGACCGTAGTCACCCGGGACGAGTGGCCGCTGGAGAAGGCGCTGGAGGCGCTGAAGGACGAAACGATCGCGGTGCTGGGTTACGGCGTCCAGGGTCCGGGCCAGGCCCTTAATCTGAGGGATGGCGGATTCCGGGTTATCGTCGGGCAGCGCAGGGGTTCCACGTCGTGGGACCGCGCCGTCGCGGATGGATGGGTGGAAGACGAGACGCTGTTCGGGATCGGGGAGGCGGCCCGCCGCGGCACCGTCCTCCAGTACCTCCTCTCCGACGCGGGCCAGATCGCATGCTGGGACGAAGTCAAGGCGCGGCTCAGCCCCGGGAAGTGTCTCTATTTCTCCCACGGCTTCGGCGTTACGTACCGGGAGCAGACGGGAATCATCCCACCCGAGGACGTTGACGTTGTTCTCGTGGCGCCCAAGGGATCCGGCCTCTCGCTGCGGCGCCTGTTTGTTCAGGGGAAGGGCGTGAACTCGGCCTACGGCATCTTCCGGGACGCGACGGGCCGGGCGCGGGAGCGGGCTATCTCGCTCGGCATAGGCGTCGGCTCCGCCTTCCTCTTCGAGACGGACTTCCAGCGGGAAGTGTGGTCGGATCTCACCGGCGAACGCGGAATCCTCATGGGCGCGATCGCGGGCGTCTTCGAGGCGCAGTTCGCCGTGCTGCGGAAGAACGGCCATTCCCCGTCAGAGGCCTTCAACGAGACGGTCGAGGAACTCACGCAGAGCCTGATGCCGCTCGTGGCCGAGAACGGCATGGACTGGATGTATCGGAACTGCTCGACGACCGCGCAGCGGGGGGCGCTGGACTGGCGCCACCGATTCCGCGAGGCCGTCACGCCGCTCTTCGACGAACTGTACGAGAGCGTGAGGACGGGGGAAGAGGCCCGGATCGTCATCGAGACCTGCAGCCGCGACGACTATCGCGAGCGGCTTGGGGAGGAACTCGACGAGATGGCGAACTCGGAACTCTGGCGCGCCGGCCGGACGCTGCGCGAACTGAGACCCTGAACCCGGCCGCGCACGGACCGGCGGCCGGAACGTCCATCCGAAGGCGGTCTGCGGTACGGCCGTCCGTCCCCTATCTTACCGACGGTCGCCGGGGGCATCCCGAATCGACGGGATTGAGAACGTACCCCAAGAACCTGATCCGGCTGATACCGGCGTAGGGAGCGCGGCCCGCTCGAGGGTGCATTCCCGCCCGGGGCCGGCCGTCTCCCGTCCGGCGACGACGCGGGTGGTGCCGGGGAAACGACGCCGTTCATGATCGAGCCGGACTCCGCCCTCGCCGCTCCCGCTCCATACGGGGGAGCATTCCCCAAGTCCACGAGGGTCTTCGCGGCTGGCCCCTGCGGCCTTCGCGTCCCAATGCGGGAGATCGCGCTCTCCGGCGGCGAGCCGCCGCTGCGCGTCTACGACACCAGCGGTCCGAGCGGATGCGACGTGCGCGAAGGCCTGCCGCTTCTGCGCGACGCGTGGGTGCGGGCGCGCGATGTACGTGACACCGGGCGCTCCGCCGTGATCGTTCGCGGGCACCGGGACGACGCCGCGGAACTGCCCTCGACCCTCGTCCGCGAGACGCGGCGGGGGAACGGCCCCATCACGCAGATGCACTATGCCCGTCGCGGCGAGATCACGCCGGAGATGGAGTTCATCGCCGTGCGGGAGGGCATCGATCCGTCCCTCGCGCGCGACGAGGTGGCGCGGGGCCGCGCGATCATCCCCGCCAACATCAACCACCCCGAACTGGAGCCCATGATCATCGGCAGGGCCTTCAAGGTGAAGATCAACGCCAACATCGGGAACTCGACCGTCACTTCCTCGATCGAAGAGGAGGTGGAGAAGCTGCGCTGGGCGACGCTGTGGGGCGCCGACACGGTCATGGACCTCTCCACGGGAAGGAACATCAACGCCACGCGGGAGTGGATCCTCCGCAACTCCCCCGTCCCCATCGGCACCGTACCCGTCTACCAGGCGCTGGAGAAGGTGGGCGGCGTCCCCGAGGCGCTGACGTGGGAGGTCTACCGCGACACCCTCGTCGAACAGTGCGAGCAGGGGGTCGACTACTTCACCGTGCACGCGGGGCTCTTGCTCCGGTACGTGCCGCTCACGGCGGAGCGCGTGACGGGGATCGTGAGCCGCGGCGGATCGATCATCGCCAAGTGGTGCATGGCCCACCACCGGGAGAACTTCCTGTACACGCACTTCCGCGAGCTGTGCGAGATCGTGCGCGAATACGACGTGTCGCTGTCGCTGGGAGACGGGCTGCGGCCGGGGTCGATCGCCGATGCCAACGACGAGGCGCAGTTCGCCGAATTGCGCACGCAGGGCGAACTGACCCGCATCGCGTGGGAATACGACGTGCAGGTCATGAACGAGGGCCCGGGGCACGTTCCCATGCACCTGATCCGCGAGAACATGGACCGCCAGCTCGAGTGGTGCGACGAGGCGCCCTTCTACACGCTGGGGCCGCTGACGACGGACATCGCGCCCGGCTTCGACCACATCACGAGCGCCATCGGCGCGGCCATGATCGGGTGGCACGGCACGGCGATGCTGTGCTACGTGACGCCCAAGGAGCACCTCGGGCTCCCCGACCGCGACGACGTCAAGGCCGGCGTGCTCGCATACCGGATCGCGGCGCACGCGGCGGATCTCGCGCGCGGACGGCCCGGCGCGCGGGCGTGGGACGACGCGATCTCAAAGGCCCGCTTCGAGTTCCGTTGGGAGGACCAGTTCAACCTCTCCCTCGATCCGCTGACCGCGCGCGCCTTCCACGACCAGACGCTCCCGGCGGAGGGCGCGAAGCTCGCCCACTTCTGCTCGATGTGCGGCCCGACGTTCTGCGCCATGAAGATCACGGAGGACGTGCGCCGCTACGCCCGCACGCACGGGCTCGACGACGACGGTGCCGTCGAACACGGACTGAGCGAGAAAGCCCGCGAATACCGCATCGCGACTGCCGCCTCGAACGCGCCGGGTGCCTGACGCGCTCGGGGGAGTGGCTGACTAAGCCAAGACTTGCCCGCGGGCGGCGCGCAGGGTTCGCCGCCCGCGGGACGCAGAGGCCGCACGGCGATCATGAACGCCTCCGAGTCGACCACCCGCGTCCGGCGCCCGTTGATTTCTCGTACGCTCACGCCGCGCTCGTACACCAGGGCGCTGTCCGCATGCACGCCCATGACCCAGCGGTGCACATTGCTCGGCTCGTCGAGCACGAGGTCATAGCAACCGGTGGCCGGATCGATGATGGCGGCCGAAAAGCCGAGACGCATGTGACTCGGGAGGGTCAGTACGAGACGGCCCCGCCCATCGTGTGACAAGCTCCTGTAGGAACTCGCGTAGCGTCCTCCATCCGGTCTGGACGCCCGCCAGTCCGCGATCCCGTCGCTGACCTCTCGGGGGACCGGCACGTTGACCGACTCGCCGTCTGTCGAATGGCCGATAAGGGCGTCCTCCACCGCGAAGTACGCGGTGTTCCCGATGCAGGCGGCCTCCGCGGAGCGCAGCGAGACGCGGTCGCTCACGGATCCGACCTGCCGCCCGTCCGATCCGAGACGCGCTCCCTCCCGGCCCCGCAGCGCCCCGCCGGAAAGCGGCAGCACGGGATCATCTCCGATGGCGCAGAGGCCCGCGGCGAAAGCCGAGGCGGGACGCCACGTCCAGACCGAGTCCCCGTCCGCGCTCCAGTAGTGGACCCGCGAACCGTCCGTCACGAACAAGCCGCCGTCGGCCGCCGCCACATCTTGGACCATCTGGCGCATCTCGCCCGGTCCATCTCCGGGTCCCCTGCCGTACCGTCCCACAACCGTCCCGTCCGCGAGCGAGAACCCCACGACCAGCTCGGGTTCGCCGACCTCCGCCACGTAGACCACGCCCCGGGCGTGATCCACCTCGAACACGTGCGACAGGAACGCGCGCGTCCAATCGTTCACAACCTCGCGTCCGGCCTCGTGGTCGACCGCGAACCGTTGCTGCCCCGCCAGTGACGGCGGGGCGGGATATAACGAAGTGGCGACCAGAAACCCGACGGCTGCCATTCTTGGGGCTCTCGCTCTTCTTCCTAGGGCATCCATTTGAACCATCCTGTTGATCGCGTGTGAACGTACCGGCGCTCCAGGGTCCGCAGCGGTCACGGGGATCAGTACCTGTAGACCAGGGAGTAGGTTTCCGTGAGCCCGCTCCGTGCGCAGCCCTCGTAATCGCAGAGAATCCTGAAGCCCCCCGGAATGTAATCGACCCAGCTCCCCGAGAGCCTGCAGGCTTCAACGCAAAGGTCCCCGCCGCCGGTGCTGCAGTCGCCATAAATGTATGGTGCGCAGCCGAAGGGCCGCAGCGCGGACGCGGTGGGCGCGATCTCCCCGACCAGGGCGGCGACGCAGCTGAGGAGTGCCGCCGGTGCGGGCGGATGCGGGGCTCCGGCGGAATCAAGCTCCCCCGCCGGTGCGACCGCAGTCGAGGCGACCGTCCCGGACCCGGTCTCTGCGGAGCCGGTCCAAGCGTTCGTGCCCCAGTAGGGGATCGAGCCCGCCACGCGATCGAGGCCGCCCGGGTGGAGGGGCGCCCGTCCCTGGGCGTTCGCTGCGGCGGGTGCCGTGAGGAGCGGGGTGGCAACGGCGAGGGCCAACGCCGGGCCGCAGCGGAACAGATTGAGTCTGGACATCGTTTGCCTCCTTGAGAGGGGGTGTCGGTGAGCTGTCACGTAGTAGGATGCGGGCTCCCATCAACGGCCTATCAACCGTCGCCAACCTCCGCCTCCGGCTTCGCCCGACACGACCTCTCCGCCCGGCACGACCTCTCCGCCCGGCACGACCTCTCCGCCCAGCACGACCTCTCCAGCCGACAAGACCTCTCGACTCGACCCACAGGACCTCGGCGATGCCTAAGGCGGGGCCCTCCCCGACTCCTCAAAAAGTGCTCGTGGACGGTCCCGGTGGGGTTTCGCGCCCCACGCGAAGAGGTCGCCCTCGCGGGTGGCGGCCCCCCGCGGCGGGTGTTCGATGCGAGCGGGCCCCGCGGGAGAGATCCGCGCTAAAGCCTGCCGCTCCCTCGCGAGGCGTGGATCGCTGTCCGGGGACGTGCGCGAACGCGGGACGTTTGGCGACGTCGGCACCCGGGCCATCGCTACGATCCCGCGGCGCTTCCTCCCGGCCTCGTCCACACGACGCGCTGTGGCAACGGGCCCGTCACCCAGCTGTACTACGCTTGACGGGGGAATCACCCCCGACGGGGAGGGGACGGCGCGCGAGTTCCATGTCCCGCGAAGCCCCGGGGCCCGCTAGCCGTGCGCAAGCGAGTTCGCGACCGAAGGGCCGCGTTCGATCCTACGGCCGTGAGCCGCGGATAGAGGGCGTCTCCTCGGACTGTTGGCAGCAGCGGCGGTCTCAGCTGCGGCCTCAGGAGCGCGGGCCTCGGCGTCGGGGGCGCGACGTTCGTCGGCCCGGCCCTTCCAAGCCTCGAGCGCGGCCTTCTGGAGGCCTACGATGTCGCGCTCCAGCCATGTGAAGTTGCCCGCCATGATGTCTTGGGCGATGCGGTAGTCAGCGACGTCGTGGTTCGAGCGGATGCGGCGGAAGAGTTCGCCCACGCGGCGGCGCGACTCGACCGCGAACGAGTCGGCGAGACGCTCGGCTTGGCGGGCCTCGGCCCGCGCCGCCTCCCCCTCCCGGCGCGCCAACATACCGGCCCGAGCGACCGCCGCCGAGATGGCGAAGAGTTCGGCGCCGATGTCGATGAGGCGGAAGAGGAGACCCTGGCGCCGCTCAAGCCGCGGCCCGTGGCGGAGCATGAGGTGGAAGATCGTGCGCGCGAGCTTGCGGCTGTTGCGCTCCACGAAGCGCAGGTGCTTCGCCAGGCGCCCGTGGCTCGCGAACCGCGGCGGCAGGCTCCAGCCGATCCACGTGGTCGGATACCAGGTGGCGTAGAACCACGCCGCCCGCGGCAGGGCCTTGAGCTTGGCGCCGAGACCGAGCCGAGGGTCGACGAGGCCGCCCGCAATCTGGAGATGCCGGTCCACCGCCTCGCGGGCCATGAACAGCCTCAGGATCTCGCTCGATCCCTCGAAGATCCGGTTGATGCGGAAGTCGCGCAGCCAGCGCTCGATGGCCACGGGTTCCTCGCCGCGCGCCGCGAGCGAGTCGGCGGTCTCATAGCCGCGTCCGCCCCTCACCTGCAGCGCGTCGTCGATCAGTTGCCAGCCCGTCTCCGTGTTCCAGAGCTTCGCCATCGCGGCTTCCAGCCGGATGTCGTAGCCGCCCCGATCCGCCATCGACTGCGTGAGGTCGGCGATCGAGGACATGGCGTAGGTGCGGGATGCGATCGAGGTCAGGTAGTGCGCGATCGTCTCGTGCTTCCCGACCGGGACGCCCCACTGGATCCGATCGTTGCACCAGCGGCGGCACGCCTCGAGCGCGGCCTGCCCTCCACCCACCGAGGATGCGGGGATCGTGAGCCGCCCCGTATTGAGCGTGATGAGCGCGAGTTTGAGTCCGTTCCCCTCCCTCCAGAGGAGGTTCTCGGCGGGGATTCGCACGTTCGTGAAGCGGATGATCCCGTTCTCGAGCGCCTTGAGCCCCATGAAATGGCAACGCCGCACGACCTCGACGCCCGGCCAGTCGCGCTCGACGATGAAGGCCGAGATGCGCCCGGTGTCGGGATGGCGCGCCATCACGACGTAGAGTTCGGCCAGGGTGCCGTTCGTGCACCACAGCTTCTCGCCGTTCAGGATGAAGGCGGAGCCGTCCTCCGCGCGCTCGGCGGAGGTCGTGAGCCGGGCGGGATCCGACCCCACGTCGTTCTCCGTGAGGGCGAACGCGCTCACGGCCCCCTTCGCGAGCCGCGGGAAGTACTCCCGCTTCTGGGCTTCGGTGCCGAACATCGCGAGCGGCTGCCCCACCCCGATCGACTGGTGGGCGGAGAGGAGGGCGACGATGTTCGAGTCCACCGACCCCACGACGCGCATCGCGTTCGCGTATTCCGTCTGGTTGAAGCCCAGGCCGCCGTACGTCTCCGGCACCTTGATGCCGAAGGCGCCGCGCTCGGCGAGGTGCCGGACCACGGCGGGCGGGATCTTGCCGTCGCGGTCGATGCCGTCCGAGTCGACTTCGTCGCGGAGGAAGACGCGGAGATCCTCCGTCCACGCGCGGGCGCGGTCGGAGATGAAGTCGTTGGGGTCGGGATAGGGGTGGATCGCGTCGAGCCGGAACTTCCCCAGGAAGAGGTTCCGGACGAAGGTTCGTCCGCTCCAGTCGGTCTCGCGCGCGGCCTCGGCGACCTTCCGGGCCTCGGCCTCGCTGACGTGGGATTTTGCGCTCGCGTTTGTATCTGCGGACATGTGAATCTTCCGCCTCTCGTGCGTCGGTAACGCCACCCCGGCGGGCGGCACTCCGGCAAACCTACCCCGCGCCACGCGTTCGCGACAAACCGCCGTGTCAAGTTCGCGACCCCGTGCTGGGCGGGCGCGCCGAGCAGTCCGTGGACCACGCGTCAGCGCCGAGAGCGATGAAGCGCTCGCCGCCGGGTCGCGTTGTGTGGACCCCTCATCGTACCCTTGAGCGTTCGAAACGGACCTCCGTCTTCTCGAAAGGCCGCTCCGCGTGAACTCGAATCCCCAGACTCCGCCCGTCGCGCGGCGGGAGATCGTCTCGTGGGCGATGTACGACTTCGCCCATTCAGCGTTCGGGACGATCATCGTAACGTTCATCTTCTCGGCCTACTTCGCGCGGTCCATCGCTCCCGACCCCGTCTTGGGAGGTGTCTGGTGGACGCGCGCGGTCACCGTCTCCGCAGTCACGACCGCGCTCATCATGCCGGTGGTGGGCGCGATGGGGGACTTCGGCGGCCTCAAGAAACGGTTTTTACTCATCGCTACGGTGGTCTGCGTCGCCCTGACCGCGGGTCTCTTCCGCATGGAGCCGGGCGATGCGTGGATCGCCGCGCTGGTTTTCGTCGGCGCCAGCGTCGCCTACGAGTCGATGCAGTCGCTCGCCAACGCGTTCCTTCCCGAGATCTCGACGCGAGAGAACATGGGACGGATATCCGGGCTGGGCTGGGGTCTCGGATACTTCGGCGGCCTGCTTTGCCTCGTTCCGGCGCTGGGAATGGTCAGCGGCTGGCTGCCGGAGGACGGAGGGTTGAACGTGCGGTCCACGAACCTCCTCGCCGCGGGCTGGCTCCTCGTGTTCTCGATTCCGACCTTTCTCTTTCTTCGGGAGCGGCAGCCCCGCCGCCGCGCGGCGCTCGGTACCTACGTGCGGATGGGCTTCGGCCGTATCGCGGACACGGCCCGGGACCTGAAGCGCTATCGGCAGGCCGTTCGCCTCCTTGTTGCGCGTCTCGTCTACAACGATGGGCTTGCGACCGCCTTCGCCATGGCGGCGATCTTCGCCGGGGCCGAGTTCGGGATGGAGACGGCCGACCTCCTCGTCCTCGGCATCGTCGTGAACTTGACGGCCGGCGCGAGCGCAATCGGCTTCGGGTTCGTCCAGGACCGGATCGGCGGCAAACGAACGATCGCGGTCACGCTCGTGCTCCTAATGGTGGCGATCGCCTTGGCATGGTCCGCGCGCACTCTCCCGATGTTCTGGGCCGCGGCCATACTCCTGGGGCTGATGGTCGGGCCGAACCAAGCGGGGAGCCGCGCCCTGCTCGGTTCGTTCGTCCCCGAGAGCAAGCAGGGCGAACTGTTCGGCTTCTACGCCTTCTCGGGACGCCTTTCCTCCGCGCTGGGACCGCTCTCCTACGGCCTCATCCTGGGCGCAACCGGCAGCCACCGCTGGGCCATCGCCTCCATCCTCGTGTTCCTCGCCGGCGGGCTGCTGCTACTGATGCGGGTGGACGAGAAGGAGGGTATGACCCTGGCGGCCTCGGAGGCTGCGGCGGCGAGCTGAGCACTGATGGCCCGCGCTCTCAGTCGCTTCCCAGCCGGTTCCGATCCGCAGCCAACTCTTGCCTCCCCCGAACGGCCCCCGGGAGCGCGCCCGAGCGCTTCATCGGCGGCATTGAGCCAGGAACGCAGCCACGCTTTCGGGTCCTCCAGGGCGTCCGCACCCTCGTCCTCGCTCGGCCAGCCCCGATAGAGTTGCGTCGTCACCTCGCGAATCGTAAGCCCTCGCAGGGCCGCCTCCGACTTGACCTGCCGGTGGAGATCATCCGGAATATCGATGGTCGCTCTCATGGCGCCACGATAGCCGTATCGCCGTATCCCCTCAACGTGACTCGCTGTTGCCACCGTCGGCTGATCGCGTTGCGTAGGCACCGGTCTCCCCCGCCTGCGGAGGTAGCCCGGGCAGAGCAAGTTCCGCCTCTACGGACAGTCCCCGGACGAATACGTGCGTAAGAGGCACCGCCGCGTCCACAAGGAATACGAGAAGGGGAACTGGGGCCCGAAACAACCTGTGCAAATCTTGCACAGGTTCGATCCGAAGGCGGGGGCCCGGTCGCGCGAGACGTCAAGTCAAGCAAGCGATTTCAACCTTGACCTTCATTCCGAAACCGACCGCGCGCATGTGCCGGTTGCTAATGGGTGCCAGCCGCGGCGAGCGTGCGGCGTAGGAGGGTTCGCTCGATGGCTGCGGTCGGGGAGGTCGCGTTGGCGAGGGAATCGGCGCGGGCCCGCAGCGAGGCGTCGCCTGCGGCCCCCGGCGCGGCCCCGGCCCCGGAGTCTCCCGACAGCGTGCCGAGAAGAAACCGGACCAGGCGCTCGTCGGGGTTGAAGGGACGGCCTTGGCCGAGTGATTCCGGCCACAGGAGCGCGGCCTCCAAGTGACTGCGGGCGGCCGCGCGGTTCCCGGCTTCGAGTTCGTCCAGCGCGGCTCCGACGTGCGCGAACTCGTATAGCCGGTGAGCCTCGCCGGCGTTCTCCGACGGTAGGACGCGGGTGTTGTCGAGGATCTGGATCGCGTCGCGATGATCGCCCGCTTGGATGAGCGCCCGAACGTGAAGGAGGTCGAGGTTGAAGTCGTCCGGGAAGCGTTCCCGTCCCTGGCCGGACGCCTCGAGCGCCTCCGCCCAGCGTCCCGCTTCCTGCAGGTGCCGGACGAGGGAGACGTGGAGGAGACGGCTATCGGGATCCACCTCGACCGCGCGCCGGAAATCGGACCCCGGGTCGCCGCCCATGGCCCCCGCGAGGTGCGCGCGCGCCGCGTAGGCGGGTCCGTAGTCGGGTTCGTCACCGAGGGACGCCAAAACTCCCGCGGCCTCGGCGTCGCGGTCGAGCGCCCACAGGTTGAGGCCGAGCAGATAGCGCCAAGCCCAGTGCGGGTGTTCGGCGGCGGCCCATTGCAGGACCGGCAGGGTTTCGGGGCGGTAGGGGAAGGCGAAGTCGGGGTCGGCCCCGGTCCTCGGCATGCGGCCGTCCTCCGTGAGAAAGGCGAGCCACGCCGTCGCTACGGGGCCGGCCCCCACTTCGTCTGCCAACTCGAGCAGGCGGACGGCATCGTTCGTAAGCCCCCGGTTCGCGTAGCCTACCGCAAGTTCGAGCAACGTCTGGTCCGGATACTCGCTCCGCATCGACGCGGCGAGGTGCCCAGCGTCGGCCCCGCCCGCGGCTGCTTCAGTCGCGGCTGCTTCGCTCGCGGTGCCTCGGCCCGCGGCTGCTTCAGTCGCGGAGCCCTCGGTGCGCGCCTCGAGATAGCGCTCGGCCAGCACGAAGTGGTTGAGGGGGTCAAGTTCGAGCAGCTCCGCCCGCACCCGCTCGGCGCCGGTCTCGTCCCCCTCCAGACGCGCCGCGATGGCCAGCACCTCGCGCGCCGGAACGCTGACTCGATCATGGTCGAGCGCGAGTCCGGCGTGGCGGCGCGCCTCGGCCAAGTCCCCTGCGTCGAGCGCCAACTCGGCCAGCCGGACGCGCGCCGCGGCCCGGAAGGCCACGGAACGGGCGGCCCAGCCGAATGCGTCGTACGCGTCGGCATGGCGCCCCAAGGCGTGGTACAGGTTGCCCGCGAGGAAGTTGGCCTCGGGATCGTAGGTGTCGAGCTGGAGCGCGCGCCGGGCGTGGGCGAGGCCCTCCTCGTGGCGGGCCGACCTCAACGCCAGCCCGCCCAGACCCAACAGGGCCGCCCGGTTCCACGGCTCCGCCTCGAGCACTCGTTCGTAGAGCGTCCGCGCTTCGGCGTAGCGGCGGCCCCGCGCCAGCTCCCGCGCCTCGAACAGGAGGCGATCGGTTTCCGGCAGGTCGTCCCACGCCTCGGAGTTTGTCGCAAACGGCCGCGACACCGAGGGCTCGCCACCGAATCCGCACACGCCAGCGAGACCGGGCCCTTCATCGTTCGAGCAGGCCTCCAGACCGATCCCCGGCACCGAGACGCGCCACGGATGCTCGGGTGCGATGTCGAACTCCACGGCCACGGGTTCGAGGGGTTCGAGCGCCACATGCCGCGCGCCGACGGGAGAGTCGCCGGACCACACCCTCACGGTGTCGGCCGCGGTCCCGAACGCCTGGACGACCACTCGCAGGCGGTCGTCCTCTCGTTCGACGTGCATGGCACCGAGAGGCGAGGCATCGGTGAGGCCGCCGGTCCCTTCCAGCGGGAACCACCACTCGGTCCAGCGGCTGGCCGAGAGGGGGTCGAACCCACCGTGCGAGATGGGGTTGCGGTGCGTTCCGGGCGAATACTGCACGTGCAGCCGCCCGGCTTGGAACTCGACGTACTGTCCGTCGGCGTCCGTGAGCAGGTCCTCCCAAATGCCGCCCGCGCGGGAGAGCGCCCACAGCCACATCTTGCGCCCCGGCATTTCCTCGTGAGGGGCCCAATGTCCCCAGCCGTAGTCCTCGTCGTGATAGTAGCCGCCGAAGAAGTCGTTGAACGCTCCCACGACGTGGTAGGACTTGTGGCCCCCGAAAGCGTTATTTCGGTACCGGGGAAGGAAGCGTCCCTCCTCGTCCTCGGGCCACGGGCGCTCGCGGCCGGAGTGCTCCAGATAAGCGCTGCCCGGCACAAACAACTCCAAGTCATCCTGCGCGAAAGCCGCGGCCGTCATCCAGTTGTAGTAGGGCTGCTCCAGCGGGGTCGGGTTGTACCACAGAACGCGCGTCTCGAAGGCGGCCCGGTCCGGGGGGAGGCGGATCTCGACCCGCCACGGGGTGCGCGCCGGGAGGTCGGTGGCGCCGACGATCGTGCTAACGCTCCCGTCCGCGTTCTCTCGCACCAGGTAATCGACCGGCGTGGCGGTGGCCGGCGTGTGGCCGATGACGCCGAAGTTGAACTCGAGGCCGCCCGAGGTCCACGGCCCGCGCAGCGCGATGTCGCGGAACTTCATCACCTCGTTCCGATAGATGAACTCGTGGCCCGTCTCCTTGACCACGGCCCCCCACACCTTGCCGCCCACTTCGGGAAGGACGAAGACCTCGATGAGGTCGTTCTCCATCCTCACGACCTTCCACTCCCGGGGCTCCGACGTGGCGGCGTATCCCTCGAACGTGTGGTAGGGATACAGCCGGCGGTCGGTGGCGAGCACCGGCACGGGGTTCGGGTCCGAGAACGGGTACGTGTCGAGGGTGCGCACCTCCTCCGCGATGCGCGCTCGGGATCCGGGATCCGCGCACGAAGCTGCGGTCAGCGCGGAGCTTAGGATGGCCGCGTTCAGAAGACCGCGCTGGAGCGGCTTAAGGACGGAGACCGACGGCACCCGAATCTACGCCAGGACGACGGTCTGGGTGCCGACGTACTCGCCAACGAGTGCGGGCGTCCTCTCCTCGCGAAGCATGGCGATCACTTTCTTGAGATTCCAGTTGAGTTCCTCAAGGGTCTCGCCTTGGCTGTGCGCACCTTTGAAACCCGGCACGTAGCCCACGTACAGGCCCGTGTCGGGGCAGCGCTCAACGACGGGAGTGTACGTTTGCATCGACAACACCCTGTCTTCGTCCACCCGTACCATTCTACCCACCGCCGGTCGGGACGGCCAACGGCGCACCGCCAACCATCGAACCAACGTTTACGACGTCACGGTGGCTCCGTTGGACGGCGTGGCAACGAACGGCAAGCGGTCGCCAACGACTCCCCGGGGCGCATAGAACCGATCGCGGAGGGCGGCGATCACGCCGTCCGACACGCTCGCCCGGCAGAGGGCGATCGCGGAGCCGCCGAACCCCGCACCGGTGAGCCGCGCCCCCGCCGCGCCCGCGTCGAGGGCCACGTCCACGATCTCGTCGAGTGCCGCCGTGCTCACGCCGAAGTCATCGCGCAGGCTGGCGTGCGAGGCGTTCATCAGCCGGCCGAAGGCGGCCATGTCCGCCCGGCGCAGCGCGGCCTCGGCTTCGGTCACGCGCCGTCCCTCCCTCGCCACATGACGAAAGCGCCGCCACAGCGTGGGGGGCAGTGCCCGGCGCGCCCTCTCCATGACGGATGCGAACTCGGCCTCGTCGGCGTCGACCACCTCCAGCCAGGAGGCACGGCCCAGCCGCTCGATCGCCTCGGTGCACTGGGACCGACGCGTGTTGTAGGCCTCGCGCGCCGCTCCGGCCTTCTCGGCGCGCGCCAGCGACGAGGCGACGACCCAGCGCCAGCCCTCCGGCACCGGCACGATCGTCACGCGCAGGGGGTCGAAATCGATCCGCAACGCATGACCCTTCGCCCCGCAGAGAGATGCCGCCTGGTCCATCCCGCCGCCCCGCACGCCGACGAATCGCTCGGCGCGGGCCAGCAGCGCGGCGAGTTCCAGCGCGTCCACCTCCATCTCGTTCGCGTGCAGCAGAGCCAGCGCCGACGCCACCACGAGGGCGGATGAGGAAGACAGCCCCTCCGCCACCGGCACGGTGCCGGCGACCGTGCCCCCGATGCCGCGCTTCAGTTCCACGCCGTGGTCCAGCAACCCCCGGGCGGCGGCCCGCACGTAGTTCGACCAGTGGCCTTGGGGCGCGGGCTCGATCGGCCGGTCCAGGCGGAAGGCGAAGGGGCCGTGCGCGGCAGCGCCGTCGAGTTCCACCGCGGGCTCGCGCAGCACTTCGAATGTGAAGCGGACATCCCGGTCAAGCGCCATCGGCAACACGGGGAGGCCGTTGTAGTCGATGTGCTCGCCGATCAGGTTGATGCGCCCGGGTGCCGTCGCGACCCCTCGGGAAGGGGCCCGTGATCGACGGCCGTGCGGGGTCTCCGTGCGGCGGCGCACCGAGGCCGGACCCACGGAGCGCGTCCACAGGTCGGCGGGGTAGACCCCGGCCTCGGTCAATTCCCGAAGCGAGGCCGCCACCTCCGCGCGGTCACCGGGAAAGGTGATGCCCATCCAGCCCTCTTCCGTCGGCAGGAGCCCGCAGCGCATCCGTCCGTCCTCGACAAGGTCGCTCACGGTTTCGGAGAGATAGAACTCTTCGTCGTCACCGGGGTCGCCGGCGATAAAGGCGCGGAAGCGTTCCGCCAACAGCGGCAGAACTTCGGGATAGAACCCCCAAAGACCCAGGCACGCCTGGCTGTCCGCGCCGACGCGGAGCGGCATTCCGGCGGCGGTGCGTCCGACGACGGCGGACGCGGCGGCCGTGCTTTCGGGACCGGCGGCGTGCCCCGCGACGGCTGGCCGGGCACCGGTGGACTTGGCACCGGACATCGGGCGCGGCACATGACGCTCAAGGTGCAGGTCCAAGCCCTCGGTCATGCGGCGCAGCGTGCCGTCCGACTGCACTTCGCAGAGGCCCCTCGACACGCCGCCGGAGCCGGACAGCGTGTCGGCCAGGGGATAGGTGACGGTGAGGGCCCGGACCTCCGGGGGAGGGGCCGCGAGGGCGCGCGTCAGGTTCTCGTACGCGGCGCGCCCGTAGAAGTCGTCCGCGTTGCAGACCGCGAACGGACCACGGCGGGGCAGGGCGGCCGCGGCGGCCAGCACCGCGAATCCCGTGCCCCACGGCCGAACCCGCCCGGATGGAGGGAGCGGCACGAGGTCGGCGTGCGCGAGGCGCTGGCAGGCGAAGGAGAGCCCGACCCCCGCCGTCCGCAGGGGAGCCAGCCGTGCCTCGAACTCGTCTCTTTGACTCTCCCGCACCACGAGCACGAAGCGCGGGAAGCCCGCCCGCATGGCGTCGTACACGGCGTATTCGAGCAGAGATGCGCCGCCCGGCCCCACGGGTTCGAGCTGCTTGGCGCGGCCGAACCGGGTGGACCGCCCGGCGGCGAGGATCACCAGCGTCGGCCGCTCCGGCCTAGCGGCCGGCTCCGCGCCCCTCATCGCCTCACCGCGACAGCTCGACCGTCCGCGCTTCGCCCGCGACCCGGAGCCCCTCGATGCCGGACCGCGCGGCGGCGCCGGAGCCGACGAACGCGGGCAGGCGGGAGCCCGTGCGCACTCCGCGCCACGGACAGGCGTCGACGAATTCCTCGATCGCGCCCAGCGCGAACAGCGGCCCCCAGCTCTGGAACCGATGCCCCCTCCCCCGCCCGCTGCGCGCGTCGAAGTTCTCGCGGCAGAACCCGGTGCGGCGCTGGTCCGCCAGGAACATGAGCGCCCCCTTCCACGCCAGCTGGCCGGCGAGTTCGTCGAAGCCGTAGCGCCGCAGTCCCTGCAGCACGAGGTAGTTCATCGGCGGCCAGATGGAGCCCCGCCAGTATTGCTGGTCGTCGAACGCGGGGTCGTCGCGCGAGATCGTGGGCAGCACCCACTCTCCCCAGAAGCGTGCGGGGTCGCGCAGCACGGAAACCATGCGGCGCGCCCGCCGAACCGACGGCACGCCCGCGATCAGGGGAAGAAAGTTCGACGCCGCCACGCGCGGAGAGCGGCCCCCGGGCAGTTCGTCCAGATAGAGCCCGGCGCTCTCGGACCACAGCACCCGGTTCATCGTCTCGATGAGGCGGCCGCGCTCGGCCTCCAACCGATCCGCTGCCGACGGGTCGCCGAGAATGCGGGCGATCCGCCCCAGGCACTCCAGATCCAGAGCGCGGTAGCTGCACAGATCGACGGCGGACATCGCGAGGACTTCCCGTCGGGGATCCCATTCCACGTCGTCCCACAGCGGGAGGTCGTCCTGGCCCGATTCCCACGCCGCCAGCTGGTGGCCGCTCGCGCCGGCCTCCCACTTCGGAACCCGCTCGCGCGACGGTACCAGCGCCGCATCCGAACCCCACGCGAACAGTCCCGGCGTGAGACCCTCGCGGCGCGGCCGTCCACCCTTGTCGGCCACCCACCAGTCGCTCCACTCGCGAAGTCCGGGCCACGCGGCGGCCAGTGCTTCCGCATCGGGGCAGGCAAGATGCAGCTTCAGCGCCGCGAACGACCCGACCGGGGGCTGCGAGCGGTCGGGCGTGCCCCCGCGCCGGCTCCTCCAGTTGGGCACGTTTCCATTCGGGTAGCGCGACTCGATCCCGGCGAGGAGAACGTCCCAGGCTGGGCGCCCCGACACGGTGGCGAGCGCGAGCGCGTTGAAGAACGAATCCCACCCGAACACCGTCCAATCATCGGGAGCCGGCCCGCCCTCCCGCGCGCCATTTTCCGGTGCGCCCTCCTGCGGTGCGCCGTCCCTCGGCCTCGGGAAGATCCAGCGGCGCCCGGCCGGCGCGTAGAGGCGGCCGGTCTCCGGCTGGAGGAGGACGGTCCAGATCAGATGGTCCGTGACGGCCTCCACCAGTCCCTCCGCGGCCCCCGACGAGCGCGGACGGCGGCGGTCCCAGTCCGCGCGCGCATCGTCGATCCAGCGGTCCAGCCCGGGGAGAAGTCGCTGGGCGCGGTCAAGCGCGACTGCGGATCGAGACCCCGCGCCCCCGGGCTCCCAAGCAACGACGCCCGCCGCGCGGTCCCCCGCCCGAGGCCCGAAGGCGGCGGCGATCTCCGCGCCTCCCAGCGTGGCCTGCCAGCCGTCGGACGCTTCCTCCCACCGTCCCGTCCACCCCCACGGATCATCCCCCACCAGCTCCACCCGGCCCGGCCCGTGCGCCACCGCCCGCAGCGCCACGGCATCCCCGCGGCGCGACCACTCCCATACGAGCGTGCCCTCCCGGGGGCGGGAATCCGGCGACGGCTCGGCGGCGGCGTCGAACTCCATGCGCGCGTAGGATCCATCCGGCGCGTGGGGACCGACGCGGGAGACCATCCAGTACCAATCCTCCAACTCCCGTCGCCGCCCGCCGGGCGGAGTGAAGACCAGGCGCAGGCCGATCCCGTCGTTGAGTCCGGCCGCGAACACGAGCCCTCCCCAGCGGCGCGCCTCAAGGGCCCCGACCCGCATCACGTTGAAGCTGCCTAAGTTCTCGGTTGGGAGGAATCCATGCCCTGCCAGTCTACGGCTGGCCGACCCACCCGGCGACGGCCAGAGCAAGAGGAGGACGAAGATCGACCCCAAGCGCCTGCGAGACCTGCGCCGAGACTACGATCTGCAGACGATTCAGCTCCCCGAAAGCTACCGCTGTCCGCCCGCGACTGTCTCGCTTGCGAACCGCCTGATCGGCCACAACATTGGCGAATTGCGGAGAAACGAATCCTGACGGTTCACGACCCTCAGCAGGCCTACGCCGGGGAGATCAAGTACAGCGTGTTCCCGTCTCCACCCGAAGAGGCGGAATTCGTGGGAAGTGACATCGGCGAGCGCGGGATGCCTCCGTCCGAGTGCGTTGTCCTCGGACGCACGACGCGCCTTGTCCGAGACGCGGCCAACTCGCTGCGGTCCGCCGGACATGACGCCTACGTGCGAGGAAATCGCGCTTGGAAGGGTCTGCACGACGAAATCGTTGCGGAATACGGTGCCGGGGTCGCGTCCCACGATTGACCCTTTGGTCCTGCGACGCCAACGATCCTCGAACCGCGCGGCAGCCTCATACCGCGATAGCTTCGTCCTTGACGAGGTGGAGCGAAGCCCGGCGGGGCAAAGCTATCGAATCCCCTCCAATTGAATCCCGCGCACGAAATACCGCTGGGTGAAGAGGAAGAGGAGGGCGATGGGCAGCACCGCGGCGACGCCCGCGGCCATCTGGTAGGGCCAGTTGATCTCGTAGGTCGCATGGAAAGCGGCGATTCCCACCTCCACGACCCGCATTTCCGTGGACCGGGTCACGAGGAGCGGCCACAGCAGGTTCTTCCACGCATCGACGAACGCGAACAGGGCGAGCGTGGCCACGGCGGGCTTCGCGAGCGGAAGGGCGACGCTCCAGAAGATGCGGGTGCGTCCGGCCCCATCCACGCGCGCGGCGTCCTCCAGTTCCCGCGGCACCGTCCGGAAGTACTGACGCATGAGGAAGATGCCCCACACCGAGACGAGTTCGGTGGAGATGAGTCCCTGGTAGGTGTCGATCCAGCCGAGGGCCTCGATCATGAGGAAACGGGGGATGAGAACGACGACGGCAGGTACCATCATCGTCGACAGAAAGAGCATGAAGAGCCCGTTGCGTCCCGGGAAATCGAGCCGGGCGAAGGCGTACCCGGCCGTGGCGGAGGTCGCGACCTGGCCCGCCGCCACCGCGGTTGCGAACACAAGCGAGTTCAGGAAGTAGCGTCCGAAGGGCTGGACCGTCAGCGCCTCCGGATAGTTCGACCACCGCGGCGTCCGCGGCAGGAGGCCGCCGCCGGAGAACACCTCGAGCTGTCCCATGAGGCTCGTGAGCGCCATCCACGCGAAGGGCGCGGCCATGACGAGGCACGCCGCGGCGAGCAGGAGTCCGCGGGCCGTTTGCGGCGCCGTCGCGCGGTCAGCCATGGGCGCGCCGCGTATCGAGGAAGCGGAAGTGGAGCCACGTGGCGGCGAACACTACGGCGAACAGCATCCAGCTCATGGCCGCCGCGTTGCCGAACTGCAGGAACTCCCACGCTTCGCGGTAGATGTGATAGACGGCGACGTTGGTGGCGCCCAGTGGGCCGCCCTCGGTCATCACGTAGACGAGCCCGAACACTTGGAAGGATCCGATGACGGACGTGACGAGCACGAAGAACAGGGTGTGGCGCAGGCCGGGCAGGGTAACGTGGCGGAAGCACTGCCACGATCCGGCGCCGTCGACCCGGGCCGCGTCGTACCAGTCGCGCGGAATGGCGGCGAGGCCCGCTTGGAATACGACGAGCTGATAACCCACGACCATCCAGATGCCGATGATCATCAGGCTGATGAGCGCGGTGTCGGGCGAGGTGAGCCACGGGACGGACTCCAGCCCGACGCGCTCCAGACCCCGGTTCAGCAGCCCGTACCGGTCGCTCAGCAGCCACTTCCACACCACGGCGATCGCCGCCACGCTCGTGATGCCGGGCAGGAAGAGGGCGAGCCGGGCCCAGCGCATGGCGCGGCGCGACCCTCGGGTGAGGAGCGCGAGCGCGAGGGCGAGGGCCATCGCGGCGGGGACGTGCAGCGTGAACAGCGCGGTGTTGCCGATGGCCGACCACCACTCCCCGTCCGCGAGCAACCCCGCGTAGTTGTCGAGTCCGAGGAAGAGGGGCGCGGGGTCGATGAGGCGCCATTCGTGCAGCGAGATCCACAGCGAGAAGAGGAGGGGCCCGAGGGTGAACGCGAGGATGATGGTCGCGGCCGGCGCGAGGAGCCCCCACGCGGCCAGGGTTCGGCGCAGGACGCGGGGACGGGAGGCGAGCTGTACGAGGTGGAGTGCTAGCGCGAGCAGGGCGGCGGCGAGCGCGCCGCCGCCGGCCAACGCGAGAGCGGGAGAGGCGGTGCGCTCGTACCCGAGGAAGGCGAGGTGGATGTCGGCGGCGCGGGCGGTGTACCAAGTCGCGCCGTCCGCCGTCACCGTGTACGGCACGCCCGCGGTCGCGCCGGTGGTGGCCGCCGTGCCTCGTTCGGGTGAGGCGGCGATGGCCGCCGCGACGGCCGGCGGCATCGTCCACTGCTCGCTCGTGGTCTCCAGCGCTCCGTCACCGGCCCACGGGAGGTGGGCGACCCGGGCGGCGCGCGCCTGATCCATCCCGCTCGCCAGCGCGAGTTCCGCGGCTCGCGTGCCCTGGGTCACCGTGGCTGTGCTCAGCGAGCCGAGTTCGACAGCCGCCCACCGGCCGGCGGCGACCGCGGTCAGGGCCACGCAGCCGACGGCGAGGAGCGCGATGCCAAGGGGGTATCGTGAGCGCGATGGGCTGCGGCGGCGGGCCACGGCCCAGCCCGAGATGAGTGCCACGCCGGCGAGCGCAACGACGACGGCGGCGCCGGGGAGGGCGCCAAAGGGGCCGTCCGCACGGCGGGGCGCGACCGCGATCCATGCGGCGGGGTCGAGCGCGCCGGTCTCATAGGCGTACGCCCCCGCCCCGTCGCCTCCGTCGCCCGCGTCGAGGATCGTTGCCCGTTCACCGAGAAGTCCGGCGACGGCGCGGGCGCCGCCCGCCTCCTCCCACAGCGCGGCCGCCATGCGCGCCTCGGCTTCCGCCGACGCCACCCGTACGCTCTGCACCCGGCCGGCGGCGATGGCCAGCACGAGCACCAGGCCGGCGGCCAGGACGACGACGGCGAGGGCGGCGAGCGCCGGCTGCCGCGCGCCGCTCACCACCCGAACTCCGCGTCGATGCGGCGGGCCACGTCCGAGGCGCTCGATGCAAGGGGCTCTCCCCGAATCAGGCGGCGGTCCATGATCTCCACCGCGAGCGCCTCGATGCGGGAGAAGTCGCGCACGCGGGCGCCCCACGTCATCCGCGCGCCGTCCACGAGCGCGATGAACGCGTCCTCGACGCCGGTGTCGTCCGCCACCGCGATCTCCGCCGCCACATCCATCCGCGAGGGAATGGCGAGTCCCGACCGCGCCCGAATGCGCTGGGCCTCCGGCGAGGCGAGGAACCCGGCCAGATCGATGGCACGGCGCAGGTGCCGTGCGTTCGGCGGCACGGCCCATCCGGAGGCGTACAGCACGCTGGTCGCCGCGTTCCGCGAGGGATGGTGCGGAACGGGGACGATGGCCAGGTCCAAGGCGTCCGTCTCCACCAGATCTCGGAACACGGGTAGCGTCCAGTGGCCCGAGAGCAGAAACGCCTGTCCGCCCGCTGCGAAGCGCGCCTCCCGCGCAGGGTCTCCCTGCTGAACGAACTGGGCGCCCGGTGTGAGGCCGTCCTCCGCCAGGGTCGTGAGGAAACGGTAGGCCTCCAGCGCTTCCGGCCCGTCCAGATACCCCGTCGCCCCGCTGCCGCCGGGTGCCAGGATGTCGCCTCCCGCCGACCACACGAAGGGAACCCACTGGTACAGGTTGCGGGGGAAGTCGAACCCGAACACGTCCTTCCTGCCGTCGCCATCGGTGTCCGCGACGACCGCCGCCGCGGCCCGCCGGAAGTCCGCCCAAGTCCAGCCCGACGCGGACTCGGCGGCCGGTGCCCCTGCGGGCGGCGGCTCAGCGGTCGACGGCTTGGCGGGCGGCGGCTCGGCTGTCGGCGGCTCGGCGGTTGACGGCACCACGGGCAGAAGGTCTTCGACGCCTGCGGCGGCGAGCAGGCTCCGGTTCGCGTACAGGACCATCGGCGTGAAGTCCTTCGGAAGCGCGAACATGGATTCGCCCCGGCGAAACGCGTCCACGACCTGCCCGAACACGCTGTCCGGCCGAAAGCCGAGCGCCTCCTGGTACGGCGCGAGGTCCAGCGCCAGCCCGCGCTCCACGAACGTCGGGGTGTCGGGCGAATCCAACAGATAGACATCGGGCGGACGCCCCGCCGCGATCGATGTGAGCAACCGCTCTTCGTATCCGTTCGGGGCCGATTCGAGCGCGATGCGAACACCCGGGTGCAGCGCCTCGTAGCGATCCGCGACCTGCCGCTCGATCTCGAGTTCGTGTCCACCCGCCCAAAGAGCCACGCGCAACACCGTGCCCGATTCACCGGTGGCGCAGCCGACCGCCGCCAACACGAGGGCGACGAGGACCACGGCGAGGGGAGCCGAGGCGAGGCCGGCGGTCGCGCGACCGATGGCGGCCGGGAGAGGCCGGCGGCGTGACCGGAGGGTCGTCATCGTGCCGCCGGCCGGCCCGCCGGCTGCGGCGAGGCGTCCTCGCGGCGGCCATTCGGGCCGAACAGGTGGCCGCGCTCCCAGGCGACGGTGACGCTCACGCGGTCGCCGGGGACGATCCGGAGGGCGGGGGCCGTGCGCGCCACCCACGCCGCGTCGCCGGGGCCGCCCAGGTGCACGCGCTGCTCGCTGCCCAGCGCCTCCATCCGGAGCACGGTGGCCCGGAAGTCGCCGGGGCCGCTCGCGTCGCGATCCCGGCCAGCGGCCACCGCAAGATCCTCGGGCCGCACACCGAGCGTAGCCCGGTCGAGTCCCGCCGGACGCTCGAGCGCAAATGGACCGCCCGTCAGGCACCCTCGGTCGTCCCGGGACAGGGAGATGCGGTTGATGGGCGGCGACCCCACGAAGCCGGCCACGAACAGGTTGCTCGGCCGGCGGTAGACCTCCTCCGGCGTACCCACTTGGTGGAGTCGGCCGCGGTCCATGACCGCCACCCGCTGGCCCAGCGACAGCGCTTCCACCTGATCGTGCGTCACGAAAATCATCGTCGTGCCCAGCCGCCGGTGCAGGGCGGCGATCTCGTCGCGCGTCCGCAGGCGCAGCTCCGCGTCGAGGTTCGAGAGCGGTTCGTCGAAGAGGAAGACGCCCGGATCGCGGACCATGGCGCGCCCCAGCGCCACCCGCTGGCGTTGCCCCCCGGACAACTGGCCTGGCTTCCGCAACAGCAACTCGGCGAGCCCGAGCGCGGCGGCGACCCGCGAGACGCGCCGCCCGATCTCGACGCGCGGCATGCCGCGAACGCGCAGGCCGAAGCCGAGGTTCCCGGCCACGGTCATATGCGGATAGAGCGCGTAGCTCTGGAACACCATGGCCACGTCCCGGGCTCCCGGCTCGACATCGTCCACGCGCCGTTCCCCGATCCACACCTCTCCCGCCGTGGGGTCGTCGAGCCCGGCGATGAGCCGGAGCAGGGTGCTCTTGCCACACCCCGAAGGACCCACGAGCACCATCAACTCCCCCGGCCGCACCTCCAAGTCCACCGACTGCAGGGCCACCACCTCGCCGTAGTGCTTTTCCACGCCGCGCAGCACGACGCCCCGCGTCTCGCGACTCACGGCGCCCACGCGACACGCAAGGCCCCGCCGCGCGGTCCGTCGAAGCGCTCGCCGTCCACGGTGATGCTCACCCGCTCGGGTTCCAACTCGACGGAAACGGCGCGTCCTCGCGCGGCGACCGGTCCCAGCGACAGGCGGGCGGGACCGTTCGGCAGCGGCCGCACCTCGATCCCCGCTGCGTCCATGTGGAGCCCGCCGAATCCGCGCGCCAGCAGGTCGAGGATCCACGAGTGCTGGTAGTCGTCGATTCCCCGGAAGTGGCACGCGCGCCCCGTGTGCGGGTTGTAGTGCTCGAAGCAGTTGGGGCGCGAGAGATCGCCGTCGGTGAACATCATGCGCGCGAAGCGGTGGAGCATGTCGGTCGCCAGCGCGCCGGCCCGCGCGTTCCCGTGGCGCCAGCAACGCAGCAGCCCTTCGATCACGTGGCTCGTCGTCATCGGCCACACCCGTCCGTTCCACGGGCAGTTGCGGCGCTTCCCCCGCCAGATGCCCTCCGCCGAAAACCTCGGGTCGTCCACGCTGGACGACGGCAGCGGGAAGCGCGTGCCGAACGTCACGGGATCTTCCAAGTGATCGAGCAGGGCGTCGAGCCGGCCGTCGTCCACCCGCCCCGTGAGCAGCGGATAGAACCCCACCGCCGCCTTCACGCCGGTCTGCTCGCCGGTGCGCCCGTCCACATCCGTGAACAACCGAGCCTCCTCGGACCACATGAATTCGTCGATCGCCCTCCAGCAGCGGGCCGCAAGCCCGCGCCACTCGGCCCCGTCCCCCGGCCGCTCCAAGCGGCGCGCCACGGAGAAGAGAGCGCGAAACAACTGGTGCGCGTATACCGTGATGTCGATCCCCTTGAGGCGGAGCCGGGGACGCCACCCCGCCACGTCGGCCTCGTCGTCCACGGCCATGTAGCGCGACATGTACTCCTGTCCCGTCTCGAAGTGGTTCGTCACGGTGAACATCCCCGACGCCTCGGGATCGCGCGCCGCCGTGAGCCAGCGGGCGTAGCGCGACAGCCCCTCGTAGCAGCGGGCCAGCGCCGCCGCATCGGGGTGCATGTCATCGACCGCGAGCAGCGCGTCGCCCCAGTTCGCGTGGTAGAAGTCAGTCCCCTCGAGGCGCTCGGGATAGAGGCGCCCGTGAAAGGAGCCATCGGGCTTCTGGTTGTCGACGAAGTTGAGGAGCGAGCCCCACGCCTCGCGCCCGCCCTTCCGCCAGCGCATCTCCATCATGTGGCACTGCGCGCTGTAGGCGATCGGTATGTGGAAGTACTCCGGGCCCTCGGCGATGGAGGGGTGCCGCACCGGGCCCCACCGCCCCTCGATGCGGTTGAGGCCGAGACCGTAGATGCGGTAGTCGAAGGTGCGGTCGAGATATGGATCGCCGCACCGGAAGTGGGGGAAATCGCCGAAGAAGGACTCCCAGGCGGAGGCCTCCGGGGTCTCGCCGACTGCGATGGTCGAGGACTTCAGGGCCGGGAGCGTCGAGGACTTCGGGGCCGGGAGCGTCGAGGGCGTTGCGGCCGGGGGGATCGAGGAGGTCCGGCCCGGGGGGATCGAAGATGTCGGGGCCGGGTGCCGATACTCGCTGCCCCGGAGGCGGAGGGTCAGCCGAATGGCCGGCCGGCCTCCGCCGCCGGTCCCCGCCGACGGAAGGGCGACGGCGATCCAGATCCACCCCGAGCGGCCCACCTCCGCGTCGGAGTTCGGGCCGGGACACGCGCCGAGCGCGGG
This sequence comes from Candidatus Palauibacter poriticola, assembly GCA_012270965.1. Classification (GTDB taxonomy): domain Bacteria; phylum Gemmatimonadota; class Gemmatimonadetes; order Palauibacterales; family Palauibacteraceae; genus Palauibacter; species Palauibacter poriticola. Next base: position 95,221 of record JAAXHJ010000023.1, read on the forward strand.
ATCGATGTCCGCCGACGCGGTGGCGGCGTTCCCGGGGGCGCCTCCGCCATCCTCCGCGAACGGCGAGTGCCGCCATTCGGGCGTCCCGCCCCCCTCGGACGGCACGATGCGCCGCCACGCCGGCGAAACGGAGCCAGCGAGTTCCACGCGCAGGGCCATTTCCTGCCCGCGCCGGTCCGAAACAGTCCGCGTCCAGCCCATTCCGGCCGGCGTGGGTTCCACCGCACCCGTCGCCTCCGCTGGCTGCGCCGTGAAGCCCACGAGGTGGCCCTCGAACTCGGGAGGGAGGCACCAAGAGGATTCCAGGATGCCGCCCGGCAGCACCTCCCGGCGCTCCTCGAAGAGGATGTCTCGCTCGTCCAACCACCGAGCGACCAGACGGCCGGGCCGCCACCGGCGCGGCGTCGGTTCGCAGCCGCCCGGGCCGCGGGTCGCTCCGCGGAGGGGGCTCTCCGGCCCGCCGGGACGCACGAGAGCCACCGAAAACCCCGGGCCGACCTCGTGCTGCAGCAGATGAACGGGATCCCAGAACCCCGGCCGGTGAAGCCACCGCGGGAACGGAGGGGCCCACACCACGCCGTCCAGCCCCCCCAGGAACCACTTGTCGTCCCGAGCCAGCGCCGCGATGCGGGCCTGCGGCGACACGGGGGAAGGGGACGGGCGGGGGTTCATGCGAACACCATCGAACTGCCCGGGCCGCCGGTCAACGGGCCGCCGGTCACGGGCCGCCGGGTTTTCAACGGGCCGCCGGTCAACGGGGCCGCCGGTCAACGGGGCCGCCGGTCGATGGGGCCGCCGGTCAACCCGCGGTCGGTCAACGGGCGGTCGGTCAACGGGGCCCGCCGGTCAAACGGGCCGCCGGTCAACGGCCCGACGGAATTCGCGCCGACGCACGGGCTCTTCGGCCAGCCGTCTGACACTTCCCTCCGGCGAGGCGCGTAGGCGCGCACAGGCCTCCGCGCCGTCAGGGCGGTGGCCCCGGCAGCGCGGGGAACCCCGCCCGCGCCGCCCGCACAACCCCGATTCAGCGTCTGGAGGAAGAGATGTCTTGGAAGCGTCGTGCCCACCGCCGTCCCTCGCGGCGGATCGCCGTCGCGGGCACCCTGTTCTGCGGCCTCATGCCGGCGGGTTGCATCTTCGTCGGCGACAACGAGTCGCACGACGAAGCGGAGGAAGTGCGGGAAGACCTGCGCGATGCGGCCGACGACATCGCGGCCAGCATCACCGACGCGGTGGAGGAGATCGGCGAGCGCGTGTCCGACTTCGCCGAGGAACTGGGCGCCGACGCGCTGGTCGATCACCCGATCCCCTTCCGCGAGTTCTACGATTTTCTACCCGAGCGGGCGGGGGAGCTGCGGCGAACCTCCCGGGAGGGAGCGACGGCCGGAGCGCTGGGCTTCCACCTGTCCGTGGCCGAAGCCGAGTACGAGGGGCCCAGCGGGGCCGAGGTCGAGGTCTCCATCATCGACACCGGTGCCCTTCCGGTGATCGGCTCGGAGGGCTTCGTGGAGTGGCTCGATCTCTCGGTCGACCGGGAAAGCGACCGGGGGTGGGAACGTACGATCGAATACGAGGGCTATCCGGCCCTCGAGGAGTTCCGCCGCACGCGCGGCGACCGCGGCCGCGTGGAGTTCACTTGGTTCATCGAGGATCGTTTCGTCGTCGAGCTGGACGGCCGGAACCTGACGATCGACGAACTCCGCGAGCTTCGAGACGCGATCGACACCGACGCGCTGGCCGACCTGCGCGACCGCGAGGGCGATTAGCGGAGGTGGCGCGGCCGGTCGGCGTTAGCGGTCCCAGTCCGCGGGGTCGGGGATCCCGCGGCTGACGCGCACCTCCAGGGCGGGGTCCAAGGCCAGCGCCTCCGCCGCCGCCCCGGCCAGTCCGGCGGGCGACGAACCCCGCAGAATCGCGCGCACCCGCCGGGTCGCGGGGTCGCGCACGATGGCGGTGGGATGGCCGCTCTCCCCGTCGAGCGTGAACGATCCGCCGGGCCCGGAGAGCGTGAGACTCGCCAGCGCCCCCGCCCAGCCGGGCCGGACGGGCACGGCGAAGGCGAAACCCGAGCCTCCGTTCCCATGCGCGATCCGCCACATGTCGAAGCGCAATGCGAACAGTTCCTCACCGGACGCGTTCCGGCCGCGAATACGATAGTCGCCGCCGCGCCGGGGCATAGCCGGCGGAGCATCGAGGACGAACGCGGGCTCGAGGTAGAGGGTGCCTTCCTCGCTCACGCCGCCCCAGAGCAGCAGCGTGCGGTCATTGCCGCCGCTGGCCGGGCGCGAGGCGGAGGCGGGCGGCTCGGTGCGCAGGCGAAAGCGCATCGCGTTGTAGAAGTGATAGTCGCCGATCCAGTGCGGATGGCAATATCCCATGATATCCGGCGTGTCCGGCGGAACGAGTTGCCCCCCGTCGCGAAAATCGTATCCCCACGCGCCGATCTGCCCGCTCTCCCCGGGATACCACGGATCGACGCCGGTCGCGCTGCACGGGGCGTGGCTGAGGCTCATGTTGTGCCCGAATTCGTGCCCGACGATGTCGGGTCGATCGTGACTGGAGAAGCTGGCGAACCCGCCGACGTAGGCCAGGCCTCCTCCGTCGCTGTTCGTCATCGTACCCATGTAGTGCCCGGCTCCCCCCTCCGCGGCGCGTATCGCCGCCGTCTCCGCGAGGAGGGCGTTCTGGTTGTTGGTGGAGGTCATCACGGCCTCGTGCGCCGTGACCGTCATGGCTCCGACCGGGAGCAGCGTACGCGTGTGCCAGAAGAGTTCGTGGTCCGGCGTAAGGCTGTTCACAAGGCTCACGATCGAGGCGTCCGGGTCCGACGTCAGCACGAACGGAATCACCGTGAGACTGAACGTGGGCATCGTCCGCACGTCGACGGCGCGCCGGCCGCTGCCGGGGATCCGCCGCGTGAGTCCCAGGGCCGGGTCCAGCGTGCCGTCGGGATCCGTCTCGACGACGACTTCGAGGCCGGGTTGCACGACCCGCCCGGGGATTACGGCGTTCGCGGATGTGGCGAGGTCGCCTTCCTCGATCGCCGTCGGCACGGGGTTCGACTGCGCGGGAATATCGACGAGGTGGGTCTCGGTGCCCTCCACGTAGAACCGGGCTCGGACGGCGGGGAAATCGACGGACACCCCTTCGGGGGCGGTGAGAAACACGCGCAGGAGCGTGGAATCGCCGGCGACGAGCGGCACCGGGAACCGTGACGACTGTACGGCCTGCGTGAGCACGACCGACGCGTCCTGCCCGCACGCGGCGACCCGGTGTCTGTGCAGCCGCTCGAGCCAGTCCCGGAAAGCGGGTTCGGCGGGCGCGCAGAGCGCCGTGCCTCCGAGGTGGAGCTGAACGAGCCATGGGATCGACGTCAACTCGACGGGCAGGGGACCGGACAGTCCGGCGTTGTCGGACAGGTTCAGAACGCCCAGCGCCGCCAGGCGCCCGAACGCCGCCGGCACCCGCCCCTCGAGGTCATTGCGCATGAGCAGCAGGGTCTCGAGCCGACCGAGGTCTCCCAGTTCGGACGGGAGGGGCCCGCTGAGGTCGTTGTCGTTCAGGTCCAGCCGATGCAGCGCGCCGAGGTTGCCCAGCGCGGCCGGGATACGCCCCTCGAATCCGTTGAGGCTCAGATCCAGTTCCTCCAAGTAGCTGAAGCTTCCGATCAGCGGCGGAATCTCGCCATCGAAGTGGTTGTCGCGAAGATCCAGTCGCAGGAGGATCGGCAGGCGGCCCAGTTCCGGCGGGATGGGCCCCGCGAGCGCGTTTCGCGACAGTACGAGCGACTGGAGCCGATCGAGGTCGCCGAGTTCCGGGGGCAGCTGTCCCTCGAGTCGGTTGAAATCGAGGTGGACGTTCGTCACCCGCCCCTCCTCGTCCACCTCCACGCCATGCCACGTATCCAGCGGCCGGCCGGTCAGCCAGTTGTCATCGCTGGTCCAGTCTTCGCCGCCCGTCGCTTCGTAGAGCGCCCGGAGTGCGACGTGGTCCGCGGTCACGAGCTCGGGCACGAGGACGCTGAAGTCGAGTCGGGCCTGAAGCCCTCGCGGATCGCGGCCCCGGATCGTGACCCGCGCTTCGCCGGGGGCAACCGCGACGACGGTGACCGCGGCTCCGAAAAGCGAGGCGGAGGCGACGCCGGCGTCGGAGGTCTCGACCGAAAACGTGAGCGCGTCCCCATCCGGATCGGTGAAGTAAGCCGCCGCGTCGACCGTCAGCGTGTCGCCGGCCGCCAGTTCCTGCGGCGGGATCGTGCTCGTCGGCGTGGGCCGGCGGTTGGGAGAAGCCGTGGACGGCGCCGTGGCTTCGTCGCCGCACGCCGCGGCCGAGAGGACGAAGAGCCCCAGCAGGCCCGCGCATACGACCGGCGAGTCTCTCCCCCGCCGGCTCATCGGGCGACGTGCGACAACTGCCGCTCCAGATCCTCGATCGCGGAGCGCTCGCGGTCGGAACTCTCGATGATATGGTCCGCGAAGTACTCGATGTTGTCCACCGGGGCCTCTCCGGCGAGCGACTTGATTCCCACCGTGGCGACCCCTCCGAGCGCTTCCGCGATCGTCCGCGCCTCGGCCACGAACTGTTGCGCGATGGTCTGAAGCATTCCTTCCGCCTGCGCAATCACGACATCCGCCCGGCCCGACAACTCCTCGAGGCGCCGCGATTCATCGAGGTCGCGGTTGCAGCGGTCCATGACCGCGAGCCGGGCATCGCAATCATTGTAGAACTTGCGGAGAGCGGCCGAACGCAGGTCGAGCTTCTCGAGGGCTTCCGCGAGCTTCGCCTCCAGCCGATCCGCGATCCGGCCCTGTGCCTGCGCGAGGTCGCTACCCGGCTCGCCGCGAAGGCGCTCGCGCCAGTACGCGGCGGAGCGCTGAGCCTCGTCCGCCGCCTCGGCCAGTTCGGATCGCGCCCGTCCCCACTCCGAACCCCGCCCCAGCGTGCGCTCGCGGTGCGTCTGGATTCGCTCCCGGAACTCGGTCACCGCAAACTCGTGTACGCAAAGCACGGCCCAGGGTTCTCCGTTCCGGTAGGCTGCAATCCCGTCCGTGACCGTCTCCCGGATCTCCGCTCGCCGCCGTCTGGCGGGGGCGCGTCTGGCCGCGTTGACCCACAGCGCGATCACTGCGGCCGACACGATGACCGACAAGAATCCTGCGGCCCCGCCGGAGGCGGAGGCGGCCATGCTCAAGAGGAACACGAGGGTCGCTATGCACCCGACCGCCCTGCGTCCATCTTCGGAGAGCTTGGAACCGGCGATCTCGCGGTCGAGGCGGCGCTCCGCCTCCCGCGCCGTGCGCTCGAAGCAGCGGCGGGCGAGCGCGTTGATCGAAACGACGGAATCGCTCAACGGACGCCCACGCCGATTAGCTCGTGGCGCGGGGCGGAGTACGCACGATGACGCCCGGGACGCCGGCCTCGCGTAGGCGGTTGTTGAACTCCGCCACGTCCGTGTCGATGATCTGCTGGAGCGTGCCCAGCCATCCGCCGAGTTCGGCCTCGAGTTCGTCGGCGCGGACGGCCGCGATCCGGTTTGGCCGATCGTACGTGGACGAGATGTAGCCGTACAGGTTCGCGATCTCGTTGTCGAGCATGGGCGGGAAGTTGAGCATGTCCTGCCCCGAGCGGTTCCTCGTCTGGAAGAGTTCCTCCTCGACATCCGTGAGCTTCTCGCCCGCCGCCTCGGCCATCTCCGTGAAGTCGTCGCCGTAGCCGGCCTCCTCCACGGACGCCGCGATGTCGCTCATCTGCGACCGGACCGACCGCACCTCGCGCACCGCGTCGTGCGACTGCTGGAGAAGACCGCGCACGCGGACCATCAGGTCGTGCTGGGCCTGCAGGTCGGCGACCGTGACTTGGCCGGCCACCCGCGGGTCGACATGGACCGCCAGCGGCCGCGTCTGCGTCGCGTCGCCCGCCGTCAGACGCACCTCATAGCGCCCGGGCACGGAGGGAACCCGGCCCGTGAAGCCCCAGATCCGGGCACCCTCGACGAGGTCCGGTCCTTCTCCTTGAAGATTCCACGTCATCCGGTTCAGACCGGCGCTCGTCTGCAGGCGGTCCGGCGCCCAGCTCGACGCGCGTCCGATCGCCGCCTTCGCCTCATCATCCCACGAACCGGGGTTCGAGGAGTAGACCCGCACGACCTCGCCTCCCGCATCCACGATCTCGAGGTTGACCGTCTCCTCCATCTCCTCGCCGAGTGCGAAGTGAATCGACGCCCCGCTGGGGAAGACGCCCTGCGCGCGCACCGCATCGCGCGTGGCGTAGAGGTGGACGTCGGCCGCCAGCGTGGCCGCGGACATCGTACGGAGCGGCGACACGTCGTCGAGAATCCAGAACGAGCGGCCCTGCGTCCCGATGACGAGGTCGCCCTCGTGCACCTGCATGTCCGTGATCGGCGTGATCGGCAGGTTCTGCTGGAAGCGCTGCCAACTGTCCCCGCCGTCGAAGCTCACGTAGAAGCCGAACTCCGTGCCGGCGTAGAGGAGGCCCTCCCGCACCGGGTCCTCTCGCACGACGCGCACGAAGTGCCCGGGTTCGATGCCGTTCGCCGAAAGGCGGGTCCAGCTCTCCCCGTAGTCGTCCGTGCGCCACATGTAGGGGGTGTCATCCTGCATCCGGTAGCGGTAGACGGCGACGTGCGCCCGCCCCGGGCCGTGCGCCGAAAGGTCGATCATGTTGACGGTCGAGAACTCGGACAGGTCGCCGGGCGTCACGTCCGTCCATGTCGCCCCGTCGTCGCGCGAGACGTGGATGAGGCCATCGTCGGAGCCCGCCCACAGGACGCCCGCCTCGTGAGGCGATTCCTCGAAGGCGAAGATCGTCCCGTACATCTCAACCCCGGTGTTATCCCATGTGATGCGACCGCCCGCGTGCAGCATCTTCGTCGTGTCGTTGCGCGTGAGGTCGGGGCTGATCGTCTCCCACGAATATCCCGCATCCCGCGTCCGGTTCACGTATTGCGAAGTGTGATAGATGACGTCGGGGTCGTGCGGGGAGATTCGGATGGGCGCGTTCCACTGAAAGCGGTGCCGCATCGTCTTCGGGGCCTGCCCCAGCTGGAGCTGCGGATAGAGGAGCATCTGCCGCACGTCGCCGGTCTCGCGGTCCACGCGGTTGATGCTGCCGCCGTAGCAGCCCGCGTAGGTCACGTTCGGGTTCCGCGGGTCGATCGCGATGTGGCCGCTCTCGCAACCCCCGACCGCCGCCCAGTGCTGTGCCGGCCGCACCGCCGGCATGCCGCGGCTCGGTACCATGATGGTCGAGTTGTCCTGCTGCGAGCCGTACACGCGGTAGGGGAACTGGTTGTCGACGAACACCCGGTACATTTCAGCGGTGACTTGGTTGTAGTAGGTGGACCAGCTCTCCGCGCCGGTCAGCGTCACCTGCCCGCCGCCGTCGTTCGCCACCACTTGGAAATCGGGGTTCTCGTAGTTGATCCAGAGGTCGTGCACGTCCCCGTGCGGGACGCCGTACCCCTGCCATGTCACGCCCCCGTCGATGGACTTGTTGTAGCCCACGTTGAGGGCGTACACCGTGTTTTCGTCCACCGGGTCGGCGTAGATGTGCGTGTAGTACCAGGCGCGCTGCTGGAGCCCGCGATCGTCGTTCACTCGCCGCCAGCTGTCGCCCCCGTCATCGGAGCGGTAGACGCCGCCCCGGTCGTTGGGTGCCTCGATGAGCACCCAGATCCGGTCGGGGTTGGCGCGGGAAACGGTGACCGCCGCCTTGCCGACAAGTCCGGTGGGGAGTCCGCCCTCGAGCCGGTTCCACGTGTCGCCGCCATCGGTCGACCGAAAGACGCCGGATTCCTCGGAGCCCGAGATCGCGGTCCACGGCTTCCGCTCGCCACGCCACGCCGCGGCGAAGATGATGCGCGGATTCGCCGGGTTTATCGCCAAGTCCACGACGCCCGTGGTGTCGGAGATCGCGAGGACGTGGTCCCAGGTCTCCCCGCCATCCATGGTGCGGAAGACGCCTCGCTCGGGGTGGGATCCGAAGGGGTCGCCGACGGCGGCCACGAAGGCGATGTCCGCATCGTGGGGGTGGACCTCGATGCGGCCGATCTGCCCCGCGTTCGGGAGGCCGATGTGGGTCCACGAGTCGCCGCCGTCGGTGCTGCGGTAGACGCCGATCCCCTTCGACACGTTCCCCCGAATGGGTGCCGAGCCGGTGCCCACGTAGATGACGTTCGCGTCGCTGTCCGCCACGTCGATGGCCCCAATGGAACCGGTCTCGATGTAGCCGTCGGAGATGTTGCGCCAGTTGAGGCCGGCGTCGTCCGTGCGCCACACGCCGCCCCCGGTCGCGCCCATGAAATAGGTGAGCGGCTGCTCGGTGATCCCGGCCACGGCCGTGCTGCGCCCCCCCCGCGGCGGCCCGATGGAGCGGAAGCGGAGGCCCGCCACATCGGCGGAGTCGAACACCACGGCTTCCTGGGCGGCCAGCCGCGGAGGCCCGGCGGCGAGGCTCGTCGCGGCAAGGCTCGCAGCCGCCAGCCCCGCCGCGAGGAGGGTGGCCGGGGCGAGGGTACGCGTGATCGTGGAGACGGCTTGTGTTCGCATTGGGTCTGGCTCCTTCCGGCAGCGCGTGCGTCGAACCGCGGGGCGCCAACGTAGGCGACCGATGGCCGGCGTGACAATCGCCAAGCGGTTGGGGAACTTGCCGCCCGCGGTGCCGGTGTTCGGGGGAGTGGTGCGCCCTTCGACTCGACGGGCGGAGAATCTTTGGTCGATGGTCGGGATCGTGGTGTTTTTCGTGCCATGAACACTACCATCGACAAGGCCGGTCGCTTGGTCGTGCCCAAACCGGTTCGCACGCCGGCCGGTCTGCACCCCGGGACGCGCGTCCGGTCCCGCGTGCGGGAGGGCCGGGTCGAAATCGAGCCCGTACCGCTGGACAGCTCGCTGGAACGGCGCGGCAACGTTGTGGTCGGGATCCCCCGCGAGGACCAGCCGGTACTCACCGCCTCAGAGGTCGAGGCGACGATCTCGACGCTCCGCGAAGGCGTTGCCCGGGGGGCTCAGGCGCCGGTCGACGCTTCGGTGAAGAAGTTGCGCAGGCGGCGGAGCACGAGCGCGTCCTCGCCCTCTCGGAGCAGGCGCGTGCGGACCGTCATCAGGTAGGCGAGACGGGGCTCTCCGGCCATGAGCGCGGCCTTCGCCTCGTCGGTTGAGAGCGAAATGACCCCGGGATCCCAGATCAACTCCACATCCTCGTACCCGGCCGTGTTCGTCACCACCTTGGCGGTGAGGCCGGGGATGTCGGCCAGGCCCGCGGCGATGCGATGGGCCATGTCGGACCAGCCCGCGACCCACGACTCGACGTCGCGCTCCACGTAGCGGTCCAAGGCAACCACGAGACCGACGATCTCCTCCTTTCCGACTTTCATGCCCCGGCCGATGCCATCGTTCGGCGAGGCGTTCAGACGGGCCGCTTCCACGAGGTCCGCCCGCCCGGCCAGGATGCCGGACGACTGCGGGCCGCCGATCCCCTTGCCGCCGCTGATCACGATCAGATCCGCCCCCGCCTCGGCGAACTCGCCGAGGCCCACCCCGGTCGGAAGGTCCGACGCCATGTCCACCAACACGGGGACGTCCGCCGCGCGCCCGATCTCGATCTGCTCGCGCACGGTCATGACCTCGGGTCCCGGGGGCACCGCCCAATCCACGGGGGCCGGAGGCGCGAACAACGTCTGGCGTTCGGCCGTCGCGAGCGCGGCGATCATCGCGGTTCGCTCGCTCAGCTTTGCCCGGAAGTCCTCCCGCGTCTCCGCCTCGACGATCGTCATCCCGGCGTCCCGGTACGCCCGGTCGTAGCCGAACCGGTGCTGCGTCTGGATCAGGCACTCCCGGCGCGGCCACGTGGGGAGGGGAAGCGCGTGGACCCGCTCCGGATCCGTGCCGGTCAGGCAGCCCGCCGCCCCCAGCACCATGGCCGAGAACCCTCCAGCCGCGACGAGGGCGGCCTCCGTCCCGAGCCGCTCCGCGATCCGCGCCCCCGCCGCCTCGAGCAACTCGTGCATGTCGACGAGGAACTCATTCGCCTCGGCCATGGCCGCGATGACCTCGGCGTCCATCCGTCCGCCGCCCAGCCGTGAGATGTGCTCGTGCGCCGGGAGGTGCGGCCGGACGCCGAGGAGGCGCGTGTAGATGTTGTCGCGGTAGAGGGTTTCGAGTGCGTCCGGGTCGGTCGGCCAGTCCCCGGAGCCCGATCCGGGGACGCCGCGGCCGGCCCCCGGCGCGCACCCCGAAAGACCGATCGTGAGGCCCGCCGCCCCCGTCCGGATCACGAACCCGCGACGGTCGACGGTCACGATCCGGGGCCGAGATTCCGCGGTGGTCCGCGCATGAGTAAGGGCTCCCTGTCGGTGGTTCGCTTCACCGCTCGCCGCGCCGACGAAACACGCCGGACGACACACCCCAACAACATACGCCGACCACAATAGTGCGGCTTCGCGGAAGTTCGCGAGCCATCGAGAGCGCCGAGGTGCCGAGTTCCCCCAAGGCTCGTCGACCTCGGCCCCGCGCCCTCCAACCGCGCCCGCCCCCCCGCCGCGCCCGCGCCCCGCTGGTGGGATTAGTCCGAGCGGTCCGCCGCGCCGTCAGAGCTGTTTCACTTCCTCCGTGATGCGGGCGAGGGCGTCGGCCGCGTCTCCGAAGAACATGCGGTTGTTGCGCAGATAGAAGAGCGGATTGTCGATGCCGGCGTACCCCACGGAGAGCGAGCGCTTGATGACGATGCACGTCTTCGCCCGGTCCGTCTCGATGATCGGCATGCCGCCGATCGGGCTTGAGGGGTCGTCACGCGCGAGCGGGTTCACGACATCGTTCGCTCCCACGACCACGGCGACGTCGATGTTCTCCATGTCCGGGTTCACGTCCTCGGGCTCGCAGAGCTGCTCGTAGGGCACGTTCGCCTCGGCGAGGAGGACGTTCATGTGGCCGGGCATCCGCCCCGCCACCGGGTGTACGCAGTAGCGCACCGCGACGCCGCGCTCGGTCAGCAGGTCGGCGAGCTCGCGAATCCGGTGCTGCGCCTGCGCCACCGCGAGACCATAGCCGGGGACGAAGATGACCCGCGAGGCGTACCCCAGAACCATGGCGGAGTCCTCGGCCTCGATCGGCGTCGCGACCCGGTCGCCGTCCGCCGCGCGCCCCGCCGTCGCCGCCCCCGTGCCGAAGGCGCTGAACAGGACGTTCGCCAGCGAACGGTTCATCGCGCGGCACATGATGCCGGTGAGGATGAGTCCCGAGGCCCCGACCAGCGCGCCCGAGATGATGAGCGCGTTGTTCTCGAGCACGAACCCGGCGGAAGCCGCCGCGAGCCCCGAATAGGAGTTGAGCAGCGCCACCACGACCGGCATGTCGGCGCCCCCGATCGGGATGACGAACAGGATGCCGAGCACGAGCGCGGCCGCGATGAGACCCCAGTAGAAGAGGAGGTTCGACTCGAAGCCGATCAGATAGACGGCCAGACCCAGCGCGACGGCGAGGAGGAAGCCCGCGGAGAACTTCACGAGCGGGTTCGAGATCGCGTTGCCGGTCACGAACCCCTGCAGCTTCCCGAACGCGATCATGCTTCCGGAGAAGGTGACGGCGCCGATGAGCGTCCCGGCCATGATCGACACCCCCGAGTCGATGGCGAGCGTCTCCGCGCCACTCACGCGCAGGTATTCCCCGACTGCGACGAGACCGGAGGCGGCCCCGCCGAACCCGTTGAAGACCGCCACCATCTCCGGCATGGCGGTCATCTTCACGGTTCGGGCCATGATGGCGCCGATCAGTCCCCCCGCGGCGACGCCGGCGATGATCCAGGTGTAGTCCAGACCGCGCTCCAGCAGCGTCGCGATCACCGCGAGCAGCATGCCGACCGCGGCGAGGCGGTTGCCGCCGGCCGCCGTATCCGGATGGCTGAGCCGCTTGATCCCGAGGATGAAGAGAACGGCGGACGCCAGGTAGGCGAGCGGGATGATCGTCGTCAGTCCTCCCGAGATTTCCATCGCTCAGCTCGCGTCCCTGCTCTTGAACATCTGGAGCATGCGGTCGGTGACGAGAAAGCCGCCCACGACGTTGATCGTGGCGAGGATCAGCGCCGCCAGCCCGATCCACCGCATGAGAACCGCGTCTCCGGCGCGTCCGATCACCAGCAGCGCGCCCACGATCGAGATGCCGGAGATCGCGTTGGATCCCGACATGAGGGGAGTGTGCAGGGTGGGCGGCACCTTCGTGATGAGTTCGAAGCCCACGAACATCGCGAGCACGAACACATACAGTCCGATCAGGAGCGTTCCTTCCATCGGCTAGGCCTCGTCGTTGGGTTGCGCCCGGGGTCGACCGCCCCGGGCTCCGTCATCATGCGCGGTTCACGATCATCATGCGCGGTTTACGGTCCGTCGCTCTTCACGCGCCGAAGCGGACCTCTCCCGCGTGCGTCACGCAGCAGGGCCCGATCACATCGTCCTCCAGATTCACCGCCACGCCCTCCTCTCCGATCATCGGCTTCACGAGCGCGGAGAGGTTGCGTCCGAGCAACTGGCTGGCGTGGTAGGGAAGCGAACCGGGCACGTTGAGCGGCGCGTGGATCGTCACGCCGCCCTCCACGACCGTCTCGCCGGGCGTCGACAGGGCACAGTTGCCTCCCGCCTCGCCGGCCAGATCGACGAGGACCGAGCCCGGCTTCATCCGGTCCACCGTCTCCTCGGTGATCAGCACGGGGGCGGGTCGGCCGGGCACGAGCGCGGTCGTGATGACGACATCCGCTCGAGCGACATGCCGCGCCAGCAACTCCCGCTGCCGCGCCTGCTCCGCCTCCTCGAGTTCCTTCGCGTAGCCGCCCTCGGTCTCCATGTCGTCCGCCGCGCCATCGTCGTCCGCCCCGCCATCATCGCGCGCCGCGCCCTCGTCGAGGTCCACGAACTTCGCCCCGAGGCTCTCGATTTCCTCGCGTACGGCGGCGCGGATGTCGTAGCCCCAGGTGTCCGCGCCGAGCCGGCGGGCCGTCGCGATCGCTTGAAGACCGGCGACCCCGGCTCCCAACACGAGCACGCGCGCCGGGGAGAGCGTCCCCGCCGCCGTCATGAGGAGGGGGAAGATGCGTCCGAGCGAGTTCGCTCCGAGGAGGACGGCCTTGTACCCCGCCAAGTTGCTCTGCGACGAGAGGGCGTCCATCGATTGCGCGCGCGTGATCCTCGGCACCAGTTCCAGCGCGAGCGTCGTGACCCCGCACCCGGCGAGGCGCTCGATCAGCGCCGCGTTCTCGTGTGGACGGAGAAGGCAGGCGAGCACCGCCCCCCTCCGGAGTCCGTTCACCTCGGCATCGGAGGGCGGGGCGACCTTGAACACGACATCGGCTGCGCCCAGAAGCCGGCCGGGATCGGGGAAGATCTCCACGCCCACATCCTCGTAGGCCGCGTCGGGGAAGCCGGCCGCCCGTCCCGCTCCCGTCTCGATGGCGATCGAAACGTCATCCGAGAGCAGGCGCCTGGCCCCGTCCGGCGTGAGGGCGACCCGCGACTCCCCGGCGGCGGTCTCCCGCGGGACACAGATTCGAACGCTCAAGGGCGACTCCCATCATCCACGGTGTTGATCCACGGTCCGGCCGCGTGGGCGGCTGCGATCCGGGCGCGAATCTTGAGAGGTCAACCGTCTGGCGCAACGCGGGAACCTTCCGGTGAGACCGCCGCTGCCCCGGCGCGTTCGCGTCGATTGCGCGGGGGCGGCGTGGAGCGCCTATTCATGCTGCCGGCGCGGACGCGAGAGATCCCGCCTGCGGGCGCCGTGCAGGGCGCCGCATTCCCGCCAAGGAGGAACCATGTCACGCCGTTCGTTCGCCACCCTGGCAGCGCTGATCCCCGCCCTGTTGACCGCGGCCGCGCCGGACGCGGCCGCCCAGGACGCGATCGCCCTCGCCGTCGCGCCCATCCCCTCCGAGACGGAGCAGGCAACCGCGAAGGTCATCCGGAAGCAGGGGAACGAGTGGGTGATGCTGCGCGAGGGTGCCGGACCGTTCATCTGCATCGCGGACGACCCGGGTGCCGACGGATTCCACTCCGCCTGCTACCACGAGTCGCTCGAGCCCTACATGGCGCGCGGCCGCGAACTCACGTCGCGGGGCGTCACGGGCCGGGAGAACGTCGAGACGCGAATGGCCGAGATCGAGGCGGGTACGCTGGAGATGCCGAGTTACGCCTTCCTGCACGCGATTTTCGCCGCCGATGGGTGGTCCGGCGACATGGACGCCGTCCAGAGGCATCACTCCGTCATCTACACTCCCTTCGCGACGGCCGAGGACCTGGGCCTCCCCACGCGGGCAACGAGGGGCGCGTGGCTGATGGCGGGCGGCACGGCGAACTCGCACATCATGATCACGCCCTAGGCGATCCCGGAGCGTCGGACGAACGGTGGCCGAAGTCACGCGACACCAGCTGAGCGCACTGCTCCTCAGCGCCCTCCGGGAAAGGGGACTGGGCGCGCGGGACCTCTTCGAGGGCCGCCAGGAACCGCTCTCCTGGTTCTTCCGCGCCGTCGCCTACGACCAGTCCGAACTCGACATCCTCGAGTCCGGCGCGCTGGACGCCCTTCACGCGCCGTCGGCCATGGTCGAACTCGTCATCGACGAGATGGCGCTCGGACTCGCCAACATCGGCACCGGGGGGCTCGCAACCTACCTGGCCCTCCCCGCGTCGGATGTCCCGGGCCACGACGCCCCGGAACTGGAACTCGATGGCGAGGTGATGCTCGGATACGTCCATATCGACGTCGCGCCGCCCGCCCTCTGGCTCGACGAGCGGGAGTCGAATCCCTCGCGGAACGACGCCCTCGCGACCCGGCTCTCCAGGGTGGCGCAGGCGGTGGGAGCGGTCTCGGACACCGTCGAGGTGCATATCGAGGGCGCCCTCGACCCGGAACGCGGGTGGACCGATCCGACGGAAAACGTGCGCCCGGCCGGCGTGGCGGTCCACTTCACCTTCGACATTCCGCTCGTCGGCACGGGGAAACGGGAAATCGCCGCCATCTTCGCGCGCGCGGCGGAAGGGGCCGGCGACGCGGTGGAGGGGATGAGGTCCGTCTTCCGCGGAGACCACGAATAGCCGCCCGCGGTAAAACCCGCTTCCGCCTTTTTCCCGCCGCAGCCTGCGCCGCCGGCCTCTTCGCCGCCTGCGATGCCTCCGCCCCGCCGGTCTCGATCGACTGGATCGAGGGGGTCGGAACCCGGGCGCGCCTCCTCTCGTTCCGGGGGGAGCCCGAAGGCGGCTTCACCTCGCTGGCGCCGCGGAGAACGGGCATCGAGGCGATCCCCACCGTCTCGCGGGAGGCGCGGCTCGCGAACCGCACCCTCATCCACGGCGTCGGCGTGGCGCTCGGGGATGTGGACGGAGATGGCTGGGCCGACCTCTACCTCTGCATGCTGGACCGGCCGAATGTCCTCTACCGCAACGCGGGAGGCTGGCGCTTCGAGGACGTGACGGAGCGCTCCGGGGCCGGGCTCGGGGACCGGCTGTCGCGGGGCGCCGTCCTCGCGGATGCGGACGGCGACGGCGACCTGGACCTCTTCGTGGCCGTGCACGGGGGGACGAACGCGCTTCTCCTGAACGACGGGAGCGGAGTCTTCGAGGAAGTGGAGCCGGGGTTCGAGGGGGAATGGGGGAGCAGCACGCTCGCGCTCGCCGACATCGACGGGGACGGGGATCTCGACGCGTACTTCGCCAACTACAAGACGGTCCAGGGCGACGACCTCTTCAGCCCCGCGGAACGAAGCCCGCGCGAGATCGCCGAGCCCGTGGGCGACGAGTTCGTGATCGCGCCCCCGTTCGACGAGCACTACCGGATCGAGCGCGAGGGGGAGGCGGTGCTGCGCCTCGAACTCGCGGACCCCGACGAATTCTACCTGAACGATGGATCGGGCGGCTTCGCGCCGGTCGACCTCGAGGGCGGCGCCTTTCGGGACGCGGCTGGCGAGCCGATCTCCGGCGTCCCCCGCGACTGGGGGCTCGTCGCGCGCTTCTTCGACGCGGACGACGACGGGGACTCCGACCTTTTCGTCGCCAACGACCTGGGAAGCCCGGACGGGTTCTGGCTGAACGAGGGAGGCGTCTTCACGGCGGCGTCCGGACTCGCCTTCCGCACCGAGAGCACCTCCTCGATGGGGGTGGACTTCTCCGACATCGATGGAGATCGCGACACGGACTTCGTGACGACGGAGATGCTCTCGTTCGATCCGGTGAGGAGGCGGGAGCAGGTCGCCCTCGGTGCGGCCGGATGGACGCCCCCCGGCGGGCACGGGACGCGGATGTCGGCCGACCGGAACACCCTGCAGCTCAATCGGGGCGACGGGACCTGGGCCGAGACGGCGCGCGCCGGGGGGCTCGACGCCTCGGAGTGGACCTGGGGCGCGATGTTCCTCGACGTCGAACTCGACGGCTACGAGGATTTGTTGATCACGAACGGACACGGATGGGATCCGCTCGACGGGGATACGCAGGAGGCGCTGCGGACGGGCCGCATCCGGGTGGACTGGCGCGAGGAACTCGGGGTGTTTCCGCCGCTCCGGCTGCGGAACCTCGCCTTCCGCAACCTTGGCGACGGCACCTTCGCCGACATGACCCGCGGCTGGGGATACGGGACGGAGCCGGACGTGAGCCACGGGATCGCGGCGGCGGACTTCGACCGCGACGGCGACCGGGACGTCGTGATCACGCGGCTGGACGAACCGCCCCTCCTCCTGCGGAACGATGCCGGGAGGGCGCGGGTCGCCCTGCGCGTACTGGGCGAGGGGGGGAACACGCAGGCGATCGGCGCGCGCGTCGTGCTCTCCGGAGCGCCGCCGGACCAGACGCGGCAGGTGACGTCGGGCGGCATGTACCTCTCCGGTTCGGATCCGGGGCTCACCTTTGCGATGGGCGATCGCGATGCGGCCGAAGCGACGATCACCTGGCCCTCGGGGCGGAGCCGGACCGTCCGGGTGCTCGCGAACCACGCCTACGAGGTGCGGCCGCCCCCGGATGGCGGGGCGGCGGGGGGCGGCCCGGAGAGTGTGGCCGACACGGGTGGCGATGCCGACATGGGCGCGGATGCCGGGACGGGGAGCCGCACGGCCCTCTTCCGCGACGCCGGGGCGATCGGGCGGCACGGCGAATCGGCCTTTGACGAGCTGGCCCGGCAGCCGCTCGTGCCGCTCGAGCTTTCCCGGGGCGGCCCGGGCGTGGCGTGGGTGGATGCGGACGCGGACGGCGACCCGGACCTGCTCGTCGGGGCGGGGGCGGGAGGCCGCGCCCAGCTCGCCGTCAACGAAGCCGGACGGCTGGCGGACCCCGTGCCCATCGGCGCCCCCGCCGTCGGCGACCACACGTCCATCATCGCGCTTCCCACGTCCGGCCGCCCGGTCATCATCGCGGGTGTCAGCTCTTGGGAGGCCCGCTCGCCCGCCGACCTCGACGCGATTCCGCCCCTCGCCCGCCTCGATGCGGGCCCCGCGCCGACCGTCCCGCCGACCCGCGACGCAACGGGGCCCCTGGCGGCCGCCGACGTCGACGGAGACGGCGACCTCGACCTCTTCGCCGGCGCCCGCGCGACCCCCGGAGCCTACCCCCTGCCCGCCGACTCGAGACTGCTCCTCGCCGACGGCGCAGACTGGATCGTCGATCCGGAAGAGACGCTGCGGCAGATCGGCCTCGTCTCCGGCGCGGTGTTCTCCGATGTGGATGTCGATGGCGATTCCGACCTCGTCCTCGCGCTGGAGTGGGGACCCGTACGGCTTCTGGAGAACGACGGGGGACGCTTCAGCGACGCGACCGACGCCTGGGGTCTGGGCTCGCACACCGGCCGCTGGAACGGCATCGCGACGGGAGACTTCAACGCGGATGGCCACCCGGACTTGGTGGCGACCGCGTGGGGAACGAACACCGGGCGTTTCGCGAGCCCCGGCCGGCCGGCGGGCGCGGTCGCGTCCGACTTCGACGGGAACGGACTCGTCGACCTCATCGAGTTCGAGACCGGAGCGGACGGCGTCCAACGGCCCGTGCGCGACTATCTCACGCTCGGAACGACGCTCCCCTTCCTGCGGAGGGCGGCCCCCACCTTCGAGACCTTCGCCCGGAGTTCCGTCAACGACCTCCTCGGAGCCGGACGCACGGGACTCTACCGGACGAGCGCCGTCACACTGCTCCACACGGTTTTTCTCAATACCGGCGGCCGCTTCGAGCCGCGCCCGCTGCCGGCGACCGCCCAACTTGCCCCCGCCTTCGGCGTCGCGGTGGCGGACTTCGACCGGGATGGCCGCGAGGATCTCTTTCTGGCGCAGAACTACTTTGCCACGCCCCAGGGTCTTGGACGCCATGACGCCGGTCGCGGAGCCGTGCTGCTCGGCGATGGGGCGGGCGGGTTCAGGGTCATCGAGGCGGCGCGAAGCGGGGTCGAAGTGTACGGGGATGCCCGGGCGGCCGCCGTGGCCGACTTCGACGCCGATGGGCGCTGGGACTTGGCCGTCGGGCAGAACGGAGCCGAGACCGTCATCTTTCGGGGGTGGGGCGGACCGCCGGGGCTGCGCGTTCGGCTCTCCCCGGGCGGGGCGTCTCCGGGTGCCGCCGGCGCGCGGCTGCGTCCGAGATACGCCGATGGAAGCGAGGGTCCCGCTCGCGAGGTTCAAGCTGGGAGCGGGTATTGGTCCTTCAACGGATCCGTGCAGGTGCTGGGGCGGGCGGCGGACATCCGGGCCGTGACGGTACGCTGGCCGGACGGCGTCGAGGAGACGTTCCCGGTCGAGGCGGGAGCGGCGCCGTCCGGCGCGCCGGAGATCACGCTGAGGAGAGGGGAAGGTTCATGACCGCCGCCGGCGCGACCACGAACGCCGGCGGCGCGGGCATCCGGACGCGGGGCCGGCGCACGGCGGCGGCGGCGCTGCTCGCCGTGGCGCTGCCCGCCGTGGCGCTGTCCGCCGGCTGCGGAGAACCGGCTGCCGCCCCCCCCGGTCCCACGGCCGGAACGCTCGAGATGGCGGCCCGCCTGCTCGCGCTGGCCGATTCGGCGGACCCGTTGCTCGATGAGCAACTCAACACGGCCCGCCTCCGCTACCTCACGAACCTACCGCCGTCTCCGGACGGTGCCGAGATGCTCGTCCGCGCCGCGAACGCCGCCCGGGAACTCCTGAACGCTGGGCACACCCAGCCCGCGCTCGAACAGCTCATCTTCGTCGACCAGACGCTGGACGGGATACCGGCCGAGCCTTTCCCCGGCTTCCGCCGTTCCATCGAAGAACTCATCGGGATCGCCTTCCTGCGCCTTGGCGCCGAACTCGTATGCCCCGCCGGGGGGCCTGCCGCGGGAACCATCGAGCCGGCCTTGGAGCGCTCGCCGTGCTGGCCCGCCGTGCCCTCGACCGCCCCCGGTCCGGTCTCCGATTCGGCGCGCGCGGCGCTCAACGCGGCGATCGGGTGGCACCGGTCGCTCCTGAGGCTGCGCCCCGATGACCTGCGGGCGCGCTGGGTCTTGAACCTCGCTGCGATGACCGCCGGCGCGTGGCCCGACAGCGTCCCGCCCGAGTACAGGATCGGGGGGACGGCAGTGGGCGGCGCCGGAGAGTTCCCCCGTTTCGAGGACGTAGCCGCGCGGGTGGGTCTGGACGCCGTCTCCCTCTCCGGCGGCGCCATCGTCGATGACCTCAACGGCGACGGCCTGCCCGACGTGATGACGTCCTCCCGCGGCCTGCTGCACCAACTCCGCTACTTCGAGAGCGACGGCGCGGGCGGCTTCATCGATCGGACGGACGAGGCGGGGCTGCAGGGCCTGTTGGGCGGGCTCAACCTCGTCCACGCCGACTACGACAACGACGGCGACGCGGACATCTTCGTCCTCCGCGGCGGCTGGCTCGTCCAGCCGCTCCCCAACTCCCTCCTGCGCAACGATGGCGGCGCCTTCTCCGACGTGACTCGGGAGGCCGGACTCTATTCCGAGCACCCGACCCAGACCGGCGCTTGGGCCGACTTCAACGGCGACGGCCGGCTCGATCTCTTCATCGGTAACGAGTCCAGGGACAGCCTGGCGCACCGCAGCGAACTCTACCGGAACCGGGGCGACGGCACCTTCGAGGAGGTGGCCGCCGAGGTCGGAATCGAGGTCTCCGACTTCGTGAAGGGCGTCGCGTGGGGGGACTACGACAACGATGGCCGCCCCGACCTGTACCTGTCGATCCTCCACGCCTCCAACCGCCTGTACCGGAATCTGGGTCCGGCCGGCGATGGAGGCTGGGCCTTCGAGGATGTGACCGCGCGGGCCGGCGTCGGGGAGCCGCTGGCCAGCTTCCCGACCTGGTTCTGGGATTTCGACAATGACGGTTGGCTCGACATCTACGTCGCGGGCTACGCCGCGCAGACGGCCGACCTCGTACGCGAGATGACCGGCGAACCGCACTCCGCCGAACTCCCCCGCCTCTACCGGAACCTAGGGGACGGCACCTTCGCCGACGTCACCGCCGGGCGGGGTCTCGACCGGATCATGTACGCGATGGGATCGAACTACGGAGATCTCGACGGCGATGGTTGGCTCGACTTCCTCGTCGGGACGGGCGATCCCGATCTCCGCCAGTTGATGCCGAACCGGATGTTCCGCAACCTCGGCGGCCACTTCGTCGAGATCACCGGCGCGGGCGGGTTCGGGAGCCTGCACAAGGGACACGGCGTCTCCTTCGTGGACATCGACAACGACGGCGACACCGACCTCCACGTGCAACTCGGAGGGGCCAACGAGGGGGATCTTTCACCGAACGCTCTGTACGAGAACCCGGGGCTCGGCCACCGCTGGCTCGCCCTCGCTTTGGTCGGCGAGCAGGCCAACCGGCCCGGCATCGGTGCCCGCATCACCGTGACCGTCGAGGGGCCGGAGGGGATGAGACGGATCCACCGGCGGGCCGGCACGGGGGGGAGCTTCGGCGCCAACCCGCTCCGCCAGGAGATCGGCCTCGGCCGGGCGACTCGCATCGAATCCGTGGAGATTCGCTGGCCGGGTTCGGGCACCGTGGACAGGCTCACCGGTCTCGTCCTGGACCGTGCCTACCGCATCATCGAGGGCACCGGCGCCGCCGAACTGCTGAATCGCCCCCAGATCCGCCTCGGACGCCGCAACCTACGCTAGGACCGTAACGGCTAGGGCCGCAACCAAACGCTAGGGTTGATCCACTCCCTTGAGGATTAGGAGCGTGTCGATCGCCGAGGAGAAGGTGCCGAAGTCGGCGGCGCCCCGAAGGGCCACGCTGTCGCCCAAGATGAAATAGGGCGTACTCGAGATCCCGGCCGCAGTGACGCTGGTGTAGTCGCGGAGCACGAGCGGGGCCAGCGTGCTGTTGCGGAGGCAGGAGCCGAACGACTCGGGGTCGATGTCGATCTCCTCCGCGTACCCGACGAAGAGCGCATAGGGGTCGGCCGCGCCGCTCCATTCGTCCTGGCGCTCGAACAGGATGTCGTGCATGGGCCAGAACTTGCCCACGGCCCCCGCGCAGTAGGCCGCCTCCGTCGACACGAAGGCCTGCGGGTGTCCGGGGTTTGCGTAGGCGATCCACAGATAGCTGACCTTGCCCTCCGAGATGTAGGCGCTGTCGATCTTCGTCAGCGTCTGCTCGTGGAACTGCCGGCAGTAGGGGCACTGGAAGTCGGAGATCTCCACCACGCGCACGGGAGCCCCCTCCTCCCCCTTGATTCGGCTGCGGTCCGCGCGCTCGCGAGCCACTTGGGCATCGGGCGGCACGATGGAGCGTTCCTGCGTGCTCCCGGCCTCCGCCGCGCAGCCCGCCGCGAGAACGACGCCGGTGAGCAGGCCGGCAACGGGTACGAAGGGTCCGAAACGGAATCTGGCGTTCAACCCGGTTCTCCCGGCGAAAGGTCGGCGGCGGCCCGATGGAGCGCCTCGAGCGCCTCGTCGAGG
This sequence comes from Candidatus Palauibacter poriticola, assembly GCA_012270965.1. Classification (GTDB taxonomy): domain Bacteria; phylum Gemmatimonadota; class Gemmatimonadetes; order Palauibacterales; family Palauibacteraceae; genus Palauibacter; species Palauibacter poriticola. The sequence goes on from JAAXHJ010000023.1 coordinate 117,135, forward strand.
TGGCGCTCCTCCGTATGAACGCTCCCGACGGACAACCGTACAGTATAACGTCCGTCGAGTTCGGTGTGCGAGAGAAACGAGCGACCAGCCGCGTTAACCCGGGCGAGAATCTTGCGGTTCCACCGCTCCTCGCCCGCCGGATCGCCCTCCCGTGCGGCGCGGAAACAGACGGTGCTGAAGGAGACCGGCGCCGCCAGTTCGAACACGCCGCCCTCGACGAGCCGGGCCGCGGCCGCTTCGGCCATCGCGATGTGACGGCGCATGGTCGCGGCCAGCCCGTCCGTCCCCGCGCACCGGAACAGCACCCACAGCTTGAGCCCGCGGAAGCGGCGGCCGAGTGCGAGGCCGATGTCCATGAGGTTCGTCTCGTCGTTACCGGATTCCAAGTAGATCGGCGTCAGCGCGAGCGACGCCCGGAAGGGGGCCGCGTCGCGATACAGCAGCACCGAACAGTCGAGCGACGTCCCGAGCCACTTGTGGGGATTGAGGACGATGGAGTCCGCCGCCTCCCAGCCGCGGAAGAGGGGCCGCTGCTCGGAGACCATGGCTGCCGGCCCCGCGTAGGCGGCATCCACGTGGAGCCAGACGCCGGTCCGTTTCGCGATGGCGGCGAGGGCGGGGACCGGGTCGATGCTCGCCGTGGAAGTCGTGCCGATCGTCGCGCACACCATGGCCGGCCGAATCCCCCTCTCGAGGTCGTCGGCGATGGCGGCCTCGAGCGCCTCCGGGCGCATCCGGAAGGCGGCGTCCGTCTCGATGCGCCGCACCGACCGTCGCCCCAATCCGGCCGCGATGGCCGATTTTTCCACCGAGGAGTGGGACTGCTCGGAAGTGTAGACTGCGAGAGCGGGCCCCCCGGGGAGCCCGTCGTCCCGCACCGCGACGCCCGCGCGCTCCCTGGCCGCGAGGAGGGCCGTGAAGGTGGAGGTCGACGCCGTGTCGAAGATTAGCCCCGAGAAGGTGTCCGGGAGGCCGACGGCCTGCCGCAGCCAGTCGACCGCGGTGCGCTCGACTTCGGTCGCGGCGGGCGAGGTTCGCCACAACATTGCGTTCACGCCGACGGCGGCAACCAGGAGTTCCGCCACGATGCTCGGTGCCCGCGTGGAACTTGAGAAATAGGCGAGGAAGCCCGGATGATTCCAGTGCGTGAGACCGGAGACGATGTGCTCGTCGAAGTCGGCCAGCACGCGCTCGAAGGGTTCCGGGGTGCGCGGCGGCGCCTCCGCGAGCGCGCGTCGCACGTCGCCCGGCGCGAGATCGGGGAAGACCGGCCGCTGCTCGACGCGCGCTCGGTAGTCGATGGTCCATTCCGCCGCGCGCCCGAGTGCCGCGCCGAGGGTCTCCCCGCTCCAGTCCCCGGCGGTCGCGGCCGCCGGGGACTCGCGGTTCGGTCGATCGATGTGGTCCGGCATGCAAACTCCTGACTCCTTGGAGTCACTGTGGCCTCTGTTGGCCGATCTCCGCGTCGCGATCGAGGACGAAATCGAGGCGATCGCGGCCGACCTCTCCCGTCGCCGTCTGGACCGGCCGATTGCCGTGCTCTCCGGACGCCTGCGGGGAGAGGCGGGGATCGGCTATCGCTACGCCTTCCAGATCGCGGGGGAAACATACGACATTCGTGCGGACGACCGCGTACGCATCCACGCGGGCGGGCGGGACGCGCTCGGGGTCGTTCACCGCTTCGACCGCACGCTTGGGCTCCTACAGGCCGTGAGCCCGGAGTGGCTCGGCGAACGCCTCGATGGCTCCGAACTCGAGTTCGACCCCACGTGGCTCCTGCGCGAACTCTCCGCGCGGCTGGCCGAGGTCGGGCAGGATCCGGCGGACTTCTTCCCGGGCACGGTGCTCGAAGCGTTCGGCCGGCTGCCGCCGCGCCTCGGCCGGGGGACTCTCCGGCTCGACTCATCCGCCGACCTGAACGAGCCGCAGCGCGACGCCCTGGAACGGGTGTTGGGAAGCAGCGTCCAACTCGTCTGGGGTCCGCCCGGCACCGGCAAGTCCCGCCTCGTGGCGCGCGCGGCGCTGGAACTTGCGCTCCGCGGGCGGGTGCTCGTCGCGGCGACGACCAACGGAGCCGTGGACGAGATCGCGCGCCGTCTCGCCTCCATCGCCGAGCCGGCCGCGCTCGACCGCGACCGGATCATCCGCGTGGGGTTCGACTTGGGTGCCGCGCCCGATTCGCGCATCGACTTGGGCGCGGCGCTAGCGCGGCGGATCGAGGGCGGTGCCGGCGGCGTGGACCGCACCCTCGCGGACCTAGAGGTCCAGCTGCGGGCTCGCCCGCCGGCCGGAAGGCGCGAGGGTGCCCCGGCCCCGAATCCCTACGCCCGGGCTGGACGCCTGCGCTCGCTCGCCCGTTCACGCAACGATGCGGAGGCCGCGCGCCAGGTGGGCCGCGTCATGCTCGAGATCGCGCGCCAGGCGGAACTCGTACTGAAAGAGGCGGATATCGTCCTCACCACCTTCGCCCGACTCGCGATTCGGGAGGAACTCCGCGCGCTGAGATTCGAGTCCCTGCTGATCGACGAGGCGAGCACGGCGCCGCTCCCCCAGGTGGCGCTCGCCGCCTCGAGGGTCGCGGGCCCCGCGATCGCCGTGGGCGATTTCCAGCAGCTTCCCCCGGTCGTGTCGAGCAAGACCCCGGCGGCCGCGCGCTGGCTGCGCACGGACCTGTTCAGGGAAGCCGGCGTGGTGGACGGGGCGCGGGTCGTGGGCGGGGTGGACCCCGTGGGCGGGGTGCCGGCCGTGGGCGCGGCGGAGGCCGTGAGCGCAGCCCGGGCCATGGACGGAGTGGGGGCCGGAAGCGCGCTGCCTTCTCCGAATGACGGGCTATGCGCCATGCTCGATCTCCAATACCGGATGGCACCCGACATTCGCGAGCTGGTGAGCGAGTTCTTCTACGGCGGACGGCTCCGGGACGCGCCCGAGATCGCAGAGCGCGTGACGCAGCGGGCCGCCCTCTCGGTGCTCGACACGAGCGGTCTCGATCCGCGGGTCGAACGCGTGGACGGATCGCGGCGGAACCGCGCCCACGCCCACGCCGTGGCGGACTTCCTCGGCGGCGCGGCACAGGATGGGCTCGACGACATCGCGGTGGTCTCGCCCTACCGCGCCCAGACTCGGCACCTGAGCGATCTCATCCGGCGTCGACTCGGTCGCGCTGCGCCCGCCGGTCTCGACGTGAGCACGATCCATCGCTTCCAGGGGCGCGAGAAGCGCCTCGTCGTCATCGACACCGTGGATGCGCCTCCCGGCCGCAGTTGGTTCCTCGATGAGCGGCGGAACCGAGATCTCCCCCGGCTGCTCAACGTCGCCCTCTCCCGGGCGCGCGAGCAGCTCGTCATCGTCGCCACCGTCGCCGGCCTGCGGCGGACACTGCCTCGCGGAGCCCTCCTCAACCGTCTCCTCGCCCACGTGGAGCGGTCCGGCTCGCGCATCGACGCCGCCCCCGCGGATCTCTGGCGCGGCCGCTGACCCCGGGCCGCTCACCGGAGTGCCGCAGAAAATCCGTTTTTCTCTCGCGAATCCCTACGGAAAATGGCCATCCCATCAACGAATTTTTGAAAAAAACACGATTCGCGACCATTCGCGGTTGACGGCCGAAAAAAATCATTTTAGAATCAGGGCGTGCTAAGGGAGGCGGCACCGACCGACCGGAGGTCGAGGCCGATGACCGCACCGCGAGTTGCCCGACGCGAGATCGCGAAACCGGGGCGCAAGTCCCGGGCCTGAGGGAGCGGAGTTCCGGCAACGGAACGAGGCGACCGAGGGAAGAGGGATCGAGCACAGCTGGTCGGGCGGACGGTACCAAGGCTCGCGAGGTTCTGGAAGACCGCGCAAGCTACCAGGGCCGGGCGGTAGTTGGCCGTAAACAAGCCTCTTGGCTCAGCCCCTGACACCTTCGGGTGGACAGGGGCTGAGTGCATCTATCCATGTTCCTCGCTATGCCCGGACTCCCCCGGTTTGTGTGCCCGGGTCGCGGGGATCGCGCAGGCGTGTTGGCCGGGCCCCGGGTGTTGGGCCGGGCCCCCGCGTGTCGGCCGAGCCCCGTCTGTCGGCGGGCCCCGTAATGATGATCGACGAGCGTCCCCATGTTGAATTCCTTCACACGCTCCTTCGGATCGGACTTCCGGTTGGCGCATGATGCGTCAATTTTTTCCAAAAAAATGATGTCCACAAGTTGTGGATATTCTGTCCAAATAACGTGGATTTCGGAGTTGGCCGGCAACTCGGCCGGAGGCGGAGTCGCCTGGGACCGAGTGCTGTCGCATCTTCCTGGCCGTTGGCGGCTTTCCACGTTATGTGGAAAACCGGTTTGCCGAACATCAACCGGGCGGTGCGATTGCGAGTCGTGATTCAGCGAGTCAGCCGGGCGCGCGTCCGGGTCGGAGGCGAGGTCGTGGGCACGATCGGCCGCGGGCTCGTCGTGCTGGTGGGTTTCGCGCCGGACGACTCCGAGGCGGCGATGGTTTGGATGGCGAGTAGGCTCTGGGACCTGCGTCTGTTCGCGGACGAGGAGGGCCGCATGAACCGCTCGGCACGGGAGGTCGGGGCGGCGCTCATGGTCGTGTCTCAATTCACCCTGTACGGGGATGCGTCGCGTGGACGGCGCCCCTCCTTCACGCGGGCGGCGCGGTCCGACGCGGCTCGGGCGCTTTACGACCGCTTCGTCGAGCTGTGCCGGCAGGGGGGTGAGGTCGCGGAGGGAGAGTTCGGGGCGATGATGGGGGTGGAACTGGTCAACGACGGTCCCGTCACCCTGCAACTGGAGCGGTGAGATTGCGTCCGCTGCGGATCGGAGTCATCGGCTCGGGACGGGCGGCTCCGGAGGAGGCGGGTCTGGCCCACGCCGTGGGAGCGGCTCTCGCCCGCGCCGGGGCCATCGTCGTTTGCGGCGGGTTGGGTGGGGTCATGCGGGCGGCGGCCGACGGAGCCTCCTCGGAGGGGGGGATCGCGGTGGGAATCCTTCCCGGAGGCGACCCGCACGCCGCGGCGGACGGGGTCGCCATCCCGATCCCGACCGGGCTGGGCGAGGCGCGCAACGTCGTCGTCGCGCGGGCGTCGGAGGCGGTGGTCGCGATCGCCGGCGAGTGGGGCACGCTCAGCGAGGCGGCCTTCTGCCGGAAGTTCGGGATTCCCGTGATTGGGCTCGCTTCATCGCTGCCGGAGGATGTGGTTGACGAGACGGCCGAGGACGCGGCGGCGGCGGCGGCGAGGGCCCTCGAACTTGCGCAATCTCGGCGGAGCGTGGACGAATGACGGGATTCGTGCTCTTCGGCAGCATCCTCGTGGTGCTGCTGGTCACGATCATCTGGGCCGCGATCCGGTCCGGCGAGGACACGGGCGCGTCGCTGGACGCCGCGGAGCGCCGCGACGCCGCCATCGAGGCGCTGCGGGATCTCGAGCTGGAATACCGGACGGGCAAGCTCCGCGAAGAGGAGTACCGATCCACGCGGGCCCGTCTGGAGCGGACGGCCATCGGCGCCCGGGACGCCGCCGCCCAGGGGCGCGCGGAGGATCCGGCCCCAGCGCCCGGGAAGGCCCCGGCGCCCCCCCGGTCGTGCCCGGAATGCGCCACCGCGCTGACCGGCGACGAAGCCTTCTGTCCCGCCTGCGGAATCGGCCTCCCGCCGCGCGCCTGATGACGACGCGATGATCTTGTCCCGGACCATCATGAGGGCACACCTTGGGATGCGCAGGGAGCGGATGCGCGGAGATCCGTTCCGAGACAGGAGGCTTGTCGTTGTGATCAGCGTAGATACGGTTGCCGTGATCCTCACCGTCGCCCTTGCGGTCGGCGGGGCCTACGTCGGGCTTTCGCGGAATTTGGCGCAACTCGGGGAGCGGCTGGCGAAGGTCGAGGGGATCATCGAGGGCTGGCTCGACCCGCCGCCGAAGACGACTGGCGACCGATCCTAGCTCTCCTCCCCGGCGAACGGGCGGCGTCCAGCTCGGGCTCTCCCCCGCGCGCTCGCGAATGGGTGGCATCCAACTCGGGCTTTCCTCCGGGGCGCTCGCGCCCGGGCGGTAAGCCCCGCGGGCATTTGATCCGCCGTTGAGACGTGGCGCCATCATGATGGGGGAACGACCCGGTACCAGGGTCGGACGAAACCCGAAGAAATTGCGAAAGGTCATCCGGCGTGGTATTGTCAACCTCCGCCGCGGCGGGTGATCGACTTCCCGTCATCGGCCTTCGTGGACCCCTCGGGCGGGAGAGCGCGTCGGGAGAGCGTGAAATGGGTGTGGAGATGAACCAGGAACAGAAGAAGGCGTTGTCCGTGGCCCTCAACCAGATCGAACGGTCCCACGGCAAGGGGGCGATCATGCGGCTCGGGACGGAGGGTGCCCGGGTCCGAATCCCCGCCATTTCGACCGGGGCGCTCAACTTGGACCACAGCACCGGGATCGGCGGCATCCCGAGGTCGCGCGTCACCGAGATCTTCGGTCCCGAGTCCTCCGGCAAGACCACCCTCACCCTCCACGTCATCGCCAATGCGCAGAAGGACGGCGGCGTCGCGGCGTTCATCGATGCCGAGCACGCGCTCGACGTCGGGTATGCGCAGCGACTGGGCGTCGACATCGAGAACCTGCTCGTGTCGCAGCCGGACACGGGTGAGCAGGCGCTCGAGATCGCCGGAGTGCTCGTCCGGTCCGGCGCTCTCGACGTCATCGTGGTGGACTCGGTGGCCGCGCTCGTGCCGCGGGCCGAGATCGAGGGCGAGATGGGGGATTCGCACGTCGGCCTTCAGGCGCGGTTGATGTCGCAGGCCCTCCGCAAGCTGACGGGCGCGATCGGGCGCTCCAACACCGCCGTGATCTTCACGAACCAGATTCGCGAGAAGATCGGCGTCATGTACGGGAACCCGGAGACCACGACGGGAGGCCGGGCGCTGAAGTTCTATTCCTCGCTTCGACTCGACATCCGCCGGATCGCCTCCATCAAGGAGGGGAGCAACCTGGTCGGCAGCCGGACGCGCGTGAAGGTGGTCAAGAACAAGTGCGCACCGCCGTTCAAGCAGGCCGAATTCGACATCATGTTCAACCAGGGCGTGAGCCGGGAGGGTCTGCTTGTGGACATGGGCGAAAGCATCGGCATCGTGCGTCGCGCGGGCGCTTGGTACTCGTACGGCGGAGATGTCCGGCTCGGGCAGGGGCGCGAGAATTCGAAGGCCTTCCTGCGCGAGAATCCGGACATCGCGGAGGAGATCGAAGCCCGAATCCGCGATGAACTCGGGATGACGATTCCGGACCCGGATGCGGCCGAGGGTGCGGCGGAAGCGGGCGCGGAAAAGTCGAAGAACTCCCGGCCGCCCTCGAAGCAGGCCACCGGGCGCTGAGTCCCGGCCGCAACCGCCACACAACCGGGGAGATCACCGGCCTCCTCCCCGTCAAGCGCCGCTCCGGCTGGACCGAGGTCCAGTTGGACGGCGCTTCCCTCTGTCGGCTTCCCGACGAAGAAGTGTGCCGACTTCGGCTCGACGTCGGACTCCGGCTCTCATCTGCGGACGTCGACGCCGTCCGGGCCGCGGGCGGGCGCGCCGAAGCGCTGTTCGTCGGGCTGCGCTACCTTTCCGTGCGCCCGAGGAGTCGCCGGGAAACGGAGCGCCGGCTGCGGCGGGCGCGGATCGACCGGGCGGCGATTCAACACGCGCTGGAACGCCTGGCGGCGCTGGGGTATCTCGACGATGCGCAGTTCGCCGCCAGCTTTGCGCGGGATCGCATCCGGCTCCGGCCGTGTGGCACCCGTCGCCTGCAATCCGACCTTCTCGCTCGGGGCGTGTCGCGGGAGGATGCGGATCGCGGCATCCGCGAGGCGATGGCGGAGGAGGGCGCGACGGAGGAGGCACTGCTCGAGCGCGTGGCGACGGCGCGGACGCGGAGGCTGGCCGGGGCGGACCCGTCGAAGGCGCGGCGACGGCTGTTCGACTATCTGGCTAGGCGCGGGTTCGCCGCGAGTCGCATTCGCGCCTGGATCGAGGTCAACTGGCAGGCTGAGGCGGATACACGATGACGGCGGACGAACTCCGGCGGAGCTTCATCTCCTACTTCGAACGGCAGGGGCACGACCATCGGCCCAGCGGCCCGCTCGTCCCCGCGGATGACCCGACCCTCATGTTCACCAATGCCGGGATGGTGCAGTTCAAGGGCATCTTCACGGGAAAGACCGAGTGCCCGATCCCCCCGCGCGCGGTCACGTCCCAGAAGTGCCTCCGCGTCAGCGGCAAGCACAACGACCTCGAGGAAGTGGGGCGGACGGCGCGCCATCACACGTTTTTTGAGATGCTCGGGAACTTCTCCTTCGGCGACTACTTCAAGCGCGAGGCGATCGACTTCGCCTGGGAGTGGGTGACCGGAGACCTCGGTTTGGAGCCCGACCGTCTGTGGGCCACCGTGCACCACGACGACGATGACGCGTTCGACCTCTGGCTGGAACGAACCTCGATCCCGGAATCGCGCATCCGGCGCATGGGGGACAAGGACAACTTCTGGCAGATGGGCGACACGGGTCCGTGCGGTCCCTGCTCGGAGCTGCACTACGACCTGAGGGCGGTACGCGATGACCGCATCACCGATGCCCAGTTCGAGGCGGCCGGCGAGGCGGACCGGATCATCGAGTTCTGGAATCTCGTCTTCATGCAGTTCGACCGCGAGCCCGACGGCACGGATACGCCGCTCCCCGCGCCCTCGATCGACACGGGTGCCGGACTCGAGCGGATCGCGGCGCTGCTGCAGGGGGTGGGAACGAACTACCACACGGACCTCTTCCTCCCGATCATCGCGGCGGCGGAGGACGGACTCGGGATCGAGTACTCGCGGGCGCCGGAAGACTGGGACGACGGCGTCGCCTTCCGCGTATTGGCGGATCACGCCCGGGCCGTCGCCTTCCTGCTCGCCGATGGCGTCTTCCCCTCGAACGAGAAGCGGGGGTACGTGCTGCGCCGGATCCTGCGCCGGGCGGTGCGGCACTACTGGCTTCTCGGCCGCCGCGACCCGCTCCTGCACGATCTCGTGGGCGTGGTGGCGGATCGCATGTCGGCCACCTTCCCCGAGCTGGAGGCGAGGCGGGAGCACCTGCTCTCCACGACGCGAGCGGAGGAGGAACTCTTTCTGTCCACCATTGAGGGCGGCATGCGGGAGATCGACCGTGCGATCCCGGAGGGCGGCTCGGGCACGGTCGCAGGCGATGTCGCGTTCAAGCTCAAGGACACGTACGGCATTCCCGAGGACCTGACCGGCCTCATCGCCCGCGAGCGCGGCTACAGCGTCGACTGGAAGGGCTTTGACGAGGCCTTGGAGCGCCAGCGCGCCCGCTCCCGGGGCGTCGAGGTACCGGCCATGACCATGGACCCAGTGTCAACGGCGTCACTCGAGGTGGGCACCATCGGAGGTGGGTCTAGGGGCGCGCTCACGGTCATCCCGTCCAACGGGGAGGCGAAGCAGGAGTTTGTGGGCTACACGGACCTCGAAACCGAAACGGGGTGTCGGCGACGGTCCGTCGACGGTCGGCACTGGTTCCTGCTCGAGCGGAATCCCTTCTACCTGGAGAGCGGGGGTCAGGTCTCCGATACGGGGCGCGTTACCGGCCGCGTCGCGGGGGACGATTGGGCGGTCGACATCTCCGAGGTGTGGGGTGCCGACGGGCGGACCGTGGTCGCGGGAGCGCTGGCCGAGGGTTCGCTTCCCGAGGCCGACGACTGGGTCGCGGACTCCGTGTGCGCGCGGGTGGCTCCGTCGCGGCGCGAGACGGAGCGGAATCACACGGCGACGCACCTCCTGCACGCCGCGCTCCGCAACCGGTTGGGCGAGCACGTGCAGCAGGCCGGATCGCTCGTTGCACCGGACCGGCTTCGCTTCGATTTCAGCCACAGGGGTCCGCTGACGCTGGAGGAGCGGGCGGACATCGAAGCGGAGGTCACGGAGGCGATACTCGGAAACCACGATGTCGACGCGTCGCAGCGAGGTTACGACGAGGCGATCGCGGCCGGGGCCATGGCCCTGTTCGGGGAGAAGTACGGGAACATCGTGCGGGTGATCGAAGTGCCGGAACTCAGCCTGGAGCTGTGCGGCGGCACGCACGTCCGCACGACGGGTCAGATCGGGACATTCCGGATTGTGTCCGAGACGGGTGTCGCGGCGGGCATCCGGCGCATCGAAGCGGTGACGGGACAGGAGGCCTATCGACGCGAACTGGCGCGTGACCGGCTCCTCGCGGAACTGGCCGCGCGGTTGCGCTGCGCGCCGGCGGATCTGGCGGCCCGCATGGAGCGACTCCTCGAGGAGCGCGACGCGCTCGCCGAAGAGGTTCGGGGACGGAGAGGAGATGCCGCGGAGCGACAGTTGGAAACGCTTCTCGCGGGCGCGGGTGCGGGCGCGGGCTCGGGTGCGGGCGCGGCGGGCGCGCAGGACGCGAACGGGGCCCGCTTCGTGTCGGGGTGCCTGGAGGTGCCTGCGGGTACGGACCTCGGAGCGCTCGCCGATCGCCTGCGCGGCGGGATGGGGTCGGGCGCCGCCGTCGTTCACGTCGTGTTCGCGGACGAGGACCGCCACGCGTTCATCTCGGTCGTGTCGGACGACCTCATCCGGCTGGGCCTAAGGGCGGGAGACCTCGTCCGCGTTTCGAGCCGGGCGACGGGTTCCGGCGGCGGCGGCGGCCCGCGCTTCGCGCAGGGGGGTGTGGGCGATCCGTCGCGAACGGAGGACGGGCTCGGAGCGGCCCGGGCTTGGGCTTCCGAACGGGTGCCCGCCCTGTCGGGTGGCTGACGTGCCGGCCGAACCCGACCCTCTCACACTCGAGGAGTGGCTCGACGGGCGGCTCGAGAGCGCGCCGGTGGAGCTGGCGGAAGCGGTGTGGTCGCTGGTTGGGGGGCGTCTCGCGGAGGGCGAGGATGGACTCGTCCGTGCGGCGCTCGAGGCGCTGGACATCGCGGCGGAGGGCGCGGCGACCCGCTCGGACGCGGTGACCCTACTCGCCGCGGACGCGATCCTCACCTACGCGCTCGAGGCGGCCGCGGATCCGGCTCTGGGGGGGAGCGCCAAGCGGGCACGCCGACTCGCCGAGAGGGTGGGTCCAGGAGGGTTGATCGGCGAACGGTTCAACGAGGAGGAGAGGACGGAATGACATCGGGGGTTCCGGGGTTGCCCGGTCTCGCGGGCAAGCGCGTGCTCGTAACCGGGGGTTCGCGCGGGATCGGACGCGCCACCGTGCGGTGCCTCGCGGCATCCGGTGCGTCCGTCGGCATCGCCTACCACCGAGCGGAGGCGAAAGCGCGACGCGCGGTCGAGGAGGCGTGCTCGCTCGCCCCCGGCGGGCACCACTGGTGCGCCGCCGCGGATCTGGCCGAGCCCAATGAGTGTCGGACCCTGTTCGAGCGCGCGGACGCCGAGTTCGGCGGACTGGATGGGTTCGTGGGCAACGCCGGCATCTGGAACGCGGACGCGCGGCCGATCGAGTCGCTCGAGGCGGACGAGTGGCGACGCATGATCGAGACGAACCTCACGTCGATCTATGCGAGCACGCGGGAGGCGGCGCTTCGCATGCGGGCGGATGGGAGAATCGTCCTCGTCTCCTCGACGGCGTCCCAGCGGGGAGAGGCGGAGCACAGCCATTACGCCGCGTCCAAGGGGGCGATCAACGCATTCTGCAAGTCGATCGCGACCGAACTCGGCCCGAGGTCGATCAACGTGAACGCCGTCGCCCCCGGCTGGGTCGACACGGACATGTCCGCCCCGGCGCTTCGGGGCGAGGCCGGGCGCGCCGCGCTGGCCCTCATTCCGCTCGGGCGCATCGCGACGGCCGAAGACATCGCGGGGCCCATCTGCTTCCTTCTCTCCGACGCGGCCCGGCACATCACGGGAGAGATCCTCAACGTGAACGGCGGCAGCGTGCTGTGCGGCTGAGAATGATCGATCCGGGCCGATTCTCCCCGCCGCCCGGGTTCTCCGGCACCGCGGAACGGCTCGAGGCCGCGGGTTTCGAGGCGTGGGCCGTGGGCGGCTCGATCCGTGATGCATACGTCCTTCAGCTCGGAGGCGCGTCCGACCTGCCCGAGCCGGACTGGGACCTGACGACGGACGCGCGGCCGGAGGACGTCATGCGTCTCTTTCCGCGGACCGTCCCGGTCGGGGTGTCGCACGGGACCGTGACGGTGCTCGATGGGGACGACGAGTACGAGGTGACGACCTTCCGGCGCGATGTCGAGACGGATGGCCGGCACGCGCGGGTCGCCTTCGCCGATTCGATCGAGGACGACTTGAGCCGCCGGGACTTCACGGCGAACGCGATCGCTTGGCGGCCCGCCTCCAACGAGGTGCGCGATACGTGGGGCGGCGCGGAGGACATCGAAGACGGGATCCTGCGCGCGGTGGGGGAGCCCGAGGCGCGCTTCCGCGAGGACTACCTGCGCGTCCTGCGCGGTTTCCGGTTCGCGGGACGCTTCGAGTGGGCGGTGGAGGCGCGCACGGACGAAGCGCTGCGGGAGGCCGTGGAGGGGCTGTCCGGGCTGTCGGCCGAGCGCGTGCGCGAAGAGTTGCTCAAGGTCATGGCGGATCCGAAGCCTTCGGCCGCGCTGGACCTGTATGCGGCCTGCGGGGCGCTGAGCCATTGGTACCCGGAGCTGGTGGGGCTCGCGGCCGGCGGCGACGCGTGGCGGTCCGCGCTCGGCGCCGTCGATGAGGCCCCGGCGAAGGCCGCATACGTACGCCTTGCGACTCTGCTCGCGTGCGCGTCCGACACGCCCGGCGGGCGGGCCGCCGCCGCCGAGTCGCTGCTCTCCCGGCTGAAGTTCTCCAACGCGGATCGGCGCTACGTCGCGCGGCTCGCCCGGCTATACCTCCCCTTCGTGGGAGCGTTGGACTCCGCCGCGGAGCATCGAAGCTGGCTCGCATCGGTCGGCGACGCGTGGGAGGATCTGTTCGAGGTGCACTTCGCCGTCGCCCGCGCCGCCGGAGAGGTGCGGGCGGAACGCTACCTGCGGGCGACTTGGGAGCGCGTGCGGGAAGAGCGCGAGCGAAACCCGGTTCTCGACCTCGCGGGTCTCGCGGTCGGGGGGGACGACCTCCTCGCGCTCGGCATGTCGCCGGGTCCGCTCATTCGGCTGCTGCTCGAGGAGTTGCTCGAACAGGTCATCGAGGACCCCGGCCGCAACGAGCGCGCGGCCCTCCTCGAAGAGGCTCGCCGGCTGATCGAGATCGGCTCGCTCGCGGAGGCTTCGCGGCCGCGCGACGCACCCGCCGCCGGCGACGCACCGCCCGCTGGCGACCCGTTGTCCGGCGGCGATGACTGACGAGCCGAGCCTGTTCGCCGGCGCGGAAGCGCGCACCGAACCCGTGGACGCCGGTGATCCGAGGGCCGCCCGGGCTCGAGAGCCCGATCTGGCCGACTCGCCGCTCGCCGCCCGGATGCGGCCTCGGACGCTAGAGGAGTTCGTCGGCCAGCCGAAGCTCGTGGGCGAGAGTCGGCCCCTGCGCCAGCTCATCGAGAGCGGACGTGTCCCGAGCCTCATCTTCTGGGGTCCGCCGGGCACCGGTAAGACCACCCTCGCCGGGCTGCTGGCCGGCCGGATGGAAGCCGCGTTCGTCCCCTTCTCCGCCGTGACCGACGGAATCCCCCGCGTCCGCCGCGTTCTGGAGGAGGCGAAGGCGCGCCGCGCCGCCACCGGCCGCGGCACCGTCCTCTTCGTCGATGAGATCCACCGCTTCAACAGGGTGCAGCAGGATGCGCTCCTTCCGCACGTGGAGCGCGGCGCCGTCACCCTCATCGGGGCCACGACGGAGAACCCCAGCTTCGAGGTTGTCGGGCCGCTCCTCTCCCGCACGCGGGTCTTCGTCCTTGAGCCGCTGGCGCCGGAAGAGGTCGCGGAAATCTGCGCCCGGGCGCTGCGGGATCGGGAGCGCGGGCTCGGAGACACCGGCCTCTCCATCGATCGGGAGGCCCTGACATGGCTCGGAATCGAAGCGGACGGCGACGCCCGCCGCGCCCTCAACGCGCTCGAGACGGCGGCGGATCTGGCCGAGGTGGCTGGCGTCCCGGCGATCTCCGCGGACCACGTGGCGGCGGCGCTCCAGAAACGGTTCGCGCGGTTTGACAAGTCGGGCGAGGAGCATTTCAACCTCATCTCCGCTTTGCACAAGGCCGTGCGCGGCTCGGACGCGGACGCCGCCCTCTACTGGCTGGCGCGGCTCTTGGATGGCGGCGAGGACCCCATGTACTTGGCACGGCGCATCTTGCGCATGGCGGCCGAGGATGTCGGACTTGCGGATCCCGGTGCGCTGGCGGTCACGATCGCGGCGCGCGACGCGTACCACTTTCTCGGCAGCCCGGAGGGAGATCTGGCCCTGGCTCAGGCGGTGACCTACCTGGCCCTCGCCCCGAAATCGAACGCGGTCTACCGGGCGTTTGGCGGAGCCGCCGGCGCGGCGCGCGAAACGCCCGCCGAGCCCGTCCCGTTCCATATCCGCAACGCGCCCACGCGGCTCATGAAGGAACTCGGCTACGGGTCGGGGTATCGCTACGATCACGACGAGGAAGACGGCGTGGCCGCCCAATCCTACCTTCCCGAGTCGTTGCGCGGAAGCCGCTGGTACGATCCCGTGGAGCGCGGTTGGGAAGTGGACGCGAAACACAGGCTTGACGCGATTCGCGCCAGCCGGGCACGAGCGGGGGCGAAAGCGCGTCCCGGGGGAGAGAAGAGGCCCGAGACGGGCGACGAGACGGGCGGCGAGAGCACGGAGGAGAATCGATCGACGAAGTGACGTTGGACCGGGCGGCGGAGCGTGCGGTGCTCGTGGGCGCGCCGCCGCTCGACATGCCCCAGGAGACGGTGGACGAACACCTTGAGGAACTTGCCCGGCTCGCGGGGACGGCGGGAGCCGATGTGCGGGGCGCGGTCGTCCAGCGCCTGCGCACGCCGAACGCCTCGACCTTCATTGGCAAGGGGAAGGTCGAACGCTTGAGGCGGGCACTCCGGGAGCACGACGCGACGCTCGCCATCTTCGATGAGGAACTCACGCCGGCCCAGGGGGCGAATCTCGAAGCGGCGCTCGGCGTGCGCGCCCTCGACCGCACCGAACTCATCCTCGACATCTTCGCGCTCCGGGCCCGGACCTCGGAGGCGAAGCTCCAAGTCGAACTCGCCCAGCTTCAGTACATGCGGACGCGGTTGAAGCGGATGTGGACCCACCTCTCACGCGAGGGCGGAGGCATCGGCGCGCGCGGCCCCGGGGAGCAGCAGATCGAGACCGACCGCCGGCTCATCGACCGGCGCCTCGCCCGGCTACGGCGCAAGCTCGACCACATCGCGCGGGCGCGGGTCACGCAGCGCCGGGCACGGAGCGAGCGGTTCACCGTGGCGCTCACGGGCTATACGAACGCGGGCAAGTCCTCCATTCTGCGCGGCCTCTCGGGCTCGGACGCATTCGTGGAGGACCGGCTGTTCGCAACGGTGGATCCGGCGACCCGGGTTTGCGATCTCGAAGGTCCGGGTCCGATCCTCCTCACCGACACGGTCGGGTTCATCCGGAAGCTGCCGCACCATCTCGTGGCGTCCTTCCGGGCGACGATGGAGGAACTCGCCGAGGCCGACCTCCTGCTGCACGTGATCGATGCCTCGTCGCCGAGCCGGGAGGCCCAAAGCGAGGCCGTGCGGGGGGTGTTGACGGAGGCCGGCGCGGGGGATCGGCCCGTGATCGAGGTCTTCAACAAGGTCGACCGGCTTACGCACGAGGAGGAGCGGGCGCTGCGCGAGAGGGCTGCGGCGGCCGGCCGACCGCATGTGCTGACCTCGACCGTGGAAAGGGGCGGGTTGAAGCCGTTGCGCGAGGCCCTTCAGGCGGCGATGCGGGCCCGCCTCGAGACGGTGCGCGTGAGTCTGCCCACCGGGGACGGGGCGCGGCTTGCGGAGGCGTACCGGGAGGGCGAGGTGCTGGAGCGCGCGTACGAGGCTGGGTGCGTGGTCATCGTGGCCCGCGTACCCGCCGGGGTGGCCGGCCGCTGGCGCGCGAGCGGTCTGGTCGTGGAGCGGGCCGACGCCGCCTGAGGCGGACGGCCGAGCCGAACACGGGAGCACATCATGGCGAACAGCAGCTTCTCGCATCTGATCGACTGCCGGCTGTGCGTGAACATCGATCACGTGGCGACCGTCCGGCAGGCGCGCGGCACGGACGAGCCCGATCCGGTGCGGGCCGCCGTGCTCGCCGAACTCGGGGGCGCGAACGGAATTACGGTGCACCTCCGCGAGGACCGGCGGCACATCCAGGACCGCGATGTGGAACTTCTGCTCGGAACCGTCCGCACCTTCGTCAACCTCGAACTCGCGGCCGAGGAGGAGGTGCTCGCCCTTGCCGAACGCTGGCGGCCGGCCCAGGCGACGCTCGTGCCCGAAAAGAGGGAGGAGCTGACGACGGAGGGCGGGCTGGACCTTTCCAGCGATCCGGCGCGCATCGCCGCCGCCGTGGCGCGGCTCCATGAGGCCGGGATCCGTACGTCGCTCTTCATCGATCCCGATCCCGCGGCCGTCGACGCCTCGGCCGAGGCGGGCGCGGCGGCGATCGAACTTCACACCGGGGAATACGCGAACGCGCCGGACCGAGCGGGCGCAGACCGCGAACTCGCGCGGCTGGAGGATGCGGCGCTGCGGGCCGGAGGCGCCGGCCTCGGGGTGCACGCCGGGCACGGTCTCACCTACGAGAACGTCCAGCCGGTGGCGGCGATCGCGGTGTGCGAGGAACTCAACATCGGCCACTCGATCGTGAGCCGCTCCGTGCTCGCGGGAATCGAGCGGGCGGTGCTCGAGATGTCGGAACTCGTGCGCGAGGCGCGCGCGTGAGAGGCCGTCTCACAGTCCTCATCGGAGTGCTCGTCTCGGTCGCGCTCCTACTCTGGGCGCTCCGGGACGTCTCGGCCGCCGAACTCCTGAGACACTTGGGCGAGGCGAACGTCTGGCTGCTCATCGCCGCGACCGTTGTGGCCACGCTCACCTTCAACCTCCGGGCGATCCGGTGGGAGATCCTCCTCCGCGCCTCGAACGGAGACCTGCCGTTCCGTTCGCGCTACGCGGCCGTGTGCATCGGCTTCATGGCGAACAACGTCCTGCCCGGCCGGCTCGGAGAGTTCGCCCGCGCCTACTCGCTGTCACAGATCACTCCGGTGCCGCTCAGCGCCGCGCTGGCCTCGCTCGTCGTGGAGCGCCTCCTCGACGCGATCGTTCTCATGGTGTTCCTCGTCCCCGCCTTCTTCATCGTCGGCGTCGACGAAGCCGCCTCCGGGACGCTGCGCGACCTGTTCACCGTGGGCGTCGTCCTCGTCTCCGCGAGCCTGCTTGGGCTTGCCCTCCTCGTCCGCTCTCCGGACCGCTTCCTCCGGTTGGCCGCCAAGTGGTTCCACCGGGTCGCGCCCGACCGCGTCGCCGACCGCATCATGGACGTGCTTGCCGCGTTCGTGGACGGCCTCGGGGCACTGCGCCACGCGCACGTCTTCGCCCGCGCGATGCTGTGGTCGTTCGCGGTCTGGGCTTGGAACGCCGCCTCCTTCTATCTCGGGTTTCTCGCCTTCGGCATCGTCGGGCCCGGGTTCCTCGGCGCACTCGTTCTCCAGACCACGATCAGTTTCGCGGTCGCGATCCCGTCGACGCCGGGGTTCTTCGGGCCGTTCGAGACGGCGGCCCGCGTCGCGCTCGAACTCCACCAGATCGAGCCGGCGAGGATCATCAGCTTCGCCGCGGGCTACCACATCCTCACCTTCCTGCCCATCACGGTACTGGGGATCTGGTACATGCGGCGCCTCGGGATCAGCCGCCGGGAGCTGGGACGGAGCGAGGCCCCGGCGCGTGAGGCCCCGGCGCGTGAGACGTCGGCGTGACCGCCGCCGGAGAGATCGGAACGGCCGAAGCGCGCGCGAAGGTCAACCTGCGCCTGCGCGTGTTCGCCCGGGATGAGACGGGCTTTCACGGCGTTGAAACCCTCCTCGCCCGCACGAGTCTGTCCGACACGGTGAGTCTCTTCGCGGGCGAGCCCATGAGGGGTCGGCCGAGGGCTCCCGGACGGGAGGGTGCCGGGCCGAAGGGCGCCGGGCCCGAGGGCGCTAGGCCGAAGGGTACCGGCCCGGAGGGTGCCGGGCCGGAGGGCGGGGGGCGCGGCGTCACCCTCTCCGTCGACGGACCGCTGGCCGATGGCGTGCCCGAAGGCGCGGACAACCTTTGTCGGCAGGCGGCCGTGCGGTTTTTGGAGCGGGTCTTCGGAGGGCGGGCGTGGCCCGCCGTGCACATCCGTCTCACCAAACGGATTCCGATGGGCAGCGGACTCGGTGGAGGGAGCGCGGATGCGGCTGCGACGCTCCGCCTGCTCGCCGACCGGTGGCCCCGCCTGGACGAAGGCGAACTCCTGGCGCTCGCCGGCGAAATCGGGAGCGACGTGCCCTTCGCCCTCCTCGGCGTTCCAATGGCGCTCGGCTGGGAGCGCGGCCGCCGGCTCCTCCCGCTCCGCCCCCCGCGGCCCCGCCCCGCGCTGCTCCTCTGCCCCGGAATCCACGTTGCCACGCCCGAGGCGTACAAATGGCTCGGACGGACGGGTGCCGATGCCGGAGGGGCCACGGTGTTTCCCGGCGCTACGCGGCTGGCGGCGTGGGACTCCCTCGAGCGCGTGGCCCGGAACGACCTCGAGGCGCCCGTCCTCGCCCGGCACCCGGAGCTGTCGGACCTTCTCGAGCGGCTTCGCTCGCGCGAGCCGGCGGTGGCCGCGATGACGGGCTCGGGCTCGGCTCTGTTCGCCGTCTTTCGTTCCGCCGCGGAGCGGGCCCGCGCCCGCCAATCGTTGGCCGTCCTCGAACGACGTGAGGGTCTCCGAATCTTGGACGCCGCACTCCCCGTCTGAGGCTCGTCCTTGCAGGCCGCGGCCAAACCCCGCGTCAGCGCCGCTCGAACCCAGCGGGGGTCTGGTTCCGGCCTGGCAGGCGTCGGCGTGGTTTGACGCCGCTGGCCGGATCGCGCCATCTTCGGCGCCGCTGGCCCCTCGTCTAATGGCAAGACACCGGCCTTTGGAGCCGATGATCCAGGTTCGACCCCTGGGGGGCCAATCCCATGCCCCATTCCGGCCCCCGCCCCAACCGGCTCGCGCGTGAGAAGAGTCCCTACCTTCTCCAGCACGCCTTCAATCCCGTGGACTGGGTTCCGTGGGGGGAGGAGGCCTTCGCGCGCGCCCGGGCCAAGGACCGTCCGATCTTCCTTTCCATCGGGTACGCGACCTGCCACTGGTGCCACGTCATGGAGCGCGAGTCCTTCGAGGATGCCGATGTGGCCGCGCTCCTCAACCGGGACTTCGTATCGATCAAGGTGGACCGCGAGGAACGGCCGGACATCGACGGCGTCTACATGACCGCGTGCCAGCTCATGACGGGTCGGGGGGGATGGCCGCTCACGATCGTGATGACGCCGGACAAGCAGCCCTTCTTCGCCGGCACCTATTTCCCGCGCGGGAGCGTGGCCGGGCGGGTGGGGATGCTGGACCTGCTGCCGCGGCTCGCGTCCCTGTGGCGGGAGCGGCGGGCCGATGTCGAGGCGGCCGGAGCCTCGGCGCTGGCGGCGATCCGGGAGGTCGAGGTCCGCGGCCTGAGTTCGGGGGAGGGCGCGCTCGACGAGGAGACGCTCCGCCGCGGCTTCCGCGACCTGCGGGCGCGCTTCGACCCTCATCAGGGCGGGTTCTCCCGGGCTCCGAAGTTCCCGGCGCCGCACCAACTCCTCTTCCTCCTGCGCTGGAGCGACCGTACCGGCGACCGGCGCGGCGTGGAGATGGTGGAGAAGACCCTCGTCTCCATGAGGCGGGGAGGGGTCTTCGACCACGTCGGGTACGGCTTCCACCGCTACTCGACGGACGCCCGCTGGCTCGTCCCGCACTTCGAGAAGATGCTGTACGACCAAGCGCTGCTCGCCATGGCGTACACGGAGCTGTGGCAGGTGACGGGCGACCCCGCCCACCGGACGGTGGCCCGCGAGATCTACGAGTACGTGGCGCGCGACCTCACGGACGCGGAGGGGGGCTTCTATTCCGCGGAGGACGCGGACAGCGAGGGGCGCGAAGGGGCGTTCTACGTGTGGACGCGGGATGAGTTCGACGCGGTGCTGTCGAAGGCGCTGGGGGAGAACGCGGCCGAGCTTGCGCGACGCGCCTTCCGGGTCGAGGCGCGCGGCAACTTCGCCGATGAGGCGTCGGGGCTCCGCACCGGAGAGAACATCCTGCACGCCGGAGAGACGCCCGCCGTGATCGCGGCCGCGCTGGGAGAGGACGTCGGCCGCGTCGAGAACCGTCTGGAGGAGGCGCGCCGCGTCCTGTTCAAGAAGCGGGCGAGGCGGGAGCGCCCGCTGCTTGACGACAAGATCCTCACCGACTGGAACGGCCTCATGATCGCCGCGCTGGCGCGGAGCGGGCGCGCGTTCGCCGACGAATCGCTCGTCGCGGCGGCGGCGCGGGCGGCGGACTTCATCCTCGAGCGCTTGCGCGACGGCGAGGGGCGGCTCCTTCACCGCTACCGGGACGGGGAGTCGGCCATCCCGGCGGGAGCGGCGGACCACGCCTGCCTCATCTGGGGACTGATCGAGCTGTACGGGGCGACGTTCGACCCGCGCTGGCTCCGGGCTGCGCGCGAGCTGCTCGACCCGCTTCTGGAGCGCTTCTGGGACCCGGAGCGGCTCGGCGTGTTCAACGTGGACGCGGCGCAGAGCGACGTGCCCGTGCGGCAGAAGGAGCTGTACGACGGGGCCACGCCCTCGGCGAACGCGACGACGTGGTACGTGCTCCTCCGGCTTGGCCGCCTCACGGGCGACCTCGAACTCCTGGACCGGGCGGAGGCGCTGCGCGGGGCGCTCGCCGGCCCCGTGGGAGGCGCCCCTGCCGCGCACACGATGTCGCTTGTAGCGCTCGATCTCGCGCTGGGGCCCGCGCGGGAAGTCGTCGTGACCGGGGATCCCGGCGAACCCGGCACGCGGCGCATGCTCGCCGCCCTCGCCGGCCGCTACGCGCCCCGTACGGCGGTCCTCTTCAAGCCGGTGGGCCGCCGGGCCGAAATGCCCAACGAGACCGCGGTGGATCCTCTCGCGGAGATCGCGCCCTTCACCGCGCCGCACGGTCTCCTGGACGGGAAGGCGACGGTATACGTTTGCACCGGCTTCGCGTGCCGGCGCCCGACGACCGACATCCGGGAGATGATGGAGCAACTCGCCTGATCTCCCGCGAACGTCGATTTCCCGCGAACGCTGATCACCCACGACAACCGACCGCTCACCACGGAAACCGGAGTTCGAGGCATGGGCCTGGACCAGACCATCTACGGAAACACGCTGTCGGCCTGGCTGATCGCCGCCGGCATCTACGCCGTCACGACCTTGGCGCTGTGGCTGCTCGAACGTTACGCGCTGCGGGCGTTCGCGCGTTTCGCGAGCCAGACCCGGACCTCGATCGACGATCTCGTCGCCGCCGTGCTCGGCGAGACGAAATTCGGCCTCATCCTCTTCGTGGGGCTCTTCGCCGCCTCGCTCGTGCTCGAACTCGATTACGTCGTGGCGCTCGTGATTCGCCGTGCCGCGGTCATCGCCATCGTCGTCCAGGGCGGCATCTGGGCGAGCGGCGCGATCGCCTTCCTGGTGCGGCGGTTCGTGGATGCGACGGAGGGCGAGGATGCGGAGGCCGTAACCATGGTCCGCGCTCTCTCCTTCGTGGGCCGGCTCGCCGTGTGGTCCGTCGTCCTCCTCCTCATCCTCGACAACCTCGGGGTCGAGGTCGCGGCCCTGCTCGCGGGCCTCGGGATCGGAGGCATCGCCGTCGCCCTCGCGGCCCAGAACGTCCTCGGAGACCTGCTCGCATCGCTCTCCATCATCCTCGACAAACCCTTCGTCATCGGCGACTTCCTCGTCATCGGCGACTTCCAGGGGTCGGTGGAGCACATCGGCCTCAAGACGACTCGGCTGCGGAGCTTGGGGGGCGAGCAACTCATCCTCGGGAACAGCGACCTCATCAACGCTCGGATCCGGAACCTCGGGCGCATGGCGGACCGGCGCGGGACGCTGAAGATCGGCGTGACCTACGACACGCCGCGCGAGACCCTGGCACGGATCCCCGGTTGGATCGAGGAGATCGTGCGGACCGAGGAGGATATCCGCTTCGACCGATGTCACCTATCGGGTTTCGCGGACTCCGCGATCGAGTTCGACACCATCTTCCACATGACCGTCCCCGATTACGGTCGCTTCATGGATGCGAGGCAGCGGATGCTGCTCGCGATCCACGAACAATTCGAGCGCCACGGTGTCGCCTTCGCCTACCCGACGCAGGTCGTCTACACGATCCCCGCGGAGTCCGCCGCCGGAGAGCCGGCTGGTGGGCCGCCGAAAACGGGGTGATGAGGACGCAATGACCGAGAAGCTCATCGACAGGAACCCGACATCTTGGGCGGCACGCCCGTGTTCTCGGGGATCCGGGTTCCGGTGCGCATCCTGATGGAGCACCTCGAGGCGGGCGACCGGCTTGACGACTTCTTGGACGACTACCCTAGGTGGAAACACCGAAACCGATAGCCATCCACCCTACTGGCTGCAACATGCAATCTGGTCCAGCGGCACATGAGCCCGGCTTGGCTGCACTAGGACCGCCGAGCCTGTCGCCGCCGGGGCCGAGGTGGTCCGGTTTTGACAGGTCGTCGTGGTGGATTCCGGTAGCTGTAGCGAACGGGAGGGCACCGAGATGGCCGGGACGGAACGACGATTCGCGGCGGAGTTCAAAGGGGACACGCGCGGGAATACCTCATTGACAGGAGGGGGGCGCGGCGGTATTCTCGGCGGCTGCCGCGGCCGGGTTGGGCCGTGCGGTGCATGGGTTCGGGACCCACACAGTTTCTCTCCATTCCGGCAGGGCTTCCGCGTGCCGCGTGCGCGCTGAGCTGGCTAGCGCCGGAACCAGACCAGCGAGCCATCGACACGCATGGACACGACGGACTTCTCGTTTCATACGAGTCCGATCATGCTGCTTTCGGGTACGGCGAATCCCGCCCTCGCGCGGGGAATCGCCGACGTGCTCCGAGAGCGGCTGTGCGATGTCACGATCAAGCGGTTCGCCGACGGCGAGATTTTCGTGCGCATCGACGAGAACGTGCGCGGACGCGACGTCTTCCTCATCCAGCCCACGAACCCGCCCGCGGAGAACGTTCTCGAACTGCTCATCCTGATCGACGCGGCGAAGCGCGCCTCGGCGGCGCGGGTCACGGCGGTCGTGCCGTACTACGGGTACGGTCGCGCGGACCGGAAGGACCAGCCGCGCGTGTCGATCGCGGCGAAGCTGCTCGCGAACCTGATGACGGCCGCCGGCGCGGACCGGGTGCTCTCGATCGACTTCCACCAGCACCAGATCCAGGGCTTCTTCGACATCCCCGTGGACCACCTCTACGCGGCCCCAGTCTTCCGGCGCTACTACGAGATGAAGAAGCTCGACAACCTGGTCGTCGTCGCGACGGATGTGAGTGCGGCGAAGATGGCGCGGGGCTATGCGCGCCGCCTCGGGGGAGACCTCGCGATCATTGACAAGCGGCGTCCGGCGCCGAACGAGGCCGAGGTCTCGAACATCGTGGGCGAAGTCGAAGGGAAGCACTGCATCGTGCCCGACGACATGATCGACACCGCCGGAACCATGGTGTCGGCCATCGAAGTGCTGAAGGAGCGCGGCGCCCTGGACATCTATGTCCTCGGCACGCATCCGCTCTTCTCGGGGCCGGCGCTCGAGCGCCTCGCGTCGGCCGACGTGAGGGAGATCACGGTCACGGACACCGTGCCGCTCGCTCCGGGGGTGCGGGAAGCGCTCCCCAACCTGACCGTGCTCTCGGTGGCGAGCCTGCTCGCGCAGGCGATCGAGAGCACGCACACGAACAGTTCCGTGAGCAAGCTGTTCGCGTAGCGGACGGTTCCGGTACCGAAATCAGCGAACGGTCCATGGCCGCTTGGTCGGCCACCCCGGAGCTTTGGAGCCCAGAGAGCTTCACAGAAAACCGAAGAAGAATCGAGAGAGGGAGATGACGAACGAATCCGCCAGACTGACGGCGCGGACAAGGACCTCCTCCGGAACGGGCGCCGCGAGACAGCTTCGCCGGAGCGGTCAGTTGCCCGCGGTCGTGTACGGTCGCCGGGACGAGGCCGAGTCGCTGGCGCTGGACACGCGCGAGCTGTCGCGCCTGCTGAGCCGGATCCATGCGGCCACGACGGTGATCGACCTCGAGGTCGACGGCGGCGAGCCGCGCCCGGTGCTGATCCGAGAGATACAGCGCCACCCTTATCGGCCCCAGCTTCTGCACGTGGACTTCCTAGAGATCCGTTCGGACGTGAAGATCCGGGTTCCGGTCCCGGTCCACCTCCGGGAGACGCCGGCTGGCGTGGAGATGGGCGGTATGCTGCAGTTCCTCCGGCACGAACTCGAGGTCGAGTGTCTACCGAACGAGATCCCGGCCGGATTCGACGTCGATGTCTCGGGCCTCGGGATCGGCGACTCGCTTCACGTCTCGGATGTGGATCCGGGCGGTGTCGTGATCCTCGACGACGAAACGGTCACGATCTGCACCGTCGTGCCGCCGACAGTCGCCGAAGGCGAGGAAGATGAGGCAGTGGCCGAGGAGGTGGAGGGCGCGGAGGCTGCGGCCCCGAGCGACGAACCGGAGCAGAACTGAGCCGGGGCCGGGATCGGGTCCATCGGCGCGCCATGCGGCTGCTCCTCGCGCTGGGAAACCCCGGTGCCAAGTATCGGGATACGCGGCACAACATCGCTTGGTGGCTCGCGGATCGCTTGGCGCTCCGGTGGGGCGGCGAGCCGTTCCGCGCGGACGGCGCCACCGCGTGGACCACGGGATGCGGGCAGCCCGGAGTGGAGATTCACAAGCCGTTGACGTACATGAACCGGAGCGGCGAGGCGCTGGCGCACCTGCTCGCCGCGCGCCGGTTCGACCCCGCGGCCGACATGCTCGTCCTCGTCGACGATGTCGCTCTGCCCGCAGGTCGCTTTCGCCTGCGGAGGAGGGGGTCGCCGGGCGGGCACAACGGGCTCGCCTCGATATCGGCGAGTCTCGGTTCCGACGCTTACGGCCGTCTCAGGCTCGGCGTCGGGCGGCCGCCGGACGAGCGCATCGAATTGGCGGCTTGGGTGTTGGCACGGATGCCGCAAACGGAGGAGGAGGCGGCGCTGGGCGCCTTCCCCCGTGCCGCGGAAGCGGTGGAGTACTGGCTGGAACATGGCTCGGAAGCGGCGATGAACCGCTTCAACCGTCCGGGGTGAACCCCCGCTGATCAAGGGACGCTGATCAAGGGAGCAGGGAAACGTGGTCGGAAACATCGATTCTGCGGTCTGGCTCGGCGTGATCGGGCTCTTCTTCTCCTTCGCGCTCTTCATGTACGTGAAGGCGCAGCCCGTCGGCAACGAGAAGATGGCCGAGCTTTCGGAGGCGATTCATTCGGGCGCGATGGCGTTTCTGCGGCGCGAGTACACCGTGCTGCTGCCGTTCATCGTCGTCGTCGCGGCCCTTCTGTTCTGGCTCGTCGGTCCTCGCACGGCGATCGCCTACGGACTCGGGGCGGCTTGCTCGGTCATGGCCGGCTTCTTCGGGATGAAGGCGGCGACGGCCGCCAACGTCCGGACCTCCGAGGCGGCGCGCGCGGAAGGCCAGGCCAAGGCGCTCCGGGTTGCCTTCTCGGGCGGAGCCGTGATGGGGATCGCGGTGGCGGCGCTCGGCCTGCTCGGAATCGGCGCGGTGATCGTGATCTACGATCCTCAGGCGACCGGCTTCCGCCCCTTCGGCGAGATCATCTCGGGCTTCGCGATGGGTGCCTCATCGATCGCGCTCTTCGCGCGGGTGGGCGGCGGCATCTACACGAAGGCGGCCGATGTAGGGGCGGATCTGGTGGGTAAGGTCGAGGCCGGCATCCCGGAGGACGACCCCCGCAACCCGGCGACGATCGCCGACAACGTGGGCGACAACGTGGGCGACGTGGCGGGGATGGGGGCGGACATCTTCGAATCGTACGTCGGCTCGGTCATCGCCACGATCGTCATCGGCGTGACGAGCGCGATGATCCTCGACGGGGCGCGGCTTCAGGCCGTGGCGCTGCCGGTCCTTTACATCATGGCCGGCTTCCTCGCGAGCGCGGTCGGCGTCCTCGCCATCCGCGTCCTCGAGCGCATGAGTCCCGCGGCCGCTCTCCGCTGGGCGCCGATCATCGGAGCGGTGATCTTCTGGGTCGTGGCGTACGCGATCACGGTGAACCTCCAGCTCTTCGACGCCGCGGCACAGGGCAAGTGGGTCTTCATCCACCCGAACGCCGGTCCCTTCTGGGCCATGCTGTTCGGTTCGCTCGTCGGCATCGCCATCGGCCTCGTGACGGAGTACTACACGGCGGAGAAGCCCATCCGCCGCATCGCCTCCGCCTCCGAGACCGGCTCCGCGACGAACATCATCACGGGACTCGCGGTCGGGATGGAGTCCACGGCGATCCCCATGCTCCTCATCTCCGCCGCCATCTTCCTCGCCTTCAACTTCGCGGGCCTGTACGGGATCGGGATCGCCGCCGTGGGGATGCTGGCCACGGTCGGCGTGACGATGTCCGTGGACGCGTACGGCCCGGTGGCGGACAACGCGGGCGGCATCTCGGAGATGGCGGAGCTGGGGCCCGAGGTCCGTTCGGTGACCGACTCGCTCGACTCGCTCGGCAACACGACGGCGGCGATCGGGAAAGGCTTTGCGGTCGGCTCCGCCGCGCTCACCGCACTCGCCCTCTTCTCCGCCTATGCGAACGCCGTGGGTCTGCGCGAGACCGGGATCAATCTCATCAATCCGCTCGTCGTGATGGGGCTCTTCATCGGCGGGGTGACGCCCTTCTTCATCGCCGCGCTCACGATGACGGCGGTGGGACGCGCGGCGGCCGGCATGGTGGCGGAAGTCCGTCGCCAGTTCCGCGAGATCCCCGGCATCATGGAGGGGACGGCGAAGCCGGATTCGGCGCGCTGCGTGGACATCTCTACGAAGGCGGCGCTCCGGGAGATGATCGTGCCGGGTCTGGTGGCGATCATCGTCCCGATCATGGTCGGCCGCTTCCTGGGCGTGGAGGCGCTCGGCGGCGCGCTCGCTGGGGCGACCGTGAGCGGCGTGCTGCTCGCGCTCTTCATGGCGAACTCCGGGGGCGCGTGGGACAACGCCAAGAAGTACATCGAAACCGGAGCCCACGGGGGGAAGGGGTCCGACCCGCACAAGGCGGCCGTGGTCGGCGACACGGTGGGCGACCCCTTCAAGGATACGTCGGGACCATCGATGAACATCGTCGTGAAGCTGATGAGCGTCGTCTCACTCGTCCTCGCCCCCTGGTTCGTGGACGTGCACGGCTTGGCCGCCGCCGCACCGCCAGCGGCGGAGACCGCCCTTGCCGGCGTCACCGGCGTACTGCGGGCCCTGGGCCTCTTCTAGCCTTGGAACAGGGCCGGGTTCGCCGTGCACCGCGGACCCGTGGTGTCGGATGAGTGACCATGTCTCGGCGGTGTCCGTCCGGTTGTTTCGTCGCCAACGCACCGTCCTCTCTCCCTTGCGTGCTCTCGATGGCAAGGTGGAGGAGAACGACTTCCGGAGTCTTCTCTTCGACTACAGCCGCCGGTGCCGAGACCGAGGGGTGGACGTGCCCTACGACTTTGTTTCCCTGCCGGAAGAGCCTCGTTCGTTCACGGCCATGGCCGACCGGGACAGGCTTGCCAAGCGCGGCCTGCTAGCCCCCGGCGCGTGGCATCTCACCGCTGAGGGCCACCGGTTAGCTGCGAAGCTAAAGGACCGCGATGTAGGGGCCTTTGCGGCTGGTCGCCTCAGCCGGGGCACCGATGCCGGCAGCGGCGCGAATCGCCGAACGCGGCTCGGTGGTCACGCCGATCCCGCAGCTGCGCTCGAAGCCCCTCAGTCGAAAACGGAGATTCTCGAAGCGGCTCCTTTCCCAGGGCTGTGATGAGTTCGGCATCCGGTATGAGCCCTTCCCCGAACTCGGCGTCGAATCTAGGCAGCGAGCCGGGCTGAGCGGCCGGGCTGCGTATGATCGTCTCTTTGCCCTTTACGAGGCCACGACCCTGCACCAACGCCGGGAGGCCGTGGCAAGAATTGCGGGCTGGATAGACGCGGGTGAACGAGTGGCGCTCACCTGCTACGAACGGGATTCAGGGGATTGCCACCGTTCCCGCTTGGCTCGTGCCATCGTCAAGACGGCTGCTAAGCCCTTGCAACCGAGACACCTGTAACGGCATGACGACTTCGGAACGGATCCTCGTCACCGTCAAGACCTACCCGGAGCTGTTGAAGAGGTACGGGGAGACCGTATGCACAGCGGGAATACGCGAAGATGGTACTTGGGTGCGCCTGTATCCGGTACCGTTCCGAAGGCTGGATGAGGACGAGCAGTACCGTCTCTACGATTGGATCACCTGCCCGTTCGTGTCCGCTCGGCCTAGGCCACCTGGCGGCACCCTAACGGACGAGTACCGTGCGTTCGACTTCAGTGATCCGCTCCGGATTGGTGGCCCGGCTGATTCCGCGCACGATGATCGTGGCGCTACCAGGCTCGTCGAAACGGACGCGCACGATCCTCGACCAGTACAACAGCGCGTCCGAACAGCCCCATATCCCATCGAGTGACCGGGGTCCGAGATCGAAGACATCCCAGGGTTGGAGCCGGGCCATCAGGCCGTCCACGTCCACGGAGGTTCCGCCTGCACGCGGCTGATCTCGAACGAGACAGCCATCTCCGTACGTCCTGATGCGAACCGGGATCTCCTCCCCAACTGCGGCGGTATCGGGCGTCGTCACGCGAACGCCCCAGAGACCTGTCTCCGGGTCGTCCCGGCTGCCGCTGTCGATCACCGCCACCCGGTGTTGATAGATCCTACCGCCGTCGCAGCCCAGAGACATCACGGAAATGATGATCCACGTCCTCGCGGCTGCCGCGATCCGGCGCGTTCCAGTCATTCGCGCTCCCCATCAATTGCCATCGACGGCCGCCGGATGCTCGGCTGCCTCCGGCCTCCCGAGCGATATGGACACACAACTTCCGTATCCCGGTGCCGGGAAGGCGTTCCATCTCGGAGCTTGACGCGAGAGCCGACGACGATACCTTCTTCAGCCCGATGTCGGGTCCGCGAGACC
Organism: Candidatus Palauibacter poriticola; assembly: GCA_012270965.1. Classification (GTDB taxonomy): domain Bacteria; phylum Gemmatimonadota; class Gemmatimonadetes; order Palauibacterales; family Palauibacteraceae; genus Palauibacter; species Palauibacter poriticola. The sequence continues at coordinate 146,314 of JAAXHJ010000023.1, forward strand.
ATCGGCACATCGACAAGACTCCTGCTCCGACCGCGCGGGTCGGGGCCGACGAGACCGAAGGAGCTCTGCGCATGCGCGATTACGAGATCGTGTACATCTTCCGTTCGAGCCTGACCTCCGAGGAGATCGAGACCAAGCTCGAGCGCTACCACGCCATCATCACGGCCGACGGTTCGGGCGAGGTCACCGCCTCGGTGCACTGGGGCAAGCGTCAACTCGCCTACCCCATCCGGAAGCAACCGAACGGTTACTACGTCGTCGCCCAGTTCACTTCGGCGCCCGATACGCTCAGCGAACTGGAGCGCGTGCTGAAGCTCGAGGATGACGTTCTCCGGTACCTGATCGTGATCGCGGAACAGCCGCTGCCGCTTTCCGATCCGGCACCGACGGCCCCCGGCACGGACGTTGCCGATACGAACAAAGCCGGCACGGAGGATGCCGAGGCGGAGGAAGCGTCCGAAACCGAGGAGGCCGGCGCAGAGGAAGCGTCCGAAACCGGGGAGTCCGAAGCGGAAGCGGACGCGCCGGTGGACGGCGCGGATGCGGACACGGGACGGGACGGTGCGGACGCGGACGCGGACGCCGGGGAATCGGACGAATCCGCCGACGCGAAGGAGGGATAGATGGCCTTTCGAAAGGTGTGCCGGTTCTGTGAGGCCCGAATGCCCGGCGTGGACTACAAGGATGAACGCATGCTGGAGCGCTATATTTCGGATCGCGGCAAGATCCTGCCGCGGCGGGCCACGGGGACGTGCGCACGGCACCAGCGGGCGGTGGCGGCAGCGATCAAGCGGGCGAGGTATCTTGCGTTGCTGCCGTACATCCGCGGCTACTACGACTAGCGTCGCCCCGGCGTGGGGCCGCTGAGGGAACGCTGGAGCGGTCTCTGGCCGGCTGCGGGTCTCCTCCTGCTGGTCATGCTGCTGTCGCCGCTGAGTTCGTCACCGCTCGGGCTCATGGCCATCGTCGGCGTACCCGCGGCCGTGGCGATTCTGGCCTTCGCACCGCCTCAGTCCGGGTCGGCCGCCTTGGCGCTGCTGCTCTTGGCCGGAGCGGGGCTCGGGTTTCGGGAGGCCGGGCCACTGTGGTTCATCGAACGCGGCTGGGCGCTGCTTCTGGCCGGCGGCTTCGCCCTCAGCACGGCATTGGCGCCGGGTCGGCGAGTGTTTGACCGGTCGCTGGCGGCGGTCGCGGTCGCGGGAGTCACGGTGGTGGTCCTCGCCGTGCTGCGACGCGAACTTCCGGCCGACCTCGACTGGCGGATTACGGGGCAGTTCAGCCAGGCGCTGGCCGCCTACGACTTCAACGCGTGGGGCGGTCGATCGGTCGAAGCCACGGTGCGCCGCATCGCGAGCGTGTGGGAAGCGGTCTACCCCGCCATGCTCGCCCTCGCTTCGATCTCGGCCCTCGGGGTCGCCGGCTTCATACTCGGACGAGTTCGGGGAGAACGGAGGCCGCTCTCGCCGCTGCGGGAGTTTCGGTTCGGAGATCACTTGGTCTGGGTGCTCGTTCTGGGGCTCGCGCTGCTGGTCCTCCCCGCAGGAGCGTGGGCGGCGCGCGCGGGCGGCAACATGGTGACGGTGATGGGCGGCCTCTATCTGCTCCGGGGTCTTGCGGTGCTCGTGTGGCTGGGGGCTTCCGTGCTAAGCTCGGGCTGGGCGATCGCCGTGTGGGTGCTCGCGGCGCTGGTCCTCTACCCGGTGACGGCGGGTGCGGCCCTCGTCATGGGAGTCAGCGATACGTGGCTGGACCTGCGGTCGCGTCATGGAGTGAGAACGGACGGCGCGTGAACCCCTCGGCTCGAGCGGACGCGTACGGGGGTTGGGCGCGCAGCAACAGGGATTGGAGGAATCGATGGTGGAAGTGATTCTGAGAAGGGACGTCGCGGATCTCGGCCTCGCCGGCGAGATGGTGAACGTGCGGCCGGGGTACGCGCGCAACTACCTGATTCCGCAGGGGATCGCGCTCGCGGCGACCGAGGGGAGCCGGAGGCGTTTTGAGGAGGAGCGGCGGCAGATTGAACAGTCCGCGAAGCGGGAGCGCGAAGCGGCCCAGCAACTGGCGGGCGAACTCGAGGGGAGAGCCGTGAGCTTCGTCCGCAGAGCGAGCGAGGGCGGACGCCTGTTCGGTTCGGTCACGGCCGCGGACATCGCGGACGAACTTGAGAAGGAGGGCGTCGCCGTGGACCGCCGCGCGATCCGGCTGGACGATCCGATCAAGGATCTCGGCGAACACGCAGTCCCCGTGAGGGTCCACATGGATGTCGAACCGAGGTTGAAGGTGTCCGTGGTCGCCGAGGAATAGCGGTGGGCCACCGATGACGCACGATCCGCTCCCGCTGGAGGAGGTGTGGCGCCGGCTCTCGGAACGGGGAGCCCCCTCCCCGGAACTCCGCAGCGTGGCGGAGGCCGCGCTTGAGAGAAACGCGCGCCTCCCGACGATCCTCGACCTGCGGGGGTTGTCGGATGTCACCGACTTCTTCCTCATCGCGACGGGCGATTCCGACACGCACGCCCGCGCGATCAGCGAGAACATCCTTGATCGAACGCGCGAGGACGGGTTCCGTCCCGTCGGCGTGGAGGGGCTAAACGAGGGCCGCTGGGTGCTGATGGACTACGTGGGCCTCATCGTGCACGTCTTCCTGGGCGAGGTCAGGGAGTTCTATCGGCTCGAGCGGCTGTGGGGCGACGCCCCACTCTTCGAACTGGAGTGACTGGGACTGGGGCGAACCGGGATTGGGGCTGTCAAACCGGGATGGGGCCGTTCCGCGACCCGACGCGTGCCGCTAGCTTGCGGGGGAATCTCTGAGGGTGGGCCGGAGGACGTGGCAGACGTGAAGAGTTCATGGAGTCGTTCTTCCTCTCGCTTCGTCGTGCGCGGGGCGAAGTTGCCGGCTGCGCTCCTTCTCCTGCCGGGAGTGGGGGGCGCTTCGGGCGCCTGCGGGAGCGCCCCGGAGGATCAGCCCACCCCCCTCGAGGGCCCCGCCCTCGTCTCCGGCTCGTCGCTCGAGCGGTATGGTCTGCTCGTCATTCCGCGCGATGGCGGAGTCGCCCAGTTCCGCTCGATCGAGAGCCCCTCCACCGTGCGCTGGACCGGACGCCTTTCGCTTGGAGGCGTCACGGCGGCTTATTCCCTCGGTTCGGCGGTCGTGTTGCGGCGGGGGCGGCGGCTCCACCTCTACACGACCCTGCCCGTGGAGGCCGAGGCCCCGCTTCCCGACGCACCCGCCGAAGCGCGCTGGATCGCCTCGCCCGCGGGGGGTGCCTTCGTGTCCGGAGGGCGGATTCTCGCTATCACCCCCACCCGCACCGCGGAGGTCGACGCCGACGGTGCGGTGCAGTGGGCCGCCCCCGCCGCCGGAGACCGGGTCGTTGCCCTCGTCGAAGGCGCGGACGGAGCTGCACTCGCGGTATGGGAAGCCGGGGAATCGCGGCCCGCGACGACGCGAACCATCGGCACGAGCGGTCCCGTCGCGCTCGCGGGGTGGGGCAGAACGATCGTGACGGCATCGGCGGACGGCCGGGGACTGACGGAATGGTCGATTCCCGAACTCGAACCGGCGGAGGGGACGGAGATCGGCGGCGCGCCGTCGGCCCTGGCCATCTCCCCCTCGCAGCACCGCGTGTTCGCGGCGTCGATCGACCGGCCGCGTTTCACGGTCATCGACCGCTATGATTGGCGCGAGGTCGGATCCTCGCGACTCGATGCGCCCCTTGAGACGTTGCGGCCCGGCATGACCGGCGACCGGCTCGTGGCTTGGGATGGCTCGAACGCGTGGACCGCGAGGGCGGGAGAGACCCGATTGGACGCGGTGCCCGGGGAGTGGCGCCCGGACCTGCCGCTCGCGCTGCCGGGGGGAGCGGTCCTCGTGTCCACGGAGAGCGGCCTCGGCATCCTCCGCTCGGAAGGCGGCATCGCCGCCGTCGAGGGTCCGGCCGACGCCTGGTGGCTCCCGTTCCGATGGGGGCGCCGCCTGCCCGTCGCGTCCGCCGCCGTCGTGCCGGAGGACACGCTGGAAGACGCTGAAGAGGCGCTCGATGCGCTCGCCGACGACGTCCCGCCCGGCCGCATTGGACTGTTGACGGTAGGGAGGGTGGGGAGGACGCTGAATCGGAGCCCGGAAGCCTTGGATGATCCCGCGCCGGGGGACGCGGGATTCGAGGAGGTCGCGCCGCCCCCGCCAGCCCCGGACGATCCGGCGGCGGCTCCGCTGTCCGAGCTTCCCGGCGGCTTCTACGCCGTCGCGCTCTCCTCGCGGCAGTTGGCCGGGCTCGGACAGTTGCGCCCACTCCTCGACCGCTCGGGCTATTCGACGCACGTCTTGCGTCGGATGGACGAAGTCGGCGACATCTGGTACCGGCTCCTCGTGGGCCCCTTTGAGACGCGCCCCGATGCCGAGACGGCGGCGCTCGAGTTGCGGCGCGACCGGGGAATCGATGCGTGGATTCACGAGGAGGGCGAGGGTGAGCAGGCGATGAGGAGAGGCCCGTGAGCGCCGGCGCACCCGCCCCGTTCACGTGGGAGTTGCCCGGGGATGCGCGGATCGTCGCGCTCGTGTTCCAGCGCTCGGAGGCCGAGAGAAGCGCGACGGTCTTTGACGCGATTGCCGCCTCCATCGCCCGCCGGCGGGGACCGACCCTCGTCCTGAACTCCGAATCCGGACCGTCACCGCTCGATGACTTGGCCGGCGCGCCGCAACGGGCCGACGCCGGCGGCATGGCGGGGTTTCTTGCCGGCCAGTCCGGGCTCGCCCGGGTCGCCGTGCGCCGCGCGGACTGTCCCTATGTGTACCTGCCGGCGGGGCAGGTGCCGGAAGGCGTGGTCGGTCTGCTGGAATCCGCCGCGCTGGCGCGTTTCGTGGCCCGCGTGAAGGAGCAGGGCGGGACGCTCTTCATCGTCATGTCGGAAGGCGGGCGGCCCTCTCCCGGCCTGGTCGGCCTCCTCGACGGGTACATCGCCGTGGGAGGGATCCCCCCCGAGGACCACGGCATGCGGTGCTACGGTCGCGTGCCCTTCGAGTCGAGCGAGTCGAGCGTGGCCCCCGGGCCCGACCCCGTGGAAGACGCATCCGCGCCCCAGCCGGAACCCGTGCCCCAATCGGAAATCGCGCCCCGGCCCGCACCCGCGCGCGAGCCGGAACCCGGAGCCCAGCCGGAACCCGGAGCACAGCCGGAACCCGCGCCCCAGCCGGAACCCGCGCGCCGGCCGGCCATCGAGCATGCGGCCGCCGCGCCTCCGGTGGACTCGCGGCCGGCACCCGAAAAGGCCCGGATCCGCCGCCCGCGCGGGCCGCTCGTCGCGTCGATCACGATCTTGGCGTTGGCGGCCGGGAATTGGTGGGCGTACAACAACGGTTGGTTTGATCGCGCGATCTCCCGTGTCGGATCGCTGATCTCGGCCCGGGAGGAGGTTCCGGCGACGGCGGCGCCGCCCGTGGAGGACAGCCCGGCCGCCGGAGATGCGGGCACGCCCCCCGAAGATGTGGACACGCCCGCCGACGACTTGGGCACGCCCCCCGAAGATGTGGACACGCCCGCTGAAGCTGTGGACACGCCCGCCGAAGGTGCGAGTACGCCGACAGATGCGCCCGAGGTCGGCGCGCCGGTCGCCATTCCCCGGGCACCGGATGCATCCGCGGTCGCCGCCGCGTTCGAGTCGGCCGCCGAGCGGCCGTACTCCGTGCTCCTCGCGAGCTTCAGCAGTCCGGTCGAGGCGGCGGAGCATGTGGCGGAGATCCGCGCGCTGCACGGAGGCGTCCTGTACGTCATCGCACCCACGATGATCCGAGACGTCCAGTATGAACGGATCTTGGCCGGGGCCGTCGCGAGCGAGGCGGAGGCTTCCGGCCTCATGGCCGAACTCGTAGCCGCCGACGTGGCCGGGGAGGAAAATCCGTGGCTCCTCCGTCCCGTGAGATTCGCCTACGACCTCGGCGCGTTCGCGGATCGATCGGAGACGGAGGCGCGGATCGCCGAACTCGCGTCGCTCGGCATCCCCGCGTACAGCTTGGAGACGGCGCTCGATGGCATGCCGGTATTCCGAGTGTACGGGGGCGCGTACGAGGACGAGGAGGCCGCCGCCCCCATGCGCGAAGCTCTGGAAGCGGCCGGCGAAACCGCGACGCTCATCATGAGGCGCGGCGCCGCCGCTCCCTCGACCCGCTGAGCGCGCTTGAAGATCAAAGCCCTGACCCTGCGCGGATTCAAGTCGTTCGCCGACCGGACGCGGATCGAACTGCACCACGGCATCACGGCCGTCGTCGGCCCGAACGGCTGCGGCAAATCGAACCTCTCCGACGCGTTGCGCTGGGTGCTGGGAGAACAACGCCCCACCGCGATCCGCGGGTCTCGCATGGAGGAGGCGATCTTCGGGGGGACGGAGGCGCGGCAGCCCATCCACCGGGCCGAAGTCCTGCTCGAACTCTCGAACGAGGACGGTGTGCTTCCCGTGCCCTACGCCGACGTCGCCATCGGCCGCACGGTCTACCGCGGAGGCGAGAGCGAGTACACGCTGAACGGAGCGGCCTGCCGCCTCAAGGACATCCTGGATCTTTGCCGGGACACCGGGCTGGGCTCGAACGCCTATGCGATGATCGAGGGGCGCATGGTGGACGCGATCCTTTCGGATCGCGCCGAGGAGCGACGGACGCTGTTCGAGGAAGCGGCCGGGATCGGGCGCTACAAGGACCGTCGCCGGATCGCGACCCGCCGGCTCGAGCAGGCGGACGGTGATCTACAGCGGCTCGACGACGTGTTGATCGAGGTGGCGTCCAAGGTCCGCTCGCTCGCGCAACAGCGCGGACGGGCGGAGCGCCACGCGACGCTTCGAGCCCGGCTCCTGCAACTCGAGATCGCCGTCGCGGACGCCGAGCTCGAGGAGACGACCCGGCGGCTGGCCGAAGCACGGGCGGAATTTGAGCGCCTCGAGCCGGACCCGGAGCCGGGCCACGTGGATCTGAGTACAGCGGAGACCCGGGCGGAGGCGCTCCGGCTGGAGTACGCCGACATGGAGCGGGAACGGGCCGATCTCGCCCGGCGCCGGGAGGAGGCTCGCAGCGCCGTGGAGAGGCAGGAGCGGACCCATCTCCTTGTGGAGGCGAAGGGTGAGGACGCGCGCGACCGGCTGGGAATCCTCGGAGAGGACGTGCGCCGGAACGAACGCCGTGGCGGGGATCTGCGGGAGCGCGTGGCGGAAGCGCGGTCGGCCGTGAAGGAGTGGCGGTCGCTCGCCGCCGAAGGCGCCGCCGAAGCGGCTCGACTCAAGGGTCAAGAGGAGGCTCTGGCCGAGACGGCCCGCAGCGCGGCGCGCACGCAAGATGCCGCTAGGGAAGCGCTCGAAGAAGCGCGCCGCGAGGTGGAACGCTGGAGGCTCGAACTCGGCGTGAGGGAGGTTCGGGCCCGGGACCGCAGCGAGGAACTCGAGCGGCGACGGCCGGCCCTCGATGCGCTTGCCGCCCAGGAGCAGGGGCTCCGGGCGGAGGCTGAGAGTGCGTCGGAACGCGAGGCGCGGGCGAGCCGGACGCTGGAGGATGCGCGCGACCGGTTGCGAGCGGCGCGTAACGCCGCGTCATCGGCGGAAGGAGCGCTCCGCCGAGCCCGCGATGAAACGGCCGGTCTCGAGGGCCGTCTAGCCACGGCGCGCGCGCGCGCCTCGAGTCTCGCGTCGCTGGTGGGGTCGAGCGCTCTGCTTCCCCCGGTCGTCGCCCGACTGCTGAAGGACCGGAGCGACATCCCCGGGCTCCTCGGCCCGCTGTCGGAGTTCATGGAGGTTTCCGCTCCCTGGGCATCCACGGTCGAGTCTCATCTCGGCCCATACCTGCACGGCGTCGTCGTGCGCGACTGGTCCGTAGTCCGGGCGGTCGAGACATGGCTCGAACGGCGCGGCGGAGAGGAAGCCGTCCTGCTCCTACCGCTCGATTCAGGGCCGCTCGACCCGGGGCTGCTTCTTGGGCCGGCGGAGACGGATGCGCCGCTCATGCGGCACGTCGACGTGAGCGGGGCCGGCGCCGTTTGGGTGAAGGCGCTGCTCGCGGGCGTCGAGGTTCCGTCCGGCGGCGAACTGGCGCCGCGCCCGCACCCTTGGGTGGATCCAGAGGGGCGGCGCCAGGATCGGTGGGGCGGCGTCTACGTGGGAGGCGCGACCTCTGAGGGTCTCCTAAGCCAGCGGGCCGAACTTCGGACGCTGCGCGAGGAAGCGGAGACGCTGGAAGAGGATCGTGCGCGGTCGCGGGAGGCGGTGCGGGAGGTGGGAGGCGCGGCCGCGGAGGCGACGGCGCGGGCGAAGGCGCTGGAGCGCTCCGTGTCCGATGCGGAGTCGGCCCGCCGCGCAGCCGAAGCCGACCGGGCATCCGCGGAGGCGCGACTCGTCCGGCTGGAACGGGAGCGTAGCGACCTCGCGGGCCGCATCGAACAACTGGAGGCGTTCACCGACGATGAGGTGTCGCTCTCGGCGGACGATGACGCCCGCGCCGGCGAACTCGACCGGAGAGTCTCGCAGTTGTCCTCCGCATACGCGGACGCGCGAACGAAGGCCGACGACGCCCGCGCCGCCGCCGGCACGGGGAAGACAGAGCTTCACAACGCGGAGCTGGAGCAGGCGCGGCGGGAAGCCGAGGTCGAGAATCGACGCGGAGCGGAGCGCCGCCTAGCCGAGGCCGCCGCCGATGCCGAGGAACGGTCCCGGGCGCTGGCGCGGGAATTGGACCGGCTCCACGCCGTGGTCGCGGACAGCCAGGCGCAGGCGCAGGAGCTGGAGGCGTCCATCGGTGCCGCGCTCGAAACGAGAACGCGGCGTGAAAAGGATCTGGCGGCGCTGGAGCGACGAATCACCGAACGCCGCGAACGACTGAACGGCCTCGAGTCGGAACTGCGCGAGGCTCGGCGTCTCGAGCGCAAGCGCGTGAACGCCCGGCATCGGCTCGAACTGGAGATCACCCAGCTGGAGGGTCGGGAGTCCGCGATTCAGGGGCGCGTGGAGGCGGAGTGGGATGCGTCCCTCGCCGAACTCCGGGATCGCGTCGCCCCCGTCGAAGATGGGGCACTCGCCGAATGGGAACCGGAGTTGGAGCGCGTGCGGCGCGCGATCGCCCGCATCGGACCGGTCAATCTCCTCGCGCAGCGGGAATATGAGGAAGAACGGAAGCGTCTCGAGTTCCTCACGGGACAGCGCGACGACCTGACCCGCGCGCGCGACGACCTCCGCACCTCGATCCGCCGCATCAACCGGCAGGCGACCTCCGCGCTCTTGGAGACGTTCGAGCAGGTGAGGGCCAACTTCCACCGCACCTTCGACTCCCTCTTCGATGGCGGGCAGTGCGATCTCAGGTTCGAGAATCCCGACGACGCCTTGGATTCCCCGATCGAGATCTCCGCCAGTCCCCGCGGCAAGAAGACGCAACGCATCCACCTGCTTTCCGGCGGTGAGCGGGCCCTGACCGCGCTCGCCCTGCTGTTCGCGATCTACCTCGCGAAGCCGAGCCCCTTCTGTCTGCTCGACGAGGTGGACGCGCCGCTCGATGAAACGAACATCCTGCGCTTCGTCCGCATGCTGAAGGATTTCAAGGAGGAGACGCAGTTCATCGTCATCACGCACAATCCCCGCACCATCGAGAACGCCGACTGGATCTATGGCGTGACGATGCAGGAGGTCGGCGTCTCGTCGATCGTCGGCGTGGAGTTCGACTCCGCCACGCAGGTGGCGTGAACGCGGCGGAGCCGGCGGGACACGCGCCGGACGGGTCGGCGCCCCGCGAGTCGGCACCCCGCGAGTCGGCGCCACACGAGCTGATCGTCGTCGGGTGCGGAACCGTCGTCCCCGAGGCGGACCGGGCCGCCTCCTCCTACTGGGTCTCGTCCCCGGGCACCGGATCCACGGCGGGGACGCGCGTCCTCTTCGACTGCGGTCCCGGAGCGCTGCAGGCGCTTGCCAGACTCGGCCTGCCCTGGGGGAAGATCACGGACCTCGCGATCACGCACTTTCACGCGGATCACGTCGGCGCCCTCCCCGGACTCTTCTTCGCGCTCAGACACGGTCTCGCCCGACCCCGCCGCCGACCGCTCACGGTGTGGGGTCCGGCGGGCACCCGCGCCTTCTTCGAGAGACTTGCGGACGCCTTCGGGGACTTCGTCCTGAATCCCGGTTTCCCCGTCCTCATCGAGGAACTTCCCCCGGGTGAGGCCCGCCACCTGAGCGGGGGTCCGCGGCTCGAAGCTCACAAGACGCGGCACACCGAGGAGAGCGTCGCGTGGCGGCTCGACGGCGAGGGGTTCAGCTTCGGTTACACGGGCGACACGGGGCCGTCCAGGGAGCTGGGCTCGTTCATGCGCGGGGTGACCGCCCTCGTCTGCGAGTGCTCGCTCCACGACTCTCAGGCGACGGACAACCACCTGTCGCCCGCCCCCGTCGCCGAGTTGGTGGCCGCCGCCCGCCCCCGCCTTCTCGTGCTGACCCACATCTACCCGCACTTTCGGACGGACCACGATGTTTCCCGTCTCGTGGCCGAGGCGGGATACGCCGGTGCCACGCGCGTCGCGACGGAGGGACTCGGCGTCTCGCTGTCTCGTTGACGGACGGGTGACACCAGTGGAGTATCCTGCTCCTGCCGGCACCGGTGAGGAGCGGACCGGAGGGTCACGGCCCCGCCGCGAAGGACGCGTGGCGGGCGTAAGTCATTCACGGGGGGAACGATGCTGGTGGTCATGAAGCACGGTGCCGCAGACGGGCAGGTCGAGGCCGTGGTCCGCGCGATCGAGGATATGGGGTATCGGGCCCGGCCCATGCCGGGTGCCCAGCGCACGACCGTGGGCCTGGTCGGCAACGATGGACGCGTCGAGGAGAGCCGGCTTGTGGGCATCGAGGGCGTGCTCCGCGTCATTCACGTGTCGCCGCCGTACAAGCAGGTGAGCCGGGAGTGGTGCCCCGAGAACACGATCATCGAACTGTCCAACGGCGTGCGGATCGGCGAGAGCGACGTCGTCGTCATGGCCGGTCCGTGTTCCGTGGAATCGCGCGAACAGATTCTGGAGACCGCGCACCGGGTCGCGGAAGCCGGGGCCACCCTGCTGCGCGGCGGAGCCTTCAAGCCGCGGACCTCGCCCTATTCCTTCCAGGGGCTGGGGGAAGAGGGGCTGCAATTGCTCGCCCGCGCGCGGGAGGAGACGGGCCTCGCGATCGTCACCGAGGCGGTGGGTGTGGAGAGCATGGGCCTAGTCGCGGAATACGCCGATGTGATCCAGATCGGCGCGCGGAACATGCAGAACTACTCGCTGCTGCGGGCGGCGGGCCGGGCCGGCAAGCCGGTTCTCCTCAAACGGGGGCTCGCCGCGACGATCAAGGAGCTGCTGCTCGCCGCGGAGTATATCGTAGCCGAGGGCGAATCACGCGTGATGCTGTGCGAGCGCGGCGTGCGCAACTTCGACACGCACGCGCGGAACCTCTTCGACCTCACCGCCATCGTGACGATCCACGAGCTGTCGCACCTCCCGATCGTCGCGGATCCCAGCCACGGCACGGGGGCCCGGTCGAAGGTCGGACCGATGGCGCGGGCGGCGGTCGCGGCGGGCGCGGACGCGCTCATCCTCGAGGTCCACCCCGATCCCGCGACGGCGGCGTCCGACGGCCAGCAGTCTCTCACGCTCGATCAGTTCGATGCGCTGATGGTCGAGCTTCACGCCATCGCCAACGCCATCGGCCGCCGGATCGCACGCGCTCCGGTCCCCGCCCACGGCTGAGCGGACCCGGCGCGTCCGGATGCGGCGCGCCGGGGCTCGGTCGAAGAGCAAACTCGGCCGCCTCGGAGAGCGAATCGCCGCGCGCCACCTGGCGGACGAGGGATACGAGATCCTCGACCGCAACTGGCGCGTGGGTCGGCTGGAGATCGATCTCGTCATCAGGGCCGCAGACACGGTGGCCTTCGTCGAGGTGAAGACCCGCCGCTCCGGTGTGCAAGCGCCCGAGGAGGCGCTCTCCCGGGCCCAGCGGGCGAGAATCCGCCGCGCGGCGGGGGCGTGGCTCAGCCGCCATCCTGGCGCCGCCACGGAGGCCCGCTTCGACCTCGTCGCGGTGGAGGTCGATCACCGCGGGGCGTGCCGGGTTCAGCACATTAGGGACGCCTTCTACGGCGACGACGCATGACCGTTTTGCCCCGCCTTTTTCTGGCCGGTGCCCTTGCCGGCCGATAAGATAACCGTGCCCCAGGCCCGTGGGGCCGGAGCGCGTGAATCCCGTCAGGACCGTGAAGGTAGCAGCGGTAAACGTGTGACGGTCGCCACGGCCCGCCTGGGGTCGTTCGCCCGGCGTCGGCGGCGTTCTCGCGTCGCGGGCGCGGGCACCCTCGGACCCGAAGGAGTCGAAGCCGGCCCGGGCCCTGACCCCGGCCGATCCAGATGGCCCAAGAGCCCTTGTACCGCACCGCGCTGGCCAGAACCTACCGGCCCCGAAGCTTCTCGGAGCTGATCGGACAGGACCACATCGGGCCTACTCTGAAGGCCGCGGTCGAGTCCGGGCGGGTCGGCCACGCCTATCTCTTCTGCGGCCCGCGCGGGGTCGGGAAGACGACGACGGCGCGCATCCTCGCCATGGCCCTGAACTGCCCCGGCCGCTCCGCCGGCGAACCGTGCGGCGCGTGTCCCTCGTGCGAGCGGATCTGGTCCGGAGGCGCCTCGCTCGACGTCGTGGAAATCGACGCCGCGAGCCACCGGGGCGTCGAGGACGCGCGGGACCTCCGCCGCCGGGCCGCCTACGCGCCCACGAGCGAGGATCGCTACAAGATCTACATCCTCGACGAAGCCCACATGCTCACGCGCGACGCGTGGAACGCGCTCCTGAAGATCCTCGAGGAGCCGCCGCCCCGCGTGATCTTCGCCTTCGCCACCACCGAGCCGCAGAAGATCGAGCGCGGCGCGGCTCCCGTCATGTCCCGCTGCCAGCGATTCGACTTCCGGCGGGTCTCCGTGCGGGACATCGCGAGCCGGCTGGAGACGGTGCTCGAAGCGGAGGGAATCCCGGACGAACCGGGGGCGCTGCGGGCGATTGCGCGCCGGGCCGAGGGCGGCGTCCGCGATGCGCTCTCGTCCCTCGACCAGGTGCTCTCCTTCCGGGGAGACGCGGTCGAACTCGCGGACGTCCGCCGCATGCTCGGCCTCGTAGACGAAGATCGATATCTGGCGTTCTTCGAGATCGCGGCCAACGGGGACCGGGCCGGGGTGTTCGCCTTCGTCCAGGACCTCCTCGACGATGGGCACGACCCCGCGGAGTTTCTGCGCGGGCTCGGCGATGCGCTGCGAACCCTGCTGGTGCTGAGGCTTGATCCGAAGGCCGAGGCGGTCGAACTCCTCCCCGAGTCACGCGAGCGCTTCCTCGCCGCCGCCGGGGCCACGGTGCCGGCGGATCTGCTTCGGATGCTGGCCGCGCTCAGCGAGTTCGAGGCTTCCGGCATGCTCCACCGGTCCTCCCAGCCGCGCATCCAGCTCGAGGTCCTGCTCCTGCGTCTTGTCCGCATGGAATCGACCGTCGAACTGGAGGAACTCCTCGCTGCTCTGGGCGCCCCGGCCCGCGAGCCCGCGTCTCGGACGCGAGCGCCGCAGCCGACCCGCCCCGGCAAGGATCGTTCGCCGCCCTCGGCCGCTCCGGCGGGCCCATCGCCGCCGGCGGAGTCCCCTCCGCCGCTCGCGGCCGGAGAGGACGGCTCCCCCGTACCAGAGCCCCCCCCGGGAGACCGCTCCGACGGGGCACCGCCAGCCCGCTCCGGCGCGACGTCGGCAGATCGCCCCGACGCGACGCCGCCAGCCCGCTCCAACGCGACGCCGGCATCCCGCGTCCGCGACGCTTGGGCCGCGGCGGTCGCCGAGACGCCGGGGCTGGGCGGCGTACCCGCCTTGGCTCTGCGCGGCGCCGAGGTCGACGGCCTCGCGAAGGACGAGGTCCGGCTCCGCGTGCCCGCCGGACTGCGGGAGGAACTCGAAAAACTGTTCAAGGACGACGCGCGCTCCGGCTCTTTTCGCGCGAACCTCGCGGAACGCCTGGGGCTGCCGGCGATCAGATTCGCGATCGTCGACCACCGGGGCGCCCGCATGACCGCCGGGGAAGCGGCCCGGTCGCGGGTCGAACGGTTGCTGGACGGAAACCCGCACCTCCGGGAAGCCGTGAAGGAACTCGACCTCACCCTGAAGGAGTAGGAGAATCGGAGTGGACGGCGTGAACATCCAGCAGTTGATTCAACTCAGTCAACAGATGCAGTCGCGCATGAGCGAGATGCAGGAGCAGCTCGGGCGCGAGACGATGACGGCGGCTTCGGGCGGCGGGATGGTCGAGGTGACGGTGGATGGCCAGGGCCACATCAAGGGCGTCTCGATCGACCCCGCCGCGGTGGACCCGGAGGAGGTCGAAATGCTCGAGGACCTCATCGTCGCCGCGGCCTCCGCGGCGCAGCGGCGGTCGAAGGACCGTATGGAGAGCGAGATGCGTCGGGCGGCGGGAGGCCTGCCCTTGCCGGGTCTGGGCAACTTCCTTGGCCGTCCGTGAACGCGATCGAAGCACTCGTGGGCGAGCTTGGCCGACTCCCCGGGATCGGCCGCAAGACCGCGCGGCGGCTCACCTATCACCTTCTCAAGAGTTCGAAACACGATGCCCGGCGGCTGGCTCGAGCGATTGAACGCGTCGCGGCAGAGGTGCGCGTGTGCGGCGCCTGCGGCAACCTCAGCGACATGGAGCCGTGCGAATACTGCCGCAGTCCAAGGCGGGATCCGGCGCAGGTGTGCGTCGTGGAGGAAGCCTCGGACATCCCGGCGATCGAGAATTCGGGGAACTTCGGAGGTCTGTATCATGTACTTGGCGGACGGTTGTCCCCTCTCGATGGGGTAGGGCCCGAAGATTTGAACATCCGGGCCCTGCTTCGCCGTCTCGACACCCCGATCCGGGAGGTCATCATCGCGACGAACGCGAGCGTCGAGGGAGAGGCGACGGCGACGTACCTGCAGCGCCTGCTCGCCTCGGCCGCCGACGTCACGGTCACGCGGCTCGCCCGCGGGCTGCCCGTGGGGGGGGACCTCGAGTACGCCGACGGGGTGACGATCGCCGAAGCTTTCGCCGGCCGACGGGAGATGTAGCGAACCGATGACGACTCGAATCGAATACGAGGACCGCCGTTCCGCGACGGGATGGAAGATCGCCGCCGCGGCCCTCCTGGGCGCCGCCGCGGCCGTCGGCCTCGGGATCTATCTTGCGCGAGACCAGATGCGGCGCCACCGGCGCGAGTTGTTCAGTCCGCACCCGCTCCGGCGCTTGGCGGCCCTCGGATACCTGAGGTCGCACCCCTCCGTGGACGATGTGCCGCTGCTAAGGGATTATCTCGCATGGGAAGAGCGGCCGCTTCTCCAAAAGCGCGCCGCGGCGGTCTTGGAGAGTCTGGAGAGCGTTCTCGCGAGCGACGAAGTCCTTGAAGGCGGAGACCCACACTGAATCTCCCGAACGCGATTACCACGGGCCGGATCCTCGCGGCCCCCGTCGTGACGGCGCTGCTCCTGCAGCCGCGGCCGGTGCCCCGCATGATCGCGTTCGTCGTGTTCGTTTTCGCCGCGCTCTCGGACCTCTGGGACGGACATCTGGCCCGGGCCCGCGGCGAGGTGACCTCCTTCGGCAAGATCATCGACCCGCTGGCCGACAAGCTGCTGCTCGTCGCGGCCCTCATCCCCGTCTACAGCATCAATCTCGGGCAGGAGGGAACCCCTTCTCTCCCCCTGTTAGGCGTCATCCCGCTCTGGGCCATCGTCATCTTCCTGGGGCGCGAAGCGCTGATCACGCTGCTCCGGTCCTTCGCCGCCAAGCGCGGCCGGATCGTCGCGGCGCAAGTCCTGGGCAAGAGGAAGGCCCTCGCGCAGAACATCTTCATCGGCTCCGCGATTCTCTGGGTCGCCTTCCTCACCCCCGGCTTCGTGGCCCCCGGCGGCTGGGCATGGCAGTGGTTTTCTGCCTTCCACGGCTGGTTCACCACGACCTTTCTCGCCCTCGCCGTGCTGCTCACCGCGGTCTCCGCCGTGACCTATCTGGGCATGTTCTCGCGCTTCATGGCGGGCCGCCATTCGTAAGCGCGGTCCGTCGCCGTACGAGGCCGCCGCCGCGCTCATCGACAGCCTGCGCGAGAGGGGTCACACCCTCGTGCTCGCCGAGAGTTGCACCGGCGGCCTGATCGGTGCCGCGCTCACCGCCGTACCCGGAGCTTCCGAGGTGTTGTGGGGTGGGCTGATAAGCTACGATGACGCCGCCAAGAGGGCGCTGTTGAAGGTGTCGGAGGCATCGCTCCGCCGGCACGGCGCCGTCTCGCGGGCCGTGGCGGAGGAGATGGCCGCAGGGGCGCGGCGCGTGGCCGAGAGCACTTGGTCCATCGCCGTCACGGGGATCGCCGGGCCCTCGGGCGGATCCGCCGACAAACCCGTGGGCACGGTGTGGATCGCCCACGACGGCCCCTCTCGCGACGTCCGGTGCCACCGCTTCGGGGGGAGCCGGGACGAGATCCGGGAGGCGGCCGCGCTCGAAGCGATACGCTGGCTGGATTCACGGCTCTGACGAGCAACCTTGAGGATATTCGATGGGAGAGAAGGACTTGGAGCAGGAGACGGATAGCGCGATGCCGGAGGATGTCGCTGCCGATGGTGCCGCGCCGGAGGATGCCGTTTCGGAGGCCTTCGGCGACGCGGCCGAGCAGGACGCGGCCGGGCGGGACGCGCCCGACGATGCGTCGGAGACGCCCGGGCACGTGGACGAAATCGGCCCGCCCGAATCCGGCGAGGACCCGGGGCCGGCGGGTGAACTCGCGGCCCTGAAGGACCGCCACCTCCGGCTTGCGGCGGAGTTCGACAACTTCCGCCGCCGGACGAGACGCGAGTTGGGCGATGCGGGGGAGCGGGCGCGCGCGGGACTCGCCGGAAAGCTGCTCGAGCTGATGGACGACCTGCAGCGCGTGGCCGACACGCCGCACGAGGGCACGACGACGAAGGCGCTGCACGAGGGGATCGGGCTGGTGGCCCGGAAGTTCGCGAAGGTTCTCGCCGACGCCGGAGTCGAACCGGTGAATCCCGTGGAGGAGCGCTTCGACCCCAACCTCCATGAGGCGCTGATGATGACCCCGACCGACGACCCGGAGCAGGACGAACTCGTGTCGCAGGTCGTCCTGATCGGATACCGGCTCGGCGACCGGCTGCTCCGCCCCGCGCGCGTCACGGTCTACCGCCACGAAGCCGAAGCCTCCTGATCCGATGGCGGCGCAGGCGAAGGACTACTACAAGATCCTCGGGGTCGTCGAGAACGCGAGCGCGGACGAGATCCGAAGGGCCTACCGCAGGCTCGCGAAGAAGCACCACCCGGACGCGAACGCGGGCAATCCGGCGTCGACGGAGAAGTTCAAGGAGGTGTCGGAGGCCCACGGCGTCCTCTCCGACCCCGACAAGCGCAAGAAGTACGACCGCGTGCGGAAGTACGGGGGCCTCGGAGCGTTCGGATCCGGCCAGCCGGGCGGAACCCCCGGGGGGGCGGGCAACTTCAAGTTCGAGGATCTGTCCGACTTGGGCGGCATCGGCGGCATCTTCTCCTCGATCTTCGATTTCGGGAAGAAGACGAAGCCGGAGAAGGAGGGGCCGAAGCGGGGCCGCAACGTCGAATACCTGGTGACGGTTTCGCTCCGCACTGCGGCGCGCGGCGGCCGGGTCGCGGTCACGGTGCCGATCAACGAGGAGTGCGCGACGTGCGACGGGAAGGGCGCCGCTCCCGGCACGTCGCTCAAGCGCTGCCCGGAGTGCGAGGGCCGGGGCGAAGTCACGTTCGGACAGGGCGGGTTCTCCGTTACGCGCCCGTGTCCCGTCTGCGTGCGCCGCGGCATGGTGCCGGAGACGCCCTGCTCGAGTTGTTCCGGGCGCGGCCAGGTGAACACGCGGCGCAAGCTCAGCGTCAAGGTGCCGGCGGGAGTCGAGAACGGTTCGCGCGTCCGCATCTCCGGCCAGGGCGAGCGGGGTCCGGGCGGCGGCCCCGCGGGTGACCTCGTCATCAAGTTCCAAGTCGATCCCGACCGCTTCTTCACCCGGGACGGGCTCGACCTCGCCTGCGAGGTCCCGATCAACGTGGCGCAAGCGATTCTCGGCTCGAAGGTCAAGGTGAGGACGATCGGCGGCAACAAGGTCGTGCTCAGGATCCCGCCGGGCACGCAGAGCGGGACTACGTTCCGGATCCGCGGCCAGGGCGTCCGGCGCGGCGAGAACCGCGGCGACCAGCTCGTCAAGGTGATCGTGGAGACGCCCGATCTCTCCGGCGAGGGCCTGAAGACGGTCCAGGATCTCGCGAAACAGGAGGGCCTCCCCTACTGACCCCCGGCGCGGGCCGCTCGCCGGGGTGACGCCCGCACGCGGTGGCGGGGCACTCCGGTGCCGGCCGTCAGTTCGAGACGATGACGCCGCCGCCGAGGACTCGTTCGTCCCGGTAGAGCACGGCGCTCTGGCCGGGCGTGATGGCCGACTGTGGGACGGGCAGTTCCAGCAAGAAGCCGGTCCGCGTCGCCTCGATGACCTCCGCGTCCACGATCGCGGCCCCATGCCGAATCCGTACTCCGATGCGCTCGTCTCGCGCGGGAGGCGTGGCCAGCCAGTTCGCGCCCCTGGCACCGATGCGCGAGCGGGCCAGCGAGGCCCGCGGCCCAATGATGACGTCGCGCGACTCCGGGCGGATCTCGAGTACGAACATCGGCTCGGGAAAGCCGCCCGGAAGTCCCTTGCGCTGTCCCACCGTGTAGTGCGCGTAGCCCGCGTGCTCGCCCGCGTCCGCGCCGTCCTCGAGGCGGATGGCGCCGGGGGAGAGGGCAGGGTGGTCTTCCGGCAGGTAGCGGCGCAGGACGCCCGCGTAGTCGTTGTCGGGGACGAAACAGATCTCGAACGACTCCGGCTTGTCCGCCGTGTCGAGGCCCAGCCGACGGGCCTCCGCCCGGACCTGCGGCTTCGTGAGTTCGCCGACCGGCAGGAGAAGGCGGTCGAGCGCCTCGCGGGGCATCCCCCACAGGAAGTACGTCTGATCCTTGTGATGGTCCGCGCCGAGATGGAGTTCCGGAGGACCGGAGCGGGGCCGGACCACGCGCGCATAGTGCCCCGTCGCCAGCCAGCGGCAGTCCAGCGCGTCCGCCCGCGCGAGGAGGTCCCGAAACTTCGTGAAGCTGTTGCAGCGGACGCACGGGATCGGCGTGCGGCCGGCCGCGTACTCCGACACGAAGTCGTCGATCACGTCGCGCGTGAACGCCTCCTCCACATCGAACACGTGGTGCGGCATGTCGAGCTGGGCGGCGACTGACTTGGCGTCCGCGATCCCGTCGAGACCGCAGCAGGTGCGCGTCGGACCCTCGCTGCCGGTGTAGCAGAAGGTCTTCATCGTCACGCCGATAATCGGGCGGCCCTCGCGCGCCAGCAGCGCCGCGGTGAGCGAGGAGTCCACGCCGCCCGACATGGCGACAAGCGCCGAATCCGCGAGGCGGCCGGGGGCGATCATCGGCGTGCGATCTCAGGCCGTAAGGGCGACGACCCGCGCCGCGACCCGCGCCAGGGCGTCCGCCGCCGCATCGATGTCCTTCCGGGACGTGTCGTGGCCGAAACTGAAGCGCACGGCGGCGTAGGGGACATCGCTGGTGATCCCGATCGCGTCGAGCACGTCGGAGCCGACGCTCGAATCGGAACCACAGGCCGATCCGCCCGAGACCGCGATGCCCTCGAAGTCGAGCGACACGAGCACGGCTCCGCTGTCACACCCCGGAATCCCCACGCTGACGAGATTCGGCATCCGCAGCGGCGCGCCGCCTCCGTGGATCCGCGCATCGGGAATCTCCGCCCGGATCCGCGCCTCGAGGTGGTTGCGCAGCGCCGTCCAGCGCGCGACCGCCGCCTCCCGGTCCTCAAGCGCGAGCGCGAGCGCGGCGGCGAATCCCGTCGCGCCGATCGGGTTCTGGGTGCCCGGCCACATCGACCGCTCCTGGCCACCGCCGTAGCTCAGCGGCTCCAGCCTCACTCCCGGCCGCAGGTAGAGGAGGCCGATCCCCACCGGCCCGCCGAGCTTGTGCGCCGTCGCCGACAGGAGGTCGACCGGCGTCCGCTCGAGATCGCAGTCCACCTTCCCCAGCGCCTGTACGGCATCCGTGTGTACGAGCGCCCCGTATTCGCGGCCCAGTTCGACGATGTCCCCCATCGCCTGGACCGTGCCGATCTCGTTGTTCGCCCACATCACCGAGATCAGCGTCGGCGCGTCCGGGTCCGTCGCGAGTTCCCGCCACAGCCATCCGAGGTCGATCGTCCCCGAGCCGTCCACGGGAATCCGCGCCACGCGCGCCCCCTCCACCGCCCCGCGGTCCGCCGCCTCGAGGCATGCCTTGTGCTCGATCCCGGACACGAACACGCGCGGGCTCAGCCCCGGATTCGACCGGACGAAGCCGAGGATCGCGAGGTTGTCCGACTGCGTACCGCCGCCCGTGAAGTAGATGGATGAGCGCGGGCACCCGAGCAGATCCGCGATCCGCCCGCGCGCGACCTCGAGACAGCGATGGGCTCGGCGCCCGGGGGCGTGCGCGCTCGCGGGATTGAAGCCGTGCCGCAGCTCCGCCCCCATGGCATCCCACACCTCCGGCCGCATCGGCCACGTCGCCGCGTAGTCGAGGTAAAGCCGCTCATCCTCCGGCTGTATCATCGTCGTTTCTCAGTCCGGATTCGCCCGCCGCGCAAAGAGGGTCTATTGTGTCGAAGCCTCAAACGACGCCGCAACTCGGGATGGAGTACATGGAGCCACCACGTTCCGCGCCGGGGCCCACCCCCCCGGCGCCAAGCCCCGCGGGGCCCACTTCCGACCCACAGAGCATACCGCCGCTCGGGGCCCCGGTGTTCCGCACCACCGTCCACGGACTCGCCTTCGAAGACCGCGCCCGCCACCTCGACGCCGTGGGCCCGGAGGAGGAACTCTTCCTCATCCCCGACCCGCCCGGAGGCGAGCCCGACGACGTCTGGGTCCACATCCGCGACGGCGACCCGGTCGGCCACCTTCCGCGCGAGATCGGTGCCTGGCTCGCCCCGTGGATGCGGCGCGGCGGCGCGGCGCGCGTACAGGTCATCAAGGTGGGGGCCGAGTCGGTCCCGAGCTGGAAGCGCCTCCTCGTCGAGGTTCGCTGCGGCTGACGGCTCTGCGGGCGGCACCGGTCGGCCGCGGAGCTTCCGGTTGGCCCCGCGAGCTTCGGGTTCGCCGGATCCCCGGCCGCTCGGGTCGTCCGAGAATGTCCGAGGCGCCTACTTACAACGAGCGGACTCCGAGGAGCGTGACATCGCCCACGCGCATCGTCTCATCGGTATGGAACGGTTCCCCGTGCGGTGCCCGGACCAGCGAACCGTAGTGCCGCGACTCGGTCTCGATGCGTTCGACGAGCGGCTGTCCGGTGGGGAAGATCTCGCCCGCCGCCGTCGCGCCCTCGAACTGTGATGCGTAGCACCGCGCCGCCTCGATCTTGCGCTGGAACTGCTCTTCCGTGAGCGGGACGACGAAGGTCGGCTTCACCGCGTCCTCCCGGTACGCCATCGCGTAGAGGATCTTCTCCGGACGGCGCGCCGGTCCGCCTTCATACTCCCGCAGTCCCGCGAGGAAACAGGCGTCGCGCCCGAGTTCCGACGCGATCCGGTGATCCGGATGGCGGCCGCGCGGATAGGGCAGGATCACGGTCGCGGGGGCAAGGTCGCGCAGGTGTCCGACGACGATCCGCCGCGCCTCCAGCGAGTTCTCGAGCCGCGCATCCGGGAGTCCGGCGTTGATCCGAACCGCCACTCCCAGCACCTTCGCCGCCCGGGCCGCCTCCTCCGCCCGAAGTGCGGGGGTCCCCCGCGAGGCCATCTCGCCCCGCGTCAGGTCCAGAATCCCGGTTCGGTGACCCTGTTGCGCCGCGCGCGCCAGCGTCCCGCCACAGGTGAGCTCGGCGTCGTCCGGATGCGCCGCGATGGCAAGGAGGTCCAGCGGTGGTTCGGTCATCGGGTGGTCAGCCGCTTCGCTCTGGGGCCCGCCTACTCGTAGCGCAACGCGTCGATGGGATCCAACCCCGCGGCCCGCGAGGCCGGGTAGAGCCCGAAACCGATCCCCGTCAGCACGGACGCCGCAAGGGCAGCCATGATCGACCACATCGGCACGGCCGCCGGCAACGGCGTTAACTGGTTCACCGCCCATACGATCACGCCGCCTAGGAGCATCCCGGTCGCTCCGCCAAGCAGCGTGAGTGTGGCCGCCTCGACGAGAAACTGCCACATGATATCCCGCCGTCGCCCGCCCATCGCCTTACGCAGCCCGATCTCGCGAGTTCTCTCCGTCACGGAAATCATCATGATACCGATGACCCCCACGCCGCCCACCATGAGGCCGATGCTCGACAATCCTAGCATCGCCGCAAACAGGACGTTCGTCAGCTGGCCCCAGAGATTCAGCAGTTGTTCCTGGCCCAGCACCGCGAAATCGTCCTCTTCGCCCGGCTCCAGTCGGCGGAGCTGCCGCATCCGCGCGTGCGTCGCATCGAGCGCCGTCTGGAGGTCGGCTTCCGGCTCCGGCCGCACGATGATGCTGACGGCTCGGTCCCAGACGGGCAGCAGCTTGTCCGCGCTCGCGAACGGGACCCACACGAAGTGCGACGCGAGGCCGGCGAACAGGTTGGCCGGCACCCGGTACACGCCGACCACGCGGAACATGGCTCCGCGACTGCCTTCCCCGATCCGGATGTCGCGGCCGACCGGATCGAGCGATCCGAACAGGTCGGCCGCCACGGTCGAATCGATTACGGCGACCGGTGCCCGCCGTTCGGCTTCGGGGTGCGTGAACCAGCGACCCGAAATGATATCGCCGCTGTAGATCTCGAGATAGTCGGCGCCGACGCCGTAGAACGAGATCTCGACACGATCCGAGCCGACGCTCGCCTCGAAGGCCCCCGGACCGAAATCGCCGGTAAGTTCAACGAACGGGGATGCGCTCCGGATGCCCGGGATGCGTCCGAGGTCCCTGGCCCACTGTGGATCAAGCGGCTTGTTCCTGAAGAGGTCCGGTTCCTCCTCACTCAGAGGACCGCCGCCGAAGCCCGCCGACGTGAAGTCCCAGTGCGCCACGTAGAACGTTGCGACGCCGTTCGGAGACATCGCATCTTCGAAGCTCTTGTTAATCCCGGTGATCGCGGCCGCCATCACCATGACGACAAGCACGCCGATGGTAACGCCGAGGATGGTGAGGCCGCTCCGAACCTTGTTGGCCCCGATCGAATCAAAGGCGACCGCGATCCCTTCGGTGACCATCGAAAGGAATCCCATGCCGCCGCGTGCACGAGCGGTCATACGCGCCTCCCCATCCCCCACGACTTCCACCGCCTGCCGGAGTCAGGTCGCGCGCTCTCTGCCGCGGGAGGAGATTACTCGTAACGCAACGCGTCGATGGGGTCCAGACCTGCGGCGCGGGAGGCGGGGTAGAGTCCGAAGCCAATGCCGGTCAGCACCGAGGCCGCCAACGCGGCCACGATCGACCACAGCGGCACGACAGCGGTCAGTGGCGTCAACTGGTTCACGATCCACACGAGCCCGCCTCCGAGCAACATCCCCGTCGCCCCGCCCAGCAGCGTGAGCGTGGCGGCCTCCACGAGGAACTGCCACATGATGTCCCGACGGCGTCCCCCCATCGCCTTGCGGAGCCCGATTTCGCGGGTCCGCTCCGTGACGGAGATCATCATGATTCCGATGACGCCGACGCCGCCGACCATGAGCCCGATGCTCGACAAGCCGACCATCGCGGCGAACAATACGTTCGTCAGCTGGCCCCACAGCGCCACCATCTGATCGGGGGTCATGATGGCGAAGTCGTCTTCCTCGCCGATCTGCAATCCGCGCAACTGCCGCATGCGGGCGCGGGTCGCGTCGAGCGCGATCTGCAGTTCTGTCTCCGGTTCCGGCCGCACGATGAAGCTGATCTGCCGGTCCCACACCCGCAGCAGCTTGTCCGCCGTCGCAAAGGGCATCCACACGTAGTGCGAAACCAAGCCGGCGAAGAGGTTGGCGGGCACCCTGTAGATGCCGACCACGCGAACTCTCGCGTTCTCGCTACGCCTGCTAACGTGAATGTCCCGCCCGATCGGATCCCGAGTCCCGAACAACCCTACGGCCGTGGCCGAGTCGATCACGGTGACCGCGGCGCGCCGGTCGGCCTCGGACTGCGTGAACCAGCGCCCGGCGATGATATCGCCGCCCGAGATCTCCATGTAGTCGGCACCCACCCCGTAGAGTCCGATCTCGACCCGGTCGGCGCCGGAGGAGGCCTCGTAGCCCGACCCCGCCAAGTCCACGATTGGCGCCGCGCTCTGGATCCCCTCAATCCGCCCCAGTTCCTTCGCCCATTCGGGTTTCAGCGGAGGGTTCCGGAAGAACTCATCCTCCCCTTCGTCGAGCGGGCCGCTGATCTGCATGGAGGAAAAATCGAAGTGCGCCACCCAGAACGTGGTGATTCCCTCCGGGGCCATCAGCTCCGAGAAGCTCCGGTTGATCCCGGTGATCACCGCCGCCATCACCATGACGACGAGCACTCCAATCGTCACGCCGAGGATTGTGAGGCTGCTCCGCACCTTGTTCGCTCCGAGCGAGTCGAAGGCGACGGCGATTCCCTCGGTGATCGTCGCGATAAACCCCATGCCTCGCATGCCCTGCTTGCCCGTGCTCACGACAACCTCACTCGAACCGGAGGGCTTCGATCGGGTCGAGCCGGGCCGCCCGATAGGCGGGATAGAGGCCGGAAACGATCCCTACGCCGAGCCCGAGAATGAGGGAGATAATCATCGCGGGCACCGACACTGCGGCCGGCAGCGGCGTAAGCCGTTCGACGAGCAGCGCCATCGCGAAGCCGGACCCGATCCCCAGCGCCGCGCCAAGGATGGAGAGCGTGGATGCCTCGGTCAGGAACTGGAAGAGGACGTCGCGGCGCCGGGCTCCGAGCGACTTGCGGAGCCCGATCTCGCGCGTCCGGTCCGTCACCGAGAGGAGCATGATGTTCATGATCACGATGCCGCCCACCACGAGCGAGATGCCGACTAGGCCGGGCAGCGCCGTCATCAGCACCCGATTGATCGTCTCCCACGCGTCGAGCAGCCCGCTCGACGTGTCGATGCCGAAATTGTTTGGCTCTGAGGGCCGCAGGCGCCGGTTGGATCGCAGCGCCCCCTCCACTTCCGCCATGGCCGGGTCCAGTTCGTCGATTGACCCCATCTTGACCGTGATCCCGTCGACCTCCAGCCGCCGCCGCGCGACGGTGCGCTGAAACGTCTCGAAGGGAACGAGTACGGCAGCGTCGCGCAGATTCCCCGCGAGGCCGCCTTGGGCCTCCAGCACGCCGACGACCCTGAACCCGTGCCCGCCCGCCCGGATGCGCTTGTCGATCGGCGAGGTTGTGGGGAAGAGCCGCTCGGCGATCTGGGCGCCGATGACGGCGACGGGAAGCGCCTGCTGGTCATCGATCGGCGTCAGGCCCCGCCCAGCCACCACCTTCCATCCCTGAACCGCCTCGTACTCCGGCGAACCTCCGACCATGAGGATATTTCGCCGTTCGTACTGCCCGTAGCGCACGGAGCCTGCAAAATCTCGCGCATAGTAAGATAGGTATTGGGCATTCGGTGCTGCGCCCCGCACGACTTCCACGTCCTCCATCGTGAGTTCTGGATTGCGGCGCTGACGCCGGCGCTCGGCCTCATCGATTCGACCCGTCTCCATCTGCGGACGCCGGACGACCGTGAAGGTGTTCACGCCGAAAATCGAACTGGCAAAGTCGTCGCGCACATAGCTGTTCATGCCTTCGACGATCGTGATCACGGCCATGAGGAACGTGATTCCGATGCTGATGCCGAGGAGCGCGAAGAACGACTTCAGCTTCTGCGCCCGCACCTGCTGCAGCGAAAGGCGAATGCCCTCCCAGAATCTCATCGTCGGGGAGTCGCGCCGCCGCTAGCGGCCGCCGTCGAGGGGCGGCGTGCGCGGGGGCGCCCACGGGTTCGAGAGGGGACGCGGCGTTCCCGGGGCCGGAGGGGCGGCCTCGGGCGGTGGAGGATCCATCGGAGCGGTCGTCGGAGGCGGTGTCGGCGCGGTCTCCCGTGTCGGCGCAATCTCCGGTGCCGGCGCGGTCTCGGGTGCGGAAGCGGGCGCGGGCGCCGGGGCTGCCGTGGGCTGCTTGATGCCGCGCGCGAGGTAGTAGTCCACCGACATCTGCGCCTCGACCTTGCCATCGACGAGCGTGATCACGCGCTGGGAGCGGGCCGCGATGTCGTACTCGTGGGTGACCATGATGACCGTCTGGCCGTTCTCGTGGAGCGCGTCGAACACATCCATGATCTCCTCCGACGTCGAGGAGTCAAGGTTCCCGGTCGGCTCGTCCGCGAGGAGGATCGACGGGTCGTTGACGAGCGCCCTCGCGATCGCCACGCGCTGACGCTGACCCCCGGAAAGCTCGTTGGGCTTGTGGTCCATGCGGTCCGCCAGTTGCACGATCTCAAGCGCGTGCGCGGCTCTCTCCTGCCGCTTCTTGCTCGACACGCCCGCGTAGATCAACGGCAGCTCCACGTTGTGCAGCGCCGTCGCCCGCGGCAGGAGATTGAACGTCTGGAAGACGAAGCCGATCTCGCGGTTTCGTATCCGGGCCAGATTATCGTCGCTCAGATCCTGGACCGCCTGCCCGTTGAGGACGTACTCTCCGCTCGT
The DNA here is from genome assembly GCA_012270965.1 of Candidatus Palauibacter poriticola. GTDB lineage: Bacteria > Gemmatimonadota > Gemmatimonadetes > Palauibacterales > Palauibacteraceae > Palauibacter > Palauibacter poriticola. The sequence continues at coordinate 173,064 of JAAXHJ010000023.1, forward strand.
CGGAGAGTCGAGGCAGCCGATCATGTTCATGAGCGTCGACTTGCCCGAACCCGAGGGTCCCATGATCGACACGTACTCGTTCCGGAGGATCTCGATGTCCACGCCCGCCAGCGCGTGCACCGTCTCCGTGCCCATCACGTAGTCCTTCCTCAGATCGCGCGTGACGATGATCGACTTCATCCGTCCATTCCCGCTCATCCTCCGTTCTCTCCGTTGACCGCCGCGTCGCTCCCCCCGCTACCGGCATCGCCGTTGGCCGCGGCCCCGGGGGCCGGCCCGTCGATCCGGATCCGGCTTCCGTCGCGCAGTTCGCGGATCGCTTGGAACGAGCCCGAGACGACGGTCGTCCCGAGTTCGATCCCGGACACGACCTCGAAGTAGTTCTCTCCGGCGATACCGATCTCCACGGGCCGGAAGCGGACGATATCCCCTTCCACGACGAAGACGCCCTCGATTTCCCGCACCGCATCGGAGCCCGGAGCGCTCGGCAGATTCTCGTTCGGGATCTCCTCGTACTCATCCGCATCCATCAACGTGAGCGCCGTGATGGGGATGCTGGGTACCTGATCGCGGGTGGCCGTGATCACGTCGGCCGTGGCCGACAGGTCGGGCCGAATGCCCTCGGGCGGCTGGCGGAGCTCAATCTTCACCTCGAAGTCGATCGCTTGGGCCGAACCGCCGGAAGCGGGATTCAGCGGGATGATCGAGCTGTTGCCGATCTCGGTGACGGTCCCCACGAAACGCCGGTTCGGGAAGGCGTCGATCTCGACGTAGGCGGAGTCGCCGATGGAGATATCGGGCACGTCCGTCTCGTCCACCTCGATCACCGCCTCCATGACGGAGAGGTCGGCGACCGTAAGCAGCACGGTCCCCGGGTTGTTCATCGTGCCGACGATCGCGGTCTCGCCGCGCTCGACGTTGAGCCGCGTGATCCGGCCGGACATGGGCGCCCGGATGGTGGTCTTCCCCAGCCGGTCCCGTTCTTGGTCGAGGTTCGCCTCGGCCTGTTCGACCTGGTGCTCCGTCGCCTCGAAGAGCCGCTGCTGGATCTCCGCGTTCGACACGGCCTGCTCCACCTCCGCCTCGGTCACGAAGTCGGTCCCCCGCGCCTGCAACGCCGTGAAACGGTCCGCATCCCGCTGCGCCTGCCGGTACGCCGCCTCCTGCTGGGCGAGGCTTGCCCGCGCCTGCGCGACCCCGGCCTCCGCCCGGTTGACCGCCGCCCGGAAGAGGGCCGGGTCGATCTGCAGCAGGAGGTCTCCCTCCTCCACGTCCTGCCCCTCCTCGACCGGGAGTTCGATGATCCGGCCGGCCACATCGGTCGTGATGTCCACGTGCGTCTTGGGCTCTATGTGGCCCGTCGCGGAGACGTCGTCCACGAGATCCCGCAGCCCGACGGCCTCCACGCGGACTTCGACGCCACTTCCCTCCCGCTGCGTGGCGAGAAACCCCATGATCGCGAGAAGTCCGACGACGACGACCGCGATGATCGCTTTCTTCATCCTTCACAAAGGCCTTTATTTCGAGACTCGAGGGGCGGTTCGGGCCACCGCATGGCCCGCGCCCGGGGGTACGTCATCGGTACGTCACGGGTACGTCGGCGCGACCCGTGCGGTTTCACGTACACGGTCGCCGACGCGGGGTTTCGCCACGGACCTGCTAGCCCAAACCCGCGAAGAGACCGGAGAGCGCCGCGATCACCGCCACGAAGATCAGGTAGAGCACGAGCAGATACGTCGTGCCCGCCGCCACGGACCGGCCAGGATAAAAGCGGCTCACCGCCACCCCGAGCACCCCGCACGTCCAAACAGAGAAGATGTTGATTCCGTTTAGGAAGCTGCCGATGAACCCCTCCATCTCGGGCAGGAGGAGTCCGGGAGTGAGGGTCGTGATCTCGGCGCCGATGGCCATCAGGCCGATGGAGACGATCCCTCCCGCAGTGCCGATATACATGGCGTGCGCGGCGGCGCTGAACAGCTGCTTGAAGCTGGCCTCGCCCCCCATGATGACGTTGAACGCGATCAGGAGGAGTCCCGCGATGAGCGAGAGAAAGATGGGCGTCGCGATGATCGTACCCGCGATGATGCCGATTCCCGGCGAGACGGCTGCGTCGACCTGCTCTTCCAGAACCGCGGGGTCGGTTCCCGCCGGCATGAAGGCCTCGATCCGGTCCTCCGCCGTCCTCCGCAATATCTCGTCGGGGACGATGACCGGCGTAAGGAACTGAAGCGAGATCCCGAGGCCGACCAGCCCCAGGGCGGCACCCAGCCAGGCGGGCCGGTGGCGGAGAGCGTCGAACAGTGTCGCCGGCGAGACGAAGACCTGCACGATGCGCACGGGCAGGGAGGGGATCGAGTGCTCCTCCACCGATGCCTCGGACGATTCCGGATGGTGTTCCATCTTCTCCTCCAGTCTGTCTCAGCCCCCGGCCGGGGCCCGCAGGGCCTCGCGTCCCCCGGCGTCCAAGACGCGGAGCAGCCGGTCGTCCGCGTCGAGCCATACCCGGTGCCGGGCACCTTCGATGTCCATGTCGTAACGGGTCGCATCCACCGGCTCCTCCCCGAGCGAAACGCGCTGCCCCGTCCGGTCGGCGAGGCGCACCGTCACGGACCGGCCCTCGAGGGGAAGGATCGCCTTCATGCGACCGTCCGGTGCCTGTCTGAGCGCTTGCACGAGAACGAGATAGTGATGTGCGACGCCCGGCTCGAGGATCGCGGCCGCGTCCTGAACCGGGTAGTCCTTCCAGCGCTCGCCCTCCGGGGTCGCGAAGTGGAAGCGGATCCGGTCGGGGAAGCGCTCCCCGCTCACGAGAGCCGATACCCCTTCGCGAATCTCGTATTTCACCGGAAGCAGGCGCGGATCCATCTGGAGCCGCACCTGCCAGGCGGCCCGCTGCACCCTCTCGACGCTGGCGACGGCATTCACCGTGGATCCGGTCCGCCAGACCCGGAAGCGCTCCGTCCCCACCCGGCGCCCCTCTTCGCGAAGATACAGGTGACCGGAGTCGAGTTCCTGCGCGCTCAGCGGGAGGGGGGCCGACAGGGCTGCGAGGAGCGGACTCAGCAGGAGCGCTCCCAGCAGCTTCACTACTCCCGGCGCTGACGCGAGATCTTGCCACGGGCTGCAGGTGCCCCGCGTCCTGCACGACGATCTCACCCTCTTCGCCACGCTTCCCTCATCCCCTCCCTCGTTCCCGGCCTGTTTGAGAGCCGGTTGAGACCGGCACCGATCATTCCCTCACGGTGAAGTTACAACGCTGTGCGGAGGGGAGCGAAGGAGAATGCCGGAGTGGGTGGGGTCGGCCTCGGTAATGTCTGCGGCGGTGATGGGGCTCGACGTGCGGCCGGTGAGCGTCGAGGTGTCGCTGATCAAGGGGACGCCGATCATACAGATCGTCGGTCTCGCGCAGAGCGCGGTACGCGAGGGCCGCGAGCGCATCCGGGCCGCCGCGGCGCAACTCGGCCTTCACGTTCCCGGGCTGCGCATCACCGTGAATCTGGCGCCGGCGGATCTTCCCAAGACCGGGGCCGCGTTGGACCTGCCGATCATGCTCGGAATCCTGTGCGCGAAGGGGGACCTCCCGCAGGAGGCTCTCCAAGGAACCCTGTCGGTGGGCGAACTCGGGCTCGACGGTTCCCTGCGCTCCATCCGGGGCGCCCTTCCGATCGCCCTCTTCGCGGCCTCGAATCCGCGTGTCGCGCGCCTCCTGCTGCCGGCGGCGAACCTGCGGGAGGCGTCGGCGGCGGAAGGGATCGCCGTGGGCGGCTCGGAATCGCTGACGCAGATCCTCGCCGCCCTGAATGGCGAGGTCCCGCTGCGCGGACCCGCGGCGCCGCCATCTCCCGCCGGCCGGACGACCGGTGCTCGCGGGGCGGACGACGGCGGGTTCGACCTGTCGGCCGTAAAGGGGCAGCCGGCCGCCAAGCGGGCGCTGGAGATCGCGGCCGCCGGGGGGCACAACCTCCTCCTCTCAGGTTGTCCGGGCTCCGGAAAGACGAGTCTCGCGCGCTGCCTCCCCGGTCTCCTTCCCGTCCTCGACGTCGGGGAGGCGGTGGACGTGACGGCGATTCACAGCGTCGCCGGCCTCCTGGCCGATGGTTCGGGGCTCAAGCGCGTCCGACCCTTCCGGGCGCCGCACCATTCCATCAGCGAGGCCGGGCTCATCGGCGGCGGGAGCCGTCCGCGGCCGGGCGAGGCTTCGCTCGCGCACCACGGCGTGCTCTTCCTCGACGAACTCCCCGAGTTCGGCCGCCGCACGCTGGAGGCGCTGCGCCAGCCAATCGAGGAGGGGCAGGTGCGGATCGTCCGCGCCGCCGGGTCGGCCTGCTTTCCCGCCGAGTTCACGCTCGTGGCCGCAATGAACCCCTGCCCGTGCGGCTTCCTGGGCGAACCGGGCCGCTGCCGCTGTCTCGAGGAGACCGTGCGGCGCTACCGACGCCGGGTCAGCGGACCGCTCCTCGACCGCATCGACATGCTGGTCGACGTTCCGGCCGTACGCTGGGAGCAACTCGCCGACACGGCGTCCGGCGAGACGAGCGCGGTCGTGCGGGCCCGGGTGTCGAGGGCCCGCGCCCGCGCCGCCCGCCGCCACGGGACGACCAACGCGCGGATCCCGCCCGTCCGTCTCGAGGAGGCGTGCCGGGTCGAGCGCGGCGGACGCTCGCTCCTGAAGAAGGCCGTGACGCACCTCGGGCTGACGGCCCGCGGCTACCACCGCGCGCTTCGCGTCGCCCGCACCATCGCGGACTTGGAGGGGCGGGACCGCGTATCCGACGACCACGTCGCCGAGGCGATCCGTTTCCGCGGACCCGGTTAGCGGCGTCGCCCTCTCCCCGGAGGGATCCCGCCGAGCGCTTCACCGCTCTTGGCGCTGACGCGGGGTTCCCCACGGCCTGCCGGCGCGCTCCATCCCTCCGGAAGCCGCGCGGCGACGGGGAGTTCGGGGCAGCGGGCGGCTTCCACGGGCTCGGAGACGGGAGCGTCCCCCCTTCCGAGCGCGAGGAAGTTGCCGAGCAGGCGGCGTCCCCCGGCCGTGAGCACGGCTTCCGGATGGAACTGCACCCCCCACAGGGGCCGCGACACGTGTTCGAGAGCCATGACTTCGCCCTCCTCCGTTCGGGCCGTGACCCGAAGCCCGTCCCCCGGTTCGCCGGGATCCACGACGAGCGAATGGTAGCGGGTGACCTCGAGCGGAGAGGGGAGGCCCGCGAAGAGCCCGCGCCCCTCGTGGCGGATCGCCGACAGGCGGCCGTGCATCGGGCGCGCGGCCCGGACGACGCGTCCCCCGGCCGCCGCGGCGATACACTGGTGTCCGAGGCACACGCCCAGCATCGGGATCTCCGCGCCCACCGTGCGGATCGCTTCGACGGAAGCCCCGGCTTCGGCGGGGGTGCACGGACCGGGCGAGATGACGATGTGAGAGTAGCCCTCGTCCCTCAGCGCCCCCGGATCGACCTTATCGTTGCGCCGCACCCGCACGGTCTCCCCAAGTTCCTCCACATACCGCGCGAGGTTGAAGGCGAACGAATCGTAGTTGTCGATGAGGAGGATCATGGCAGGCGCAGGATATGTCGCCCCCGACGTCCGGTCGAGACTCTTCGCGGCCGTCCTCCTCCCGGCCGCGATCCGCGCGGACGTTGCGCGCGCGACCGGGGACCTGCGGGCGCTGGAGGGCGTGCGGCCGGTGCGCGCGGAGCAGCTGCACCTCACGCTGCGCTTCATCGGGGAGGTCGACCGCGGCCTCGAGACGCCGCTCGCACGGGAGATCGCCGCCGCGGTGGCGGAGCTGCCCGGATTCTCGATCCGGCTGCGCGCCGCCGGCGTCTTCCCCTCCCACCGGCGGGCGCGCGTCCTGTGGGTCGGCGTTGAGGAGACTCCCGCCCTCGCCGTGCTGCAACGATCGGTGGAAGAGGCCTTGGTCCGCGCCGGCGTGGCCCCCGACCCGCGTCCCTTCCGCCCGCACGTCACGGTGGGACGAATCCGTGCTCCCCGGCCACCCGTAGGTTTGGCGGGCGCCGTCGCGCGCGTCCGCTTCGAGGCCACGGTGGAGGTTCGGCGCGTGTCACTGATGCGGAGCGAACTTCTTCCCCGCGGCGCGCGGCACACCGAAATCGCCGCCTGCCCGCTGGCGGGCGCCGCCGATGACGCCCGCCGCACACGACGCTAGCTTTTCCTCTTTCCCGATTCCGGTCGGAGGCGGTCGACATGGGTATTTTCCGGAAGCTCTTCACAGGCGTGAGCTTTCTCATCTTTGTTCTGATTCTGGTGGCCGTCGGCTGGATCTTCCGGGGAGAGATCGAGGCGTGGCTCGGGAACGCGGGCGCGGATGAGATCGTCGTCGAGGATTCCACGCCCGAATTCGGGCCCGCGGCGGCGGCACGGGTGGAAACGGCTCTGCGGGAGTTGGCGGCCGGCGACGGGGTGGCCGACGGCGGAACGGCCGGCGGCGGAACGGCCGACGTCGCGACGGCCGGTGGCGGGGCGGCCGAGACGCGGTTCACCGAGACGGAACTCCAGAGCTACGTTCGCCACCGGTTGACCTCCCGACTGCCGTCCGGCGTCGGTGAGCCCGCCATCGAACTGCGCGACTCGACCGTCGCCTTCTCCGTCGTGCTCGACTTCACGCAGCTCCCGATCGACGCGGACATGGCGGCGAGCTTGGCGAGGCTGCTCGGGGACTCCGCCCAAGTCGCCGGCGAGGTGCTCCCACGGGTGGGGGAGGGCGGCGAGGGGCGCCTCCACCTGATGAGCTTCCAGGCGGGCGTCATCCCGGTGCCCCCGATGATGCTCGGCATGGCCGCCCAGCAGCTGGGGTTGCGTGCGGACGGACGAACCGTGCTCTTCGACATCCCCGAGACCGTCGTCGACGTTCGGGTGGAAAACGAGGAGATCGTTCTTCTCGTGAACCGCGAATGATGCACCGGCAGGACGTACCCGGCGTCAGCGCCGCTCGAACGCAGCAGGGCTCTCGCCACGGCCCGCTGAGATGGACGGGCTGACATGACGGGCTAGGAGCCCCCGGCTGCCGCGGGTTGTCCGCGACCCGGCGCGTGGCCCCAACGGAACCCCAAGAGCGGAGTTTCTCCGGCAATGGCTGAGAAGTTCCTCAACTACATTGCGGGCCAGTGGACCGAGCCCGCCACCGGCCGATACATCGAGAACCGAAACCCGGCCCGCACCTCCGACCTCATCGGTCTCTTCCCCGACACCGCCGCGCCGGAGCTGGACGCCGCCGCGGCCTCCGCGCAGCGCGGCTTCGAACGCTGGTCCAGGACGCCGGCCCCCGAACGGGGCCTGGTGCTGAAGAGGGCGGGGGACCTGCTCACGCGGCACAAGGAGGATCTCGCGCGCACGGCGACGCGCGAGATGGGCAAGGTGCTCGACGAAACGCGCGGCGATGTCCAAGAGGCCATCGACACGGCCTACTACGCGGCGGTCGAGGGCCGGCGCCTGTTCGGACGCACGGCGCCCTCCGAGCTGCGGAGCAAGTGGGCGATGTCGTTCCGGCGTCCCATCGGCGTGTTCGGGATCATCACCCCCTTCAACTTCCCGGTGGCGGTCCCGAGCTGGAAGATCTTCCCCGCGCTGCTCTGCGGGAACAGCATCATCTACAAGCCCTCGGAGGATGTGCCCCACAGCGCGCATCGGTTCGTGGAAATCCTGCTCGAGGCCGGCCTGCCGCCGGAGTGCGTGCAGCTGCTGCACGGCCGGGGCGAGACGATCGGGCGCGCCATCGTCGAACACCCCGGCGTCCCCGGTCTCTCCTTCACCGGATCCACCGAGACGGGCAGCCGCATCGGCGAGGTCGCGGGGCGCATGCACAAGCGTCTCTCCCTCGAGATGGGCGGCAAGAACGCGCAGATCGTCATGTCGGACGCGGACCTCGATCTCGCCCTCGAGGGCGTCCTGTGGGGCGCCTTCGGCACGACGGGCCAGCGTTGCACCGCGACGAGCCGCCTCCTCCTGCAGAGCGGGGTCCACGACGAGTTCGTGGAGAGGCTGTGCTACGAAGCGCGCTCCCTCCGCCTCGGCGATGGACTGGAGGCCGGCGTCGATGTGGGTCCGCTCATCCACGAGGCGGCTCGCGAGAAGTGCGAACGCTACATCGCGATCGCCCGCGACGAGGGGGCGACAATCGCGACGGGGGGCGGGCGGCCGGCGGAGAGCGGCCTCGGCGGCGGCTGGTTCTTCGAGCCGACGGTCCTCGCGGGCGTCGACCGGGAACACCGGGCCGCGCGAGAGGAGATTTTCGGGCCGGTGCTCTCGGTAATCCGCTTCGACACGATCGAGGAAGCCTTCGATATCAACAACGAAGTTCCATACGGGCTGTCGTCGTCGATCTACACGCGGGATGTGACCGCGTCCTTCCGCGCCGTGGAGGAACTCGACAACGGCATCACCTACGTGAACGCGCCCACCATCGGTGCGGAGGCGCACCTCCCCTTCGGCGGCGTGAAGAACACGGGCAACGGGCACCGCGAGGGGGGGTGGGAAGTGTACGAGTTCTACACGGAAACGAAGGTGGCGTACGTCGACTACAGCGGCACGCTGCAGCGCGCCCAGATCGACGTCGACTGGTGAGGCCGGACGGTGAGGAGGGACGGTGAGACCGCGTTGAGGTTCCCCCGTACATCAGAGGGTGAGGCCCGCCCGAACGCGGGACGCGAAACCGGATCGCACGCGGGGCCGAACATCACCGGCTTGTGGAGGAGGGAAGGGTCGAATGGAGGAACGACCGACTGAGGGAACCGCTCCCGAAACGGCTCCCGGAACGCGGGAGGAAGGGGTGGGGGAGGGCGCGGCGGCGCGGCGGCGAGCCCGCGGGCTGCGGGCTCCCACGATCCGGGCGCGCCGGGGCCGCGACGCGTCCGTCGGCCGATGGATGTGGGAGTGGACGAAGTCCATCTTCGTCGCCCTCATCCTGTTTCTCTTCATCCGGACCTTCATCGTGGAGGCCTTCCAGATCCCGACCGCCTCGATGGAAAACACTCTCCTCATCGGCGATTTCCTCCTCGTCAACAAGATGGTGTACGGAGCCGAAATCCCCGGTACCGATCTGGAGTTTCCCGCCTTCGGCGAGCCTTCGCGCGGCGACGTCATCGTGTTCGAGCCGCCGCCGTCCGCCGAACAGCCCCCGCGCACGAACTACGTGAAGCGCATCGTGGGGATGCCGGGAGATACGCTGCGCATGCGGCGGGCGAGGCTCTTCCTGAACGGTGTGCCGTTCGAGGAACCCTATGTGAAGGCCGCGTCGAGCTTCCCCGACGCCCCGAGCCCGAAGTTCGCATGGCAGCGCCGGTTCCTGACCGATGGCGCGCGCCGCTCCGGCACCGTGACGACGCGAAACAACTGGGGGCCGCTCGTCGTGCCGGAGGAGAGCTACTTCGTCATGGGCGACAACCGGTCGAACTCCGAGGATTCCCGCTACTGGGGCTTCGTGCCCAGGGATGCGATCCGGGGAACACCGTTTCTGGTGTACTATTCGTACGCTCGCGAGCCGAGGGGACCCTGGTCCTGGCTCACCGAGATCCGCTGGGGCAGGATTCTGCGCGGCGTCGACTGAGGCCGACCCGGAATGGTCCGCGTTTTCGAACGCTATCTGGCGGACATCAGTCGCGAGGGCGTGCTCGATGCGGAAGCCGAAGTGGAGCTGGCGCGGCGGAGCCGGGCCGGCGACCAAGCTGCGCGGGTACGGCTCGTCAACGCGAATCTTCGCTTCGTCGTGTCCGTCGCGCGCGGCTACCGGGGATGCGGCGTCCCGCTGGCCGACCTCGTGAACGAGGGGAATCTGGGGCTCGTGCGCGCCGCGGACCGCTTCGATCCGGAGCGCGGCGTCCGTTTCGTCAGCTACGCACACTACTGGGTTCGGCGGGCCATGGCGCAGGCCATCGCCGACCACGGCGATCCGCGGCTCCCCGGCGACCCCGCCCCACACCGCTTTTCGCTCGACGAGATGGCCCCGGGGACCGCCTGCACCTTCGAGGAACTCCTGCCCGACGAACGGGTGCCCGAGCCCGGAGCCGGGCTGATTCGGGAGCGGCTGCGGGCGGCCATCGAGGCGAGTCTGGCCGACCTCCCGCCGCTCGAATCGGAGGTCGTGCGCCGCTACTTCGGTCTGGGTTACAAGAGACCGCAGACGCCGGCGGAGATCGCGGCGGCCCTCGACGTGTCCTGCGAACGGACGCGCCAACTCAAGGAGCGCGGCCTTTCGCGGCTGCGCGCGGGCGCCGAACGGTCCGGGCTCGTTCGCTTCGTCAACGACGGCGCGCCCGGGGCCGGAAGCGCCTCTCGCGGGGACGCGTCGCCCTCCCGCCCCGCTCGCCAGCGTGGGCCTTCGCTGGAGATTGACTTCATGCGCGGCCGCGAATAGCTTGACGGGCTATCATTTTCACGCGCTCGGCATCCGTCCCGCCGGGCGGTTTTTTTGAGGTGGGCAGAACGAATGAAGACGTACTCGGTGAAGGCCGGGGAGATCGAACGCGACTGGTACGTGGTCGACGCGGCGGATCAGGTTCTCGGCCGTCTCGCGACGAGGGTCGCGACCGTCCTGCGCGGGAAGCACAAGCCAATCTACAGCACGCACCTGGACACCGGCGACTACGTCGTCGTGGTGAACGCGGAGCGCGTGCGGCTGACCGGGAACAAGGCGGACCAGAAGGAATACTTCCGACATTCCGGCTACATGGGCGGAGAGCGTTTCATCCCCTTCCGGCGCATGCTCGACCGACACCCCGACCGGGTGATCAAGCTCGCGGTGAAGGGGATGCTGCCGAAGAACACGCTCGGCCGGCAGATGCTCGGAAAGCTGAGAGTCTACGCGGGGCCGGAGCATCCGCACGCGCCCCAGCGCCCCCGCCCCCTCGACACGATCGCGGGATAACGGCGGCGCGCACAGGGACTGCCAGGGAGACGATGGTGGAAACGGAACAGGTCCAATCGGTCGGACGCCGGAAGAAGTCGGTGTCCCGCATCACGATGAGACGTGGTGTGGGCACCGTGCTGGTGAACGGTCGCGCGTTCGAAGAGTACTTCACGATCCCGCGGCACCGCTCGCTCGTCGCGGCGCCTCTCGACGTGACCGGGACGCGAGCGTCGTACGACATCGCCGTCCGGGTTCGCGGCGGAGGGATCACCGGCCAGGCGGAGGCCACGCGTCTGGGCATCGCGCGCGCCCTCCTCGCGATGGATGAAGAGCGCCGCCGGACTCTGCGGTCTTGCGGTATGCTGACCCGCGATCCCCGCATCGTCGAGCGGAAGAAGCCGGGTCGTCCCAAGGCGCGCAAGCGCTTCCAGTTCTCCAAACGATAGCGGGAAGGCGGAAAGCCGAACGCATGGGCGTCGAGCTGCAGGACCTCCTGAAGGCGGGCGTACATTTCGGGCACCAGACACATCGCTGGAACCCGAAGATGCGGAAATACATCTTCGCCGAGTGCGGCGGGATCTACCTCATCGATCTCAAGAAGACGCAGCGGGAACTCGAACGGGCACACGAACTCGTGCGCCGGACGATCATCGAGGGCAAGTCCGTGCTCTTCGTCTGCACCAAGTCCCAGCTCGCCCGCGTGGTGCGGGGGGAAGCCGAGAGGTGCGGCTCCTTCTACGTCACGGAACGCTGGCTCGGCGGGATGCTCACCAACTTCCAGACGATCAAGAAGAACATCGCCCGCCTGAAGGAACTCGAGCGAGGCGTCGAGGAAGGGGCGTTCGAGTTCTACACGAAGAAGGAGCGGCTCCTCCTCGAGCGGGAGCGCGAGAAGCTCGACCGCTATCTGTCCGGCATCAAGGAGATGACGCGGCTGCCGGGGCTCGTGTTCGTGGTGGATTCCACCCGCGAGGATATCGCGGTGCGCGAGGCGAACCGCCTCGGCATCCCGGTCGTCGCGATCGCGGACACGAATGCGGATCCCGATCTGCTCACCATCGCCATCGCGGGCAACGATGACGCGATTCGCTCCGTTTCCCTGATCACGCGCTCGATCGCGGACGTCGTGGAGGCGTCGCGGCGCGAGATTCCGGAGACGGGACGGGAAGAGGCCGAGTCGCAGGCGTACACGTATTCGAGCGACGCCGGCGGGGTTGCCGATGCCGCGGGCAGTTCGCGCCGCCGGAAGCCGAGGCGCAAGCCGCGTCCCGAGGTCATCGCGCAGCGACTGCACCATCCGGCCGTGATAGAGAGCGCCGACGGTGGTGCCGAGTCGGCCGAGAGCGGTGCGAAGGCCGAAGCGGCCGACAACCCGGAGCCCGCGGCGGACGCCGGATCGGAGGATGCCGAAGCGGCGGTTGTCGGAACGGCGTCGAAGGAGAAGTGACCACAAGGGGCCACTTCGGTGGCCCTTTTTTTTGGGAAGGAGACATGGAGACCATGACGCAGATCACGGCCGGGGCGGTGAAGGCTCTCCGCGACCGGACGGGCGCCGGGATGATGGACTGCAAGCGCGCGCTCATCGAATCGGAGGGAGACGCGGAGCGGGCCATCGACCTGCTCCGGAAGGCGGGCGCGGCGAAGGCGGCGAAGCGCGTGGCGCGCACGGTGTCGGAGGGTACGGTCCGCATCGCGATGCGTGACGGGTCGGCCTCGATGGTCGAGGTGCTGAGCGAAACGGACTTCGTCGCGCGCAGCGACGCGTTCGAGGATTTTTCGCGGCACTTGGCGGAGCGGCTGTTCGACCTCCCCGTGCGGGACGGGGAGACGGTGCGGGGCGATGCGCTGCTTCGGCTCGAGGGGGGAGGCGCGATCGAGAGCCGCCTCAACGAGCTGCGGGTTCAGGTCGGAGAGAACGTCCAGGTGGGACGCGCCGTGCGCTACGACCTCGGCGCGCACGGAGCCTTCGCGTCCTACGTCCACTTCGGCAGTCGCATCGGCGTGCTGTTGGAGGTTTCGGACTCGGGCGGCGCGGCGCTGGAGGCGGCCCGCGGGATCGCGATGCATGCCGCGGCCACGAATCCCCGGGGGGTGTCGCCGGACGACATTCCGGAGGCGGAGGTCGAACGCGAGCGCAAGCTGCTGACCGAGCAGGCGCTGGAGCAGGGCAAGCCCGCCTCGATCACCGAGAAGATCGTGGAGGGCCGCATGCGAAAGTTCTATGAGGAGAACGCGCTCCTGTGGCAGGCCTACGTGCGCGATCCGGACCTGAAGGTGAAGGACGTTCTGAGCAAGGCGGGAGCGGATGTGGCGGTGCGGCGGTTCGTCCGCTTCGAGGTGGGCGGCTGAGTGCCGCGGACCAGCCTGAAGGGCGCGTGGACGACTTGAAGTATCGCCGCGCCCTCGTGAAGCTCTCCGGCGAGTCGCTCGCCGGGAATCGCGGGTTCGGCATCGATCCGCCGGTCATCGAGGAACTCACGCACGAAATCCGCCGCGTCCACGGGAGCGGCGTGAGCCTCGGGCTCGTCGTGGGCGGCGGAAACATCATGCGCGGCACGGTGGCGAGCGCGCGCGGCATGGATCGGGTGAGCGCGGATTACATGGGCATGCTCGCGACCGTGATCAACGCGATGGCGCTTCAGGACATGCTCGAACAGTCCGGCGTGGAGACGCGGGTCATGTCCGCCATTCGGATGGAGGAACTCGCGGAGCCCTACATCCGGCGTCGCGCGCTGCGCCATCTCGAGAAGCGAAGGGTCGTGATCTTCGCGGGAGGTACGGGGAACCCGTATTTTTCCACCGATACGGCGGCCGTGCTGCGGGCGATCGAGATGGAAGCCGACGTGATCATGAAGGCGACGCGCGTCGACGGCGTGTACACCGCGGATCCGGAGACCGACCCGGAGGCCTCGCTCATCGACGAGATCGGCTATCTCGAGGTGATGACCCGCGAACTCGGCGTCATGGACGCGGCGGCGATCTCGCTGTGCAAGGACAACTCGCTGCCCATCGTCGTCTTGAACATCAAGCGGCCGGGTGCAATCCTGGCAGCGCTGCGGGGCGAGAGGATCGGGACCCTCGTCGCCTAGAGCGGCCCGCGGCAAGCCGCTCGTGCCGCTCGAACGCGGCAGGGTTCCCGCCACGGACTGCTTGGGCGGGCGCACGGGAGTCCCGGCGGGTTCGCGAACATCGGAGGGGCCGGTGCCGGAGGAGACGCTGGAGAACGCGGTTCTGGCGATGGAGAGTGCGATCGACGCGATCGCGCGGGAGTTCGCCACCGTCCGTACGGGCAAGGCGACGACGGCGATTCTCGACGGCGTGAGGGTCGAGGCGTACGGCTCGCTCGTCCAGTTGCGGCAGGTGGCGAACGTCAGCGCCCCCGAGCCGACGATGCTTCTCGTGCAACCGTACGATCCGAACATCGCACGCGATGTGGCGCGCGCGATCCAGAGCGGCGACTTGGGGCTCAACCCCTCGGTGGACGGCGCGGTCCTCCGGGTACCCATCCCGCCGCTGACCGAGGAGCGTCGACGCGAACTCGTGCGGATCCTCCACCGGATGGCGGAGGAGGGGCGGGTGTCGATCCGGCACGCGAGACACGAGGCGCGCGACCGGCTCCTGAAGATGCAGCGCGACGGGGAGGTCGGTGAAGACATCTGCCGCCGCACGGTGGCCGAGGTGCAGACGCATACGGACGAATACGTGCAGAAGATCGATGCGATGCTGGCGCGCAGAGAGGCGGAGGTGATGGAGGTTTGAGCGGACTGAGAGACGTCGCCGGGGCCCTGCGGGCGTACATCGCGGGGCGGGATCGCGTCTGGGAGCACGGGCGCAAGCTCGGCCGGTCCGAGACCGCCGCCGCGCACTCCACTCCCGACGCCCCGCGGGAGATGCCGTTCGGAGAGCTGCCGGCGCGGCCGAAGTTCGGCGTCGCCGTGGCCGAGGAGCTGGACTTCCGCCGCGGCCCGGCGGCGTGGCGCGACCGCCCCCCGCAAGGAGAGTCCTGACGAGCGGCGCCGTCGCCCCGCCCGCGGCGGGAGCCGGCGTGGAGGCGCGCCTGCGGGGTGCGCTCCAGGCGGCTCCCGGACTCTTGCCGCGAGGTTCGCGCGTGCTTGTGGCCTTCTCCGGCGGATCGGACTCGCTCGCGCTCCTCCATCTCCTCCGGGCGCTGGGCGAGTCTTGGCCGCTGAAGCTGAGCGCGGCCCACTTCGACCACGGACTTCAGCCGGACAGCGCCGCATGGGCCGCGAGAGCCGCGGAACTCTGCCGCCGGGCCGACGTGCCGTGCGACGTGGGCCGGGCGGCCGGACTCGCGGGCGGCCCGGCGGAGTGGCGGGCTGCGCGATACGCGTTCCTCGCCGAGGCGCGGCGTCGCGCCGGGGCGGATCGCGTGGCCCTCGCCCACCAGCGCGATGACCACGCGGAGACCGTGCTGCTGAACCTCCTGCGCGGCCCCGGCTTTCGCGGACTGGCCGGCATCCCCGCCCGCCGCGGCGCCTTCGTGCGTCCGCTGCTCGGCTTCGCGCGAGAGGAACTGAGGGGCTATCTGCGGGCCACGGGGAGGGAGTGGGTGAACGACCCCGCGAACCGGAATCCCCGTTACCGGCGCGCGCGGGTGCGCTACTCCCTGCTACCCGCGCTGGCCGGCCGGGAGCCCTCCCTGCGCCGACAATTGGCGGAACTCGGACGGAATGCCCTCGTGGCCGAGGGCGGGCTGGAAGCGGGCGCCCGGCGGATCCTCGCCACTGCGGGATACCGGGATGGCGCCGGCGAAGCGCAAATTGCCCGGCCCGTATTGCTGGGGTATGATCGGGCGGCTCGCGGGCGCGTGTTGCGGCACGTCGCCCGGAACATGGGCTTCCTCGTGTCGCGACGCGGAACCCGGGTGGGCGCATCGTTCATCGACACGGGGAAGAGCGGGCGCGGAGTGGACATCGCGGCGGGTCTGCGGGTCGAGCGGGAGTTCGACCGGATTCACGTACGGCGCGCGCGCGAGGTGCCGCCGGATCGCCACTTCGAACTCGACCGGACGCGGGCGCGGCAGCCGGGGCGGGAGCGGGTCCGCCTCGGCGGGAGCTACTACGAGGTGCGCTGGGGCGCCCTCGAGGGCACGGAACGCTGCGCGACCGCGCTCGAATTAGATGGAGTCCGCTTCCCGATTCGGGTTCGGGGTCCGCAACCCGGAGACCGGATCCGCACGCCGGCCGGATCGCGAAAGGTCGCGAAGCTTCTGATGGAGCGCCGCGTGCCGAGTTCGGACCGTTCAGCCGTGCCGGTCGTGGTGGACGCCGACCGGAGAGTGCTGTGGGTGGCCGGGCACTCCAAGGCGGCGGTGGAACCGGCCGACCCCGGAGGAGCGTGGTTCGCTATTGGGTTCACAGAGCGCCGAGACCGGCACGATGAACGCTGCGGAACGTGAGTTCACGGAGTTCACCGGGGGCGAGCCCCTCGAACGCATCGTCTATTCCGCGTCGGAGATCGCAGCCCGCGTTGCCCGCATGGGAAGGGAGATCACCGCCGCATACCCGACCGACGCCGATGTCCTGCTGCTGGGACTGCTCAAGGGGTCGTTCGTGTTCCTCGGCGATCTGGTCCGTCAGATCCGGCGTCCGCTCCAGGTCGATTTCCTCGTCGCGTCGAGCTATGGCGGGGGCACGAGGAGTTCGGGCCGCGTGGAACTGCTCTACGACCCGCGGGCCCCGATGGCTGGTCGGCACATCATCGTCGTCGAAGACATCGTCGACAGCGGCACGACGCTGAATCAGTTGTGTGGCGCGCTCGCCGAGCGACGTCCCGCCTCCCTCGAGATCTGCGCGCTCCTCCACAAGCGCATCGCGCCGGATCTCGAGTGGGAGCCCAGGTGGGTTGGCTTCGATGCGCCAAATGAGTTCCTTGTGGGGTATGGGTTGGATCACGCGGAGGATTTTCGTCACCTTCCGTTTATCGCGTGTCCCCGTGCGCGAGCCGAACGCGAGACGGCGGCAGGCGAGATCATCGGAGCTTGAACAGGTCGGAATAGATCAACATGAGACAAGACCAGCCGCAGAGGCCGGACGGCAGCGATCCCCCGGTGCGCATGCATCGGTGGCTCAGGACGGCGTCGTTCTGGGCCCTGCTGATTCTGATCCCCGTCGCGCTCCTCCAGTTCATGGGAGGTGCCGGGGAAGGCCGGGAGACGCTGAGCTATACGGAGTTCCGGCAGCAGATCGAACAGCGGAACATCGAGTCGATCCAGGTGCGCCTGGGCACCGGCGAGGTGGAAGGCAGGTTCCGGAGCGCGGTCACCGTCGACGAGGCGGAGATCGCGAACTTCCATCTCCTGCTGCCGACGCGGGAGATCGGCGACGCCCTCATGAGCGAACTCCTCGCGGCCGACATCGCGATCGAGACGCTTCCCGCGCGCAGCAACTGGCTCAACGTCTTCATCTCGATCCTTCCGTGGATCTTCATCATCGGGCTCTGGCTCTTCGTCATCCGGCAAATGCAGGCCGGAGGATCGCGGGCGTTCAGTTTCGGGAAGTCGAAGGCCAGACTCCTCACCGGAGACACGCCGAAGATCACGTTCGCCGATGTCGCGGGCTGCGATGAGGCGAAGGACGAGCTGCAGGAGATCATCGAGTTCCTCAAGGATCCGCGGAAGTTCTCGCGCCTCGGCGGACGCCTGCCGAAAGGCGCGCTGCTCGTCGGGCCGCCGGGGACCGGCAAGACGCTCCTCGCGAGAGCCGTCGCGGGGGAGGCGGGACGACCGTTTTTCTCGATGTCCGGCTCCGACTTCGTGGAGATGTTCGTCGGCGTGGGCGCCTCCCGCGTCCGCGACCTCTTCGAACAGGGGAAGGCCCAGGCGCCCTGCATCATCTTCATCGATGAGATCGATGCGGTCGGACGCCACCGCGGCGCCGGTCTCGGGGGCGGGCACGATGAGCGGGAACAGACGCTGAACCAGCTTCTCGTGGAGATGGACGGGTTCGAATCGAACGAGGGAGTGATCCTCCTCGCGGCCACGAACCGGCCGGACGTGCTCGATCCCGCGCTTCTGCGCCCGGGCCGCTTCGATCGCCAGATCGTGGTCGACAATCCCGATATCAAGGGGCGTGAGGGCATCTTTCAAGTGCACACGCAGGACATTCCGCTCGCCGACGATGTCGACCTCGCGGTGTTGGCGAAGGGAACCCCCGGGCTCTCGGGCGCGGACATCGAGAACGTCGTGAACGAGGCGGCGCTCATCGCGGCGCGGGCCGACAAGGATCGCGTCTACATGGAGGAGTTCGAGCGGGCCAAGGACAAGGTCATGCTCGGCACCGAGCGGCGGAGCATGGTCATCTCCGATGAGGAGCGCCGCGTCACGGCCTACCACGAGGCGGGGCATGCGGTGGTTGCCCTCCGCGTCCCGGGCCTGGATCCGCTCCACAAGGTGACGATCGTCCCGCGCGGGCGCGCCCTCGGGATCACGGCGTCGCTCCCCGAGGAGGACCGCCACAACTACACGAAGGAATGGCTCGAGGGTCAGCTCAAGATGCTCTTCGGCGGGCGCGTGGCCGAAGAGATGATGTTCGGCGACAGCAAGATCACGACCGGCGCGGGCAACGACATCGAGCGCGCCACGGATCTCGCGCGCCGCATGGTCACGCAGTTCGGCATGTCGCCGGCCGTGGGCGCGATGTCCGTGGGGGACCGGGAACAGGAGGTCTTTCTGGGCCGCGACCTCTCCCAGCGCCGCGAGGTGAGCGAGAAGACGGCCGAACTCGTGGACGGCGAGATCAAGCGCATCCTGGATGAGTCGTACGCCGCTACGCGCGCCGTCCTCGAAGCGAATCAGGCGCTGCTCGAATCGATCGCGGAGGCGCTCCTGGAGCGGGAAACGCTCGATGCGGAAGACATCAAGCTGCTCGAGGAGGGTGGGGAGCTGCCGGCCTTGGTTGCGGAACCCGTCCCGCCCGCGCCGCAGCCGGCGCCCATCGAGCCCGCCCCGCAGCGCGAGCGTCCGCTGGAGGGTGCGGGGGGCGAGCCCGCCCCGGCCCCGGCCTGACACCAGGCGTGCGGATGGGGCTCTCGGCATTGGGGCCGGCGCGGTTCTGGCGGGTGGGCGACCGGGAACTCCGTCTCGAAGCGCCCGTGATCGCGGGGATCCTCAACGTCACACCCGATTCGTTCTCGGATGGGGGCCGCTTCGAGCAGCCTCGGAGGGCGATCGCGCGAGGCCGCCAGATCGCGGAGGAGGGAGCGGCGATCCTCGATATCGGGGCGGAGTCCACCCGCCCCGGCGCCGATCCGGTGCCGGAGGGGGAGGAGTGGGCCCGGCTCGAACCCGTACTCCGCGGACTGCGTGACCTGCCGATCCCCATCTCCGTGGATACGCACAAGCTCGAGGTGGCGGAGCGGGCGGTGGAGGCGGGCGCCGCGGCGATCAACGACGTGACGGGCCTGCGCGCCGAGCCGGGGTTGGCGAGGCTCGCGGCCCGGACAGGGGTCGGGCTCGTCCTCATGCACATGCGCGGCACACCCCGAACCATGCAGCTCGACACCACCTACGGCGACATCGCGGCGGAGGTCGGCGGCGCTCTCGCCGAAGCGCGGCGGGCGGCGCTTGACGCGGGCTGCGCGCCGGGACAGATCGCGGTCGACCCGGGGATTGGCTTCGGCAAGTCGGTGGACGGAAATCTCGAACTGCTGGCCCGGCTCGATGAGATCGCGTCGCTCGGGGCGCCCGTGTGGATCGGGCCGTCGCGCAAGTCCTTTCTCGGGGCGCTGCTCGGCGTGGGGCCGGCCGAGCGCGTCACGGCCTCCGTGGCCGCGTGTCTGGCCGCGGCGCGGCGAGGCGCCGATGTGCTCCGGGTACACGACGTCCGCGAAATGCGTCAGGCGCTTGAGGTCGAGCGCGCGATCAATGCCGGCCGCGCCGGCGGCGTTCGCGACGCCCGTCCGTTCGTCCGCCCGCGCGCGGCCGGAGACTGCAACTGATGGATGCGCTCTGGAACTACCTGGGCCTCCTTCAGGTCGATCTCCTCGACGTGTTCGAAATCACCGTCGTCGCGATCCTCATCTACCGGGTGCTCATCCTCTGGTCGGGCACCCGGGCGTTCCAGATGCTGTTCGGCCTCGTCCTCCTCGTTGCGGTGTACGCGGCGGCGGGATGGCTCAGCCTCGACCTCATCCGGTCGATCCTCTCGCAGGCCTTCACCTACGGCGCCTTCGCGCTCATCGTCGTCTTTCACCCCGAGCTGCGGAACGCGCTCGCCCGGATCGGCCGCAGCCGGGTACTGAGCGCGCTGACGCGGCTACAGGAGCGTAGCGAGGCGGTCGCGGACGAGATCGCGAAGGCGGCGGCCGAGCTGTCCCGCACCCGAACGGGGGCGATCATCGCGATCGAACGCGAGCTCTCTCTCGAGGAGTACATCGAGAAGACGGGGACGCGCCTGCGGGCGGACGTGTCGTCCAGCCTGCTCGTGTCGCTGTTCACGCCCAGGTCGCCCCTCCACGATGGGGCGGTCGTCGTGCGCGACGGGCAGATCGTGGCCGCCGGCGTCCACCTGCCGCTGACGCAGTATCCCCTCAGCGACAGGACGCTGGGAACCCGGCACCGGGCGACGCTCGGCCTCTCGGAGGAGACCGACGCCTACGTCGTGGTCGTGTCCGAGGAGACGAGCCAGATTTCTCTCGCCCGTCGCGGCGTCCTGCGGCGGAACTTGGCGGCGCAGCAGCTCCGGGACCACTTGGCCGCCGCCGTCCCGGCGGCCGAACTGAGCCGCCCCGGCACGGATCTCGAGGCGGAGTCGGCGGATCGACCGGATGGACGCAAGCGGTTTGACGAGGCTCCGTCCGTCCCCTAGACTTTTCGACTGTGACCAAGCCAAGGATCGGGCGACACATCCCTCACGGGCAGGCGAAATGAGCAATCAGTACGAGCTGCTGACGCTGTTCACCGATGGTGGGTTCATGATGTACCCCCTTGTCCTCTGCTCGCTGATCGCGATCGGCGTTATGCTGGCCAAGGCGTGGACACTGACGATCGCCCACCGCGACTCGAAGAGGCTGCTCTACGAGATCGAGGACCTCGGAGTGAGCGGCCGGCTCGGTGAAGCGATCACCACGGCGGAAGAGACGCGGGGGCCCGTGGCCGCGATCCTCCTCGCCGGTCTGCGCCGGCTCCGCGACCGGGGCAGCGACGCGCGCTCCGACGGGAAGGACATCCAGAAGGCGATCGCGACGACCGGCGTGATCGAACTTGACTTCCTCGAACGCGGACTGACGGTCCTGGGTACGATCGCCAACGTCGCCCCCATGCTGGGTTTCCTCGGGACGGTGATCGGAATGATTCTCGCCTTCCAGGCCATCGAGATCGCCGGACAGGTGGAGCCGGGACTCGTCGCCGGCGGCATCAAGGTGGCGCTCATCACGACCGCCACCGGCCTCTCGATCGCGATCCCCGTCAACATCGGCTACAATTTCTTCGTCACTCGCATCGACCGTCTCATCCTCGACATGGAGGAAGGGGCGCAGGAGGTGCTCGGGCTCATTTGGGACCTCGAGGACCGGAGCGCGTAGCGGGCAAGCCGACGAACCCGGGGCTCACCCCCGTACCTCCAAACGGAGAAGGAAGTCCACGATGGCGATCATGAAGCGCAAGCAGAAGGTGTCGGACGAGATCCCGACCTCTTCGATGGCGGACATCGCGTTCCTCCTCCTCGTCTTCTTCCTCACGACGACGGTGTTCAACGAGGAACGGGGACTGCCGATCGTGCTTCCGGAGCAGGCCGAGGAGCAGGATGTGTCGGGGCGGAACCTGATCTTCTTCATCGTGCAGCCGGACGGCCGCGTCATCGTGCGCCGGGGCGAGAGCGAACAGGAACAGGTCGTGGCGCACACGCAGGTGGCGAACATCCTGCGCACCGAACTGGCCGGCAACGAGAATCTCATCGCCGCCATCCAGACCCACCCCGACGCGGCCTACCGACACATGGTCAACGTGCTCGACGAAGTGAAGCTGGCGGGCGCCGAGCGAATCTCGCTACAGGAGATGGAGAACTAGATGGCCATCAGGGACAGCGGCTTCAAGAAAAAGTCCGGGTCGGACGGGTCGATCCCCACGTCGTCCATGGCCGACATCGCGTTCCTACTTCTCATCTTCTTCATGGTGACGACCGTCTTCCGGAAGGATCGGAACCGCCAGATCGAGTGGACGACCGCCGAAGCCACCGAGAAGATCGACGAGAAGCGGCAGAACATCCTCCATCTGTGGATCCAGCGCGACGGTTCGGTGTGGATCAACGACGTGCTGACGCCGTTTGAGGACATCTCGGAAACCGTCCGGCCGATCTACGCGGAAAACCGTGAACTCGTGGTCGCGATTCGGGGGGACTCCGAGGTGCCTTATCAGCAGATCAATACGATAACGGAAGAACTGCAAGCGTCCGGCGCGGTCCGCGTCACCTTCGCCACACGACTCGAGCAGCGCGCGATGCGGGCTCGGCGCTAGTCCGCCAAACGTAGCAAACACGACGGGTTTCTGGAGACCGGGAGGGAAACGATGGAAGAGACCGGAATTCGGCTCACCGCGAACGATCAGTTCAAGCGGGCGAGCACCAACTGGACGCAGATCGGCCTGATCGTCGCCGTCACGCTCCACTTCGGGCTGTTCGTCCTCGTACGCCCGTTCGAGGCGGCGGACCTCGGCGTGGTGGCCGACGAGATCGAAGCGGTGGCGTTGCCGCCGGAAGTGAAGATCCCGCCGCCGCCGGAACAGATCGCCCGTCCGGCCACGCCGCGGGTCGCTTCGGTCGACATCTCCGAGGACATCACGATCGCGGAAACGACGTTCGAGTCGTTCACGACGGACAACGCCCTGCCCCCGCCTCCGGAGACCGGGAGTGCGGCGGACCGGCCGTCGTTCATCGTGTACGATACCCCTCCCGTGATGACGAATCCCGGGGAAATCCAGCAGATTCTGGAGCGGGAATACCCGCGCACGCTGAAGGACGCGGGGATCGGCGGACGCGTCGAACTCTGGCTCTACGTGACCGAGGCCGGGACCGTCGAAAACTTCGAAGTGAAAACCTCCTCCGATAATCCCCTTCTCGACGAGGCTGCCGGGAGGGTCGTACAGCAGATGAAGTTCACGCCTGCCAAGAACCGCGACAAGGTCACGGCGGTCTGGGTCTCCCAGTGGGTGACGTTCCAAGTGATCTAGCAAGGCCGTGGCGAACCCCGCGTCAGCGCCGCTCGAACGCAGCGGGACTTTCGCAGGGGCCTGCCGACCATGGGCTGCTTGATCGGGCAGGTGTGAGGGCAGCGGCGAGCGCCCGGCGACGCAAGCGACGCCGGGCGCTTCTCTTAACAGCCCGCGCCGAGACCCGGCGGGCGCTTCACGCTCGCGGCGCTGACGCCGGGTCTCGCCACGGGCTGTTGCGCGGTTCGCCCGTCGCCGCCGGAAGCGCGGCGGATCGCTCGCATCGCCGCCAGCCGGCCCGTAGACTGTGCCGCGTGACGAAAGATGAGGTCGAGGCCCGGCTGGCCAAGGTGACGGAGCGCATCGAGGCGGCGGCGAGGCGGGCTGGACGGCGCGCGAGCGATGTCGAGATCCTGCCCGTGACGAAGGGACATTCCGCCCGGGGAATCGAGATCGTGAAGGCTCTGGGCGTGGGCCGGATTGGCGAAAACCGGGTGCCGGAGGCCGAGGCCAAGCGGTCGGAGCTGGGCCCGACGCCCGGTGTCGCGTGGCACCTGATCGGCCGGCTGCAGCGCAACAAGGCGCGCCGTGCGGTCCGGCTGTTCGATGTCGTGGAGTCGGTGGACAGCGTGCGGCTCGCGGGCACGCTGAGCCGGATCATCGGGGAGGAGGGGCGCGAACCGGTCGAGGTGCTCGTGCAGGTAAACACGTCGGGAGAGGCCGCGAAGGCCGGCTTGGGCCCCGACGTCGCGCTCGACGCCGTGGCCGAGATCTGCGAGCTGCCCGGCCTGCGCGTGGGCGGACTGATGACGATGGCGCCCTTTACGCTGGACGAAGCCGTGGTCCGGCCCGCGTTCCGCGGCGCGGCGCGGCTGCTGGAGCGCTGCCGGGAGGAGATCCGGGGCTTCGGGGGCCGGGCGCTCTCGATGGGGATGAGCAACGACTTCGAGATCGCGATCGAGGAGGGGAGCACGCGCGTGCGGCTGGGCACCGTGCTACTGGGGGAGAGATGATCGACCTGACGCCGCTCGACATCCGCAAGAAGAGGGACGATTTCAGGCGTTCCGTGCGCGGCTACGACGCACAGCAGGTCGATGCGTTTCTCGCGGTCGTGGCGGATTGTCTCGAACGCTATGTGCGCGAGCACGTCGTGCTCAGCGACCGGATCGAGCAGCAGAAGCACCAGTTGGAGAGCTACAAGGCCCGCGAGCGGGCCCTCAACGAAGCGCTTCTGGCCGCGCAGGAGTTGCGCGAGGAGGCCCGCCTGCAGTCCGAGCGCGATACGGCCGTGCGCCTCCGCGAGGCCGAAGTCCGCGCGGGCGCCGTTCTCGCCGACGCGGAGCGAGCCGTTCGCCTCTGCCACGACAAGGTCGAAGACCTGAAGGCGACCCGGGGCCGCTTCCTCGCCTCGCTGCGGAAACTCTTCGGGCGCTTTGACGAATACCTCGACTTCGAGGAGGAGCGGTTCGGGGAGGGATCGAGCGATCTCGATCGGTTCATCGAGCGGCTGCGGGGGACGGGCGGAGGGTCCGATCATGCCGAGCCGCCCCGGGACGGGGCTCCCGATCCGGATCCGGGCCGGGATGGAACCCGCGAGGCTGCCGCCGCCGAGGCCACGGCTCCGCCACCCAATGCCGAGCCCCCGCCTCCATCGATTAGCCGGGTCGACGTCGGCGGTTCGGGCGCCGCGTCGACCTGACCGCGGCGCCCGGCTGCGCACGCCCGCCGTTCCGACGACGGCGTCGGCCATCCGGGAATCACCAGATCACCAGACGGAGTACCTCCATGGCCTACCGGCCAATACCGGAGTCCGTACGCGGGCTCGAAACGGAAGTCCTCGGACGCTGGGAGGAAGAGAAGACCTTCGAGCGCAGCCTCGCGGCCCGGGCGGATGCGCCGGACTTCGTCTTCTACGAGGGGCCCCCGACCGCGAACGCCGCGCCCGGCGTCCATCACATCCTCGCCCGCACGATCAAGGACGCGGTGGCGCGGTACCGCACCATGTCCGGTCGCCACGTACCGCGGAAGGCGGGTTGGGATACGCACGGGCTGCCGGTGGAACTCGAAGTCGAGCGTTCGCTCGGCATCTCCGGCAAGCCGGACATCGAGCGTTACGGGATCCGAGAGTTCAACAACACGTGCCGGGACAACGTGTTCCGCTACCAGGACGCTTGGGAGCGGCTGTCCCGGGACATCGGCTACTGGCTGGACTACGGCGAACCGTACGTCACGTACTCGCGTGAGTTCATCGAGTCGGGCTGGTGGGCGCTCTCGGAGATCGAGAAGCGGGGCCTGCTGTACCGGGGATACCGCGTCATCCCGACATGCCCGCGCTGCGGCACCGGCCTCTCGAGCCACGAGGTGGCCCAGGGTTACCGAGACGTCACCGAGCCCACCGTCACCATCAAGTTTCACCTCGTCGACGACCCGGACGGCGCACGGATCCTGAGCTGGACGACGACCCCGTGGACGCTTCCCGGCAACCTCGGCCTCGCGGTGGGGCCCGGCATCCCCTATGCCCGCGTCCGCGTCCTGCCCGAGGACGCGGACGGCGGCACGCCCCCCCCCCTCGCGCACGACGGGCCCGGCGGGGCTTCGCCCGGGGAAGTGCTCATCCTGGCCCGCGACCGAATCTCCGAGGTGCTGCGGCACCCCTATGAGATCGTCGGGGAAATGCGTGCGGACGAACTCGCGGGACGGAGCTACCGCCCCCTCTTCCCGGGAGCCGTGGACGGCGCCGGCTCCGACGCGGCGTGGACGGTGCTCGAGGCGGACTTCGTCACGGTCGACGAAGGGACGGGCGTCGTCCATACGGCGGTGATGTACGGAGAGGACGACTTTCGGCTGGGGGAGGCCGCGGGGCTGCCGATGCAGCACACGGTTGGCGAGGATGGGCGGTTTCTCGACACCGTGCCGGGCGGAATCGCCGGGATGCATGTGAAGGATCGAGAGACGGAGCGCGCGCTCCGCGACTGGGCCGTCGCGCACGACCAGCTGTACATGCGCGAGATGTACGAACACAGCTATCCGCACTGTTGGCGCTGCGACAGCGCGCTCCTCTACATGGCGCGCGATTCCTGGTACATCCGGACGACCGCCGTGAAGTCTCGCCTGCTCGAGCACAACGCGTCCATCGACTGGCATCCGCCCGAGACGGGATCAGGCCGCATGGGCGAGTGGCTGCAGAACAACGTCGACTGGGCGCTCTCGCGCGAGCGGTACTGGGGAACCCCCCTCCCCATCTGGTTCTGCTCCGAGGACGATGGACACCGGGAGGTGCTCGGCTCCTTCGCGGAGCTGGGGCGCCGCGTCGGCGGCCTCCCCGAGGACTTCGATCCCCATCGGCCGGGGATCGACGGGTACGAGTGGAGCTGCGGCGTCGACGGGTGCGGCGGGACGATGCGGCGCGTGCCGGAAGTCGCCGACGCGTGGTTCGACTCCGGCTCGATGCCCTACGCCCAGTGGCACTATCCGTTCGAGAACCGGGACCGGTTCGAGCGCTACTTCCCGGCCGACTACATCGCCGAAGGGGTCGACCAGACGCGCGGCTGGTTCTACTCGCTCCTCGCACTGTCCACGATCCTCTTCGACCGGGCACCGTTCCGGGCCGTCATCGTCAACGACCAAGTACTCGACGCGAAGGGGCGGAAGATGTCGAAGTCGCGGGGCAACGCGGTGGACCCGCGCCACGCGCTCGACACCTACGGGGCCGATGTCACGCGCTTCTACTTCCTCTCGGGGTCCAACCCCTGGGTGCCGAAGCGGTGGGATCGGTCGGCGCTGCGCGAAACCGACCGCAAGCTGTTCGCCACGCTCCGTCACACGTATCGCTTCTTCGCCCTCTACGCGAACGAGGAGGGATGGTCTCACGCCGCCTCCACGGCGGCCCCGGTGTCCGGCCGAAGCGACCTCGACCGCTGGGTGCTCGCACGCCTCGACCGGGTCGTGCGGGTCGTGGGAGAAGCGCTCGACTCGTTCGATCTCACGGCCGGCGCGCGCGCCATCCAGGAGTTCGTGCTCGATGACGTGTCGAACTGGTACGTGCGCCGCAGCCGCGACCGCTTCTGGGCGACGCGGCCCGGGGCGGTGGCCGCGAGCGCCGATGCCTTCGCGACGCTGCACGAGTGTCTCGCCACGACCGCTCGGCTGCTCGCCCCGTACGCTCCCTTCATGTCCGATTGGCTGTATCGGGCGCTCACGGACGAAGCGTCCGTCCACCTAGCGGACTATCCGGCGCCGGAGGGGCATTCTGAGCCCGAACTCGAACAGGCGATGGACGATGTTCGACGCTTGGTGGCGCTGGGCCGCGCCGCGCGGGAAAAGGCGGGGGTCCGGATTCGGCAGCCGCTGCGCGCGCTGCACGCGGTTCTGCCGGAAGGGCGGGCGCTGGCGGACTCCATGGTGGCCCTGGCGATGGAGGAACTCAACGTAAAACAGGTTGTGTCGCTGGGTGACAGCGAAGATCTTACCCGGTTGTACGCGAAGCCGCGCTTCGGGGTGCTGGGTCCGAAACACGGCGCGCGTACGCCGGCGGTCGCGGCCCGGATCGCGAATCTGAACGCGGCTGACCTGAGAGGGCTCAGAGATGGGGAGCCGCTCGACATCGAGATCGGGGGCGAACGGGTTCGGGTGAAGCCCGAAGACCTCGTGATTCGGGAGGAGACGCTCACCGATCTCGCCGTGGCGACGGGAGGCGGTTACCTCGCGGCCGTGGACACCGAACTCGATGATGCCCTGCGCGCGGAAGGTTACGCGCGGGAGATCGTGAATCGCGTCCAGCGGCTGCGGCGCGATGCGGGACTGGAGGTGGCCGACCGCATCCGCCTCGGCGTGGCGGGTCCGGAGGATCTGGAGCGGGCCGTGTCGACACATGCGGACTACATTGCCGGCGAGACGCTGGCCGTGGAGGTGCGAACCGGGTCGGCCGCGCGAAGAGGCCCGAATACGTCTGTGGTGAAGATCGACGATGTCGAGGTCCGGATCGGAATCGGCGGCGTCGGCGAACGCGCCTGAGAAGGATGAACGCGGAACAACGAAAACACATCGAGAAAAGGTTGCTGGAGGCCCGGGCGCGCGCGACGCGGGAACTCGGGCAGTACGACGAATCGTTCACGAGTTCCCTCCAGGGGGCGGACAGCGACCTGGCCGCCTACAGCTTCCATATGGCGGACCAGGGGACGGACGCCATGGAGCGCGAGAAGGCGTTTCTGTTCGCAAGCAAGGAAGGTCGTTTGCTCTACCACATCGACGAGGCGCTGAGGCGGCTCTATCGGAACCCGGAGCAATTCGGACGGTGTGAGCACTGCGGCGACGAGGTCAGCTTCGAGCGGCTCGACGCCCTCCCGCACGCGCGGCTCTGCATCCGCTGCAAGGAAAAGGAAGAGACCGGTGCCTGAAGCTTCCGGAGGGGTGGACGGCGCCACCCGCGAACACGGGTCGCCCGCCCTGCCGGGCAGCGGCGACCTCGCCGTCCGCCTCTGGTTGACGCTCGTGCCGATCATCGTCATCCTCGCCTTGGACATCGTCACCAAGGCTTGGGTCATGAACACGTTCGAGCTGTACGAGCGGACTCCGGTGATCGGCGACTTCCTTCGCTTCACCTACACGCACAACCGCGGCGCCGCCTTCGGGCTCAACATCGGCGAACACTCGCGGATTTTCTTTCTGATCCTCTCCTTGGTCGCGCTCGGCGTGCTCGGCGTCCTCTACCGCGGCACACCGTCCTCCGATCGACTGCGCATCCTCGCCATCTCGCTCGTCTCCGCCGGCGCGCTCGGCAACATCTGGGATCGCATCCGGCTGGAGGCGGGGGTCGTGGACTTCCTCGACTTCGGCATCGGCACGCACCGCTTTCCCATCTTCAACATCGCGGATTCCGCCGTGACGGTCGGCGCGGTGCTGTTGCTGATCTCGTTCTGGCTCGAGGGCCGGCGCGAGCGGGAGATCGCGGCTGCGGCGGCGGAGGCGGCCGGGGCGGCGGAGGCGGCTGCGTCGTCGGAGGCGGCCGCGGCGGCGGAGGCGGGCCCCCGAGTGAGGTGACTCGGACCGGATCCGATGCGGGGGGCGCGGGCGAGCGGCGACTCATCGAGATCGGCGAGGGCGAGGACGCGGCCCTCGACCGGATCGACCGCCTACTGGCCGAACGTCTCTCCCTAAGCCGGGCCCGGGTCGCGCAGCTCATCTCCAACGGCCGGGTGACCGTCGGTGGGCGGACGGTGCGGAAGCGGTACCGGCCACGGGCGGGAGACCGGATCGAGATCGAACTGCCGCGCCCGGCTTCGACCCGGCTCGAACCCGAAGACATCCCGGTGGAGATCCGATACGCGGATGACGACCTCGCCGTGGTCGAGAAACCGGCCGGACTCGTCGTGCACCCCGCGCCCGGCCATCCGGGAGGCACGCTCGTGAACGCCCTCCTCTTTCACCTCGGTGGCCTGTCGAGCATCGGGGGCGACCGCCGGCCGGGCATCGTGCACCGGCTGGACAAGGACACGAGCGGGCTCATGCTCGTCGCGCGCCGCGACGACGCGCATCGAGCGTTGTCCGCCGCGCTCCGCCGCCGTGAGGTCGAGCGCGGGTACGTCGCGGCGGCTTGGGGACACCTCGACGAGGAGCGGTTCACCGTGGATCGTCCGATCGGGCGCGACCCACGCGATCGGAAGCGGATGGCCGTGCGCGAGGCCGGGCGGCCCGCGGTGACGCACTTCAAGCGCCTGGAACGCTGGAACGCCGCGGAGCTGCTCGCCGTGCGGCTCGCCACGGGGAGGACGCACCAGATTCGCGTACACCTCGGATCGCTCGGACACCCGGTCGTCGCGGACTCCGTCTACGGGCCGGACTGGGAACGCGGATTCGGCGGCGCCGGCGGCCGCTGGGCCGAGGTGTTCCGGCGCCGGGCGGGGCGGCTCTTCCTACACGCCGCGCACCTCGCCTTCGAGCACCCCGCGACGGGCGAAGTCCTGTCCTTCGCCTCGCCGCTGCCTTCGCCGCTCCTCGAGGCTGCGGAGTGGGCCCGGGCGAGTTCGTGAGGCGCGCCCGGCCTTTCGCGGGCCCGCTCCCGGCGGCCGCGGACGCGCTCCCGACACCCCGTGGACAGGCTCCGGGCACCCCCGCGGGCGCGCTCCCGGCCACCGCGGACGCGCCGCGCGATGGTTGACGCATGTTGGAGGGACGTCTAGCGTCCCCGCATGAATCAGGGAAGACGCAGCCGGAGGAGGGGGGACGTCCCCGCCCGGGGCCTGCAGTTCGGAGTGGCCAACTACTCGGCGTTCGCGCTCGGCCTCACCTCGATCGCCGTCGGTTACGTGCTGCTCGACCGGGGGTCCGTGACGGCCGCGCCGCTCCTGCTCATCCTGGGCTATGCGGTGTTCCTGCCCGCCGGACTGATCCTCGGCTGGCGCAAGCTCGGCTAACAGCCCGTAGCGTTTCGGGCGAGATGCATCGCCGCTCGAACGCAGCGGGGCTTTCGCCACGGGCTGCTACCGGCCATCCGGCCCCAGCGGGACTCGGCCCGCGGAGGCCCCGCCGCGGATCTGCCAGGCTGGCCGCGATTCGGGGCGAATAGCTCAGCCGGTTCAGAGCGCCTGCCTTACAAGCAGGAGGTCGGGGGTTCGAATCCCTCTTCGCCCATTTGGTTACCGAACTGTGGTTCCTGGCCGGCACGCTCTCGCGTTGGGCGCTGTTCGCGGGTCTCTTCGTCGCGGTGGGGGCGGTGGCCTTCAAGCTGGTCGTCCTTAGGCGCTTTCCCGGGTTCGAGGCGGAGACGGAGGCGGAGGCGGAGACCGTCGGCGTGGCGCCGGAGAGACTGGCCGCGCGGATCGGCGGTCTCGCCGTACTGCTCGCCGGTGCGGGCGCCTTGGGTCGCCTCGCGGCGGAGGTGAGCCTCTTTCGCGATCCGTTCGAACCGTTGGCGGCCGAAGTCCGTCTGCTCGTCGCCGGTACTTCCTGGGGTCGGGCGTGGCTCGGGCAGATCACGGCGGTCGTTCTCTCCGGGCTGGCCTTCGCCCTCGCCTCCGTGCGGGGCCCGCAGGCCGAATTCGGCTGGATCGCGGCCATGGCGGGCGTGGCGCTCCTCGCGTATACGCCCGCGTTGGCCGGGCACGCGGCCGGTGCCGAACACTTCGTTACTCCGGCGATCACCGCCGATACCTTCCACATGGTGGCGGGAGGCGCGTGGCTGGGCACGCTGGCCGTGATGGCGGGGGTCTTGTATCTGGGACGACGCCGGGGGGCATCGATCTCGAGACGCCGCATCGTCGACTGGATCTCCGCCTTCTCTCCGCTCGCGCTGGGCTCGGCGGCGGTCATCGCGGTCACCGGGCTGTTCGCGGCGTGGCTCCATCTCGGGGCGGTCTCGGCGCTCTGGACCGAATCCTACGGCCGGACGTTGGGTCTGAAGCTCCTCGTTCTCCTCGGAATCGTGGGTTGCGGCGCGTACAACTGGCGGCGCGCTCCCGGCCGGGTCGTGGAAGCCGGGGATCCGCCCCGTCTCCCGCCGACCGTCACCCTCGAATTGAGCGCGGCGGGTCTGATTCTCCTCGTCACGGCCATTCTCACCGGTACGACGCCCCCCGCCCATTGATGCCGCCGGGACACTCATCGTTGGGCCCCGGACCGTGACGGCGACCTCCGAACTCCGGGTGAACGGAGACCGGCTCTGGGGGCGCTTGGAGGAAATGGCGCGCATCGGGGCCACTCCCGCCGGAGGCGTCCACCGCCTTGCCCTGAGCGACGAGGACCGTCGAGCGCGCGATCTCTTCCGGACATGGGCCGAGTCGCTGGGCCTTGCGGTATCGGTTGACGGGATCGGCAACGTGTTCGCCCGCTGGGACGGAACGGCGGGCGCCGCCTCCGAGGATCGACGCCCCCTCCTGCTCGGGAGCCACTTGGACAGCCAGCCGACGGGGGGGCGGTTCGACGGGCCGCTCGGCGTGCTGGCGGCGCTGGAGGTCGTGGAAACGCTCGACGAGCACGGAGTTCGGATGGCTCGCCCGATAGAAGTCGTGAACTGGACGAACGAGGAAGGTGCCCGTTTTCCGCCCGCCATGATGGGCTCGGGAGTGTTCTCGGCCCGTTTCGATCTCGCCGACGCTCTCGGCGCGGCGGATCCGGACGGGATGACGGTGTCCGACGCCATCGACCGCATCGGCTATCGCGGCGCGCTCCCCGTCGGAGGCCGGCCGATCGCCGCCGCTCTCGAGCTGCATATCGAGCAGGGTCCGACTCTCGAGGAGAACGGCTGCGAGATCGGGGTGGTGACCGGGGTTCAGGGCGCCCGCTGGTTCGATCTGACGATCACGGGGGAGGAGGCGCACGCGGGGTCGACGCCGATGGCGCGGCGGACGGATCCGGTGGCGGCGCTCGGGCGCTTTCTCGTCGACGCGTACCGCCGCATCGGGCGCGACTTCGCCCCGCACGGACGCCTGACCTTCGGGGTCCTCGGGGCGGAGCCGGCCTCGCGGAACACCGTGCCCGGGCGCGTGACGGTCAGCGTCGACCTCCGTCACCCCGACGATTCGACCCTCGACGAGATGGAGCGCGCCCTCTGCGAGCAGGCGTCCCGCGCGTGCCTCCAGAGGGGTGCGTCATGGCGGCTGGAGGACGTCTGGCGCTCCCCGCCGGTCCTGTTCGCGGAGCCGTGCACCAGCGCCGTCGAGGCGGCTGCGGAGTCCTGCGGCTACACATCGATGCCGCTCATGGCCGGTGCCGGCCACGACTCCGTGCACACGAACGACGTCGCGCCCACGGGGATGATCTTCGTCCCCTGCGAAGGCGGCATCAGTCACAACGAGGCGGAGAACATCACGCCCGCCCAGGCGGAGGCAGGTGCCAACGTCCTCCTCCACGCGGCGCTCAGGCTCGTGGAGCCAGCGTCGGCTGATATGTTGTCCGCGCCGACAAACCAACCAGGAGGCGCCGCGTGACCCCCACGACGAAACCGGCCATGGCGAAGCGCGCCGGAACCGCCACGGCTCAGTGGCAGGACATCGACCGGCGCCACCACGTCCACCCCTTCATCGACCCCCGCATCGTGGCCGAGAAGGGAACGCGCGTCATCGTGGGCGCCGAGGGCCGCCGCCTCATCGACTCCGAGGGCCGGCGCATCCTCGACGGCATGGGCGGTCTGTGGTGCGTGAACCTCGGCTACGGACGCGAGGAACTGGCGAGGGCGGCGTACGACCAGATGGTCGAACTCCCCTACTACAATACGTTCTTCCGTTCCGCGCCCCCGCCCACGATCGAACTGTCGCGGGTCCTCGCCGAACTCACGCCCGGCGCCATCGCGCACGCCTTCTTCTCAAGTTCCGGTTCCGAGGCGAACGACACCATCGTGCGCCTCGTTCGCCGCTACTGGGATCTCCGCGGGAAGCCCGCGAAGAAGACGTTCATCAGTCGCACCTACGCGTATCACGGCAGCACGATGGCCGCCGCCAGCCTGGGCGGCTTCGAGGCCATGCACGCGGTGGGCGACCTGCCGCTGCCCGGCTTCGAGCACGTCATGCCCCCCTACTGGTTCGCCATGGGAGCGCCCGGCGAGACGCCGGAGGAGACCGGCGCGCGGGCGGCGCGGGCGCTGGAGGAGAAGATCGCGGAACTCGGCGCGGATCGCGTGGCGGCGTTCATCGGCGAGCCCGTCATCGGCGCCGGAGGCGTCATCGTGCCGCCGGACAACTACTGGCCCGAGATCCAGCGCATCTGCCGCGAGAACGACGTGCTCATCGTGTGCGACGAGGTCATCACCGGCTTCGGCCGCACGGGAGAGTGGTTCGGCGCCCAGAAGTTCGGGATCGAGGCCGACCTGATGACGATTGCCAAGGGACTCACCTCCGGCTACCTGCCGATGTCCGCCGCGCTCATGACCGACGCCGTGTTCGACGTCCTGGCCGAAGGGGGGGTGATCCCGCACGGGTACACCTACTCGGGCCACCCCGTCGCGGCGGCCGTTGCCCTCGAGAACCTCCGGCTCATGAAGGAGGAGGGCGTCGTCGATCGGGTGCGGGAGGACACCGGACCCTACTTCCAAGCGCGGTTGAGGGAGTTGAACGATCACCCGCTCGTGGGTGAGGTGCGGGGCGTCGGACTCGTGGCCAGCGTCGAACTCTCGAAGGACAAGACGAGCCGGGAACTGTTCGAGCCCATGGGTCAGGTGGGGGCCCTCTGTCACGAGCACCTCTACGACGCAGGGGTCGTGTTCCGCGCCATGCGCGACGTCATCTGTACGAGTCCGCCGCTCACGATCACCCGCGACGAGATCGACGAACTGGTGACGAAGGCTCGCGAGGGCATTGATCGGACGGCGCGGGATCTCGGCATGCTGTAGAGCCCGCCCCCGCGGCGGCGGACGGACCCGGTTGGGTGATCCCCGAAAGCGGGATTCGGGGTTCGCGTCCCGCCGCGCCGAACGTCCGGCACCGCCAGGCGGGGGCCGCCCTCAGGTGCCTTCGACCGTCTCCGCCATGAGGTGCCGCACCACGGCCCGCACGTCGCCGGTCTCCTCGTACACGGCGAGTTGCCGCTGCGAACTCGACCCTTCGCGGATGATCCGGAGTGCGTACTCCACCTCCGCGCGGGTGCCGAGTTCGTCGACCACGTCGTCGAGGAACCACTCGATGATTTCGATGACCAGATCCGACGCCGGGTGCTCGCTCTGCCGCCCGAAATCGATCAGCTTTCCGGTCAGCCCGTATCGGGCCGCGCGCCACTTGTTCTCGGCGAGCAGGACCTCGGGATACTGGCGGAAGGTGAGGTTGTCCCGCCGCAGCTTCCACAGCTTCGCCACGATCCCCTGGAAGATGGCGGCGATGCACACGACCTCCTCCACGCGCGTGCACATGTCGCACACGCGGAACTCGAGCGTCGGGAACTTGTGATTGGGACGGACGTCCCACCAAATCTTGCTCGAATCCGGAATCGTGTTCGAGCGGACCATCGTCTGGATGAAGTCCTCATACGCGTTCCAGCTTCCGAAGCTCATCGGGATGCCGGTGCGCGGGAAGTTCCGCCAGATGATGCTGCGGTAGGAGTGCAGGCCCGTCTTCGACCCCTCCCAGAAGGGGGAACTCGTGGAGAGCGCGAGCAGGTGGGGGAGGAAGTACCGCGAGACGTTCATCGCGTCGATCATGAAGTCGCGGTCCTCGATCCCCACGTGGATGTGGGTGCCGAAGATCAGATTCCGTTCGGCCACCTGCTGCAGATCCTCCCGCAATCCGACGTAGCGGTCGAGGGGCGTGATGTCCTGCTGCTCCCAGGTCGAGAACGGATGCGTGCCCGCAGCCACGATGGCGAGTCCCTTCTCGGCGACCTTGGCGCGGACGAGGCGGCGCATGCGCAGCACCTCCGCGCGCGCCTCCGCCACATCTCGGCAGACCTCGCTGGCCGTCTCCACGCACGCCTGGTGAAGCTCCGGGTGAATCTGTTCGCGCGTCTCCTGATCCCCTTCGAGAATCTCGGTGATGAACGACGTGAGTTCGCCCGTCGCCGGATGGACGACCTGGTATTCCTCTTCGATCCCGAGCGTGAGTGAAGGCGCTTTCACGTGACCCTCCCAGAGGAGCGTTTGCGGCCGCGTGGGCAAGCTACTTTCGAGGATCGCCGGAGGCCATGTATGTTCCTCCGTCCTCGATTCGACCCGTTTTCCCGACACGGAGGCACCATTGATCGACTGGCTCTTCGCAATCTGCATCTTCTGGATCGTGGCCGCGGTCTTCTTCGGCGGCATCTACGACGCGGAGACCGGGTCACCCGGCCGCCAGGCGCTGGGGCTCCTGCTCAACTTCGTCGTCTTCCTCGGCATCTTCGCGGTGCTGCGGTTCGCCCTCGGCGGTCTGGGCGGGGAGAGCGGATTCCTGACCACCGTGTGGGCGACCGTCGTGCCCACGGCCCTGCCCACGATGCTGCTCGGCCGGATCGGGAACGTGGTGTTCAAGCTTGCGGGCGTCACGATGACGCGGAAGGTGTTCTCGGCGGACGCCCACTAGCCGGACCCGTCCACCGGCGGAATCGCGCCCCACATTTGCGATCCCGCGATGGGGGGCGGATTATTAGCCCCGATCGCTCGTCGGAGCTTACTTTCAACAGGGAGAACCAAGGATGACCAAGGACGATTTCGCGGCGAAGCTCGCCGCGCAGGCCGGCATCAGCAAAGCGAGCGCGCGACATGTGATCGACTGCGTTTTCTCCACGGATCCCGGCAAGGGGATCATCGCAGTCGAGCTTGACGCCGGCCGCGACTTCACGGTCACCGGCTTCGGCACCTTCGGAACCCGGCACCGCAAGGCGCGCATGGGTCGGAATCCGCGGACCGGCGAGTCGATTCAGATCGCGGCCATGAACGTTCCCACGTTCAAGGCGGGCAAGGGGCTCAAGGATCGCGTTCGAGTCTAGCCGCTCGGCGCGGCGGGACCCGGGGTCGCCCGGGTCCCGTTCGCGACCACCCTTCCACTCCGTCCCTTCCCCCCTCCAGTCACAACCTAAGCAGCCCCGGGAGCGTCCTCAGCGCTTCGAGGCTGTGTCCCGACTGGAAATGGTCCACGTACGGGAGCGCGGTGCGCATGCCCCGGGCTTCGGGCGCGTAGCGCGAACTCTCGAGCAGGGGGTTGAGCCAGATCACTCGGCGCGCGCGCCGCTGAATCCGGCTCATGGCGCGCCGGAGCGGTTCGACTTCGCCTTGGTCGAGGCCGTCGGAGAGGATGATGACGAGCGTCCGCCGACCGAGCATCCGCTGGCCGTGCCGGGTCACGAACGTCTCCAGGCATTCGCCGATCCGCGTCCCGCTCGACCAGCCGCGGGCCCGCAGGCGGTCGAGCGCGGGATCGATCTCCTCGCCGGCCAGCCAAGGCGTGAGATGCGTGAGACGCGTGCTGAACGCGAACGTCTGGATGTCTCTCGCGCGACCGCACCCCAGGAGGAAACGCAGCAGGAAGCGACTGTATCGCTCCATCGAGCCACTCACGTCACACAGGACGACGAGGTGCGGCGGTACGTGCCGTCGCCGCCGCCGCGCCAGGCGAACGAGTTCGCCCTCGTGAGCGACGAGCGAGCGCAGCGTCCTCCGCACGTCGATCGGCCCGCGCCGGCCGCCGGGCTCGAGTCGGCGGCTGCGCCGCGTGGACAGCCGTACCATCAGCCGCTCGAGCCAGGCGTCGACCTCGCGCAGTTCCGCGTCGCCGATCGAGGCGAAGGAGCGCCGTGCGAGCGAATGGGCGGCGCTGTACACGGCACCGATCGGGCGCTCCCGCGAGTTCGGCTCGTCGCGCCCGCCCTCTCCGAATTCGTCGCGGGCCGCCGCCGCGAGCCCGTGCGGTTCGGTGAGCCCGCCCGCCGCCGGTCGGTCCCCGCGGTCCGACGCCGCCTTCGACAGCAGCTCCTCGAGGGCGGATGACGCCCGCCCTCCACGCCACCACGCGGGGAAGCAGCGCTCGAAGATCTCGACGTCCGCGGCGCTTGAGCAAAACGCCGCGCGGAGACCGGCCCTGACGTCCTCCACGTCCTCCGCATCGAGATGCGGGAGCGCGGCGACGGCCGTCGTGGACTCGGAAAGCGCGCAGGCGACGCCCTCGCCGCGCAGTCGCCGGCCCAGGTCGACGACGCGCTCGGGCGTCAACCCTCCCCGTCCCCCCGTGAGGCGAGCAGCTCCCCCAGCCGCTCCTCCGTCAGCCCGGCCAGGTCGTTCGGATCCTTCACGAGCGCCCCGATCGCGTCGCGCGCGGTCGCCGGACGGAGCGGCTCCGGCCCCAGGTGCTCGAGGGCCGCCGCAAAATCCAGCGTCTCCGCGACGCCGGGGGGCTTGGCGAGCCGCTCGCGCCGCAGCCGCTGCGCCAGCTTCACGGCCTCTCGCGCCCGGGCGTCGGCGATGTCCGGGCGCCGCCGCCGCAGGATCTCGACCTCGCGCGCCGCATCGGGATAGTCGATCCACAGGTAGAGGCAGCGCCGCCGCAGCGCGTCCGACAACTCGCGCGTCCCGTTCGAAGTTAGCACGACGACGGGCCGCGCCCGGGCCTCGACCGTGCCCAGTTCCGGTATCGAGACCTGAAAGTCCGACAGTAACTCGAGCAGGAACGCCTCGAACTCCTCGTCCGCCCGGTCCACCTCGTCGATGAGAAGGACCGGGCGCGTCTCGCAGCGAATTGCGCGCAGGAGCGGCCGTTCGAGGAGGAAGTCCGGCCCGAAGATCGTGCGTTGCACCGCCTCGGCATCGCCGCCGCCGTCCTGCAGGCGGATGTGGAGGAGCTGCTTCTGGTAGTTCCACTCGTAGAGGGCCGTGGCGAGGTCGAGCCCCTCGTAGCACTGGAGGCGAATGAGTTCCGCGCCGAGCCACGCGGCGACCGCCTTGCCGATCTCGGTCTTGCCGACGCCGGCGGCCCCCTCGACGAGAAGCGGCTTCTCCATGGCGAGGCCGAGATGGATCGTCGTCGCGATCCCCCGGTCGGCGATGTAGCCCGCCGCTTCGAGTTCCTCGATGATCTTCGCGATGTCGGCTTGCAAGGCGGCGACCTCCCGGTTGCGGGTGCGAGGCGGCGGTCTCAGCTTCCGGTGGAAGCCGATCCGCGGTAGAGCCGCTCCCGGCAATAGTACCGCTCCCCCGGAGACGATGCCCGGCCGTGGATCCCTCCCCGTCCGGCTCCACTCCGCGCGCAAACCCCCGAGGAACGACGATGGCGATCGAGATCGAGAAGAGTTTCGATGTCCCGCAGACGGTGGACGAGGTCTGGAACTTCCTGACCGATCCCGAGCGCATCGTCGAGTGTCTGCCGGGCGCGACCCTCCTCGAAGCCGTGGACGAGCGTACGTACCGCGGCGAGATCGGGCTCAAGCTGGGCCCCATCGGCACGCGCTTCCTGGGCCAGATCCGCTTCGACGAACTCGACGCGCGTCGCCATCACATGAAGATGACGGGGGAGGGACGGGACCGGCGGGGCAGCGGCAACGTGAGAATGACGATGCTGAGCCATCTTCGATCCGTGGAAGAAGAGGAGGGGGACGGGGGAGGGACCCGGATATGGGTGTCGCAGTCCATCGCGCTCACGGGTCGGCTGGCGTCGTTCGGGCGCGGCGGCGTGATTCAATCGGTCTCGAATGTTATGTTCAACCGCTTCACGGGATGTGTGCGTGAGAAGCTGGCGCGGTGATCGGCGGAGCGTGACTTGCTGCGCGCCGCGGCCGCTTGCATTAATCGACCTTGAACCCCTGTTTCGAAGTGAACCCGGTGCTGGCGTGTTGCACGGCCCAGTGATCCGTGCGCCGTCTCTTGCACGAACGATCCGAGGTACTCGATGAGAAGCACGCGGAACATTCTCCCGTGGGTGGCGGCCGGGGTCGCCGTCCTCTCCCTTCCGGCGGCGCCTCGGGCGCTCGATGCCCAGACGAGCGACCTCATGGTCCTCGTCGCCCCGGTCACGGCGACCGAACCGGTCGACCGCCGTTTCGGCGAGCGCATCGCCGAGGAAATCCGGGATGGCCTCAAGCTCTTCCCCGGCTACCTCGCCATCGAGCGCGACGATGCCCGGGATCTCATCGACGATTACGATCTCGACGAGAGAACGATGACCCGGATCGAGTGGCAGCAGCTGGGGATGCAGATGAACGCCGCCCTCGTGATGGTCGGGACCGCCGTCGCGGGGGCCGGAGGGGTTGAGGTCGACGTCACCTTCCTCGAGCCCACCAGCGGGGACGAACTCCCGATGGAGGCGTTCACGGTGGCGGACGACGACTCCCACGAAGAGGCGGGCACCCAGATCATGGGACAGCTCGGGCGGGGCGTCGAGTACCTCCGTTCGATCGCGTTCTGCGGCGACTACCTCGCCTCCGAACAGCCCATGGAAGCGATCTCCAACTGCAACGCGGCCCTGGCGCTCAACCCCGACAGCGACCGGGCGCACTACCTGCGGGGCCGCGCGCACATGCTCAACGAGGCGTGGGGCGACGCGGTCGCCGACCTCCAGGGCGTCGTCGACAACAACGCGTCGGACACCGAAGCCTTGGAGTCCCTCGCGTTCGCGTACGCGCAGCTGGGCGATGGAGCCCAGTCGCTTCGCTACTACCAGCGGTATCTCGACTTTCGACCCGACGAAGTGGACATCCGGTTGCGGATCGCCTACGACCTCACGCAGGCCGGGAGCTGGGCCGAGACGGTGCAGCTCCTCCAGGACGGCGTGGAGCGCGCGCCGGACAACGTGGACCTCCTCGAGTACCTGACGGGCGCGGCGCTGCAAGCCGGACAGACCGATGGCGCAGTCACCGATCCCGCCATGATCCGGGTCGCCGTCGATGCTTCCGACAAGCTGGTGGCGCTGCAGGGCGACGCCGTGAACCCCTCGACGCTCTCCAACGCGACGAACGCGTACATGCTGCTCGAGGAGTACGA
Organism: Candidatus Palauibacter poriticola; assembly: GCA_012270965.1. Lineage (GTDB taxonomy): Bacteria > Gemmatimonadota > Gemmatimonadetes > Palauibacterales > Palauibacteraceae > Palauibacter > Palauibacter poriticola. The sequence continues at coordinate 213,450 of JAAXHJ010000023.1, forward strand.
CAACGCGCTCGCCTTCTCGGGTCGGGCGCTCGAGTCGATTTCGAGTTCCGATGGCGGCGGCGAGGGCGAGGTGTCCCGCGAAGAGCTGCTCGCCCAGGTCCATTCCTCGCGCGCCACCATCTATGACCGCCTCCAGGATCCCGCCACGGGCGTGGCGGAGCTGGAGCAGGCGCTTGCCTACAACCCCGACCTGCCGGCGGGACGGCAGCGCCTCGCGGCGCTCAAGATGAAGACGGGTGACGTCGAGGGCGCGGTCGGGGATTTCCGTGCCGCCGTCGCCAACGGGGCGGACGCGAATCAGGTCGGGAACGCGATCTTCAGCTTGGCCTACACGAATCACTTCGAGGCCCAGTCGAGGGTGGGCTCGAACAACCCGGAGGCGATCGCGGTGGGCGAAGTCCGCACGGCCGTGGACCTGTTCACGGTCGCCTCGGAGTTCGTTCAGGATCCGGCCGCGGCGGAGCAGATGCACTTCTTCATCGCCTACGGCTACTACTTGGAGGGCAGTGCCCACGACGCCCGCAACCAGGACGACGAAGGCTGCGCGACGGCGCGCAACGCCCTGAGCGCCTTTGAGCGCGTGAGCGGTCATCTGGCACAGGCGGGGAGCCACCAGGCCGGCAGCCAGCAGCAGATCCGCGAGGCGATCGACCTCCAGCTCTACCGCCAGCAGTCGATCATCGAAGCGTCCTGCGATCGCGGGTAAGGCGGCGGCGTCCGCCGCGGGCGCAACCTGACGTTCGAGGGCCTCGCGCCCGGCTCGCTTCGATGCGGGCCGGGCGCTTTTTTCGTGCGGCGATGGTACGAGATGGGGAGAAAAGGGGTTGACATCCATTTAATGGGGGGTTAGGGTGGGACCCGGTGGGTGGAAACGGGTCGTTCTGGGAGGGACACCCTCGAAGAATGTCGAAGGCACGATTTGCCGGGCTTTCTGGGGAGTTATCGACATCAACTCGACCCGCAGGGTCGGGTCAGCCTACCGGCACCTTTTCGAAAGGGCCGGGAACGGGAGTCGTTCGTTCTCCTCCAGACGCAACCCAACGCGCTCTCGCTCTATCCGGAAGAGGCCTGGGCAGGCGTCCAGGACGAACTCCGGGAGATGTCGAGACGGGAACCGCGTTTTCGCCCCCAGGTGCTTCGCGTCACGGCGGACGCCGTTGAGGTCACGCCGGACGCGCAGGGACGGATCCTGATACCGGAGAGGATGAGACGGGCGGTCGCGCTCGCAGGCGAGGCTCTGGTCGTGGGCGCGATCCACCACGTCCAAATTTGGAATCCGGAGACGTTCGAGAGCGTGACGAGTCCGACGGACGAGGAATTTGATCGACTGATGGAGACGGTATTCGCCTGACGAGTTTTCCGATCACGGCACGGTGGGGGGAGTCGAGGAAGCCGACGGAGTGACGGAGGAGACGTTTCGGCACGCGCCGGTCATGCCGGATGAGGTGCTGCGGTGGCTGCACCCGGAGTGCGGAGGCGTTTTCTTGGACGCGACGGTCGGCGGTGCGGGGCATGCGATCCGGCTGCTGGAGGCCGGATCGGCCGTGCGCGTGATCGGGATCGACCAGGATGCGGAGGCGATCGAGGCCGCGAAGCGGCGGCTGGACTCGGCGGGCGAACGGGTGAAGCTGATACAGGCGAACTTCAGGGAGGTGGCTCGTCCGGAGTTCGCCGCCGAGATGGACGGTCTGGCGGGAGCCCTGATGGACTTGGGCGTCTCGTCGCACCAGATCGACACGAAGGGGCGCGGGTTTTCGTTCCGTCCGGGCACGCCTTTGCGCATGCGGATGGATGAAAGAGCGCGCAAGACAAGGTCCGCGGCCGAGCTGTTGAATCAGGCGGACGAGCGCGAATTGGGCCGGGTCTTCCGTGATGGGGAAGAGCGTAGGTGGCGGACGCTCTCACGTGAGGTGGTGCGGAGGAGGAAGATCCGGCCCTTCAGCACGAGCGACGACCTCGTGGCCGCTTTGTCGGCCGTGTTGGGTCGTGCGCCGCGGGAGAAGCAGAAGGCGAGACTCTTCCAGGCTCTGCGGATTGCGGTCAACGACGAGTTGGCCGCGCTGAGCGAGGGGCTCGAGGGGATACGAGGCCGGCTCGCTCCGGGTGGGCGCTTGGCCGCGCTTTCGTACCATTCGCTGGAGGACCGGTTGGTGAAGGACGCGTTCCGAAGCTGGTCCGCCGACTGCCGCTGCCCTCCGGGTCTCCCGGAGTGCCGGTGTCGGGGAAGGTCGCTGGGGCGGACGCTGACGCGCCGGCCCCTGCGTCCCTCGGCCGGGGAGGTGGCCCGGAATCCGCGGGCGCGCAGCGCGCGACTCCGAGTATGGGAGAGGGGCGGGACGGACGGGCAGGCGGGCGGCGCATGAACCAATGGAGCGGGAGCGTACGGAGGGTCCGCCGCCGAACCCTGCTCCGGTGGATGACGGCCGCAGTGGCGGTCCTCGCGCTGGCGGCTTCGTTGGTGAGCGTGGTCCGCCGGGGTGAGGAAGGGCGGAGGTTGATGACCGAGCTTCGAGGACTCGAAGCGGAGGACCGGGTCATCACGGACCGGATCGACGCGGCGCGGGCAAGAGTCGATTCGCTCGCGGCGCCGGCGCGGATAGAAGGCGCGGCGGAGGCGCTCGGGTTGCTGCGGGCAGGCGAGGAGCAACTACTGCAGGTCGACGCCGGAACCTCGCCGGATGAAGAGGAGCTGGACGTCTCCGGCAGGGGAGGCGGGTGAGGCGGGGGAGGGGACAGGTGACGCGTTTCGGCATTCACAGCACGACGCAGGTCGAGGGCGTTGCGGGCGATGCGCGGGAGGCGGCGCTCGCACGCACGCATCGTATCCGGCATCGTGCGCTGGGCGTCGTCTTCACCCTCGTCGCGTTGGCGTATGCCGTGCGCCTGGGCGACCTCCAGATCCTCGAGAGCGAGGCGCATCGCGCGAGGCAGGTCGCCCAGAGCGCCGAGTGGGAGTTGTTGCCCGCGGTCCGCGGGCGGATTCTGGACCGTCGCGGCCGCATCCTCGCGGCGCCCGACACGCGATACCAGGTCTTCCTCGCCGTAGACGAACTGCGCGTCGGCCGGGCCGAAGCCATCGAGGCCGTCGCCTCGGTCGTGCCCGTCGCCTCGGAGCGCCGTCGCGCCGTCGCGGGAGCCACGGGCGGGTGGTCTCTCGTAGCGAGCGACGTGAGCGACGAAGAGCGTCTGCGGCTGCAACGGACGATCGGCCGGGGGATCTACTTCGAGAGCCGATCCGCGAGAGAATACCCCCGCAGCATGGGCCGCCGTCTCATCGGTGCCGTGGGGTCCGATGGCCGGGGCGGTACGGGGCTCGAGGCCGACCTCGACGGCTGGCTGGTCGGCCAGCCCGGCAGCGCGGAGGTCCGCCTCGATGGCCATCGCAACGCGTACCGTCCGCTCGGCGGACAGGTCGTCGAGCCGGTGCCCGGGCACGATGTCGTGCTCACGCTCGACGCCGAACTGCAGCGCATCGCCGAGAACGAACTCGCGCGCGCGCTCGCAAAGACGGGTGCGAGCGGGGGCGACATCGTCCTCCTCGACCCGCGTACCGGCGAGATTCTCGCGCTGGCGAGCGAGCGCATCGACGGAGCGGCCGACCAGATCTCGGGTCTCAGCGATCCGTACGAGCCCGGCTCCACGCTGAAGCCGTTCCTTCTCGCATCCCTCCTCAGCGAGGGTGTCGTCGATCTGGACGAGATCGTGGATGTGGAGAACGGCAGAGTGCGCATCGGCTCGAGGGTGATAACGGACGTGCACGGTTACGACACGCTCAGCGTACGCGGGGTCATCTCCAAATCGAGCAACGTGGGGGCCGCGAAGTTGTCCGCCCGTCTGACGCCCGCGGTCCAGCACCGCTACCTGCGGGACTTCGGGTTCGGCATGCGGACGCAGTTGGGGTACCTTGCGGAATCGCCGGGGCGCCTCAGCCGGCCGGAGTCGTGGACCTCGCTCAGCCCCGCTTCACACGCGATCGGGTACGAGATCTCCGCCACATCCCTGCAACTCGCCATCGCCTACGGCGCCATCGCGAACGGCGGCGTGCTGATGCGGCCGAGCCTCGTCAGGGAAATACGCGACCCGTTCGGGCGTCTCGTGCGGCGCTTCGACCCGACTCCCGTGCGGCGCATCATTTCCGAGGAGGTGTCGGCGGCGGTTCGCTCGGTGCTGGAGGAGGTCGTCCGGGACGGTACCGGCACGCTGGCGGGCATGGCGCGCTTCGCCGTGGCCGGAAAGACCGGAACGGCCCGCCTCGCCGTGAACGGCCGCTACGCGCCCGGGCGTCACCGCGCCTCCTTCGTCGGCTTCGCACCGGCGGATGACCCGCGGATCGTCATCCTCACGCGTCTCGAGGATCCGCAGGGAGGGGCCTACTACGGGGGCGCGATCGCGGCGCCCACAAGCCAGGCGACCCTCAAGGCGGCGCTCGCGTCCGATGGCGTGCAGGTGGACCCGCGGCTGGTCGTCTCCGGCGCCCGCCCCCGCCCGTGGTCCGGCGGACATGCGGCCGGCACGCCGGAAGGAGCCGTCATCCTCGCCTCGAGCGGGACGGGCGCGGCCGGCTCGGCCAACGGGACCGGCGCGAGCCGAAGGGGTGTCGTCGCGCTGCCGGACTTGGCGGGACTGTCCGCGCGGGCGGCCGCCGCGCGCCTGCACGCGCTCGGCTTCCGCGTGGAATGGCGCGGACGGGGAAGGGTCGAAGGACAGAGCCCCGCGCCCGGGAGCGAGGTGTCCCGGGGTGCGACCGTCGTGCTGAGGTAGCCGAGCGGGCCGCGCGCGATGGACCCCTCTCGGCGCTGACGCGGGGCCTCCCCATGGGCGAGGGGAGCGAACGAAGGCGGGTCTCGGGAATACAAGACTGCATGTGTCGGACTTTGCCGCAGCAGACAACGACGAATCGACAGGTTGAGCGCAAGCTCGACGAAGCGGGCCTCGAGCCGCGGTGGAGAGGGGTTCCTCCCGCGGCGTTTCCCGCCTTGCGTTCGGACTCCCGCCTGGTCGGCCCCGGCGACCTCTTCTGCGCGATCCCGGGGACGCGCGTCGATGGCCACGCGTTCGTCGCAGCCGCCCACCGTGCCGGAGCCGGAGCCGCCGTGGTCGAGCGCCTTGCCGATCTCGACCTCCCGCAGTTGGCCGTCTGCGACGCGCGGGCTGCCGTGTCCCATCTCGCCGCGCTCTTCGCCGGCGACCCCGGCTCTGCGCTCCGCCTCGTCGGCATCACGGGAACCAACGGGAAGTCGACCACCGCCTGGCTCACGCGTTGGATCCTCGACGATGTGGGACCCGCCGCGGCGTTGGGTACCCTGGGCACCGTATCCACCGATGGCGGGATCGGGGCTCCGGGGCTGACGACCCCCGATCCGATCGATCTGGCCCTTGAACTCGCCGCCCTGCGGGCAGGCGGCGCCGAGGCGGCGGTGCTCGAGGTCTCGTCGCACGCGCTCGACCAGCGCCGCTGCGATGGCTTCTCGTTCGATGCCGTGGGCTTCACGAGTTTCAGTCGCGAACACCTCGAGTATCATCCGGATCTCGCGGCGTATCGGGAGGCCAAGCTGCGGCTGCTCGAGCTGCTCGCGCCGGGCGGTGTCTGCGCGGTGAACGACGATGAACCCGCCTGGCGGGACATCGCGCCGCCGAACGCCACGACGCTCCGCTACGGCTTCGAATCGACGGCCGACCTGTGGCCCGATCGACTCGACCTCCACGGGGGGGGGGCGCGCTTCACGCTGCGCGCGCCGGGCGCTGCGGCCGCCGTGTCGCTGCCGCTTCCGGCCGATTTCAACGTGCGGAACGCCCTCGCCGCCGCCGCCATCGCCTGGGGCTTGGGCATGCCGCTCAAACGGATCGCCGCGCGACTCTCGGCGGCGCCCTCCGTGCCGGGGCGCATGGAGGTGCTCTCGCGAGAGCCGGTGCTCGTGATCCGCGATTTCGCGCACAACCCGGACTCGTGCGAGCGGGCGCTGGCTTCCCTGCGGGAGATCGTGCCGGGCCGGGTCATCGCCCTCCTCGGGTGCGGCGGCGACCGGGATCCCGGCAAGCGGCCGCAGATGGGGAGCATCCTGGCCCGCATGGCGGATGTCGCGATCGTCACGAGCGACAATCCCCGGTCGGAAGATCCGTCGGAGATCTGCCGCCAGATGGTCGTCGGGCTCCCACCGGACAGCTACGAGATCGTCGTCGACCGGCGAGCGGCGATCGCGCGGGGACTCGCCGAGGCCGGGCCGGCCGACGCGGTCGCGCTCCTCGGCAAGGGGCACGAGACGGTCCAGATCATCGACGGAGAGCGGCGGCCCTTCGACGAGCGCCGGATCGTGGAGGACCTCCTCCCCGGGCTGCTCGGCGCGTCCGGCCTCCGCGGCGGGACGGCGTGACGGCGGCCACGCAGGCCCCGGCGTTGCGCTCGGGCCGCATCCGCGCCGCGCTCCGCCTCGACACCGGCGGCACCGGGAGCGCCGTGGGCGTCGGGGAGAGGGCGTACACCGGGGTATCGTGCGACTCGAGGACGCTGGAGCCCGGCGAGTTGTTCGTCGCGCTCAGCGGGGCGCGGCACAATGCGGCCGATTTCCTCCCCCAGGCGGCGGCCCGTGGCGCGCCGGGCGCGATCGTCCCGGCCGGACGGGAGGATCCGGCGCTGGACATGGAGTACTTCGCCGTCGCCGATCCTCTGAGAGCGCTCGGCGATCTCGCGGCCCGGGCCCGGCGCGAATCGGGTGCCGTGGTCGTAGCGATCACGGGCAGCTCGGGCAAGACGACGGTGAAGGAGATGATCGCCTGCGCCCTCTCCGAGTCGCGGCGCGTGTACCGCACGGAAGGGAACTACAACAGCCAAGTGGGGCTCCCGCTCACCATCCTGCGCGCGCCGCCCGACGCGGACGCCTGGGTTTTGGAAGTGGGCGCGAGCGAGCCCGGGGAGATCGCCCGCTTGGCGGAGATCGCCCGCCCGGATCACGTCGTCATCACGACCGTCGGCTCCGCGCACCTCGAGTGTTTCGGCGATGTGGAGGGCGTGCTGCGGGAAAAGATGGCGCTGGGGCACGGCGCTTCGGGCCGCGGCGCGCTCGTCGTGGGGGAGGAGCCCGCCATCCTTGCGGAGACCGCCCGGGCCCTCCGGCCCGACGCGATCGTGGCCGGCTTCGGACCGGGGGCCGACTTCGCACCCGAGGCGTACACGGTCGAGGCGGACCGCATCGAGTTCCGCCGCGACGGCACGCGCGTAGCGCTGGAGGTGGGCGGCGAGCATCACTTGCGCGACGCGCTGATCGCGGCGGCGCTGGCGGAATCGATGGAGGTGCCGTCCGACGCGGTCGCCCGGGGGCTGTTGCGCTACGAACCGCTCGGGCTACGCGGCGCGCTGCGCCGCATCGGACGCCTGACGGTGCTGGCCGACTGCTACAACGCCAACCCGGATTCGTTTCGCGCCGCGATCGCCCAGACTCGCGAGCTGCTCCCCGGCCGACGCCGCGCCGTATTCGCGGGCTCGATGCTCGAACTCGGTTCCCAGGAGGCGAAGGCGCACCGGGAGATCGGCGACGAGATGCGGGCCGCGGGGTTCGACGTCATCGCCGCCACGGGCCTCTTCCGCGACGCGCCGTTCGACGGCGCGCACGGCGCCACCCTGATCCGGGCGGCGGACCCCGAAGCGGCCGTGGGACCGTTCACGGACGCCCTGGAGGGAGATGAGGTCGTGCTCGTGAAGGGTTCGCGCGGCGTTAGGCTCGAGCGGGTCATCGAGGAACTGGAAGCCCGTTTCGGAGGGGATGCCTGATGCTCTACCGCCTTCTCTTCCCGCTCGCGGACCAGCATATCCTGTTCAACGTGTTCCAGTACATCTCGTTCCGCGCGGCCGGCGCCATGGTGACGGCCCTCCTCACCGCGTTCATCATCGGACCCGGGGTGATCCGCAGACTCAGAAAGCACGGCATCGGCCAGATCGTGCGGGCCGAGGGGCCGGCCACGCACCTTGTGAAGGCCGGCACTCCGACCATGGGCGGTATCATCATCCTCACCGCCTGTCTCCTGCCCACGCTCCTCTGGGCGCGCCTCGACAACGCGTACGTGTGGGTCGCCCTCGTCGTCACGGCCTGGATGGGCGCGATCGGCTTCATGGACGATTATCTGAAGATCGTGCGCCGCCACTCGCGCGGCTTGATCGCGCGGTACAAGCTCGTCTGGCAGTTCGTCCTGGGCCTGGCGCTCGGCGGGTTCCTCCTCTGGCAGCCCCTTTCCTCGTACGGGGCGACTCAGACGATGCTCCCGTTCTTCAAGGACCTGACCGTCGTCCTCGCTGTGCCGTTCTTCCCCCTCTTCGTCGCCATCGTCGTGGCGGGAAGCGCGAACACGGTGAACCTGACGGATGGTCTCGACGGGCTGGCCACGGGACTCGCCGCGATCGCCGCCCTCACCTTCGGTGCCTTCGCCTACGCGATCGGGCGGGTGGACACGTCGGCCTATCTCGGCGTCCTGTACCTGAACGGGGCCGGGGAATTGTCGGTATTCTGCGCCGCGCTGGCGGGGGCGGCGATCGGCTTTCTCTGGTTCAACGCCCATCCGGCACAGGTCATCATGGGCGACACGGGATCCCTCGCGCTCGGAGGCGCGATCGGCGCCGTCGCCGTGCTCCTGAAGTCGGAGTTCCTCCTCGTCATCGTAGGGGGCGTGTTCGTCCTCGAGGGGTTGTCCGTGATCCTCCAGACGGGCTGGTTCAAGTTCAGCCGCCGGCGGTGGGGCGAGGGCCGCCGCCTCCTCCGCATGGCTCCGCTCCATCACCACTTCGAGAAACTCGGCTGGCCCGAGACGCAGGTCGTCACGCGTTTCTACATCGTTGGCGTCATCTGCGCGCTCGTTGGCCTGGCGACGCTCAAGATTCGCTGATGGCCGACGACCATCGTCCTCCGCTCTTCAGGCCCGGCGGGCCCGTGGCCGTCCTCGGACTCGGGGTGTCGGGGACGGCCGCCGCGCGGCTCCTGCACGCGCTCGGAGCGGACGTGTATGCGAGCGACGCGTTCGAGGGTCCCCGGCAGCGCGAGGCCGTGGAAGCCCTCGCGGCCGATGGCATCGACGCGGAGGTGGGGCGGCACGACGTGGAGCGAATCCTGAACGCCGACCTCGTCGTGACGAGCCCGGGGATCTCGCCGAACGCCGAGATCCGGCGGACAGTGGCGGATGCCGGCGTGCCCACCGTGGCCGAAATCGAGGTCGCCTACCGCCACCTCCGCTCGCGGGTCATCGGCATCACCGGCACGAATGGCAAGACGACGACGACCGCGCTCTGCGGGCACCTGCTGCGGCAGGCGGGCGTGGACGCGCTCGCGGCGGGGAACATCGGCCGTCCGCTCTCCGAGATTCCGCTGATGAAGCGGCAGCCGGACTGGCTCGTGGTCGAACTGAGTTCCTTTCAACTCGCCGATCTCCAGGCGTTCAGGCCCGAGGTCGGCGTGCTCGTGAACCTCGCCGCGGACCACCTCGACTGGTATTCGAGCATCGAGCGCTACTACGAAGACAAGGCGCGGCTGTTCGCGAACGCCGATAAGGACAGCCGCTGGGTTCTGAACGGAGATGACGACGCCGTGCTCGCCATGGCGGAACCGGCCGCCGGGTGCCGCTACCTCGCTTCGATCGAGCCGCACACCGGCCCGGGGGCGTGGCTGGACGAAGCCGGGAACCTGGTCCAGCGGCTCGAGGCCGGGGGGGTGCCGCGGCCGTGGATCGCGGCCGGCGAACTCCAACTGGTCGGGGTCCACAATGTCATGAACGCGCTTCTGGCGGGTCTTGGAGCGGCGCTCGCCGGATGCGGGGCCGCGGCGATCGGAGCCGGACTCGCTTCCTTCCAAGGGCTTCCCCATCGCCTCCAGAGAGTGGGCGAGTTCGGGGGTGTCCTGTGGATCAACGATTCCAAGGGGACGAACGTCTCCGCGACCCGCGTCGCCCTCAACGCGTTCCACCGGCCCTTGGTGGCGCTCCTCGGCGGCCGGCACAAGGGCGAGTCGTACCGGTCGCTCGCGCCCGCGCTGAGCGAGAATGCGCGGGCCCTGATCGCGTTCGGAGAAGCCGCGCCGCAGATCGTGCGGGAACTGGGCGACGTGGCGCCCGTCGAGGTCGCCCGCGGGGTTCCGCAGCTCGTGCGTCTCGCGCGCGAGGCCGCCCACCCCGGCGACGTCGTCCTCTTCTCCCCGGCCTGCTCCAGCTACGACATGTTCCCGAATTACCGGAGGCGGGGGAGGACCTTCGAGCAGTGCGTCCGCGAATCGTACGAAGGCCGCGCCTCGGAGGGGGCGACGTGACGGACCACGCCATCTCCCGGGAACTCCCGCGCGTTCAGGAGTTCGGCGGTTCGCCGGCGTGGGTGCGGAACGCGCTCATCGGGATCACCCTCGTCCTCGTCGTGTTCGGGCTCCTCTCCGTCTATTCCGCGAGTTCCTTCGCGGCGCAGCAGAGCGGACTGCCGGGGAGCCACGTTCTCATGAGCCAACTGACTCGCGCCGCCGTCGGCGTCGTGGCGCTGATCGTGGCCGCCTTCATCGACTATCGCTTGTACCGACGGTACGCGTGGCCGATCCTCGCGGCGGCGGTGGCCCTTCTCGTCGTCATGATCCTCCCCTCCACCACGGACATCGCGCCCGTCCGGAACGGGTCGCGCCGCTGGCTGATGCTCGGGCCCGCGGCCTTTCAGCCCTCCGAGGCGGCCAAGGTCGCGGTCGTCTTCTGGACCGCCGCGCTCGCCGTTCGCAAGCAGCGGGCCCTCGGCAGCTTCCTGGGCGGAGTGCTCCCCTTCCTCCTCCTCCTCGGCCCCGTGCTCGTCCTCATTGCCGCGGAGCCGCACCTCTCGGCGACGCTGATTACCGCCGCGCTGGCGGCGACGGTGCTCTTCGCGGCGGGGATGCGCATCCGGCACTTCCTCCTCCTTGCGCTGCCCATCGGCGCCGGGGTGTGGTGGCTCGTGCGCTCGAACAGCTACCAGCTCACGCGGATCCTGGCGTTTCTCAATCCGGACGCGGACACCTCCGGTGCCGGCTATCAGTTGCAGCAGGCGCAGATCGCGATCGGGTCGGGCGGGATCCTGGGCGCGGGCTATGGGGAGAGCACGCAGAAACTCCACTACCTGCCGGAAGCGCAGAACGATTTCATCTATCCGATTATTGCGGAGGAATGGGGGTTCGTGGGCGCGATGACGGTGCTCATCCTCTTCCTCGCGTGGACGCACCTCGGACTTCGGATCGCAAAAACCGCCCCGGACCTGTTCGGGCGCCTGATGGCGACCGGGCTCACGGCGATCGTCGCCATAGGAGCGTTCGGACACATCGGCATCACGATGGGGCTGCTGCCTACGACGGGAGTGAGCCTCCCCTTCATCAGTTCCGGCGGTACGGGGCTCGTCATGGCGCTCGGGGTCACCGGCGTCCTGCTCAACGTGGCGTCGCGGCGGAGATGTTGACGGATGGCGTCGCCTCGTATTCTGCTCGCGGGGGGCGGCACGGGTGGCCACCTGTATCCCGCCCTGAATCTGGCCGCGGCCTTCGGCCAGTTGGCCCCCGAAGTCGAATGCGTGTTCCTGGGCGGGCGGCGGGGGTTGGAGGCTCGCGTGCTGCCCGACGCCGGGTACGAGTTCCGGCTCCTGCCGCTGCAACCGTTGTACCGGCAACGGCCTTGGCGAAACTGGCGCCTGTTCGCGTCGGTTCCGGCCGTCCTTGCCGGCGTGCGGCGCGCGTTTCGGGACTTTGATCCGCGGCTCGTCGTGGGCACGGGGGGATATGTGGCGGGGCCCGCGCTCGCGGGAGCCCGCCTGCACCGAGTCCCGGCGGCGATTCAGGAACAGAACGCGGCGCCCGGGCTCGTGACGCGCCTGTTCGCGCCCGCCGTCGATCAGATCCACCTCGGTTACCCCGAGGCCGAGGCCCGGCTCCGCTTCGGGGGCCGCACGCGCCTGAGCGCGCTGGGGAACCCCGTCGCGCCCGGTCCGCCCATCGCGCCCGGTCCGGCCGTCGGGTCCGGCCCGCCCGTCGGGTCCGACCCCAGGGGTGCGCCCGAACCCAGCCGCTCGCCCGGCCCCAACGGATCGCCCGGCCCGGCTCCGGCCCGCTTCGATTGGCCGGCGGGGCGGAATCTCCTCGTGTTCGGGGGGAGCCAGGGCGCGCTCGGTCTCAACCGCGCCTTTCTGCGGGACTTGGAATGGGCGGCGCGGGACGGCTCGGCGTGGCCGGACGGCGTATCGGTCGTGTGGATCGCCGGACCGGCGCACGCGGCCGAACTCGCCGCGCGCGCCTCGGAGCTTCCCTTCTCGGAGCGCGTGCGCGTCGTGTCCTACATCGACGACCTGGGGCGGCAACTGGACGGGGTGACGCTTGCGCTGTGCCGGTCGGGCGCGATGTCGCTGGCCGAGTTGTGCGCCGCGGGCCGTCCGGCGGTGCTCGTCCCGCTCCCGACCTCGGCCGGGGGGCACCAACTGACGAACGCGCGGGCGCTGGCCGGGGCGGGGGCCGCGGAAGTTCGCGAGGAAGGGAGGCTCGAGCCCGGCGAGTTGTGGTCGCTGTGCCGCGACATCCTCACCGACGACGGGCGGCTGGCCCGGATGTCGGGGGCCGCCGCGAGTCGGGGCCGACCGGATGCGGCGCTCGACATCGCCCGCGATATGCTCACGCTCTTGGACCGGGGCGCGGCGTGACGGGAGCGGCGGTGGGGGCGCCCCGCCCGGCGCGGGCCGCGGATCTCCCGGCACCCGGGGCGCAGGTGCATCTCATGGGGATCGGCGGCGCCGGCATGCGCGGACTCGCGCTCCTCCTCGACCGCGCCGGCTACGTCGTGAGCGGGTGCGACCGCGCCCCGGCCGACGCCCTCGGCGACCTTGCCGCGAACGGGATCCGGGTCGAACGGGAGCACGCCCCCTCCCACGCCTCCGGAATCGATCTGCTGGTGCGAAGCTCGGCCGTGCCGACGGACGAACCGGAGGTCGTCCGGGCGGAACTCGCCGGCGTGCCGGTGATGCGCAGGGCCCGGGCGCTCGGCGCCCTGCTCAACGGGCGGCCGTTGGTCGGGATCGCGGGGACGCACGGGAAGACGACGATCACCGCGATGACCGGGCACGCGGCGGCCGCGGCCGGGCTCGATCCCCTCGTCCTCGTCGGTGGCCGGGTAGACGCGTGGAAGGGGTTTGCGCGGCTGGGCGGTGGCCCGGCCATCGTGGAGGCCGACGAATTCGACCGTTCCTTCCTCGAACTTCATCCCACGCTGGCCGTGATCAGCTCGCTCGAACCAGAACATCTCGACACCTACGGGAGCTGGGGGCGCCTCCGTGCCGCGTTCGAGGAGTTCGCCGGGCGGACCCGGAACGCCGAAGGCCTCATCTACTGCCACGACGACGAGGGGGCGCGCGGACTCGCGGAGGCGTGCGGATTCTCCGGCGCGGAGCACGGTTTCGGGTACGGCTTCGGGGAGGGGGCCTGGTGCAGGCTCGAAGAGGCGGGGCGGCGCACGCTGCGCCTCTCGTGGCCGGACGGAGCGATCAACCTCACCCTCCGCGTGCCGGGGCGCCACAACCAGCTCAACGCCGCCGCGGCCTTCCTCGCCACGGTGCGGCTCGGCGGCGATCTGCGGGCGGTGGCGCGCGGGCTCGGCGAGTTTCGCGGCGTGGCGCGCCGACTCGAGTTGATCGCGGCGTGGCGCGACCTCACGGTCTTCGACGACTACGCGCACCACCCGACCGAGGTCGCGGCGTCGCTCGCCGCCCTGCGGGAGGCGTATCCCGACGCCCGGCTGACGGTCGTCTTCCAGCCCCATCTGTTCACCCGGACGCGCGATTTTGCGGAGGCGTTCACCCGGGCCCTCAAGATCGCGGATGAAGCGCGCGTGCTCCCCATCTATCCCGCGCGGGAGGCGCCGCTGCCGGGTGTGACCTCGGAGCTGATCATCGGCGGGGCCGGCGCGACCGCGGCCCCGATCGACCGGCAGGACGCGCTGGACCTCGTCCCGCCGGAGGTCGGCTCGGGAGAGGCGGTCCTCGTCTTCATGGGTGCCGGCGACGTCACCGACCTCGCACACGCGGCGGTTCAACGGCGGGCGGGCGATGCGGTGGGAGCGTGACGTCCCGCTCGCACCCCTGGTCCGCTACCGGATCGGCGGGCCGGCCGCCCGGCTCGCCCGACCCCGGTCGATCGCGGAGCTGGAGGCTGTGTTGCGCGACACGTCCGGCCGCGGATGCCGGGTGTTGGGGACCGGCGCGAACCTCCTCATCGCGGACGGCGGGGTGTCGAAGTCCGTCCTCATCCTCGAGGGCGATTTCGGGACCCTCCGGATCGGGGAGACCGCGATCGAAGCCGGCGCCGGCGCCCGTTTGCCCGCCCTTGCCCAAGCCGCGCGCCGCCACGGACGGTCCGGGTTTCATTTCTTGGAGGCGGTCCCCGGAACCGTCGGCGGGGGCTTGCGGATGAACGCCGGGTCGAGGGACGAGGGGCTCTGGGATCGGGTCGAGTGGGCGGAAGCCGTGACGCCGGAGGGAGAACTCGTCCGGATCCGGCCCGAGGAGGCGCGGCCCGCGTACCGCCGCGTGGGCGTGCCGGCTGACTGGGTGTTCGTGCGCGCGCGCCTCGGCGCGACGCCGGCCGACATCGGCACCGTCCGCGAGGCACACTTGGGTCTCCGCGAGCGAAAGGTCCGGGATCAGGTGTACGACCTGCCCTCCGTCGGATCGACATGGAAGAACCCGGGACCACCGCATCCCCCGGCTTGGAAGATCGTCAACCAAGTGGCAATGGGAGGGTCCCGGGTCGGAAACGCCCAGATCCACGCCCGGCACGCGAACTTCATCGTCAACCTGGGCGGTGCCCGCGCCACCGACGTGATCAAGCTCATGGCGGAAACCCGCCGCCGCGCCTTGGCGCGTCTCCGCGTGGCGCTGGAGCCGGAGATCCATCTATGGGGGTTCGATCCCGCGCAACTCGCCCACGTGGGGGCCGCATGATCTCTCCCGTGTGGGATCCCGATGAACTCGCCGCGCCGCCCCCCCCGCAGCGCGAGAAGCGCAGGCCGTCGCGCTCGAGGCGCATCACCCGCCGCGGACGCCGCCGGCTCCTCTTCGCCTTGATGGTCGCCTCGATCGGTCTTTCCGTCCCCATCTGGGTGCCGCCCCTCCTCGCGACGCTGCCCGCATTTCAGGTTTCGGAACTCCGCGTGGTCGGGACGGAGCACATTCCGCCCGACGAGATCCGGGCACTCGCCGTCACCCCGGACGCGTCGGTGTGGGACGACCCCGCGACGTGGGAGGAGCGCGTCCGCGCCCACCCCATGGTTCGCGAGGCGACGGCTCGCCGAGATGGCTTCCGCACCCTTGAGATCGCCATCGTGGAGCGGCGTCCGGTCGCACTCGTGGCGACGCCCGAACTGCGTCCCGTGAGCGGAGATGGCTACGTGCTGCCGCTCGAACCCTCCGCCGCGCCGCTCGACCTGCCGATCGTCCAGGGCCCGGTCGAGATGGAGATCGGCTTCGAGGCGGAGATCGGCTTCGAGGCGGAGATCGGCTTCGAGGCGGAGATCGGCTTCGTGACGGACCCGGGGATGCGGGAACTCATCTTCGCGCTGTCGCGCATGGATCGCACGCGGAGCGACTTCATGTCCCTCGTCTCCGAGGTCGGGCCCGCCGCGGAGGGCGGATACCGTTTCCTGCTCCTGCCCGGAGCCGGCGCGGATGTCGTCCTTCTGCCGCGCGATCAGCCCTTGCGCGCCCTCGACCGGGTATCGATCGCGCTCGGGCAGATCGAGGATCGCCGCGTCGCAAGTGCGGACGCGCGTTTCAGAGACCAGGTTGTACTCACGCGCGGGGAGGAGCGATGATTCAGGGGGCGGGCATCGTCGGGGTGGATGTGGGGTCGACGAAGACCTGTGCGGTCGTCGCCGCGGTGCACCCGGGCCGCAAGTCCACCGATCCGCTCGCGATCCTCGGCCTCGGCGTCACGCGTTCCGAGAGCATGAACGGCTCGAGCATCGGGAGCATCGAGGCGGCGACGCGGGCCGTTCGCACCGCCGTCGGACAGGCGGAAGCCACGGCCGGCCGCGAAGTCGAGGCCGCCTACGTGAGCGTGCCGAGCGGCAGTGTTCGAACGTCCCGATCAAAGGGCGTCCTCCAAGTCTCCGGCTCGGAGATCACGCCCGCCGACGTCAGGCGCGTGCAGGAGGTGGGCCGGGCCGTCCCGATCACGTCCGGCCACGAGCTGATCCACGCCCTGTCCCAGCGGTACGCCGTTGACGATCGTTACGGGGTCCGGGATCCCGTGGGCATGGCCGGAGCCCGCCTCGAGGCGGACCTCTGCATCGTGACCGCGGACGTGGCGGTCTGCCACGACCTCGCGAAGGTCGTCGACCGCGCGGGATACCGGCCCGACGAGTTGGTCATGGCGCCGCTGGCCACGGCACTCGCGGTGCTCGAGGATGCCGAGCGCGAGGCCGGCGTGGCCTTGGTCGAGATCGGGGGCGCGACGACCGACGTACTCGTGTACGGAGGACACCGCATCCTCCACGCCGCGACGCTGCCGTGGGGCGGGTCGATCGTGACGCGGGACATCGCGCGCGGCCTCGGCGTTCACGAAGACGAAGCCGCGCAACTCAAGGAGCGCCACGGCGGAGCGCTTCGCGACCGGGCCGGTTCGCAGGGACTGCTGGACGTCTCCGGGGCCAGCCACGGAGGTGCCCGGCGTGTGTCGCGCGAGCTGCTGCTGCACATTATCGAACAACGGCTGGATGAAATCCTTGGACTCGTATACGAGGAGCTGGAGGCGAGCGGAACGCTGCGCGGCCTCGAGGCGGGGATCGTACTGAGCGGCGGCGGCGTCTCGCTCGCGCACACGGAAGAGCTGGCTCGTTCGGTCTTCAACCTGCCGGTTCGCATCGGGTTTCCCTCACTCGGCCTCACGGGCATGGCGGAGGGCCTCGCGCGTCCGTCGTACAGCACCGCCGCGGGACTGGTGCTTTACGGTGCGTCGCGGGCCTCGGGCGGAGGGTTGGTGGGAGCGACCCGCGCCTTCGCGAGAGTCGGCGGGTGGCTACGGGAGTTTTTTTGATGGGAGGGAGGGGACACATGGTCTTCGCATTCGACGAAAACGGCGTGCGTAACGCGAAAATGAAGGTCGTCGGGGTGGGTGGCGCCGGCGGCAACGCGGTCAACCGCATGATTGACGAGGAACTCGAGGGGGTGGAGTTCATCGCGGTCAACACCGACTCCCAGGCGTTGAAGGAATCCGGCGCCCACTTGAG
Organism: Candidatus Palauibacter poriticola; assembly: GCA_012270965.1. GTDB lineage: Bacteria > Gemmatimonadota > Gemmatimonadetes > Palauibacterales > Palauibacteraceae > Palauibacter > Palauibacter poriticola. The sequence continues at coordinate 230,685 of JAAXHJ010000023.1, forward strand.
AGTCCAGATCGGGAAGGAACTCACCCGGGGCCTCGGGGCCGGCGCCCGTCCCGAGATCGGACGGCAGGCGATGTCCGAGAGCGCCGAAGAGATGCGATCGGTGATCGCGGGTGCGGACCTCGTCTTCGTCACGGCGGGGATGGGCGGGGGCACGGGCACGGGCGCGGCCCCGATCATCGGTCGCATGGCGCGGGAGATGGGGTCGCTCTGCATCGCGATCGTGACCCGCCCCTTCCACTTCGAGGGCAGGAAGAGGATGCGGTACGCCGAGATCGGGCTGCGGGAGCTGCGGCGTTCGGTGGACACGATGATCGTCGTGCCGAACGAGCGTCTGCTCGCGGTCGTGGGGAAGGAGATGACCTTCCGCCAGGCGCTCAAGAAGGCCGACGAGGTTCTCCTCCAGGCGACCCAGGGGATCTCCGACCTGATCTCCGTCACGGGCGAGGTGAACGTGGACTTCGCCGACGTCCGTACGGTGATGTCGAACCGCGGGGCCGCCCTAATGGGAACCGGAAGCGCGTCGGGCGAGGACCGCGCAGTGGAGGCGGCGCAGCAAGCCATTTGCTCGCCCCTGCTCGACAACATATCCATCAACGGGGCCACGGGCGTCCTCATCAACATCAGCGGCGGTCCCGACCTGACGATCAATGAGGTGACGACGGCCAACTCGATCATTCAGGAGGCTGCGGGCGACGAGGGCGAGATGATCTTCGGCGTCGTGCACGATCCTCAGCTCGAGGGCAAGCTCCGCGTGACGGTCATCGCGACGGGCTTCGGAGAGTTGGAGGGAGACGAACCGGCGCCGGTGGCGGAGCGGGTGGTTCCCGCGGCCCCGTCGCCGCGGCCTCGCGCGACCCCGGTCGTCATCGGCTCGAGGTACGCTGGTTCGAGCGCGCTCGACGATCACTCCGAGCCGCCCGCGGCACCGGAGCCCGAGCCCGTCGAGACCCCCTTGGAAATGAAGCGGGCGGGCATCGCGTTCGAGGCGCTGGCGGCGGAGGAGCCGGCGCCCGGGGCTGCCCTCGATCCGGCGTCCGAGGTTGCGCTAGAGCCAGCGCCCGAGGCCGCGCTCGATCCGGCTCCCGAGCCCACGCTCGATCCGGTGCCCGAGGCCGCGCGGGAACCGGAGCCGGACTTCGAACCAGAGCCGGCCGGGCAGCCGGAGCCGGACTTCGCGCCGGAACGGGCCGGGCAGCCGGTGTCCGAAGAAGTAACGTCCGACGTGGAGCCGGAAGTGCCGGATCGCGAGTCGTGGACCGATGCCCGCGTCGAGTTCGAGGATCTCGAGATCCCGACCTTCATACGCCGACAGATGGACTGAGCGCGTGAAAACAAGACTCTCTACCGCGGTTGGGCTCGCGCTCGCGGGGATCCTGCTCCTCGGCTGGGCCGCGTTCGGTCGCCGGGGCGATGGGCGCGAGGACGTCAAGGTCGTGGAAGTGCCGACGCCGCCGCCGCCCGTCACGCTCGTGCATCGTATGCAGCGTGGCGAGACGTTGGGGGATGTGTTCGAGGATCACGGCCTGGGTCCCGCGGCGACGCACGCCATCGCGGAGGCGATGAGTGAATTCGAGAGTCCGCGCCGGCTGCGGCCCGGCGTCGCGATTCATTTCGTGCGCACACCCGGCGAGTCTCCGGCGCGCATCCGCGTCGACCTCGACGCCGACCGCACTCTCCATCTGTGGTCCGGCGGCGAAGCCGCGCCGTTGTGGTCGGCCCGGCTGGATTCGGTGCGGGTTGTGCGAGACACGCTTCTCCTTGCGGGTCTCATCCGGTCGAACCTGTTCGACGCGGAGCTGTCGGGCGACGTGGATGCGCTCGGCGACGGGGGACGCTTCGACGTGGCGCACCGGATCGCGCAGGTGTTCGCGTGGCAGATCGACTTCTGGCGGGATCTGCGGCGGAACGACGCCTACCGGCTTCTCCTCGAGCGCGAAGTGCGGCCGGACGGATCCGTGCGCGACGCGAGGGTGCTCGCGGTGGATTTCCGGAACGATCGGCGGGTTCTCACGGGAGTGAGGTTCGAGCATGCCGCAGCCGAGCGCGTGGAGTATTACGACGAAACGGGGGAAGCCCTCCGGGGTCAGTTTCTGCTCGCGCCCCTGGACATCGTCCGCGTGACGAGCGGCTTCAACCTCAGGCGTTTCCACCCGGTGCTCCGGCGTACTCGGCCGCATCTCGGCGTCGACTACGGGGCGGCGCGAGGCACGCCGGTGCGCGCGACGGGAGCGGGACGCGTGAGTCGGGCGGGGTGGTGGGGGAACTACGGAAACGCCGTCGAGATTCGTCACGCGAACAATATCCGCACCCGATATGCGCACCTGGTGAACGTGGCGCGCGGCGTTGCGGCCGGGACTCAGGTGGAACAGGGGCAGGTCATCGGGTATGTGGGCGACACCGGGCTCGCGACCGCGCCGCACCTGCACTACGAGTTTCTCCGGAACGGGGCGCAGGTGAACCCGGCCCGTCTGCAACTGCCCCGGGCCGAGCCGGTTCCTGCTGAGCAGCGCGAGCGGTTTGCAGCGCTTCTTGACGCCGTGCTGTCGCGGCTGCGGAGCCTTCCGATGCCGGTCCATCCCACGCAACGCGCTCGCCGCACACAGGATTGAGCCCCGGCCTCTGGCTTCTCGTCGCGCTTGGCGCGGTCGCACTCGCCGGCTGGGCCTATGGCACGCGCGAGGAGCGCGTCGCGGGGCGCACCGGTCCCGCCGCCGTCCGGGCGGTGGCCGTTTTCCTGATTCTCGGTGGCCTCGCGCTGCCCGCGCTGCGCGACAGCGGGGTCGGCATGCCCGAACGCGTCGTGCTTCTCGACATCTCGCGCAGCATGACCCTCCCCGTCCGCGCCGGAGAGGCCGGCGGGGCGACACGGTTCGACTCGGCCCTCGCCCTCCTTCCGGCACTCGCTCCCGACCGGATCTACCTGTTCGGGGTCCGCCCCATCCCCGCCCGACTCGATTCGCTGCCCGCGCTCGGCGCGACGCACGACGCGAGCCGGCTCGAACCGGCCCTGCAGGCCGCGCGCCTGGGCGGGGCCGACAGCGTCTGGGTGCTCACTGACGGCGAGCTGACGGATCGTGGCGCCGCCCGTGAGACGGCCGCAGGTCTGAGCCTCGGAGTACGCGAACTTCGCGTCGCCGCCGCCGAGCCCCGCGTGGCGCTGGCGGCGCTGCGGGTGCCGGAGCGCGCCCGGGCCGGCGATACCGTCCGCGCCACGCTCGAGTTTCACGCCGGCGGGGGACCGGCCGGCGGGGGATCGGCCGGCGGGGGATCGGCTGGCGGGGGATCGGCTGGCGGGGGCGAGGTGCCCGACAGCGTGAGCTTCCAGCTCGAGCGCGAGGGAACGGTCGTGGCGACGGTGCGGGCGCCCCGCCCCGCTCCCGGGCGGACGGGCCGCGCCCAACTCACCTTCGTGCCGCGGGACGAAGGTGCCGGGCCCGTTTGGCGACGCTACGAAGCCGTACTCGTCGATCCGCCGGATCCGTTCGGCGTCTCCGGCCGGACGGGCGCCTGGATCGAGGTCTCGGAATCCTCCGCCGGGGCCGTACTCGTGTCGCTGGCCCCCGACTGGGAAGCGCGCTTCCTCGTCCCCGCCCTCGACCGGCTCGTTCTGGGAGGAGCGCGCGGCTACCTGCGCCTTGCCGACGACCGGTTTCTCGAGATGGGTGCCGGTCCCCGGGTCGTCGAGGCGTCCCGGGTGCGTGAGGCGGCTCGGGGCGCGCGGCTGCTCGCGGTCCAGGCCGCGCCGGACGAGCTTCCGCCGTGGCTCGCGGGCGCGCTGAGGACGCACGCGCGGACGCTCTTCCTCACGGGGGGGCCGGGTGACGTGCCGGGGGTGGAGGCGCGCGTGACGGGTCCCCTGCCCGGGGAGTGGTATCCCGCCGGGCCGGTGCCGGCGAGCCCTTCGGCGGCGCTCCTCGCCGAGGCCGACTTGGACATCCTGCCTCCGGTCCGCGAACTCTATGCCGTGGAGCCCGCGGGGCGATGGTCGGTGATCAACGCGAGCCGGAACCGGCGCGGCGAGGGAAGGCCGCTCCTCACGGCTGGCGAGGATGGGACGCGCCGGTGGGCGCTCTCCGCCGCTGCCGACTGGTGGCGCTGGTCGCTACGGGGAGACGAGCCGCGCAGGGTCTACGAGGGCGTGTTCAGCGGCATCGTCGGCTGGCTCGTCGAGGACGCCGCGCCCCGGCTCGCCTCGCTCCTGCGAACGCCGGCACCCGGCGAGCCGCCGGTGTGGCGCATCCGTCCCGGATCCTCCGACCTCACGATCGTGTTGCGCGATGAGACGGACGCGGAGGCGTGGAGCGCATCCGTCGCGGATCCGCCGGCCGAAGTCGTGGGCCCCGGTCTCCCCGCGGGCCGCTACGAGGTGCTCGTGACGGCGACCGGTCCCGAGGGACCCGTCGAACTCCGCCGCCCCGTCGATGTCGAACCCGATCCCGGCGAGTTTCTCCCCGCGCCGCCGTCCGAACCGATGGTCATCGCTGCGCAGCCCTCCTCCCGGGCCACGGTCGAAGTCCGCTCGCCCCGGCCCGTGTGGCCGTTCCTGCTCGCCGTTCTACTTCTGTGCGGGGAGTGGGTGTGGCGGCACCGAATCGGACTCCGGTGACCGGAACTCTCCGCCGCCCGAAGCGCGGCCTGTGGCGGCGGATCGTCGACTTCGCGCTCACGGACGTGACCACGCTCGTCGACGGTGGGCTCGACGGGGCCGCCCTCGAGCGGCTGGAGGAAGTCCTGCTCGAAGCGGACTTCGGGGTCGACATCACACTCGAGCTGGTCGGAGCGCTCGAGCGTGCGGCGAGCCGCGGCGCCATTGCGACGGAGGGCGATCTGCGCGATACGCTGAGGGCCCGGCTCGCCGAGACGCTGGCCACCGCCAAGCCGCCGGCCGGCTCGACTGCGCGGGGCGACGGGCCGGGGATCCTCCTTCTCGTGGGCGTGAACGGCGTGGGGAAGACGACGACCGCGGCGAAGCTTGCCGCGCGCCTGCAGGCCGATGGAGGCCGCGTGCTGCTCGCGGCGGCGGACACGTTTCGGGCCGGGGCGCAGGAGCAGCTCCGGGCGTGGGCGGAGCGGCTGCAAGCCGATTTCGTCGGGGGAACGCCCGGAGCGGACCCGGCCTCGGTGGCGTTTGACGCGGTGGCGGCGGCGCGCGCGCGGGATGCCGCCTGGGTGCTGGTCGACACGGCCGGTCGGTTGCATACGCAGGACGATCTGATGCGCGAGCTGGTCAAGATCGATCGCGTGCTCGGCCGACAGGTGGAGGGCGCGCCGTACGAGCGGCTGCTGGTCGTCGACGCCACCTCCGGGCAGAACGTGATGAACCAGGCGCGACGGTTCGGGGCGTCGCTCGATCTCACGGGCCTCGTGCTCGCGAAGTTCGACAGCACGGCGCGCGCCGGCACCGTCGTCTCCGTAATGCGCGAACTCTCCGTGCCGGTCCGCTTCCTCGGAGTGGGGGAGTCCCCGGAAGACCTTGAGGCGTTTTCGCCCGACCGGTATTTGGACAAGATCCTGGAGCCGTGATCGCGTGACGCCAGGGCGCTCCATCCTGCGGGGATCCGTGCAGTACCTGAAGGGGGTGGGCCCCCGGCGGGCGGAGCGCTTCGCCAAGCTCGACGTTTATACGGGGCGGGACCTGCTCTACCACCTTCCGTACCGGTATGAGGACGCGACCACGGTCGACGCGATCTCGGAGTTGAAGGTCGGCCGGGATGCGACGGTCATCGGGCGCGTGGTCTCGAAGGGCGTCATCCCCACGCGCCGCCGGCTCCGCGTCTTCCGGGCCGTGATCCGGGACGTGAGCGGCCACATCGAATGCGCCTGGCCTGGACGCCCGTGGCTCGACCGCACGATCCACAAGGGCGACCTGCTGCTCGCCTCGGGACCGGTGCGCTTCTACCACGGCCGGCAACTCCAGCCGCGCGAATACACCGTGCTGGCCCGAACCTCCGACGAGGGCGACGCCTCCGGAGACGGGACCGCCGCCGGGTCCCCGCGCTGGGGAGAGCGTCCCGCCGAAGGGTCCGCGGCCTCCGGAGCGCGTCCCGCCGCGGGGCGGGTGTTCCCCGTCTATCCCGCCACCGAGGGGCTCACACACCGGCAGATCCGCGCCGTCATCCACCTGAACCTCCCCCGCCTCCTCTCCGACCTCGGGGACGAAGACCCGATTCCGGGCGGCTGGCGCAAGGAACTCTCCCTCCCCCCGCTCGCGGAGGCCCTTCGCACGCTGCACCGCCCCTCCGCCGTCGCCCAGGTCGAGCGCTGTAGGCGGCGCCTCGCCTTCGAGGAACTCTTCTTTCTCCAACTTCTCCACGCCCGAGCCCGCGCGCGTCTCCGCCACGAGGTCCGGGGCATCGTCTTCAACGCCCCGGCCACCCTCACCCGCTCGCTCCTGCGTGCGCTCCCGTTCCGACTCACGACCGCCCAGCGGCGCGTCTGGTCCGAGATCGCAGCCGACATGGCGCGGCCCGCGCCGATGAACCGCCTGTTGCAGGGGGATGTGGGGAGCGGGAAGACGGTCGTGGCCGCGCTCGCCATGCTCAAGGCGATCGAAGCGGGGCACCAGGCGGCGATCATGGCTCCGACGGAACTGCTGGCGGAGCAGCACCGGCGCACGTTCGAGAAGCTGCTCGACCCGCTGGGCGTGGAGCCCGTGCTCCTGACCGGCTCCGTCACGGGGAAGGCGCGTCGGCGGGTCGTGGAGCGAATCGCGGCCGGCGACGCCCGCCTCATCGTCGGGACGCACGCCCTCATCCAGGAGGGCGTCGACTTCGCGTCTCCGGGGCTCGTCGTCATCGATGAACAGCACCGCTTCGGCGTGGAACAGCGCCGCCGGCTGCGGGAGAGCGGCGAGGCCCCCGACGCCTTGGTGATGTCCGCGACGCCGATCCCCCGCAGCCTCGCCCTCGTCCTCTACGGGGACCTCGACCTCTCGATCATCGACGAACTTCCTCCGGGCCGGCGGCCGGTCCGAACCGCCGTGCGCGGTCCCGAAAGCCGTGACGCGGCGTTCGACTTCCTCGGCGACCAGCTCGCCGCGGGCCGCCAGGCGTACGTCATCTATCCTCTCGTCGAGGAGTCCGAGGCCCTCGAGGCCCGCGCCGCCACGGTCATGTTCGAGCGGCTCCAGGCCCGCTTCCCGGACGTCGCCGTGCGGCTTCTGCACGGCCGCCTCTCCTCCGCGGAGAAGGACGACGCGATGCGGAGCTTCCTCGCGGGCGACACGAGCCTCCTCGTCGCGACCACCGTCATCGAGGTGGGAATCGACGTCCCCAACGCGACCGTGATGATCATCGAGGACGCCGAACGCTTCGGCCTCGCCCAGCTCCATCAGCTGCGGGGACGCGTCGGGCGGGGCGCCGAGCAGTCCTACTGCATCGTTTTCCACGCCTCCGAGACGCCGTCGGAGAGGCTCGTCGCCTTCGAGAAGAAGACCGACGGCTTCGAACTCGCCGAGGAGGATCTCAGGATCCGCGGCCAGGGCGACCTCTTCGGCAAGGAACAGCACGGCACCGCCCTCCCGAGGTTCGCGCAACTGGACCGCGACATCGACCTGCTGGAAGCCGCGCGCCGGCGAGCCCGAGCCATCGTCGACGCGGACCCCGGGCTCTCGAAGCCGGCCCACCGCCGCTTCCGCCACGAACTCGATCTCCGCTACGCCCGGCGGGAAGCCCTCTACCGCGTGGGCTGATGGGGTTTGCGGCGCGGCAGTTGCGTTTGCCCTGCCCCGAAGGGAGCCGCAACTTGTCGCCGCACATGTCCGAACACACGGTCACCATCCGCGAGTTGCCCGCCCGCATCGGGGACGAAGTCCGTCTCCGCGGCTGGGTCAGGCGCCTCCGCTCCAGCGGCAAGATCTGCTTTCTCGTGCTTCGCGACGGCACGGACGAGGTCCAGTGCGTCTTCGTGCGCAACGAGGTTCCGCCCGAGGTATGGGGGCCGCTGGCCGCGGTGGGGCACGAGGCGTGCGTCGCCGTGACGGGGGTCGTGCGCGCCGATGCCCGCGCCCCCTCCGGCGTCGAACTCACCGGGTCGGACTTCGAAGTGTGGGGCCCGTCGACCGGCTTCCCGATCCAGCCCAAGGAGCACGGCGTCGATTTCCTCCTCGAGAACCGCCACCTCTGGCTTCGGAGCCCGCGGCAGATCGCGATCATGCGCATCCGCGACGAAGTCATCCGGGCGATCCACGACTTCCTCCATCACGAGGGCTTCGTTCACGTCGACACCCCCATTCTTACCGGTGCCATCGGCGAGTCGGCGGGCACCCTGTTCGAGACCGAGTACTTCGATCTCGGCACCGCGTACCTCGCGCAGACGGGACAGCTCTACGTCGAAGCCGCCGCCGCGGCGCTCGGCAAGGTGTACTGCTTCGGCCCCACCTTCCGGGCCGAGAAGTCGAAGACGCGGCGGCACCTCACCGAGTTCTGGATGGTGGAACCCGAGGCCGCCTGGATCGACTCCGAGGGGAACATGGCGCTGCAGGAGCGTTTCATCTGCTGGATCGTGAAGCGCGTTCTCTACAACCAACGCGATCAGCTCGAGGCGCTGGGCCGCGACACCTCCAAACTCGACGCCATTCATCCCCCGTTCGACCGGATCAGCTATACCGACGCCGTCGCCCTCCTGCAGTCGAGGGGGAGCGACATCGAATGGGGCTCGGATCTCGGTGCCACGGCCGAGACGCTGCTCGTCGAGGGCCGGGACAAACCGCTCTTCGTGTTCGACTACCCGAAGGGGGTCAAGGCCTTCTACATGAAGGAAAACCCGGAAGATCCCCGCACCGTGAAGTGCAACGACCTGCTCGCGCCCGAGGGATACGGCGAGGTGATCGGCGGCAGCCAGCGCGAGGACGACCACGACAAACTCCTGGCGCGCATTCGAGCGGAAGGGCTCCCGGAGGCGTCCTACGACTGGTATCTGGATCTCCGAAAATACGGGACGTTCACGCACAGCGGGTTCGGACTCGGGGTCGAGCGCACGGTGACGTGGATGTGCGGGATCGACCACCTGCGCGAGACGATCGCCTTCCCCCGCATGATGACCCGCATCACCCCGTGACCCGGCCCCGGGGCGTTGCGACAGACTTCAAAGGAGAAGAGATGACAAGGAAACAGCTTCCCGCCGCGGCGCTGGCGCTCGGTACGGCTCTCGCCCTGTTCGGGACGGGCTTCGCGTCCTCGACACCGCTCGCGGTGCAGGAACACGCCGAGATGGCCGAGATGATGCACTCCGTCGAGTACCTGGGCGGACGGCCCAACTCGCCCTTCTCCGAGGCCGTCCGGGTCGGAAACGTCCTCTACCTCTCGGGCAAGCTTGGCACCGTGCCCGGAGAGGGACTCGTCGGGGGCGGGATCATCCCCGAGACGCGGCAGACGATGCGGAACATCGCGGACGCGCTCGAGCGCTACGGCTCGTCGATGGACGAGGTCGTGAAATGTACCGTCTTCCTGGCCGACATCGCGGATTTCCGGGACATGAGCCGCACGTACATGGAGTTCTTCCCCAACCACCGGCCGGCGCGCAGCGCGTTGGCGGTGGGCGGCCTGGTGCTGGACGCCCGGGTGGAGATCGAGTGCATCGCGACCGTCGGCGTGGGCGGCGGCGACGGGGACGGCGGCTCATAGACGCCCGCCGCGCCGTTCCGTGATCCGGCTCACTTGGCTCGGCTTCGTCGTCGGCGCGATCGTGTTCGCGGCGCTCGGCATGTGGATGAACACGCAGATCGACGCGCCGATGTTCTCGAATCCCGGCCCCGTCGGGATCCTCGCCCTCATCGGGGGCACTACGTCGGGCCTCGTAAGCCCCCTCCTCTTCCGCCGCGCCCTTGCACCGCGCCGGAGACGCCGCGAACGGGAGAGCTGACCCTTCCCGCAAGAGCGTCCCCGAGGTGGCCCGTCACGGAGTGAGACTCCCGCCGTGCATCCGGTGGCTTGCTAGTGCTAGTGTTCCGTCCCGTAAGTACGTG
>JAAXHJ010000036.1:0-905 GCA_012270965.1 Candidatus Palauibacter poriticola
GGGCGGACGCCGCAGCCAGCCGTAGTACCCGCCGGGGGAGAGACCCGGCATCCGGCACATGGCCGCAAGCGGAAACCTGGCCCGGTGCGCCTTCATGAACGCATACCCCCGCCGGGGATCGATCCGCTCTCCCTCGCGAACCAGGCCGCGGCTTTTTTTGGGATGTCCCGCTCCATCCTGAGCCGCTTGACGTCCCGCTTCAGGCGCCGCATCTCCTTGCGCGCCTCGGTCGTCAGCCCGTCGCTGCGCAGACCCTCGTCCAGGTCCGCCTGCCCGACCCAGTTCCGGATCGTCTGTTCCGAAGACTCGAACTCGCGGGCCAGAGACCCCGGAGTACGGCCCGCCCTCACGAGCTCCACGATCCGCTCCCTCCGCTCAGGCGCATACCGCCCTCGCCTTCTTCCCGCCATGGCTCACCTCCTTGGTTGCTGCCACCAATGGAAAAGTGTCCGTCATAGCGGGGCAACTCCACTTCGGGGGGGGGCACAGCCAAGGACATCGGCCCTGCAATGGCCAATACGCCCCCGCTTAGACGCTTAGAACCCAGCGTAGATATCCCAATGTGCCCAAGAAGCTTCCTCCGGTCACGACGGCCGATACCACGCACAACCTCAAGCTACGCCACCACTCTCGGCGTGTTAGGTCCCGGCGAGGAGCGTACGGCACTTCCACGAGCGGTACGCGGAGGTGGCGGCGTGCAGTCGTACACGTGGGTGAGGAACCGGCTGCGGGCGGCTGGCCTCGCGGAGCGCGGCCGGCGGCGCGGGCGGCACCGGATGAGGCGTCCCCGGAAGCCCCCGGGGGGCTGATGGTGCATCGGGACGGCTCGACGCACCAGTGGGTGCCCGGGCGGGCGTGGAACCTCATCGTGACGTCCGCCGACGCGACGGGGCGGGTGTACTCGG
>JAAXHJ010000036.1:916-29119 GCA_012270965.1 Candidatus Palauibacter poriticola
GTGGAGGAGGAGGGGACGTGGTCGAGTTTCCGCGGGGTTCGCGAGACGGCGGAGGCGAAGGGACTGTTCGCGAGCCCGTACACGGACCGGGGATCCCACTACCGGCACACGCCGAGGGTCGGGGGGAGGGTGGACGGGGGAACGCCGACCCGGTTCGGGCGGGCGATGGTGGAGTTGGGGATCGAGATGATCCCGTCGTCCTCGCCGCAGCCACGGGGCCGGTGCGAGCGCCTGTTCCGGACTCTGCGGCGACGCCTGTCCGACGAGCTGGCGCGGGCGGGGATCACGGACATGGCGGGGGCGAACGAGTACATCGCGGGGTATTGGCCGCGGTTCAACGCGACCTCGGGGTGGAGGCGGCCGAGACCGGGACGGCGTTCGTGCCGCTCATGGATGTGGGCTTGGACGACATCCTCCGCCTGCGGGAGACGCGGACGGTGGGCAAAGACCACTGCATGTCGTACCTCGTCAGGCGGCTCGGCTCGCGCCGCAGCCGCACCGGACCCACTACGTTCGGACGACGGTTCGGGTACACGAGTACGAGAACGGGAGCACGGCGGTGTTCCACGACAAGTTTCGCCCGGGCCGCTACGACCGGGAGGGACGCCCGCTGTCCGCCTCCGGGGGGACGACGGTGCGGGCGTCGTTCTGAGGCGGTACATGGAGCCCGCGAAGGGCATCAGTCGTCTACACAGGGCAATGGAGGTTCGCATGAAGATCCTGCGGGGGATTCGTCATTGGTACCGGGTTCGGTCGGCGGCGGGCGGCATCTCGCTGGTCGCTGCGTGCGTTTCCGGGTGCGGCGAAGCACGGACCGTGCCCGAAGACGACGAGGCGGCCCACGAGCGCTCGCACATCGCGGGGATGGCGGCGCACCATATCTGCTCGGGCGTGTTCGTCGTCGGCCGCGACTACGAGCGCTCGGTCGAGGAGGTAGTGGCGCGGGACATCCGGCGCTTCGAGCTGTTCAACTGGCAGGACGACTTCGAGTACGCGGTGAACTTCGAGACGCGTACCGCGTCGGTGTCGGGAGCGGACTTCGGCACGCGCACCGCCGAGTACAATGGGGACCAAGGCTGCGCGATCCTGCCGGACGGGTTCGACGGCGTGACGTACGAACCGCGGATCGTCGAGCGGCTCGGCCCGGACCCGGCGGTGACGGCTTGGCCGACGGGTGACGTGGGCGCGTACCACGACCCGCCGCCGCCGGAGGTCGACGCGGAGGCGCTCGAGGCGGCCCTCGACTGGACCATGGCCCAGACCGAGCACAACACGCGCGCGCTCGTCGTCGTGTACGCGGGGAAGATCCTCGGGGAGCGCTACGGGCCCGGCTTCACGCGCAACACGCCGCAGATCTCGTGGTCCCAAGGGAAGAGCATCGCGAGCGCCCTCGTCGGCGCGGCGATCCAAGCCGGCCACCTCGACGCCGGACTCGACGACCCCGTGCCCGTGCCCGAATGGCAGGGGGAGGGCGACCCGCGCCGGGAGATCCGCATCCGGGACATCCTGAACATGAGTTCGGGCCTCGACTTCCTGAACCTGGGCCTGACGGACTCGCTGTCGTGGACGCACGCGAACGAACACTTCCGGATCTACTTCGAGGGGATCGACGTGTTCGAGCACGCGATCGAGCAGCCAATGGACACGCTGCCGGGCGCGATCTTCCGCTACCGAAACTCCGACCCCCTCACGGCGAACCGCATCGTGCGCCAAGCGGCCGAGGCGCGCGGCGAGGACTGGCTCGCGTATCCCCAGCGCATCCTCTTCGACCGCATCGGGGCGCGAAACTACGTCCTTGAGACAGACGCATGGGGCAACTTCATCATCACCGGCTACGATTACGGGAGCGCGTGGGATTGGGTGAGGTTCGGCCTCCTCCATCTGTGGGACGGCGTGTGGCCGATGCCCGATGGAGGAAGCGATCGCATTCTGCCCGAGGGCTGGGTGGAGTTCGTCAGCGCTCCCGCACCGGGTGCCGATGCCCTGCAATATGGCGGGCTGTTCTGGCTCAACCGAGGCGGTTCGCTGCCCCGGGCACCGGAGGACGCATACTGGGCGGCCGGCTTCATGGGCCAATACACGGCCATCATCCCGTCCTACGATCTCGTGATCGTTCGCCTGGGGCCGAGCCCCGGCGACACCGGGGCCTACCTCTCGGACATCATCGGAGAGGTGACGGCGGCAATCGACCGGTAGTCGTCCGCCGTTGTACTGTGTAGCAGCTAAGGCTTTCCCCGGCGCGCCGGGGAGTCGTTCAGTTCCTGTCGCCAGGAGGCATCCGTGTATTCCGTGATCCCTTTTCGGAAGTTCGCTCCCGTGTTTCTCCTCTTGCTCGGCCCCGCCCCTGCCGTGGCGCAGGACGCCGGGGGCGGACTCCCCTCCATCGAGGACAAGACCGCCTCGATGCGGGCCATCGACGGCTTCATCCCCATGTACTGGGAAGCTTCGAGCGGCAAGCTGTGGCTCGAGATCTCGCGATGGGACACGGACATCCTCCACATGACGGGGCTCGCCTCGGGGTTGGGGTCGAACGACATCGGGCTGGACCGGGGGGCGCTCTCGGGCTCCCGCCTCGTCCGCTTCCACCGGGTGGGGCCGAAGGTGCTGATGATCCAGCCGAACCTCGACTTCCGGGCGAGCAGCACGAACCCGCGCGAGGTGCAGGCGGTGACGGACGCGTTCGCCCCCTCCACCCTGTGGGGCTTCACGGCGGCGGCCGAGACGGACGGGCGCGTGCTCGTGGACGCGACGGACTTCGTGGTCCGGGACATGATCAACTGGGCGCAGCGGCTGCGGCCGGGGACGTACCGGTTCGATGCGAGCCGGAGCGCGGTGCACCTGCCGATGACGATGGGGTTCCCGGAGAACACCGAGATCGAGGCGTCGCTCACCTTCGTCCGCCAGCCGGGGGGCGGAGGGTTCGGCGGGTTCGGCGGCGGCGGGACGTTCGAGGGCGTCGGGAACGTGGCCTCGACCGGCGAGGCCGCCACGATTCGTCTCCACCACTCCCTCGTGCAACTGCCGGAACTCGGGGAGTACGCGCCGCGGGCCTTCGATCCCCGGGCCGGGTACGGAGCCATGAGCTTCGCGGACTACTCGGCGCCGCTGGGCGAGGACATGCGGCAGCGGTTCATCCGGCGGCACCGGCTCGAGAAGCGGGATCCGTCGGTGGCGATGAGCGAGCCCGTCGAGCCGATCGTCTATTACTTGGATGCGGGGGCGCCGGAGCCGATCCGAACCGCGCTGCTCGAGGGGGCGCGGTGGTGGAATCAAGCCTTCGAAGCGGCGGGCTTCCGCGGCGCCTTTCGGGTGGAGATGCTGCCGGAGGGCGTGAGTTCGCACGACGTGCGCTACAACGTGATCAACTGGGTGCACCGCTCGACGCGCGGCTGGAGCACGGGCGGCTCCGTCACCGACCCGCGCACGGGCGAGATCCTCAAGGGGGTGGTGACGCTCGGCTCGCTCCGGTGGCGGCAGGATTATCTGATCGCCGAGGGCCTCCTCTCGCCCTACGCCAACGGCGACGAGGTGCCGGCGGATCTGGCGGAGTGGGCGCTGGCCCGGATCCGGCAGCTCTCGGCGCACGAGGTCGGGCACACGCTGGGACTCGGCCACAACTACTACGACAGCAGCCGCGGCCGGATCTCGGTCCTGGACTATCCCCACCCGCTCGTGACGCTGGGCGACGACGGGCGGCTCGATTACTCCGAGGTCTACGACGAGGACATCGGAGAGTGGGACAAGGTCGCGATCATGTATGGGTATTCGGACTTCCCGGAGGGGACCGACGAAACCGCCGAACTGCAGCGGATTCTGGACGAGGCCTGGGACGAGGATCTTATCTACTTCACGAACCAGGACGTCAACATCCACGCCCGCGCCGACCAGTGGTCGAACGGGGTCGACGCGGCGGCGGAGCTTGAGCGGATGATGGACGTGCGGCGGCACGCGCTCGACCGCTTCGGAGAGGGCGCGATCCGCGCCGGGCAGCCGATCGCGACGGTCGAGGAGGCGCTGGTCCCGCTGTATATGCACCACCGCTACCAAGTGGACGCCGCCGCCTCGCTGCTGGGTGGGCTGGAGTACGTGTACGCCTTCCGAGGAGACGGGCGGACGCCCGTGAAGCGGGTCTCCGGCGAGGCGCAGCGGGCCGCGCTGCGAGCGCTCGGCAGGACGCTGCGGCCGGGAGAACTCGCGGTCCCGGCGGGGGTGCTCGACCTGCTGCCGCCGCGGCCTCCGGGCTTCGGGCGTACGCGGGAGACTTTTCCGCGCTACACCGGACCGGCGTTCGACGCGGTGACGCCGGCGGTGGTGGCGGCGGACCACACCGTGTCGCGCGCCCTCGAACCATCGCGGGCCGCGCGGCTCGTGCAGCAGCACGCGCTCGACCCGGCGCTCCCGGGGCTCAAGGAGGTACTCGCGGCGCTCGTCGACGCCGTCCGTCCGGAGCCGGACGAGACACCGTACCACACGGAACTACGCTTGGCCGCGTTCCGCGTGGTCGTGGACCGGATCATGGCGCTCGCGGACCAGGCGTCGATGCCGCATGTGCGAGCCCTCGCGACGCAAAGCCTGACGAACATGCGGGCTGAAATGGCCGCGAACCCGCCGCCCGAGCGGGATGCCGCGTTCGCGGCGCTGGTCCACCGCGACATCGAACGCTTCCTCGAGAAACCGTCCGCGCCCTACGAGATGCCGGGGACGCCGAGCGCGCCGCCGGGCGCTCCGATCGGCGAACCCGCGATTGACTGGATCGCAGGCGACGCTTGGACCGCCGCCGGCCCCGCGGGCTGGGCGGCGGGATGGCTCGGAACATCACCCGCCTGCTCGGCTGAGCACAAGAGCTTCTGACTCGGTCGTTCCCGCGGGAACGCCGCATCGCGGGTCAGCGCGTGCCCGGCATCGCGGGATGGACAGGCGCGGAGTGCGGACAGAGACGTCTCCGCGGGAACGCGACGGGGATCAGGTGTAGCCGATCGCGACGGCGATGACGAGGGCGGCCGCGCCGAGCGCCATGAGCAGGAGGTAGCGCGGGATGACGAAGCGCAGCCACGACTCGTAGCGCACGCCGCTCGCCGCGAGGATCGCCATCAGCGCGCCGTTCGTGGGCGTGATGAGTTCGCACAGCCCCGCCCCGTACTGGTAGGCGAGGATCGTGATCTGCCGCGAGAGCCCCAGCAGGTCCGAGAGCGGGACGAGAACCGGGAGCGTCAGCACCGCCTGGCCGCTCACGCTGGGCACGGCGAAGTGCAGGGCGCCCTGCGCGGCCGACATGCCGATCGCCGAGAGGGCGAGCGGCAGTTCGGCGAGCGGGATGAAGAGGCCTCGCACGATCGTGTCGATGATCCGCGCGTCGTCCATGACCACGTAGATCGCGTGGGCGAAGCCGATGAGGAGCGCGGCGTACCCCATCGAGCGGAACCCCTCCGCGTAGGCCTGCGCCGTCCCCGTCACGCCGAGCCGCCCGATGATCCCGACCACGATCCCCATGATGAAGAAGAGTGCCGACATGTGGTCGAAGTCCCACCCGAGGACCAGCAGGCCCCACACGAGGATCCCGAACGTGGACGAGACGATGGCGAAGATCGTCCCATCCCTCCAGGTCAACGCCGCCTCGGACTCCCCGGCCTCCGTCAACGGTTCGACCTCCGACTCCACGCGCGTGCGCGCGGCGTACCGCATCGTCCACCAGATCCAGAGGCCGAGAGCGATGGCCAGGAATACGAGGCGGAATCCGGTGCCCGAGCCCAGCGGCACCTCCGCGACCCTCTGCGCGGTGACGACCTGAAACGGGTTGATCGGACTGAAGGCCGAGCCGATGAACGCGGAGCCCGCGCTCACGGCGACCCCCACCATGGGAGAGTAGCCGAGCCGCTTCGTGAGCAGCATGAGGGCAGGAACGAGAGGGATGATCTCCTCCTGCATGTTCTCCGTCACGCCGCCCGCGGCAAAGGCGAGACAGACGACGGGAATCGCGAGGATCTCCTGGCCCTTCAACGCACCGACGAGCCACCCAATGCCGCGTCGCAACGCCCCCGTTGCGTCGAACACGGCGAAAGCCCCGCCGATGAGGAAGATCAGGAACACGACGTCGGCCCGGTCGGCCATCCCCCGGGGGATGGCGACGATCGCCTCGAAGGGGCCGATCCGGTTGGCCTCGACCTCGTGATAGGTGCCCGGGACGACGACGGTCTGTCCCGTTACGGGGTGTTCCCGCAGGTCGTACTCCCCCGCCGGCAGGACGTACGACAGCGCGGCGGCTGCGATGATGGCCGCCGTGAGCAGGGTCAGCGGGTGCGGAAACCGCAAACCACGCACGCGTCGTGCGACGCCGGCCCGGAACACCGATAAGCTCGCCATGCGACCGGAACATGTCCCGGCTCTGGCTCGGGAGGCAACGATCCGGCATCATCCGCGCCGGGACGCACGGACGCCGCAAGGCGGGACTCGGGGACAATCGGATGGCGGGGAGCAGCCTGGACACGCTCACGGTTCGCGAACGGAGCGAACTCATGAGCCGCATCCGCTCCAAGGACACGAAACCGGAGTGGAGAGTCCGGCGTCTCGTGCACGGCTTGGGATACCGCTACCGCCTCCACGCGAAGGAGCTGCCCGGCCGCCCCGACCTCGTGTTTCGCCCGCGCCGCAAGGTGATTTTCGTCCACGGTTGCTTCTGGCACCGGCACGAGGGGTGTTCGAAGAACCGCATTCCGAAATCGCCCGAGACGCGCGATTTCTGGCGCGACAAGCTCAACGGCAACGTCCGCCGCGACCGCCTCAACGAAGCCGCGCTACGGCAAAGCGGCTGGGGAGTCCTTACGATCTGGGAATGCGAGACAAAGAACCTCGACCTCGTCGCCGAGAAGGTTAGGGCGTTCCTCGAATAGCCCGCCGCGGGTCGATGGAGGAGCGGAGTCGGGCTTCCGCATCCGCTTCGGGTCTCGGCCGCAGGCGTTCCGCCCAAGGCGTCCGGCCGAGCCTCGCGGATGGCGCGAATGAACTCCGGAATCATATTCCGTCGGTCGTTCATCCCCCGGTGTTTGCCGCCGATGCTGAAGGGCTGGCAGGGCGGTCCGCCCGCTACGAGTCACTGCCACTTGGTCACCTGACCAAGTCGAGTGCGCGTGGGTTTTCCCGTGACGATCCACGATGTCGACATCGCCCCGCTTCTTGTCGGTGCAGCGGTGCAGTCAGGGAGGAGGGGGCCGGGCGCGGCAGTCCTCCGACACGACCGGCGTGCCGCGCTCGCTCGCAAGCCGCAGACGGAGCACGTAGCTCACATCCAGTGCGTCGCGGGCGATTCCGTGGATCACGCCGCCAGCGCCGAGATCGATGGGATCCACCTCCTCGCCCCCGAACCGGGAGGTGGCGATCCGCGCCGAAGAGGAGACCTCGCCCCGGTATCGGCCGCAGTTGTCGAACAAGTCCCAGCTGGGGTCGTCGTCCGGGTCGTCGCGGTGCCGAAGCACCCACAGCCAGCCCTCGGGCGACACCTCCAGGCCCGCCAGCAGAGGTTCGAACTCCGAGTCGTCGGAATCATCCGGCGGGGGCGGAGGCGGGTTGCCGAGTTCGATCGTCCGGATGGTGTCTCCGGCGAATGTGACTTCGTGGAAGCGGTGCACCGCCCGGTTCGCCATCCAGACCATCTCGCCGCCCGCGAACGCCCACACGCGCCGAGGAACGGTGATCCTGATGGTGCCGCCGATCGTGATGGTGCCGCCGCTGCTGGATTGACTTTGCCCCGTATTCGTGATGGTGCGGCTGTCGAGGAGGACGGAGTCCCGTGGCGGAACCGGGTTGGGATGCTCGGGGGGAATGGGCACGCGCAGGCCGTACGTGCGGTTGCGCGAGACCGTCTCGTCTCCCGAAGTCGTTTGGTCGCTGACCCTCACCTCCCGATGGATGAAGCCTTCCGCGTCCGCGCCGACGATCCGGCCGCGGCGCAGGCCGCCTTCGATCACACGACCGCTGATCGGCATCCCGGGGCCGAAGGGTGCGCCGACTCGGCTGAGTTCGTTTCCCAAGGAGTCGAAGCTCAACTGCTGGAAGCGGTCACCGATCCAGAGACGATTCGGAGGCTGCCAGACGATCCGGTATCGGGGAGAGAAGCCGGAGTAGCGAAACTCGCCGGGGCCTTCTCCGTCGCGGGCCATGTTCCGCCGATGCCGGCCCTCCCGGTCGAAGACGCGGACTTCCTTCGAGGCATAATCCAGCACGTAGATGTGGCCCTTCTCGTCTACCGCGACATCGTGCACATCGCCGAACACCTCCGGCCCGGTGCCGTCCACACGGCCGAGCCGGAGTTCCTCGACGAGGCGCCACTCATCGGACCCGCCTTCCAGCTCCGGCGCAGGGTTCCGCACGACGACGCGGCCGCGCGCGAGCGTGTCGACGGTCACTTCCTGAGCCAAGTGCGCGGGGTGTCGCAGCGGGACGCCCGCCGCGGGCGCTGCGTCCGCCACGAGCAGGAGGACGGCCGCACACCTCGCTCGACCGAGGTTCCCGTGCGACATCTCGGGTCTCAGCGGCTGGTATCGCCGCGAGCGCCGGAGACGCCGCCCTCTTCGGAAACCGGCTTGCCGATGAGTTGGAGGCCGAGGTCGCGGCCCTTCACGACCGCCGGGACGCCCTCCTCCATCCAGCGCGGGGCCGGGGCGTCGATCAGGTAGTGGTCGAAGAACTGCTGCATGCGGATGGCCCAGTCCTCCTGGTTCGCCTGCCGTCCGAGGCCGTGTCCCTCGCCGTTGTAGTTCAGCATGAACACGGGCAGCCCCAGCCGGCGCATGGCGACGAACATCTCGATCCCCTGGTACCACGGCACCGCGCCGTCCTCGTCGTTGTGGAGCATGAGGAGCGGAGTCCGGATCTTGTCCGCAAAAAAAACGGGCGAGTTGTGGATGTAGCGGTCGCGCTCGTCCCACAGCGTGCCGCCGATGCGGCTTTGGGTGCGCTCGTACTGAAACATGCGGCTCATCCCGCTCTGCCAGCGGATGCCGCCGTACGCGCTCGTCATGTTCGACACGGGCGCGCCCGCCTCGGCGGCGGCGAAGACGTTCGTCTTCGTGATCATGTAGGCGATCTGGTAGCCGCCCCACGAGTGGCCCTGCACGCCGACCCGGTCCGGATCGATGAACCCCTGCGCGATGAGCGCCTGCACGCCGGGCACGACCGCATCGAGCGCGCTCTCCCCCGGATAGCCGATCTCGTAGGGGATGTCGGGGACGAACACGACGTAGCCGCGGCTCGCGTAGAAGGAGAAGCGGACCGAGGCCCGGTTCGGCAGGGGGGTCTGGTAGCTGTGCAGCCCGTCGGACATGCGCTCGTAGAAGTAGACCATGAGCGGATACAGCCGCGACGGATCGAAGCCGTCCGGCTTGATCAGGATCCCGTCGAGCGGCGTGCGGTCGTTCGACATCCAGTGGACGAGTTCGGCGCTCCCCCAGCGGTATTCCGCCTGCTGCGGATTCGCGTCGCTCACCTTGCGCGCGTTCCCGAAGTCGGTGTCGCCGACCCACAGGTCGGGGAATTCGGCGAACGTCTGGCGCGTCCACACGTAGCGCGCCGCGTCCTCAGCCTTCGTCGGCGACGCATAGCGCACGTCGCCCATGATCAGTTCCTCGACCCGCCCCGCCTCGTCCGTCCGGCCGCGCGCGAACCCGGACGCCTTCGTTCCCATGTCGAATACGGAGAAGAGAACCTCGCCCTCCTCGATGCCCTCGCCCGCGCCGCCGCCGCCGAAGCCGAAGCCGAAGAAATTGCCGCCTCCGCCCTCGGCCACCCGCTGCACCCGGTAGCGGAGACCGGCCTCCCTTCCGTCCGTCAGACGCACGGCGGTTTCATCGCCGCTCGGGTCGACGCGCCACACGTCGTTCCGGTCGTACACGAGCATGGCGGCATCCCCCTCGACCCACGTCGCGCCGCCGTAGGGGGGCGGGCCCTGCGGGTGGTCGTCAAGTTCGTTGTGGAAGGCGACGGGAAGACTTCCGGTCAGGCTGCGCTCGGGTGCGGAGCCGTCCATCGGCGCGGCCTTCCAGTCGCGGTCCGCCTCGTCCCACCAGTACGCGTACGTTCCTTCCGGCGAGAGGCCGGCGCCCCCGAAACCTCGCACCGCCTCCACGATCATTCGGCGTTCGCCGGTCAGAACATCGACGGCGTACGCATCCTCGTAGCGTCCGTCCCACGAGACCCTCTGGCGGTGCGGAACGTCGCTGGTGGCGAGGACGTAGTCGCTCATCCCGGTCTCGGTGCGGGACACCTCGGGGATGCTCGCGGTGCCCAACTGCACGACGCCATCCCGGCCCTCGCGCGCCACCGCCAGGTACGACCGGTCTCGCTCCCGGTTCGCCTGCACAAGCTGCATCGGCTGCAGGTACGGGTCGCGCCAGTTCCAGATGTCGAGCGTCACGCGATCCGCGTCGAGGAGCTCCTCGTCGGGTTCGGGCTCGGGACGCGGCGCGGTGCCGAAGAAGAGACGATCCCCGTCCTCGCTGAAGGAGACGGATCCGTTCTCGCTGATCCACCAACCATCGGGGACGCCGGCCGTCTCGTGGTCCGCCACCTTCTCGGCCGCCCCCCCGTCGGATCGGTAGAGCGCGAAGGACGGTTGGTCCAACTCCCACTCGTCCACGTTGCTGAGGAAGGCGAGGCGTTCGCCCGATTCGTCGAAGGCGACCTGCTCGTAGTGGCCCTCCCCGGCGAGCACCTCCACGCTCTCGCCGCTCGCGGGGTTCGCGAGATGGATCCCGTCCCCGCCCTCGTCCTCGGTCGAAGTCACGTATGCGAGGCCGTTGCCCGCGTCGGCGACGGTGTAGGAGACGACATCGGCGAAGCCGTGCTCCTTGCCCGTGTCGAGATTCAGGAGCACGAGCGGCGTCCCGTCCTCCCTCTCGTGCCGCTTCTCGTATTCCGCGGAACGCTCCTCCTCCTCTTCGCCCTCCTCCTCTTCGGCGCCTTCCGCGGCGGCCTCCTCTTCGGCGGCTTCCGCAGCCGCTTCCTCGGCCTCTTCCTCCTCCTCGCCCTCTTCGGGCGTTTCCGAGAGGAGGTAGGCGACGAAGGCGCCCCCATCCGGCGGGACCCGGAAGGAGTCGATGGGGCCGGCACGCCGAACTCCGCCGTCGGTGCCGGCACCGTCCGCGAACGCGTCGGCGAGGTTCACGACGGCGAGCGAGTCGCCGGGGATGTCGTCCCCGCGCTTCCCCTCCAGGCGAAGCGAGTCGACCACCGCCTTCACCGGCGGCACGCGGAAGGCGAGGTGCCGCGAGTCCCGCGTGAAGGAGGGCGAGCGACCCCTGAAACGGCGTTCAGCCGAGCCGTCGCTGCGCGTGATCACCAGCGTGGGGTCACCGTCCCAGGGCGTCAGGACGTAGGCAAGCCACACGCCGTCCGCCGAGATCGTGCGGCCGCCGATGGAGTTCCAGCGGTACGTGTCCTCGTGATCCAGCGCCGGCTTGGCCTGTTGGGCGGCCAGCGCGGCGGGCGCCATGAGGAAGCCGGCCGGGAGGAGTAAGGCGGACGCGGCGGCGAACCGGCGGCGACGACGAACGGAAGGACGGGACAAACCAGAGACCGGAGGCATCCGACGCTCCTGTTTCGGGAGTTTCATGAGTTCAACGTTTGAAGTAGACGGGTTCGGTCGGCAGCGCGTCGACATCGACGATCCTGCCGGCGACCATGACGACCGACTGTTTCCGGATGTTCGCGATGTCGGCGAGCGGGTCGGCGTCGAGCACGAGGAGGTCGGCGAGTTTGCCGGCTTCGATCGTGCCGAACTCGTCGAGCGCGCCCGCCGCGATGGCGCCGTTGCGCGTGGCGGCGACGATCGCCTCCCCCGGCGTCATCCCCAGTTCGACGAGACCCTCGATGGCGAGCAGCGTCCCGATGCCGGGCTCCTGCCAGATGGGCTTGGGCGCGCGCCCGTATTCCGGCGCCACGCCCGCGTAGTTGTCCGTGCCGAGCGACGTGATGCACCCGCCGTCGATCAGCTTCCGGGCGTTCAGGCGGCGCATCTCCGTCCCGTATCCCAGCGCCCGCTGCTCGCGGCGAATCTGGTAGCTCGTCTTCTCACGCTTCACGGAACGCCGCAGCCGCCCCCACTCGCGCGCCTGGGCCCCCTCCGCCTCGCGGGCCAGACGCTCCTCGGCCGCCGCCTGGTTGCGGAGGTGGTTCTGCCAGGCGGGACCGGTGATCGTGTTCACGATCATCGAGCACACGATGCCGCGGTCCACGATCTGCTGGACGAGCGCATCCGATATCTCGCGGTTCGCGAGCACTTCGGGGTGTTGGATGAGGTCGATCCCGGCCTCCACGGAGAGCCGCAGCCCCTCGGGACTCGTGGAGTGCGTCTCGGCGATGAGGCCCCGCGCGTGCGTCTCCTCGACGATCACCCGCTGCGCCTCCGGCGAGAACCCGATCAGGGTGGGGAACGCCCAGTGACTCGTCCCCCCGTACTTGAGGAAGTCCACCCCCTTGTCGAGGTATTCGCGGATCCTCGCCCGCAATTCCTCGGGATACAGGTCCATCAGATCCTCGCCCGCGCCCTGGGCGATGTGGTCGGAGAACTGTTCCTCGTAGAGCGAGAGGTCGTCCTCCGGAATGAGGGCGAAGGTGATCGAATAGGGTCCGCCCCAGCCGACGATGTTGCCGGCGACCTGGAGCCGCGGCCCGACAGCCCCGCCCGAGGCGATCGCGTCTCGCACCTGCTGGAGTTCCGGGAGCGCGCCGTAGCTGTCGCGGAGGTGGGTGACGCCGAACTTGAGGTGCATCTGCGCGGCCTCGAGCGTGAGTTCGGGCCCCATCAACCGGTAGAAGACGGAACTCTCCTTCCGGTCCTTGTTTCCTCCGCCGTATAGGGAGATGTGTACGTTCGTGTCCACGAAACCGGGCGTGACGAACTTGCCGGCGCCGTCGATGACGCGCGCGCCATCCGGCACGTTGACGTCCGCGCGCGGACCCGCGGCGACGATGCGGTCCGCTTCCACGACAACGGTGGCGTCGGCAAGAGGGGGGCCGCCGTTCCCGTCGATGAGCGTCGCGCCGACGATCGCGGTCGCTTGGCCCAGGAGCGGCCCGCCGCCCGGGACGAGGACGACGAGGGTGGCCAGCGTGGCGGCGAGGAAGGGAGCGCGGCGGGTGGCGCGGAACATGCGGGAACCTCCTCGTTTCGGCGGGGCGTGCATCGTCTGAGACTAACAGCTTGCTCGGTTCGCGAGTAGCCGCCGGCTCCGGCGAGCCGGGTCCATCGGTTGGCAGGGCGGGACAGTCCGCGTTAGGCTGTCGAATCCTGCTCATCTCGAACTCCGCAGAGGGAACGACGCGGAATCGATGGGCAGACCCGCGACGACCGATCACCGACGACCGACGATAGGCAAGAGATAATGCCGACGATCACCACGAGATTCCCCCTTAGACACGTCGAGCGTTCACGGCTCGAATCCGTCGACTTCGACAACCTTCCGTTCGGCTCGATCTGGTCGGACCACATGTTCGTGGCCGACAACATCGACGGCGAATGGACGGACGTGGAGATCCGGCCCTACGGCCCGATGCGGATCTACCCGAGTTCGAAGGGGCTGCAGTATGCCGTCTCAATGTTCGAGGGGTTCAAGGCGCACATGACCCCCGAGGGCGACCTCGCGGTCTTCCGGCCGGACATGAACCAGAAGAGGTTCAACCGCACGGCGGCCCGGTTCGTGATGCCGGAACTCCCGAAGGATCTGTTCTTCGACGCGATGCGGGAACTGCTCGACGTGGACCGCGGCTGGCTGCCCCGGGCGGACCAGGGCTCGCTCTACATCCGCCCCAGCTACTTCAGCACGGATCCGACGCTCAGCGTCGTGTCGGGCCGCTCGTTCCGGTACGTCCTGATGACGGCGCCCGTCGGGCTCTATTTCACCGGATCGGAAACGGTCAGCCTCGTGACGACGCGCAAGTTCGTGCGGGCCTTCCCCGGTGGTACCGGCGGCCACAAGCCCGCGGCCAACTACGGGCCCACGCTGCTGGCCTCCCAGGAGGCGCAGGCGCGGGGGTACGACAACGTGATCTGGCTCGACGGCCACGAGGGCCGCTACGTCGAGGAGTGCGGCGTCATGAACATGTGGTTCGTCATCGACGGGACCGCGATCACGCCCCCGCTCGAGGGGACGATCCTCCCGGGCGTCACGCGCGACTCCCTGATCCGACTGTGCGCGGACTTCGGGATCCCGTGCGAGGAGCGGCGGATCTCCGTGGACGAACTCCTGGAGGCACACGCCGCCGGCACGCTGTACGAAGCGTTCGGCTCGGGCACGGCCGCCACGGTCCAGCCCATCGACCGCCTCGGCCTCGACGGGACGGACGTCCCGCTGCCGCAGCGTCCGGACTCCCTTGCGTCGCGGCTCAAGGCGGAGCTGCACGGGATACAGACGGGTCGGATCGAAGATCGCCACGGGTGGCTCTGGCGACCCTAGGGGGCTGTGCCGAAGCCCCACTGCGTCGGGCAGCGCTCGAACGCAGCGGGGCTTTCGCCGCAGCCTGCTCGCTCGGCTTCGAGGAGGTGTTGGCGTGTCTTCGGATCCCCCGTTCAAGGCCACGCTCGGGATCAGGCCCGCGTCCCGCACGGACTTCATCGACGTGCGCGCGCGGCTGGCCGAGGAGTTCGGATCCGAGTTCGCCCGGTATCCGAAGGCGCTCTACGTCTCCCACCACACGACGGCGGGATACCTGGACCAGCGGCTGGCGCAGCGGCTCGGCTACGACCGAGGGAGGCTGCGGGAGTATATCAAGGTCTTCCACGAGATCTTTCCGCCCAATGCGGGATACGAGCACGACGAACTCCAGCGGCGCACCGAGTTGTCCGAGGAACAGAAGGCGACGGAGCCGGAGAACGCGGACTCGCACCTGACCTTCATCGGCGCCGGGCTCCAGAGCGCCACCTCGTACGACAATGAAGAGGGGCGGCCGGTCTGGTTCGTCGATCTCGACGGCGTCCACAGGGGCGGAACCCGCCGACGGCGAACGACGGTCGTAGGCTACGGTTCGGAGGAAATCGTCTCCCGAACCCAGTTGAGCGTCGAGGCTTCGCCGCGGGCCATCGATGCCATCGACCTCAGGGAACCAGAGGCCGGTTTCGTGGATTGGCTTCAGGATCTGATCGAGGAACACGGAGTCTCCTTCGGGCGTCTCGATGTCTCGCTCGCGCCGCAGGAAACCAACGCCAGCCTAACGGTCAACGAGTTCGAGCCCCTGCTGATGAAACGCGACCTCCGCGGCGCTCTTCTCAGCCCGCTGCGATTCATGGCCGATCAGGGCAGGGAGATCCTGAGAACGCCGCTGTCGCTCCCCGGGAAGGCGCTACGGTTGCCGGGGAAGGCGCTGCGGCTGTCCGGGAAGGCGCTGAACGTCGCCAGAATGGGCACGACCGTGCTGCGAACCTCTCCCGGACCCGTCATCGACACCGCCACGGTGGAGGCGGTCCACATCATGAATCGGGTCCTGGAACGGATCGGCGTGGACGAATCCGTGATCGCGCGGGTGCTGAACCGGGCGGTGGCGCTCCCGGTGCGCCGCTTCCAGGGCCTGCGGCGGGAGATCAGCCTGCCCGTGATCGACCGTGACGGAGATGGAAACGGCGAGATCCCTTGGGGAACCTACCAGAGCCCCATCCTCATCCAGTGGAGGGCCCCAACGGCACCGACCCGCGAACTGGACGTGAAGCTGGTCCGCTTCGCGTAGTAGCGGCCTGCAGCGAAGTCTCGCCCGCCGCGATCCCGGCGGCCGTGTCACGCCGGGCCGGAGGCCGGGCTGGCGGTGGGGTCCGGGAGGGGGACCCCGAAGACCTTGTCCTCGAGGCGGGCCACGCGATCGGTCAGACGGGCCTCGACCTCGCGGAGTTCGGTTCGCAATCCCGCGATGTCGCCCCGGAGTTCGTCGCGGACGCTCTTCATCTCATCCCGAAGCTCGTCGCGCGCGCCGCGGATCTCGCCGCGAAGCTCGTCCCGCACACCGTGCATCTCGCCCCGAAGCTCGTCGCGTACGCCGTGCATCTCGCCCCGAAGCCCGTCGCGCACGCCGTGCATCTCGCCCCGAAGCCCGTCGCGTACGCCGTGTATCTCGCCGCGAAGCCCGTCGCGCACACCGTGTATCTCGCCGCGAAGCCCGTCGCGCACACCGTGTATCTCGCCGCGAAGCCCGTCCCGCACACCGTGTATCTCGCCGCGAAGCTCGTCCCGCACACCGTGTATCTCGCCCCGAAGCCCGTCCCGCACACCGTGCATCTCGCGCGGCAGCCCTTCCTTGATGCCCCCCAGCTCGGCGCGGAATCCCTTCATCTCGCCATTGAGCTTGCGGAGGGAGGTGAAGGTGAGACCGCCGATCGCTGCGCCCACGCCGATGATGGTCAGCATCAGGGTGATGATTCCGGCCACGTCCAACCCCATCGTCCTGGCTCCCGTCGAAGTTCCGTGCGGCGGCAACGCGACGGCCGCGTGCCGCTTCCCACACACAACCTCCGGGCAAGAATCAATGTGGTATCAAACGGGCGTCGCCTCAAACTGCGCGGCGCCGCGGTTGGGGCGGCGGTCAGACGAGCGATCGTCCCTGCGAGCCGTCCACGGCGATGCAGGCGCCGGTGATCAGGCTGGCGCGCTCCGAGGCGAGGAACGCCACGACATCCGCCACTTCGTCGGCCCGACCAAACCGTCCCAGCGGCAGATTCGCCTCCACGAACTTCCGCATGCCCTCCGGATCCGACTTCACGCGCTTATCCCAGCTTCCGCCGGGGAACTGGATGGAGCCGGGGGCGACGCAGTTCACGCGGATGCCGTCCCTCGCCAGTTCCAGAGCCATGATGCCGGCGGCCGAGATGAGCGCCGTCTTGGTCGTGTTGTAGATGGAGAGGCCGGGGCCGCCCTTCTCCCTCCCGAAGACGGACGAGATGAAGATGATCGACCCGCTCCCTCCCTCGCGCATGAGCGGGATGGCGAGGCGGCTGGCCCGGAACCCCGACAGGACGTTGATCTGGAGGATGTCCAGCCAGTCCTCGTCGCTCGTCTCCTCGAACCTCCCGCGCCGGTTGCCACCGACGTTGTTCACGAGCACGTCGAGCGCCCCGTAGTGGTCCCGTACCGCCTCGATGAGCCGCGCCGCCCCGTCCGCGTCCGCGATGTCGCAGGCCACCGTGAGAACGTCCGAGACCCCGTCCCCCCGCAGCGATACGGCCGCCGACTCGAGCCCGTCCGGGTCGCGCGCGCAGATCGCCAGCCGCGCGCCCTCGCCCCCGAGTGCGCGGGCGGTGTAGAGGCCGATCCCCCGGCTCCCCCCGGTGACGATCGCAACCTTGTCCTTCAGCCCAAGATCCATGCGCCCGACTCTACCCGCCGTCCCGATCATCCGCCACCCCGCGTTCTTCCGGGTGGACCCACGACCCCGAGACGGACATGTTCACCCGCTGGAACCCGATCCCCTCAGGCGTGGCTACGCCATGACGGAGCAGGAAGCCGAAGGAACGTACCACTCACCCTCGGAAGAGTACTCGCAATGAAGCGGTCTTGTCTCGCGGTCCTCGCAGTCGGTCTCATGCTCGGTTGCGAGTGATCTCTTGATCCGAGCAACGATGAAGTAGTGGCTGCGCTCATTGCATCTGACGGATGAATCGGTGTTAGAATTGACGCGCCGGATACCGCACGGGTGGCGAGCCGTTCGACTTGGACATCACCACAGTATCATGGCTGCTGGCTCGAAGAAGGTCGCGCGGCGATACGAATCGATGATCTCGACGCAACCGTCATCCCCAAAAAAAGCTTCTTGGGCCGTCGCTCCCCGTGCCCGGATATCATCTATTCACCTGAAAGTACCGTCGATTTGGAGTTCAGCCGTGCAGGCCTTGGCGCCATCACCGTGGTCGGCCTGTCTGCGGTCGGGTTTCCCGGTGAGCCCGCAGGCGCGATTCGCCTGATGCGGCACGTTGTGGTCACAGAAACCAACCGTCGGTGAAACCGAAACAGCTCAACTTCGCCAAGGAGCATAAGCGGCGTCTCCTGGAGCTGCCGGTTCGAGAGCATCTGCGGTCACGCATCGAGCTTGCGGAGATGGCTGGGCGGAGCAAGTCAAGACGCCGCAGAGGCGGCTCTCCGGAGGAGGCTCTCCGGAGGCTTGATCGGCGACTGGTCGAGCCCGTCCGCGTAGGCCGACCTCACCGCCGAGAACGACCCTCGGGAGAGCGGCGTGCGCGGCGGCTCGTCACTCTCCGGCGCCACGGGTCGCGGGTTACGAGTTCGGGAAAGAGGGCGAAGTCGCGATCTCGCGTTAGGAGCGCGTCCACGCCGTGGGCAAGACAAATGGCGGCGACACGGGCGTCGTGAACCACGGGGCCGCGCACTCGCGGGCGCGTGAGCAGACGTTCCAACAGGTCGGGGAAGTCGTCGGTCTCGGCGAGCAGCCGGTTCGAAGGCGACTCGATCCAGGCCCGTAGCTGTGCCCAAGCGCGATCCGGTGGGGTTGCGGTCTCCTTCCAGATGCGCCGGTTCGTCACCACGCCCAAGAACTCGTAGACGCACGGCCATGGGATGCCCCAGGGCCGGTCCCCTCGGGCAAGCGAGGCGAGCAGGTCGCGGGCGGAGTCGTGCAGTGGCACCTCGCGTCGATGCGCGTACACCAAGACGTTGGTGTCGACCGCGATCAAGGCTCACCGGGGTGCTCGTAGATCCTCTCGGCCTCGTAGATCATCTCGGAAAGGTCCTGCCAAGAGTAGGCGGCGAGCGGGTCGGCGGCGTGGCGATCCCCATGGCTGAGATCGGGAACGTGGTATTCCCGTGCCGCCGGGGCTGCCGACAACACCCGCCGGAGACCATCCTCGACAACAGAGCGCAGGGACCACCCGTTATCCCTCGCGTACCGCTTGGCCCGCAGCAGCAGCTCGTCGTGGATATCGATGGTCGTCTTCATGTCCCATACTACCCATACTATAGGGTATGGTCAAGCAATCAGACGCCGACATCGGGTGAGCGGCCGGAACCAGATGCGCCACCTCCGGGACGACGCCGAGTGAGTAGGGGATTGACGAGTCGGTCGGCCCCGGCACCGGTCGATTCCATGCAGCGCCCGGCCCGGGCGGTGACCGTGCGACGGAATCGAGCGACCGCCTCCACATCCAGCCCCGGCATCGTTAGCTCCGCCGCCACTTCGTGGGCCGGCCCGATGACCGATTCTCCGATTTCGGCGACCCTCCTCCGGATCAGGGGGAGCCCCAGCGTCGCCTCCTCGGCAAAGGCCTCCCAGCGGCGAGAGTCCATCTCGGCGAGTCTGGCGCACCCCCCAATGGACATGGCGAGTGCGGGCGACAGCTCCTCACGAAGGTCTCGTTCTCCGTCGTGTGGGGGTAGTCGGCGATCGCCGGTGTCAGGATGTGGGTCGTCGGCTGGCCCGGAGGTGGAAGAGCGATCTGCCGATCGACGGTGACGACGGGCAGTTTCGCCTGGGCCCGGCCAACGATAGGCGCGGACCTTCCCCGCCGACGAGCAGCGGTCGTCGCGGCAGCGTGTCGAGCACGTCGACCGGCGCCACCTCGTCAAGCAGTTGGGATGAGAAGTCCGGGCCCGGCTCCACTGGCAGCTCTCCGGGTCGGAGTAGTTGGAGCGCTCCCGCTACGTCACCGCCGATATAATAGAGGAGGGCGAAGTCGTTCAGGGAGGAGACGCCCAGCGCCCTTGCCACGCGGTCTCGCCGCCCCCCCTCCGGCAGGAGGCCGGCGAAGAAGGGGCGGCAGGCACGGCGGGAATACCGCTCCCTGCGCTTAGGCGAAGACGCGGACAGCGGTGGGGCCCGGTCGTCCCGCAACCAGTCGTCCGCGTACGCAAACTCCGGCCCGGCGGTCCGTCTCCCGTCTCCACAGCCTTGTCAACGGCCTTTTTCCGGAGCGGGAATATTGGCCCGTGTTTGGGCCCGACGTGAGCAGGGTTCCCGACCGGGAACACGGTGGAGCAGGATCTCCCGACCGGGAACACGGAGGGGAGAAAGCATCGCATCGGACGGATTCCGTTAAGAGCGGGCGACCGGGGTCGAACCGGCGACCTTCAGCTTGGAAGGCTGACGCTCTGCCAACTGAGCTACGCCCGCGAGGCCGTCGAATCTGGCGACCGCGCCCCTCGGTGGGCAAGTTTTTTCTTGGTGGCGGGCCGCAGCCGCGCGGGGGTGTGGCGGGCCGCCGCCGCGCGGAGTGTTGCGAACCGCGGTGGGGTGTGGCGAACCGCAGTGGGGTGTGGCGAGTAAGCGTTGGGGTGTGGCAACCGCTGCTGCGGGGCGAACCGTGGCGGCGTGTGACGAGGAAACCGGCGGGAGGATCCGTTGAGCGTTCGACATGTATCGGAGTTCGGGCTGACGCCGGTGGTCGCCGGGTCGGCGACCGAGACGCAGGTGCTGATCGGCCCGGAGCAGGGGCCGAACTTCGCGCTGCGCCGCTTCGTCATGCAGCCGGGCGGCGGGATGCCGCGGCACACGAACACCGTCGAACACGAGCAGTACGTGCTCCGGGGACGGGCCCGGGTGTCGATCGGAGACGACGTGCACGACGTGAAGGCCGGGGATGTCGTCTACATCCCGGCGGGGACGCCGCACTCCTACGACGCGGTCGGCGACGAGCCCTTCGAGTTCCTGTGCGCGGTACCCAACGCGCCCGACAAGATCGAGATCGTCGGCTGCTGATCCCCGGACGGATCGTTACGCCGTAAGGACGACCCTCCCCACCACTCGGCCCTCCTCCAAATCGCGCAGGCTCGCTTCCGCTTCATCCATGGGCCGCGTCGCATAGGGGATCGGATCGATACGCCCGGTGCGGACGAGTTCCATCAATTCCGCCATCTCGGCGAGGCTCCCGAGATCGGACCCTTCGATGGCGAGATCCTTGAGGACGAGCAGGGGGAGGGGGACGGAAAGCGAGCCTCCGAGCAGACCCACGACCACGAGGCCTCCGCTCTTGGCGACGGTCCGGAAGCCGAGGGCGGCGGACGCCGAGGAGCCGGCGAAGTCGACCACCGCGGCGCAACCACCGTTCGTGAGCCCCTTCAACTGCCGGGAGGCGTCGTCCTCGCGAGCGTCCACGACGTGCGCGGCCCCGGCCCGCCGCGCCGCTTCAAGCTTCGCGTCGTCGACCTCGACG
Source organism: Candidatus Palauibacter poriticola (assembly GCA_012270965.1). Classification (GTDB taxonomy): domain Bacteria; phylum Gemmatimonadota; class Gemmatimonadetes; order Palauibacterales; family Palauibacteraceae; genus Palauibacter; species Palauibacter poriticola. The sequence goes on from JAAXHJ010000036.1 coordinate 22,044, forward strand.
ACGATGAGTTCGGCGTCGAAGAGCGCCCTCGCGAGCTGGATGCCGGCGAAACCGACCCCGCCGGCCCCGATGATGACGAGTTGGTCTTCGAGCCTCCGTTCCGCCTTACGAAGCGCGCTGTAGGCCGTAAGCCCCGAGCAGGCATAGGTGCCGGCCAGCTCGGGAGAGACTTCGCCGAAGTCGAACAGATAGCGCGGGTGCGGGACGATGACGTGGTCGGCGAACCCCCCGTCGAGGTGCGTGCCGAGGGCGCGGGGGCGGTGGCAGAGGTGCTCGCGGGCCGTGTCGCAGAAATCGCAGGCGCCGCACCCGATCCACGGGAAGACGACGCGTCGGTCGCCGATGGCGGCGTCCGCGGCATCGGGCCCGGCCGCGGCGACTTCGCCGACGATCTCGTGGCCCAGTGTGAAGGGCAGTTCACGCACGGCCCGGACGTCAAGCCTTCGGCCACCGCCCATCTCGAAATAGCCCTGCCACAGGTGCAGGTCGCTGTGGCAGAGGCCGCAGGCGTGGATGCGGACGAGCACCTCCGTGCCCGTGGGTTCGGGCGTCGGCCGCTCGGTCAACTCGAGCGGCCCGCCGTACGCGCTGAACTGATAGCTCTTCATCGCTTCCGTCTCGTCATCTTGTGGGTTGCCCGGCTGGCGTTCGGGACCCTGACCGCGCCGCCGCGAGAACCTTCGCGAATGCCTCCACGACATCCTGCATCTCGGCGGCACCCGCAAGCAGAACCTCGTGCTTGATCCAAATCGTCGTGCGGCAAAGCCGTTCGCATACCGGAAGCCCTTTCCCAAGGGGTGTGGCGTAGCCCGGATGCGCGGGGATCCCCTCCGCGCGGAGCGCCTCGATGATCCAGCCCTTCCCGCAGCGGCCGTGCGGGTCCGCCGCCAGCCGGGATTCATCGAGCCGGACCATGAAGATGTGGCAGCCGTGGGCGGTGATGCGCTCGTCCGGATCCGGCGTCTTCACGCCGTCCACCTCGTCCAAGCCCGCCGTGAGCGCGTCCATGGCCTGCCGTCGGATGGCCTGCTCGGCCGGAAGACGCTCCAGTCCGCCAAGGAGCAACGCCGCCTGAAACTCGGTCATGCGGAGGTTGAGACCGGCCGCAGCGTGCTCGTGCGGCGAACCGCCGGGGTCGCGGCCACAGTCGTGCCACGACCACGCCCGCCGATAGAGTGCTTCGTCGTCGGCGAGAACCATTCCGCCCTCGCCGGCCGTGAGGTTCTTGCTCGATTGGAAGCTGAAGGCACCCGCATCGCCCAGCGTGCCGACCGGGCAGCTACGCCAGCCTGCGAGCCACGCCTGCGCGGCATCCTCGACGACCCGGAGGCCGCGGCGGGCGGCGATTTTGTTCACGCGATCCATGTCGGCCGGGCGTCCGCCGATATGAACGGGCAGGATCGCCGTCGTGCGCGCCGTGATCGCGTCCTCGATCCGCTTCGGGTCCAGGTTGTGCGTCCCGGGTTCGACGTCGACGAAGGCGGGAACGGCGCCCAGCGACCGGACGGCGTGGGCCGTCGCCACGAAGCTGTACGAACTCGTGACGACCTGGTCGCCGGGCTGCACGCCGACGGCGACGAGGGCGGCCTGAAGCGCCATTGTGCCGTTGCAGCAGGCCACGGCGTACCGAGCGCCGTGCAGCGCGGCGAAGCGGGCCTCAAGCTCCGGGACGGCCGCGCCGCCCAGCCCCCAGCGGCCGGACTCGAGCACCTCGGTCAGGGCACGCCGCTCCGCCGCCCCGGAGCGCGGCCACGCGGGCCAGGGCGCCGTGCGGACCGGAGTGCCGCCGTTGATCGCCAGCCGGCCCGTCATGCCATCTTCGGCGCGATTCGCGGCTAGGAGACGGCGCGCGGGCGGTTGCGGGTGATGACCGCCGGGACGCCCGCATCGCGCGCGAGCTGATTGAACGCGTCGAGCATCTCGCCGAGCACGCGCGAGAGCGCGGCCTCCTCCACCGCCCATTCGGCCTCCAGATCGCTCCAGCGCTCCAGCACCCCGGCGCGAGGGGGAAGGTCCGAGCCGTCGACCTCACCCACGAGGGCCGTGAGCTGCATGTTCAGCAGCCCCTCATAGGCGACCATGTCCTGCTGCGCCGCCCGCCGCTTCTGAAACAGCCGGTCCTCCAGCACGGTGATCGAGTCTGCGAGCGCCGTCCCCGCCGTCTCGAGCGCCCCGGCCCCCGAGAGGCCGGCCTCCGCCGCCTGCCCGACCACCTCGTTCACCTGCGCGCGCACGTCCCGGATGTCGTTCAGGCCGGTGTGCAGGTCCACGATCGCCCCGAACACCGACTCCAGGAAGCGCCCGTTCGCCGCGAAATCCGTCTCCGAAACCGGTATCCGGGGATCCCCGCGCACCTCGAACGACCGGTTCTGCGGCGGCGCGTCCCCCACCGTCAAGCGGGTGCCGTACGTGCCCGGCATGACGCGGTACCCCTGCGCGTCCCCGAAGAAGGCGTACGACTCCGTGATCCGCGGTCCGCTCTCCACGCGCAGGTCCCAGAACACCCGGTTGTGACCCGGCGCGGCGGGTGCGCGGGAGCGTCGGACACCCGAGGCCGTCATCGCCGTGTCGGTGGAGAACGTGCGGATCACCGCGCCCTCCGCATCGATGATCTCCAGCAGCAGCGAGATGTCCTCCGAAGCCTCCGCGGAGTCCGGCGTCCCCCCGGCTCCCGACTCCAGCGGCGCGGCGCCCACGACGTAGTCGATCGCCACGCCCGGCGGCTTGTTCTGCCCGGTGGTCGTCGGACCGACGGGACCCCCGAGTCCCGCGCTCACGCGGTACGCCGTGGCGGGCGTGTAGAGGTGGTGCCCGTCCGCCCCCCCGCCGCCGGCCCACTGCCGCAGCGGAGAGAGGTCGTCGAGAACCCAGAAGCCGCGGCCCTGCGTCGCCACGGCGAGATCCCCCGCCTGCACCTGCAGATCCGTGATCTGCGCGAGGGGCATGTTCAAAGCGAGGCTCCGCCACGACGCGCCGTCATCGAAGCTCACGTACATTCCGAGTTCCGTCCCGGCGTAGAGCAGGCCGCGGCGCTCGGGATCCTCGCGCACGACGCGGGCCCACGCGTCGGGCCGGTCGGCCCCGATTCCGGCGTCGATGCGCTCCCAGCTCTCGCCGTAATCCACCGTCTTGTAGATGTACGGCGCGAAGTCGTTGAACTTGTAGCGGCTGAGCGTGATGTAGGCGCCACCCGCCTCGTGGGGCGACGGATCGAGCGAATTCACCATCCCCTCTGGCATCCCCTCCGGGGTGACGTCCGTCCAGGTCTCCCCGTTGTCGCGCGTGACGTGGACGAGGCCGTCGTCCGCTCCCACCCAGATCGTCCCCGCCTCCAGCGGCGACTCCGCCATCGTGACGATCGTGTTGTAGACCTCGCCGCCGGCCGCCTCGTTCGTGAACGGTCCGCCCGCCGCGACATGCTTCTCCGGCTCATTGCGGGTGAGATCGGGCGAGATCTCCTCCCACGTCACTCCGCGGTCGCTCGACCGCAGCAGAACCTGCGACGCGTGATAGATCACCCTCGGATCGTGCGGAGACACGACGACCGGGCCGTTCCAGTTCCAGCGGTAGCGCATATCCTCGGCGTCCATCCCGAGTTGGAACTGCGGGTACGCCTGCACGCTGCGCGCGGACCCGAGTTCCGTGTCCAGCTCCGTGATGATCCCCTGGATCGAGGTCGCGTACAGGTAGCGCGGGTTGTCCGGATCGAAGGCGACCCAAGCCGATTCCCCTCCCCCCGCGTCGAACCAGTCCTTCCAGCCCAACCCGCCGGCGTGCGTCGCCCACCCCAGCATGCCCACGCTCGTGTTGTCCTGTTGGCCGCCGTACATGCGGTACGGGAACTGGTTGTCCACCGCGAGCCGGTAGATCTGCGCGGTGGGCTGGTTCTCCTGCGTGGACCACGTCTCTCCGCCGTTGAAGGTGACCGTCCCTCCCCCATCGTTGGCGGAGAGCATGACGTCGCCGTCGAACGGGTTGATCCACAGGTCGTGGTGGTCGACGTGCGGCGTCTGGATCGTCTCCCACGTGCGACCGCCGTCGATCGACTTGAGGAAGGGGGAGTTCATCACGTAGACGGTCTCGCGGTCCCGCGGGTCGGCGTAGATCTCGATGTAGTACCACGCCCGCCCTCGCAGCTGGCGCTCCGAACTCACCAGCGACCAGCTCTTCCCGCCGTCGTCCGAACGGTAGACGCCATCCACGTCCTCGTCCGCCTCGATGAGCGCCCACACCCGGTCCGGGTCGGCCGGAGACACGTCGATCGCCGTCTTCCCCATGAGATCGGGCAGGCCCGCGTTGATCTCCTCCCACGTGTCCCCGCCATCCGTCGACTTCCAGAAGCCGGAGCCGGGCCCGCCGCTCCGGATGTACCACGGCTCGCGGTCGTGGTCCCACATGGAGGCGTAGAGGATGCGCGGGTTCGTGCGATCCATCGCCAGGTCCGAGGCTCCGGTGTTCTCGTCCACGTGGAGGACGAGTTCCCAGCTCTCCCCGCCGTCCGCCGAGCGATAGATCCCCCGCTCCGGTGACGGCGCGAAGGGCGATCCCTGGGCGGCGACGTAGACGAGATCCGGATCCTCGGGATGCACCCGGATGCGGGAGATGGCGCGGGTCGGCGCGAGGCCCATGTGCCTCCACGTGCGGCCCGCGTCGGTGGAACGATAGACGCCGTCGCCGTGCGAGGTCGTGACGCCGCGGATCGAGTGCTCGCCCATGCCGGCGTACACGACGTTCGGGTCCGACTCGGAGACGGCCACGGCGCCGACGGAGGAGGTCGCGACGAACCCGTCCGTCACGTTGCTCCAACTGATCCCGCCGTCGGAGGTCTTCCACACGCCGCCCCCCGCCGTGCCCATGTAGTAGGTGAGTTTGTCGCCGGGGACGCCGGCCGCGGCTACGGCCCGCCCGCCGCGAAACGGCCCCACGTTGCGCCAGCGCATCGCCCGGTAGCGGGCGGTTTCGTCGTCGGCCCCGCTCTCCTGCGCGGGGAAGGCAAGTCCCGTGCCCGGGGCAGCCACGTATCCCGCCGCGCTCGCCTCCGCCGCCGGCGCGGCGAGTACCAGCGTCAGAAGAAGACACCGCACGCGTCGCGGTCGCGGGAAGGATGGGTTGGGTGTTCTCGCTTCGATCAACCGCATGGGAGCGAACCTCCGCGCTGGGATGTCGGCATCGCGCCGACCCGGTTCATATTGGGCGCGAAATCGGGCACGAAAAATACACCGCGTCCCGATGCCGCCGACAGAAGTCTCGCGCCACGCCGGGTCTCACGCCGGAGAGGCATCATGCACATGCTCCTGACGCGGTTTGCCGGACGCCTCGGCCTCACGCTCTCGATGGTGGTGCTGGAGTCCGCGGGTTGGCTGCTCTTCCCGCTCGTCATCGGCCGGGCCATCGACGGCGTCCTTTCCGGCTCGGCGCGGGGGCTCTACGAACTCGCGGGACTCGGAATCGGAACGATCGCCGTCGCGATCGGCCGGCGTCTCGTCGACAGCCGAGCCTACGCCGGCATCTATGTCCGGCTGGGCGAGGAGATGGTCGCCTCCGCCTCGGAGCGCGGCACTTCGACCCGAACTGCGCGGCTCGGGATGCTCCGGGAGATCGTCGAGTTTTTTGAGCACTCCCTCCCCCAGCTCATCACCAGCACCATCGGGCTCGCCGGCACCATCGTGATCCTTTCCACGCTGAACGTTTCCGTATTCCTGGGATGCGTCGCCGTCGCGGTCGCCACCGGCACCCTCTACGCCCTCACGGGAAGGTTGACGACGCGTTACAACGAGGGGCTCAACGATGAGCACGAGCGGCAGGTCGACGCCGTTGACAGCGGCGACCCCGTGCGCCTCGGGGAGCACCTGCGCGCCATGATGCGGTGGAATATCCGGCTCTCCGACCTCGAGGCCGGCACTTTCGGGATCAACTGGGTTCTCATGATGGGCTTGTTGGCGTTTGCGGTCGGCACCTCGGCGCGGCATACCGCCGAGTACGGCGCCGTGTTCGCCATCGTCATGTACGTCTTCCAGTTCGCGGAATCGATGATGGCCCTCCCGTTCTACTATCAGCAGTGGTTGCGGCTGCGGGAGATTTCGGCCCGGCTCGCGCGGGTCGGCGTCGAGGCGTGAGTGGAACCGGCGACGCTGCGCGGCAGGCCGGTACCCGGCGATGTTCGAGGCGGGAAGACCCGGAGAAACCTCGGGAGGGGAAATGACGGGTACCTCGTGGGGGCACGCGGGTTGACGCACGTCCACGGCAGGGCGGGCGACTTCTGGGCTCCCGGATTCCTCGATGAGGCCGACGGAGCGAATGCGACGGCCGAGGAGGAGCGGGCCGCGAAGGAACTCCACGCGAAGTTCGCGTTGGCGGCGCGGGCGGCGGGGGGCCGGTGTTCGGCTTTCGGACAGGACGGCACCCACAAGGACCACATCCACATCTTCTGGTAGGAGGGAAAATGCGGCGCGGAACGATGAGAGCCCTGCTGCCGGTCGCGTTCACGATCGCGGTTCCGGCGGCGACCGCCGGGCAGGCGCGCGAGGTGGGACAAGCGATGACCGAGCGCGAGGCCGCCGCCGTGCTTCTGAACCACCGCGACTCGCCGGATGTTTGGCGAGCGGTTGAGCTCGCGGTCGGCCTCGGACCGCGCGCCGGACGGGAGCTTCGGACCGCCGTTATCGAAGCGGCGTGGGCCGAGGTGCGCCGCGAAGCGGCCGCCCGTGCGGGGGTTGGTCCAGCCGGGGAGACCGATATTGACCTGCTGTTCATGCTCTTCGAGGCCGCCGAGGCTCTCCGTGACCCGCGCGCGATCCCGCTCATGATCGAGGCGTTGGAGAACGGAGGCGGCGTCTACGATGGGCTGGCGGACCTGGGCGCGGCCGCGTTCCCCGCCGTGCTCGCCGTCGTCAACGACCCCGGCGGGCAGCCGTATCGAGTGTCGGGAGGGCTGACGGTGCTGCGGTTCATGGTCGAGGACGGCTCGATAGGGCCGCGCCAAGTGGAGCGGGTCCGCGATGCGACCCGGGAGCGCCTGTCCGGAACTCAAGATTCTTTCGTCGTGAATGCCGCTGCACGGCTTGCGCTCGCGCTGG
>JAAXHJ010000033.1:0-16397 GCA_012270965.1 Candidatus Palauibacter poriticola
GATCTCGTCGGCGAGGATGATGTTGGAGAAGATCGGACCCTTCCGGGTCTGGAACTCGCTCCGCTTGGGGTCGAAGATGAGCGTGCCGATGAGGTCGGCGGGGAGGAGGTCCGGTGTGAACTGGATCCTCTGGAAGCCGGTGTCGATCGCCCGCGCGAGCGTGCGCACGGTGAGGGTCTTCGCCAGTCCCGGCACCCCTTCCATGAGCACGTGGCCGTCGGCGAGCAGGCCGATGAGGAGTCGCTCGACCATGGTTCGCTGCCCCACGATGACGCGCCCCACCTCGTCGACCAGCCGCTCCACGAAGGCGCTCTGCTCTCGGATCTTCTCCTGTATCGCTTCGATGTCGTGACTCACGTCCGTGCGTTCCTCTCCCTTCTCGAATCGTCTCTCGAATGATTTCGCTCGAAGGCCTCGAACAGGGTGCCGACGGGAATCGGCGTTTGAGAGACATTTTATCGGATTTCGGCGTTGCCCGAACGACCTCTTGCGGGACTGCGTTGACGCAAGCCGCGGCGGCGGGCACCGTGAATCCAGACACTCGGTCGGGGAGTGCCAACCGGGAGCGCCGAATGTACGACACGCCGGAGCGGGGACCGAAATCGAAGGCCGTTCACCGTCGCGACCTCCTGCGCTGGCTCGCCGCCAGCCCTCTCTTGGGTGTGTTCGCGGGCTGCGATCCGGGAATCGTCGGTCGGGCGCTGGCCCAGGAAGCGCCGGCGCGGTCGCTCGACGACCTCGTCGGGTCGGCGCAGGAGGCGCTCGACGTGTTCGACTTGGAGAAGGTGGCCGCGCGGACGGTCCCGACGGCGCACTGGGGGTACATTAAGACGGGCGTCGACGGGGAGCGGACGCAGGCGAACAACCGGGCCTCGCTGGAGCGGATCTACATCCGCGCGCGCCGTCTGGTCGATGTCTCGAACCTCGACATGCGCGTCTCGATCTTCGGGCGGGAGTGGCCGACGCCGCTCATGATCGCGCCGGCGGGGAGCCAAGTCGCCTTTCACCGAGACGGCGAGCTCGCGACCGCGCGGGCGGCTGCGGCCCGCGAGCACCTGCAAACCCTATCATCGGTGAGTTCCACGGGGGTCGAGGCGGTGAACGAGGCGCGGGGAGAACCCGTCTGGTATCAGCTCTACGCGCCCCGCCACTGGAACGCGACCGTCGCCCTCATCGAGCGCGTGCGCGAAGCGGGCTGTCCCGTGATCGTGCTCACGGTCGATCTCCTGGGCGGGAGCAACCGCCTCACGCTCGAACGCTACCGGCGCATCGATGACCGCAACTGCGAGAGCTGTCACCGGAGCGGCGGACGGGCGGATCCCGTGAAGCCGATGTACGAGGGGCTGCCCCAGGGTCCGCCGGACAGCGGCGGCCCCACCATGACGTGGGATTACGTGCACCGCCTGCGCGACATCACGGACCAGCGGATCGTCGTGAAGGGTCTCGTGACCCGCGAGGATGCGGAACTCGCGCTGGAACACGGCGTGGACGGGATCTGGGTCTCGAACCACGGGGGGCGCGCCGAAGGGAGCGGCCGCGCGACGATCGACGCGCTTCCGGAGGTCGTGGAGGTGGCGGGGGGCGAGGTGCCGATCATCGTCGACGGAGGCTTCCGCCGCGGTACGGACATCTTCAAGGGCATCGCGCGGGGTGCCACCGCGGTCGCTATCGGGCGTCCCTACCTGTGGGGACTCGGTGCCTTCGGCCAAGCGGGCGTTGAACGGGTGCTGGAAATCCTGGTCGAGGAGCTGCGCATCACGATGGGCGCCGTCGGCACGCCGTCACTCGCCGACATCGGCCCCCACTCCATCGGCGTCGCCTGACGCGGCGGAGTTGCGGGCCGCGGAGACGAATCGCGCGCCCGTGATCGCTCCGTACACTGCCCCGAAGCCTGCGCCGTCTCCGACGATCAACCCCAGCACGCCGACGCCGAGAGGACCGGCCGCGACGAGGCCCGCGAGGCTCGCCGGCACCCACCAGCCGGGACCGGTGACCCGCCGCAGGATCAGCCATTGAACGGTCGCAAAGGCGGTCAGTCCCGCGAGGGTCCCCAAGACGGCACCCAGCGCCTCCCGCCCGTTCGTGGACAGAGCGTCCAACAGGCCAAGAGCGACGGCCCCTCCGGCGAGTCCCGCCAGGACCGTGGCCGGTACCCACCAAACGGCCCAGGACAGCCGGCGCCGCATGACGAGCCACTGGGCGATCGCGATCATGCCGAGGACCCCGCCTAGGGCGACGGCCCCGAGGACGGCCTCGCCCATCGCCGTACCGATCACCCGCGCCGGTACCACGCCCACGGCTCCCCCGACTCCGCTCGCCAGCACCCACGGGAGCCAAGTGCCCCATCTCGACACGCCCGGCGCCCGCATGACGCCGTTCGTCGCCGAAGCGACCGTCAGACCAACCCGAAGAAGTTCAGGATGAATCCGATCACGAGGGGAATGATGGGCAGCAGCGTAACGCCGACGGCGACGGTCACGCCCGCCCGGAAGAGGAGGGGACCGGTGGGGAGGAGCCGTCGGCCGAACAGCTTATCAAGCGCGATCTCGACCACGGGACCCAGCGAATAGCACACGTTCGCCCACACGCCCCACCAGATCGCCATGCGGAACATGTCAACCGGCTGGAGCGTCGCGACCACCGCCGTGAGCGCCGCGCCGAACGCCATCGTCACGAGCCCGGTCCCTCCGACGATCAGGTTGTAGGGGAGACGGCGTCTCTCCCACCAGCGGATGATCGCCCCGGCGCGTCGCTCGGCCGGAGCTGGGTATAGGAAGTCCGCGAGGAAAGTGCCACCGGGAACGATGCCGCCGGGCACCTCGCCCGCGATCACGACCGGTTCCGTCGAGGGTTCATGACTCATTCGTGCGCCGTCCGTCGGGTCTGCCAGAGATGTCGCGTGCGGCCCGATGGTACGCCCGGGGTGCGTCCGGGTTCCGTCCAAGCACCTTCGGGGGTTGTGCCCCCCCCCCATCTCCGGCCTACGGTAACTGTTCCCGTTACCGAGTGGGGAAGCTACTGGAGGAAGAGGCGAAGATGTCGTCCGATGCACGAGGATGCGGCGTTTCAGGCGGAAGGCTTGCCCGCGGGGCGGGTTTGGCGCTCCCGCTGTTGGCTTCGGCCTTGGGAGTGGTGGCACAAGAAGAGATTGTGGTCCCGGACGATCCGGCCCAGCCCTGCGTGATCGAGTTTATACCCACCGGCCCCGAGTTGGGTGGAGGGGCGGCGGGGGTGTTGGACGACACGTGGCCATCCCAAGTGGCCGAGATCGAACTTGTGGACGAAGGGCGCATCGCAATGGTGGAGCTGATCTCCGACCGTTTCTTCGTGGCATATCGGGACGGCACGGGAGGCCGCTGGGTGGGGCGCGGAGGGGAGGGGCCGGGCGAATACAGCTTCGCCCGGTGGGTGAGGCCGGCGGGGGATCGCCTACACGTGTTCGATCCCATACGCATGCGGCGAACGGTGCTGGACGCGACGACCCTTGAAGTGGTGCGCACCAACCCCTTGCCGATCCACTTCCTCGCCGACGCGCTGGTTCTGGACGACTCGTCGTACCTGATCAACGGAGCGATATACACGAAGGAGAGCGTCGGGTACGTCCTCCACCTGTTCAATGGGGAGGGCGAAGTGGTCCGCTCGTTCGATGAAATACCGGTCGTGATGCCCGGGGAGGAGCCGATCCGGGGCGATTCGCGATGGCTCGCGCCAGCCCGAGATGGAGTGTGGTCGGCGTGGCGGTCGGAATACCGGCTGGATCTGTGGGACGCGGCCTCGGGTACCCTGCGGCGCACCCTGGTTCGGCATGTGCCCTGGTTCCCTCCTCACAACGGATGGGGAGGGGACTGGCATCCGGACCGGCCCGCCGATCCGGTGATTGCCGACATCATGGAGGACTCGGACGAGCGGTTGTGGGTGCTCGTTCTGGTCGCATCCGACCGCTGGCCGGAGTGCTGGGTGAAGCAGGCGCCGTCCGCGCACCCGGAGGCTCCCGAGTACACGCCGCGTCCGGGTTGCCCACGCTTCGAGAGACGGCTCGAAGTGCTTGACCCCGGAGCCGGGCGCGTTTTGGCGGCGCAAACCCTTCCGTCCAACTTCTGGTTGCGCAGGCTAACCGCGGGAGAGGCGTTCTCGTTGGAGGAGGACGAGTTTGGCCTTGCCAAGGTGCGGCAGTGGCGGCCGGCTCTGCGGCCGGTGAACGATTCACAAGGAGGGAGAAAATGTTGAGAGCGGGGAGGTTCGCATGGATTCTCGCGGTTGCGGTCGCGTGGACCGTACTCAGTTCGAGCCGGACCGAAGCGCAGGATTGCGTGATCTGCTCCGATGTGCAGGTTGATGGCCAACTTGGGCACATCGCGACGGATAGCCCCAACCACGGCATCCACGACAGAGGGCGGGGGGACCCACCCTAGCGTGATGTGGCCCGGTAACTGCTTGAATAAGCACCCCGTAGCATGCGGACCAGGCCGCGGTGGTCCTCCTCTGTACGATCAATCCGGCAAGGTGCTGGATGCGGTGTTGGCGGCAGTGTTGGCGGGTGACGCGTTGGAGGCGTATCGGATCGTTCTACGCCAGCCGAAGGAATCGCCGGTCCATTTTGTGCCGGAGCGAACCGCCATCCAGGTTCGGGGATGCGGCGAACATGTCATCGCACACATCCCACTGGCACATCTCGCGACGGCGGAGTTTCTGGCGGTAGTCGCAGCCGTGCGGCGGGCACCTCCAGCCCCATAAGTCTCCCAGGACACTTACTCCGCGGTGCCCCTGAACCCCGTGCAGTCGCCTCCGGGGGGTGCGCCCCCCCGGAGTTGGCTCCGCAGGCGGGGCCTCAGCGCAGCGAGGCCGTTAGGTCGCGGATCGCGTCGGCCAGTAGTGCAAGGCGCCGGGCATCGCCCGGGCCCGCCGCGTTGGCGGCGCGACGCGCGTCCTCGTCGAGTTCGTCGGCTAGCGCGTCCAATTCATCGAGCGTGGCGTTCCGTTCGGTGCCGGACTGGCTCTCCGCCATGTCGAGCAGCGACGCCACCCGCTCCCCGCGCTCGGCCCGGATACCGCTGCCGCGCCGCATCTGGATCAGGTACGACCGCGCGACCGCGAAGCTCGCGGGCCAGTCGAACCGCGCTTGGTTCTGCACGTTGGAGTCGCCGACCATCACGGACATCGCCGCGTCGATCTCCGCTTGGGAAAGGTGCTCGCTGGCGGCGAGCCGGAACACGTCCACCCCTCGCGCGATCTCCGCGCCGTAGATCGCACCGTTGTGCCAGTACGCCGACCAGTAGCCGCCGCTCAGCATCTCCACCGCGTCGAGAGGACCCCGGTCGAAGTAGGCGATCTCGAACGGATTCTCCGGATCCGTGAAGTCGAAGATCGAGAGGCCGCCCTGATACCACCCCTGCACCATGATGTCGCGGCCGGGCACCGGGATCATCGAACCGTTGTGGGCGACGCAGTTCTCCTGCTCCGTCTGCGGCACCGGCAGCTTGTAGTATCCCGCCAGCTCCATCTTGCGGTCGCGGATCGTGAAGATCGCGTTGGCGCCCCACGTCTCCGGATCGGAGCCGCGGCAGCGGGGCGCTCCGCCACCGCCCCACTCGTCCGTGAACACGATCGCCGTGCCGTCGTTGTTGAAGGTCGCCGAATGCCAGTAGGCGAAGTTCGGATCGACGACCTGGTCGATGCGGACCGGATTCGCGGGGTCGGAGATGTCGAGCAGGATGCCGTTGCCCGAACAGGCTCCGGCGGCGAGTCCCAGATCCGAGCGCACCGTGATGTCGTGGCACTGGTTCGTTAGACGGGACGACTGCGTGCCTTCGCCGTGGTCTCCTCCCGCCCACAAACCCGAGATGTCTCCCGTCTCGGGATCGGCGAAGATGCGCGGCATGTTGACGACTTCGGCATTCTCCGGCGCATCCACCGGCACTTCGATGATCTCGATCCGGAACAGCGCCGTGTTCTCGTCCTCCTCGGCCGGCAGGCCGGAGCATCCTTCGAGTTCGCTGCCCGAGCGGACGCGGCCCGTACCCGAGACGTAGATGTAGACGTGGGAGTCGTCGCCGGGATCGGTGACGAGCGTGTGCGTGTGGGAGCCGCGGCACGTCTGTACGGTCTTCACCTGGCGCGGATTTCCGATGTCGGAGATGTCGAAGATCCGGATCCCCTGCAGGCGCGCGGTGCTGACGCTGTCCTGAACCCCTTCCGTGCCGCAGTCGAGCCGGGCCGACGCCTGCTGGACCGACATGAAGAGAAGGTTCTCGTGCACGCTGACGTCACCCTGTCCGCCGGGGCACACGACCGCGACGACGAGTTCGGGCTGGGCGGGATCCGAGGCGTCGAACACTTGGAAGCCCCAGTAGCTGCCTTGGAAGACGAGGTCTCCCTGGAAGGCCAGGTCCGAGTTCGTCGGGCCGCGTCCGCCGGCCTCGTCGGTCAGGAAGGGATCGGGCTTCGGGAGGCTGATCAGCCGCTCGAGGTTGCCGATCGCCATGCCGGCATCGTGAAGCCCCGGCGCGAGTCCGATGCGCGGATCGTCCGGATCCCATTCCCACACGGCCTCCGGAGGGGGTGGCGGGTCCTGGGCGGCCAGGACAGCCGCGCCGGTCAGCCAGCCGAACGCCAACGCGGGCCACACCACCGCCGGGCGGCTGATCCGCCGCCACTCTGTCAGGGTTTCTCTGCTTGACATCTTCCTACCTCCCTTAAGTCGTCAATGAGCGGTCATGGAATCCTGTTCAACATGTCCCGCATGCGCAGGATCTCCATGTCCTGGTCCGCGTCCACATCCGCCGCGAACCGGAAAACCTCGGTCTCCTGACCTCCTCCCGGACTCCCGAACAGCTCGGCCACCATCGTTAGGGCGCCCTGATGGTGCTTGATCATTCCCTCCAGGAAGAGCCGGTCGAACTCGGAACCCCGGGCCGCGGCGAGGGCGGCCATCTCTTCGCGCGACAGCATCCCCGCCATGAGTTCGCCCTCGCCGAGTCCGTGGGCGTGTCCGGCCCCCACCATCGGAGCCGTCTCGCCACGCCGCTCGAGCCAGCGCGTCATCCACGCAATCTCGTCTCGCTGGGAGATCTCGATCCGGCGCCCGAGCAGGCGCAATCCCTCGTGATCCGTCCGTTCCGGAATGAACGCGGCCATCTCCAGCGCCTGGGCGTGGTGCGGGATCATCCCCTGCATGAAGCGCACGTCCGCCGGGGTGTGCGTGACGTGCTCGAGGGATGCGGCTTCCTCCACGGTCAGGACGCGCGTGGCCTCGCCAGGGGCGCCGGGCTGCACCGTCCGCACATTCTCGCCCGCGTCGCCGCGGCACGCCGCGAGCGCCACGAGCAGGGGCCCGATCCCGCGCGAGAACTTCATTCCACGATCCTCCGTCCGCCGAGCGCTAGCCGCCGAGCGCCAACCGTCGACCGCCGACCGCCGAGCGCTAACCGTCGTCCTCCGTCGCCAGTTCGGCCTTCGCCGCCCGCACCATCTCGCGCACGTCGGCGAGCAACTGCTTCGCGTCGTAAACGATGCCGTCCTTGATCGTGTACTTGATGCCGCCGACGCGCTCGGTCTCGCCGGTCTCGTCGTTGAGCTTCGGCGCGCCGTTTCCGTAAAGGACCTTGAGGTTCTGAAGCGGGTTCTCCTCGACGACGACGAAATCGGCCTTGAGCCCGGGGCGGATCATCCCGAAGTCGGGCGGGAGTCCCTTGGGGTCGTTCAGCTCCTGCGCCCCGTGCAGGGTGGCCGAGCGGATGACCTCCACCGGGTGGAACCCCGCCTCGCGCAGCAGTTCAAACTCCCGGATGTAGTCGAACCCGTACAGCTTGTAGATGAAGCCCGAGTCCGAGCCCGTCGTCACCCGGCCGCCGCGGTTCTTGTACTCGTTGAGGAACTGCATCCACACCTTGTAGAAGTTCCGCCACGCTACCTCATCCTCGGTCGTCCAATAGAACCAGTACGAGCCGTGCGCGGCGCGGCTCGGCTGATAGAAGTCCCACTGGCTGGGGAGCGTGTACTCCTCGTGCCAGTCCGCGTTGCGGGCCGCCATCACGTCCCGGCTCGCCTCATAGATCGTCATCGTCGGATCGATCCCGAACCCGAGTTCGAGGAAGCGCTCCTGCAGCGCGTTCCAGCTCTCCGAGCCGGGGCCGTCGACTTGGTCCCACAGCCGCGCCACGTTGCCGAAGCGGTGCTGCTCGTTCTGGTAGTTGTAGTCGAGCGGCCAGTCCTGGACGCTGTAGTCGGACAGCATCGACTCGAACAGGCCGTAGTAGTGGGTCATCATGTCGAGCCCGATCTCGGCCGCGTCGAGCGCGGTCATCCGCCCCACGCCCATTTGGCCGAGGTGGGCCACGGTCCCGAGTCCGTGCCGGTGCGCCTCGTCGATGAGCGCCTCCATGACCGGCGGATCGTAGGAACCGAGCTTGAGTCCGTCGATCTTCTGACCCTCGACCTCCTGCGCCGCGGCCCATCGCACCCACTCGCGCGCCTTGCCGGGGGAATTCACCGGCCCCTGGTCCCAGGCCTCGCCGGGCCGCGCGTAGGTGTACATGCGCGGGGCGACGATGTCGTTGCGCGCCGCCTTCGCCTTCTCCCCCAGCGACCACATCATCGGTCCGTGGCCCACGCCGCGGGAGGTCGTGATCCCGTGTCCCATCCACAGCTTGTAGACGTACTCGGGCTGCGGCGCCTTGGGGAAGCCGCCGGTGTGCGCGTGCATGTCGACGAAGCCGGGCATGACGAAGTGCCCGGAGAGGTCGATCTCGTGCACGTTCGCGGCGGGATCGTCCTCGATTTCCACGCCGGGCCGGCGGTCCTCGTCGATGTCGAGTCCCGGGAAGCCGACCGTGCTGACGGAGGCGATGCGGTCGCCCTCGATCACGATGTCCACGGGGCCCTGGGGCGGCGCCCCCGTTCCATCGATGATCGTGACGCCGCGGAGGATCAGGCGGTCATAGGGTCCGTCGCCCTCGTCGTCGCCGCGTGGAGTCGTTTCCGGGCGTCCGTCCTGCGCGAGCAGGGATCCCGCGCCGAGGAGGAAGACCCCGGCCGCCGTCAGTGTGCGCCGGCAATACCATTTCGTTCTCATCATCTCTCCATGATCGATGCGGCGACCCCTCCCGTCGCGGCCGCCGCCACTTCGGAAACGTTGCTCTTGCGGAGCAGCTTGATTCTGAACTCGGTGAACTCGCCCGGCTCGCTCTCCACCTCGAGTTCGCCGCCGTGGCCGACGACGATGTCGCGGGAGATCGACAGTCCGAGCCCGGTTCCCTGCGTACCCGACTTCGTCGTAAAAAACGGCTCGAAGATCTTCCGGACGATGGAGTCCGGAATGCCGGTGCCGTTGTCGCGAATCGACACGATGACGTGGTCCTCGCAGCCCCTCGTCTTGAGGGCGACGACGGGGGAGTAATCCGCGCCCTCCCGCTCCTTGCGGGCGGCCGTCGCGTGACAGGCGTTGGTCACAATGTTAAGGAAGACCCGGCTCAAATCGCGGGCGATGCCGGTGACCTCGCCGGCGTCCTCGTCGAAATCCCGGTCCAGCGTGACGTTGAATGAGGAGTCGGTGCCGCGCAGGCCGTGGTAGGCGAGCTTCGCGTACTCGTCGACCAGCTCGTTGACGTCGATGGTCTCCGCGTCGCCCGCGTCCTCCCGCGAATGAGCCAGCATTCCCTCCACGATGCGGTCGGCCCGGCCTCCGTGTTCTCGAACCTTGGTCATGTTCAGGTCGAGGTCGCCGAGGATTTCCTCGATGAACTCGCGATCCAGCTCCGCGCCTCCCTCCGCGACCTCGTTCAGCTCCTCCTTCAGTTCGTCGACCAGCTCCCTCGAGAGAACAGAGAAGTTGTTCACGAAGTTGAGCGGATTTCGGATCTCGTGGGCGATCCCCGCCGTGAGGGCGCCGAGCGACGCCAGCTTCTCTTGCGTGATGACCTGCTCCTGCGTGCGCCGCAGGTCGTCGAGCGTCTGCTCGAGCGCCTCGTTCTTCGTCTGGACCTCCTGGGCCAACTTCTCGACCAGGTTCAGCCGCTGCACTTCGAGGGCGTGCCTCCGGAACACCTCCAGCGCCTGGGCCATGTCGGTGACCTCGTCGTTGCCCTCGACCCTCACCTTGACTTCGAGATCGCCCTCGGACATGCGCCGCGTCGTCTCGAACAGGCCGCTCAAACGCGCGATGAGGGAGTGGCCGAACGTTTTCCAGGCGATGCGGGCCGCGCCGATGGTGAACAGGATCACGGCGAGGAGGAACCAGAAGCCCGCCCGCACAAGGAACGCGGAGCGATTCGCCGCATCCCGGGCGCTGTCCTCGACGCGCTCCATGAGCGACTGGACCCCGATGACGAGTTCCGCCGTCGTCTGCCGGTTGCGCTCGAGCAGTTCCTCGGCCCGGCCGATCTCCTCCAGCTCCCGCCGCCGGGTCTGGAAGATGCCGGTGGGCCCTTCGTACAACTCGCGCGGGACGTTCACCGCGTCGGCCAGCGTCTCTCTCAGGAGGGGGCGGATTCTGGGCAGAGCCGCCCCGACATTGCGGAGAGCTGTTTCCAGCCGCTCCCGGTTGGCGAGCAGCAGCTCCGCATCGGTCTCGGTGAGGGCCTGCTGGATGAGCGTGATCGCCTGGTTCTGCCAAGCTTTGAAACTGACGAGGCCGTAGAGGTGATTGATTTCGCCGATGTCTTGGCGCCGGGACACCGGTGCCGGCACGTCCGTCAGCTCCCGAAGCCCCGTGCGGATGAAGAAATACTGATCGTCGATCGCCTCCTCGAGGACCGATTGCAGCCGAAGCGCGGTCTCCTCGACGATCGCCGCCATCTCGACGAGCCGGGTATTGTAGGCCATCCGGTTGCCGACCGACTCGTGGATCTCGTTGATGCTCGCCACCAGGTCTTCGGCCAGACCCGCAACATCCGCATCGATTCCGGCCCCGCCACCGACCTCGCCGACCCAGAACTGGAGGCTGTCCTGTTCCTGCAGGACGGCGGCCCGGACCTGCTCCAGCGTCCCGGGGTCGCCGGCCGACAGGAGCTGCGGCGATGCGCGCACGAGCGCCTCGCTGTGCCGCGTCACGCGGTGGCCCGCGAGGAGCGCGGGAATATGCTCCTGCGTGACCTCGCTCTGTCCCCGTTCCACGATGCTCATCAGGAGCAGCGCGAGGAGGATGGTCCCGACCGTCAGCAGGACGCCGCCACCTAGCCCGGTGACGATCTGGCTGCCGATGCCGAACCGGCCGCCGGTCGCCCGCCGTGCCCGCGCCCCGATCCTGCCGGGGAGCCGCGCGAGGACCCATTCGAAGGCGCGTTGGATGCGGTCGTCGCTCTGTTTCGCCGGAGGACCCGCGGTACTCACCGTGAGAGCCGGGTCACGGGAACGAACTCGCCCTCTCGAATCACGGTCAGAAACACGACATCCGACCCTTGGTTGTCCTCCTCCCCGTATTCGACCACGAAACCGCCGAGGTCGATGGGGCCCGATTCCGTCAGCGTGCGGAGGAAGGACTCCCGCGTGGGCCGGTCGTCCGGACCGCCGGCCGCCAGCGCCTCCACGACCAGACGCCCGGCCAAATAGCCCTCCAGCGACACGAAACCCGGGCGGGCGGAGGGGTCGAGCTCCCGCAGCGCGGCCTGATAGCGCGCCACCACGGGGACGCTCGGGTCGCGGGGGAAGGGCACCACCTGGGTCACCACGACGCCGTCTCCGGCACGGCCCAGTTCGTCGAGGAGGGCGTAGCTTCCAACGAAGGAGATGTTCACGAACAGCGCGTCGAGGCCGATCCTACCCGCCCACCTGATGAAATGCGCCACGGGGATGTACGCGCCAATGATGATGACGGCTTGGGGGTTGCCGGCCTGGATGTCGAGGAGCCCGCGCTTCACGGCCCGCGTATTCCGCATGTAGGCGGCCTCGCCGAGGAGTTCCAGACCGCGTGCGTCCATCGCGCTGCGAACACCCGTCAGACCGGCAAGCCCGTAGTTGTCATCCTGATAGAAGACGGCGATGCGCCGGAAGCCGAGGTCCCGCACGAGGCGCTCCACCATCTCCTCCGTTTCCTGGTCGTAGGATGCGCGCAGGTTGACGACGTACCGCTGGTCGGGGCGCCTCAGGAGGCCGGCGCCCGTGAACGCCCCTATGTAGGGGACGCCCGCCTCGCTTGCGCCGGGCTCCGCGGCGTTGGAGGTCGGCGTGCCGACGGCGCCGATGAGGCCGAACACGCCGTGCTCGATGAGTTCCTCCGTGTTGGCTACGGCGGCTTCGGGTTCGTAGCCGTCGTCGCGGACAATGAGACGGAGGGCGCGCCCGTGCACTCCGCCCTCTCGATTGGCCTCCTCGAACGCGGCGCGGATGCCGAGGTTCATGTTGCGCCCCAGTTCGCCCGCCGGTCCTTCGAGGGCCGCGGACTGGCCGAAGACGATGGAATCGGCGTACACGCCTTCGATCGCGGGCTCTTCCTGCTGCGGCGCGGCGGGGCCGGGCAGCGTGCCGGCCGCCGCGATGGCCGCGAGCGCGAACCAGCACCGCCGCATCAGGAGGGCGCCCCCAGGTATCGAAGGGTCAGGCACGTGATGTCGTCCGACTGCTCCGCCCCTCCCGCATGTTCCTGTACCGCCCGTATCACGTGGCGGTTGATGTCTTCCGCGGACGAGCTGCCGCATTCGCGCAGAACCTCGGCCAGCTCCTTCTCGCCGAGTTCGACGCCCTCTTCATCCATCGCCTCGGTCACGCCGTCCGTGTAGAAGAAAACGGCATCGCCCGGCTCAAGGGTGACCGACCCCTCGGGAAAGTCGACCCCGGACATGATCCCTAGGACGAGTCCCGGATCGGAGACGATCTGCTCGACCTCTCCCGACGCCTTGATGAGGAACGGAAGATTGTGCCCCGCGTTCGCGAACGTGGCCCGACCGTTTACCGGATTGAACTTGGTGTAGAAGAGGGTCACGAACATCGACTCCTCGTTCTCGTTGACGAGAAGCTCGTTCACCTCCCCGAGGCAGACCGAGGGGTCCGCCTCGCCGATCGCCGTCCCCTTGAGCAGCGTGCGGCTCACCATCATGAAGAAGGCCGCCGGTACGCCCTTGCCCGAGACGTCGGCCATGACGATCGCCACGTGGTCTTGCTCGAGGCGGAAGAAATCGTAGAAATCCCCTCCCACCTCGCGGGCCGGCGTCATCCAGGCATGAAGCTCGTACCGCGGGTCGTTGGGGAAGTTCGTCGGCAGAATCGACTCCTGCATCCTCGCGGCCACGCCCAGTTCCCGGCGCAGCGCCACCAGCGCGTCCCGGTCGCGAAGCGCGGCCCGCATCACGGCGAGGTGTTCGAAGGTCTTGGCGATGGTGGTGTCCAGGTCTCCGAAGTCGATCGGCTTGGTGACGAAGTCGAAGGCGCCGCGGTTCATGGCGGCGCGGATGTTCTTCATGTCCCCGTAGGCCGTGACCATGACGGCGCGGAGGTCCCGGTCGAGGTCGCCCAGCTGCGCCAGGAGCGTGAGGCCGTCCATCTCGGGCATGTTGATGTCGGAGAGCACCAGGTCTACATCGTCGTGGTGTTCGAGCTGCTCGAGGGCCTCGACCCCGTTCTGGGCAAAAACCAGGGTGAATTCGCCCGAGCGGATCCGGCGCCGGAACTTCTGCCGGAGGAGCAGCTCCAAGTCGGGCTCGTCGTCTACTACCAGGATCTTCGGCATCGAAGCCTCGGCTGAGGTGAATCGTCCGTCACGCGGGATCCCGCACTTGTCCGAAACCGAGTCCAGTCGTCATCGTCCCTGTCGCGCGGCGCGGCGGTCCCGCCACCGCGGTGCGGAAATCTCCACAACCGGGGACGGGCCGCGCAATACGTCAACCTCGGGAGTGTGCGTAGCTTGGCGGCCCATCGCGGCGTGCGGCGCCGTTCGAACGCGGCGGGGCTCTTGCCATGGGCTGCGAGGAGCCGGAGGCGCCCGGAACAGCGAGTGGACAGCCAGCCGGCAGGACCAACGGAACCAACGTGAGCGGAGCGGGAGTGCGGATTGCCGTCAAGCCGGAGCCGAGCGAGCCACGTCGCGTGGTGGACGAGGTCGAGCGCCTCTGCCTCGAGCGCGGGCTCCCGCGGAAGCTCATCTTCCGTCTTCAGGTCTCGCTGGACGAACTCCTCACGAACGTCATCTCCTACGGATTCGAGGGGGTGACGGAGGATCCGGTCATCACCGTGGACATCCGCCTCGGAGACGCGGACATTGAGATCGCGATTCGAGACAACGGCCAACCCTTCAACCCGCTGGAGGACGCGACGGAGCCCGACATCAGCCTCGCGGCGGAGGATCGTCCCGTGGGGGGGCTTGGCATCCACCTTACGAAGTCTTTTATTGACACGCTCGCGTACGAGCGGGTCGAGGGTTTCAACTGCCTTACCCTGAAGCAGCCGCTGGGGGCTGCCGGAAGCGAGGAATCGCCAGATGAACATTGAGACCAGCCTTTCCGGAGATACCGCCGTAGGGGTCGTCAGCGGGCGCGTAGACTCCAGCAACGCCACGGACTTCGACGCGGAGCTCTCCGGCATCATCGGTGGGGGAGCGACCAACCTGGTCCTGGACTGCGGGGGCCTGCGCTACATCAGCAGTGCCGGGCTGCGGGCGCTGCTGATCGCCATCCGCAAGACCAACCAGGCCGGCGGAGCGCTCGCCCTGTGCCACGTACCGGAGAACATCCTCGAAGTGCTGGAGGTCAGCGGTTTCGTGCGGCTGACCAAGGTCTTCGATACGGTCGAGGACGCTCAGGCGAGCTTCAAGTAGAAAAAG
Organism: Candidatus Palauibacter poriticola; assembly: GCA_012270965.1. Taxonomy (GTDB): domain Bacteria; phylum Gemmatimonadota; class Gemmatimonadetes; order Palauibacterales; family Palauibacteraceae; genus Palauibacter; species Palauibacter poriticola. Next base: position 14,747 of record JAAXHJ010000033.1, read on the forward strand.
ACCGGAACGGATCGGGGGGGCGCGCCGCATCGCCGGCGCGCCCCCCCGTCCGTTGACTCGCCGCGGCCCGTCCGGGCCCGATCAGAAGAAAGCGAACGCCTGGACCTTCCAGGACCAGTCCGACCGGCCGCCGGAGCTGTAGAAGTCCACGTTCGTGGAGATCCCGTTTCGACCCGCGAAGTACACCATGACGCCGGGCGTGACGACCGTCCCGGTGACCTTTTCCGGATCTTCCGCGCCGGAATCGGCCCAGCTTACCCGAAGCATCGGCTCGATCCCCGAGAACCCGGACTCCGGCGTCGTGGGGATATACCAGAAGGCCATGATCTGGAAGGCGGAGAATCCTGCGTCGTCGTTCAGCTTCCAGTTGCGGCCCTGGAGGACGTTGGCGATCAGGTGGGGACCGCCGAGCCACGTCCCGAGTTCCACCTCGGCCCCGATCGCGGGGACGCCCATCGTTTCCCCCCGGCTGTTCAGCGTCTCGTCGAGGGCGAAGTAGGCGGACACCCGCGTGTCCCCCCCGGTCGGGAAGAGAGAAAGCTGGCCCGAGGCCGACTTCCCGGTGTTCACGTCCTTGTTCCCGATCCCCTCGCCGTTGGTGAGGGTGAAACGGTAGCCGAAGCGCTCGCTTACACGCCCCTGCGCGAGGATGCCCGGCTCATAGTTGTCCAGGCCCAGCGCGTCGGTGAGACGGCCGAAGGTGCATACGCTCCCGACGCCCGGGCAGTGATCCACGCCCGTGACCCGGGCGTCCCGTTCGATGACCGGGAGCCACGCGTTGGGCACCAGCCAGAAATACGACATCCCCTTCTTGAACTGCCCCAGCTGGATCTCCAGCGCCTCGCTCGGCGTGAGTTCCAGGTAGGCTTCGAGCACCGCTGCGCCGTCGATGTTGAACTGAGCCCTGGCTGCGACGAGATCGCTGAGCCTGCCGTCGATCGTCACCCACGCGCGGCGGATGAAGAAGGATGAAGGCGCCTCGTCCACGCTCGAAGTCTCGTACTGGGCCTGGACCCGGGCGCCCACGGTGACGGTGGAGCCGCCACGCGCCCGGATTTCCTGGGCAAGGAGGGGGTGGACGGCGGGGAGCGTCAGCCCCAACCCGAATGCGGCGGCCACTCCCATGGAGCGCTTCCACATGATGATTTGCCCTCTCGTCGAAGATTCCGGTGCGGCCCGGTCACTCCCGAAGATAAGCGGCTGCCGTCGTTCGGCTACCGACCCGCCCGGGCACCCGTTGCGCGATGCCGGGAAGGGACGCAACCTGAACCCGGAGTCGCGGAGGGCCATGATCGAGCTTGGAAACCTGTGAGGAAGGAGCCGTCGTGAGCACCCATCAGCCACGCTGGTCCCGCCGGTTCGCGGCGGGAAGGAACCTCGCCACCGCCGCGCTGCTCTCGGGCGCGGGCCTCCTCTTGGCGCCGGCCGTCCTCGCCGCGCAGAATGGTGGCGGCGATCTCGGGTTCGTCCTCAACACGTACTCGTTCCTCGTCTGGGGCGTGCTCGTGATGTGGATGTGCGCGGGGTTCACGATGCTCGAAGCCGGGTCCGTGCGGTCCAAGAGCGCGTCCATGATCTGCATGAAGAACATCGGACTGTACGCCATCGCGGGCCTCGCGTACTACGTCATCGGCTACAACCTCATGTACGT
>JAAXHJ010000033.1:16421-22605 GCA_012270965.1 Candidatus Palauibacter poriticola
CGACCGCCTCGATCGTCTCCGGGGCGCTGGCCGAGCGGGTCAAACTGTGGACCTTCTTCGTCTTCGTGGCCGTGCTCACCGCGGTCATCTACCCCATCGTCGGCGCGTGGACGTGGGGTGGCGGCTGGCTCGGACAGATGGGCTTCACGGACTTCGCCGGCTCGACGATCGTGCACTCGACCGGCGGCTGGGCGGCGCTTGCGGGCGCGCTCGTCGTGGGGCCGCGCTGGGGCAAGTACCGCCGGGACGGCTCCGTCAAGCCGACCCCTCCGTCGAACATCCCCGCCGTCACGCTGGGGGTGTTCATCCTCTGGATGGGCTGGTTCGGCTTCAACGGCGGCTCCGAACTCGCCCTCTCGGGCGTCGTCAACGCGGTCTCGATGAGCAACATCCTCGTGAACACGAACCTCGCCGCCGCGGCCGGCGTCATTACGGCGCTCTGCCTGTCCCGCTCCATACTCGGCCGGGTCGACCTCTTCGCCACGCTCAACGGGGCCATCTCCGGCTTGGTCGCGATCACGGCGGGACCGAATATCACGAACTCGCTGTGGGCGATCCTGATCGGCGCCGTCGGCTCCCTCCTGTGCATGCTCGGGCTGAAGATGCTGGAGGTGCGGCGGATCGACGACGTGGTCGGGGCCGTCCCCGCACACCTGTTCGCCGGAATCTGGGGCACGCTCGCCACCTGCATCGCGGCCGGCGGCGATTTCCTTGTGCAGTTGACCGGCGTGGCCGCCGTCGGGCTGTTCGCCTTCTTCGCTTCGTGGATCCTCTGGACGGTGCTGGACAGGGCGATGGGCGTCCGCGTGTCGCGAAACGTCGAGAGCATCGGCCAGGATGCCGCGGAACTCGGGATCGATGCCTATCCGGAGTTCGTCCTCATGGTGGATCCGGACGACGACAACGACTTCCGCGACCTGGACTGAGCGTCCGCTCGCGGAGAGCGCTCCATGTCGGCGGTGAGGTTCGTCGATCACGGCTATGCCGACCCGGACCCCGCGATTTCGGCGGGGTCCGGGCCCTTCCGCCACTACGAACTGGATGCCGCGTTTCACGACGAGCTGTTCCGCGAAGACGGTACCCCCAGGGCGCGGGCGCGGCGGCTCGGAGCCGCCCTTTCCAACATCCCCCCCGAAGACCTCGAGCGGCTCCAGGACGGGGTGTACCGTCGTTTCGTCCATGAGGGGATCACCTTCACGGTCCTCGGCGTCGAGGATGTCTCGGAGCAGATCATCCCCATCGACTGCGTGCCCCGCCTCATCACCGCCGAGGAGTGGGAGCACATCGAGCGGGGACTGAAGCAGCGTCTCACGGCCCTCAACCTGTTTCTGCATGACGTCTACCACGACGGGAAGTCGCTGCGGGATGGCATCGTGCCGGTCGACCTCGTGCTCGGTTGTCCCCAGTACCGGATCGAGATGCGGAGGATGAAGGTGCCGCACGACGTCTACGTCGCGGTGTGCGGGACGGACATCGTGCGCGCGGGCGACACGTTCGCGGTGCTGGAGGACAATCTCCGGGTTCCGTCGGGCGTTTCCTACATGCTCGCCTGCCGCACGGCGATGAAATGGGCGTTCCCCTATCTGTATCGGGCGTACGGGGTCCGCGAGGTCGCCGACTATCCGGAGCACCTCTACTCGACGCTCGCGTCGCTCTCGCGGACCGCCGACACCCCCCGCATGGCGGTGCTCACGCCGGGCCGGTACAACTCCGCCTACTACGAGCACGCGTTCCTCGCCGGCGAGATGGGCGTCGATCTGGTGGAGGGGCGGGATCTCGTCGTGCACGATGCGACGCTGTACGCCCGCACGGCCGCGGGTCTGCGGAGGATCGACGTGCTCTACCGGCGGATCGATGACGATTTTCTGGATCCGGTCGCCTTCCGGGAGGACTCAGTGCTCGGAGCCGCCGGCCTCTTCCACGCCTACCGCGCCGGCAACCTGGTGCTCGCCAACGCGCCGGGCACGGGCGTGGCGGACGACAAGGGCCTATACGCCTACGTCCCGCGCATCATCCGCTATTTCCTGGACGAGGAGCCGATTCTGGCCAACGTGGAAACCCATCTTTGCCGGGAGCCGGAGGGCCTCGCCCACACCCTAGACCACCTCGACGAACTCGTCGTCAAAGAGGTCGGAGGGTCGGGCGGCTACGGGATGCTGGTGGGCCCGCATGCGACGAAGGCCGAGCGGAAGGCGTTCGCGGAGCACCTGCGGAGCGACCCGGCGAACTACATCTCGCAGCCGGCGCTGCCGCTCTCCCGCGCGGGCTGCTTCGTGGACGGACGTTTGGAGCCTCGCCACGTGGACCTGCGCCCCTTCGTCCTCCAAGGGAGGGAAAAACAGCGCGTCGTTCCCGGGGGCCTGTGCCGCGTTGCGCTGCGCAAGGGAAGCCTCGTCGTGAACTCCAGCCAGGGCGGAGGCTGCAAGGACCTCTGGATCCTCCGTGAGTAGCGGCGGTTTTGGGAGGGGTGGCGGATGATGCTAGCCCGGATGGCGGCGAATTTCTACTGGCTTGGCCGCTATGCGGAACGGACCGAGAACACGGCCCGCCTGCTCGAGTATCAGGTGACGCGGCTCGTGGATGCGGACGCCGACGAACTCGCCCTCGGGTGGCGCGTCGTGTACCGGGCGCTGAGCCAGCCCCCTCCCCGGGCGCCGGCCGACGTGGACGAAGCCGAGGCCTTCCTCATCGCGGATGCGTACACGTTGACCGGCGGTCTCGTCGAGGACACGACGAACCCGCGTCGATGATTTCGTGCTGGGCGATGGCGCGGGAGAACGCGAGGGAGATACGGCCCCGGCTGCCGCTGCGCGTGTGGGTGTGCCTTAACCGGGGCTTCCTCTGGCTTCGGGAGACGGAGTTCGCCAACGCGTGGGGCGAGGGGCCCGCGGCCCTGGTGAGCGAAACGATCGACCGGCTCCGCCTCCTCGCCGGGGTCGTGGACGCCAACATGGCGCGCGACGATGCGTGGCGCTTCCTCGAACTCGGCCGTTACGTGGAGCGGTTGCAGCAGCAGATCGTACTGCTCGATGTGTGGGATCGGATCGCGCGGCCGGAGGGTGAGAGCCTGGTTCTCTCCTGGGCCGATTTGCTGCGCGTGTGCGGCGCCTTCGAACCCTACCGCCGGGACCGGTCGCTCACGCTGCAGCGCGGCTCCGTGCTCGGCTTTCTGATGCGGAACCCGGAGGTTTCCCGTTCGCTGCGCTACGCGATCGACCGCATCGAGACCGCGCTGCGGGGCATCGACCCGGCCGGCGGGCGCCCGCCGCTCGCCCCGCCGCACCGCATGGCGCTTCGCATGGCGGCGGCCCTCGAACTCGACCCGGACGAGGCGGGCACCCCACATCATGATCATGCGGCGTCCGGAGAGGTGTTCGAGTCTCTGATCCGGGACAGCCGGACTATGCACGACCTCGTTCAGGCCACGTACGTCGACTACCCGGTCGCCGCGGGGCTCCCGGCATGATCGCCCGCTACGCCATCGAACACGCGATCGAGTTCGTGTACAGCGCGCCGGTTCAGGTGTCCGTCATGACGCTCTATCTGCACCCCGTGCGGGACCGAAGGCAGGTCGTGTGTGGGTTCGCGGTCGAAACCGACCCGTCCGGCTCCGTGTTCGAATTCGAGGGACCCTTCGGCAACCGCGGCCACTTCTTCGACCGCCCCGGGGAGCATCGCCGTCTCTCGATCATCGGACGTTCGACCGTGGAGGTGGGTCCGATGCCGGAGACACCCCTCGAGGCGGGAAAGGAGGCGTGGGCTCGGCTCGACGCCGCGGCGAGCGCTCCCGAACTCGGGCTGATGCTGCAGCCGAGCCGTTTCGTCCGCTCCTCGCCGCTCCTCGCCGACTTCATGAAGAGCTGCCGCCTCGAACGCGGGGACGATCCGCTGGCGACCGCCACGGCCCTGCGCAGCCGGCTCCACGAGTCGTTCGATTATATTCCGGGTACGACCGCCGTGGATTCGCCGATCGAGCGCATCCTCGAGAGTCGCGAGGGTGTGTGCCAGGACTACGCGCACGTCATGGCCTCGATCCTCCGGGGCTGGGGGATCCCGACCCGCTACGTGTCCGGCTATCTGGGGCCGGACGGCGGGGACGGCAGCGGCGTGACGACGGGAGAAAGCCACGCCTGGGTCGAGAGCTGGTTTCCCGGCATGGGTTGGATCGGCTTCGATCCAACCAACGATACACAGTGCGACGTACGCCATGTGCGGGTCGCGGTGGGCCGCGATTATGCCGACGTGCCGCCCACTCGCGGCGTCTTCCGGGGTTCGGCGGAGTCCATGCTTCGCACCTGGGTCACCATTGAAAGAGGAGAAGAATCGTGTCCGTGATCCGCGTTGCTTCGTTCCGGTTCCGGGGCCTCCGGCTCGCCGTCGCCGTTGCGGCCCTCTTCGCCCTTGCCGTCCCCGTGCGGGGCCAATCAGTCTCCATCGGGGCCGACGTCGTGAGCCGCTATGTCTGGCGCGGCCTCGACTTCGGCGAATCCCTCGCCGTGCAACCCGCGATCACCTTCGGGGCCGGAGGGCTGGAGTTCGGTGCGTGGGGTTCGTACTCCGTCTCCGCGTCGGGCGCCTCCGCCAACGAGAACGATCTCTGGGCGACCTACACGGTGGCGGCCGCCTCGGGCCTCTCCGTCGCGGTCGGAATCACCGACTACTACTTCCCCGCGCCCGACGCCCGCGCGGGCTTCGGGGCCGGCGCGGCGCACACGGTGGAGGTGTCGCTCGCCTTCTCGGGTCCGGAGACCTTCCCGATCTCCCTCTTCGGAGGCGTGCTTGCCGAGAGCGGCGTGCTATACGGGGAGGTGGGCGTGCCCGTCGAGCTGTCGGGAGTGGGTGTCGGGCTGCACATCGGGTTCGTGGGCGGCGAGAGCGACTTCTACGGCACCGACGGAGCGGCCGTGGTCAACGTGGGGGTCACGGCGAGCAAGGCTCTTGCGATCACGGAAACCTTCGCCGTGCCGGTGAGCGTCGCGTACATCCTGAATCCCGACCAGGACCGGGCGCACTTGGTGTTCGGCTTCAGCATCGCGCCCTGAGCAAGCGATGACGCGCACGGGAGTACCGCATGTGACGAAACTGGCGGGGGCCGCCTCCGTGCTGCTTCTCTCCGCCTGTTCGCTGGCTCCGGCGCCGTCCCTTCCGGAGCCGCGCATGGTTCCGGCGTCCGGAGCCGCAGACCCGGCAGCCCGTGGCGAAGTCCCGCTGCGTGCGAGCGGTGCCTACGCCGGGTTCCCCCACGGGCTGCTCGCCGACCCGAACTACTTGGGGACGTACTCGATCATCGGGCGCGAACCCGCGACCGGCGAACTGGGGATGGGCGTGCAGTCGAAGGCCTTCGGGGCCGGAAACCGCGCCATGCACGCGAAGGGCGGACTCGTGATCATCGCCCACCAAGCCGCTGCAAACCCCATGTACGGGGCGATCGGCATCCAGCTCCTCCAAGCCGGCTACTCGCCCGAGGAAGCCCTCGAGATGATGGTGGCGAGCGACGAGGGCCGGGATCGCCGCCAGGTTGCGATCCTTGACCAGCAGGGGAGGACGGCCGCTTGGACCGGCTCCGGCGCGAGCGACTGGAAGGGCCACAGGTGCGGCGTGGACTACTGCGCGCAGGGGAACATCCTCACCGGGCCCGAGGTCGTCGACGCCATGGCGGCCTCGTTCGAATCGTCCACGGGACCGCTCGCGGAACGGCTGATGGACGCGCTCGACGCCGCGCAGGCGGCCGGCGGCGACGCGCGCGGCATGCAGTCCGGCGCCATCCTCGTCGTGGCGCCCAGGGTCAACGGCGGCTACAGCGACCGCGTGGTCGACATCCGGGTGGACGACCACGACGAACCGCTCGCCGAACTGCGCCGCGTCCTCAACATGTACCGTTCGGGCCAGTTGCTGCGCGAAGCCTCGCGCATGAGGCGCGACGGCGATCTGCGGGGCGCCCTCGCGCTGGCGCGCGACGCCTCGGCCAAGTCGCCGGAGAACGACAACGCGTGGGTGACGCTGGCCGCGCTCCTGCTTGACAGCGGGCGCGAGGAGGACGCCTTCGCCGCCCTGGAACGGGCGGTGGAACTCAATCCCGGCCGACGGCGGACCCTGCCGGACGCGGACGACTTCGAGCGCGTGCGCGAGGATCCCCGCTTCCTGAGGCTCATCCGCTCCTAGTGTTCCGTCCCGTAAGTACGTG
>JAAXHJ010000082.1:0-87702 GCA_012270965.1 Candidatus Palauibacter poriticola
TCGCGGGCATACGCCGAGTCGGCCCGGAGCAGGATCTTCAGCCAGGGCCACTCCTCGCGGAGCCGCTCGATGATGCGGCCCAGCGGTGCGGTCACGCCCCCGGCGGGATCGATGTTGCCGGGCCTCAGCTGGGCGAAGAGCGGGCGTCCGCCGCAGGTGATGTACAGCGGCGGGAAGCAGTAGTGGTTGTAGTAGCCATGATGGAACCGGCCCTCCTGGCGGCCGTGCACCGCAACGGCGGTCGAGTCGACGTCCAGCACCAGCCGCGACGGCGGCAGGCCCCGCCAGGAGTCGATGAACGACTCGACCAGCACGTCCCGAAGCTTCTCGGGGTCGTGGTCGATCCTGGCGTAGCGGCTCGGCTTGCCGCCGGCGGGCGGGTGCTCGAGCCGGCTCAGCGTGCTCTTGCCCGCCAGTGGCGCGCAGCCCTTCCGGCGTGCCTCGAGCCTGCCCGACAGCAGCGCCGGCAGCGGGTCGCGGCGCAAGTCGTCGTGGTCGTTGAGATCGTCGTACCCAAGGGCAATGCCGGTGATGCGCTGCGCCACCAGCGTCCGCACCGAATGCTCGACGAGAGCTTGGTCCCGGTGGTCCGTGAAGCCCGCGGCGACCCGGTCGAAGAGTTCCGGTGGAGCGGTCCGCCCGCCTTCAGCAGCAGCGCCCCGGCGTTCGACGTGATGGATCCGCCATCGAACGCGGCCGTGACCCGGCGTCCCTGGCACCCTTGAAATCTGAAGGAAAGCGGCTTGCAGTGTGTGGGCATCGGTCCTCCGCGGGGAGTATTGTCAAGTTCATGCGCTACATAAACTTAACACCCTCCGGAGGCCGGTGCTTTCTTGTGGGTGTGAGAAATCCGGGCTAGGTTCCTGTGTCATTCAAGGTCCCTCCCCGCGGCGACACGCGGTGAGGCGAACCGAACCTTCTCACAAAGGAGACCGCCCCGATGGCCAGACCAACCACCCGTTTCGGCATCCCGTTCCGCTTCCGCCTCGCCGTGTTCATCGGCACTGTCGCCTGCCTCATCGTCTCTCCGTTCGCGCCCACCGTTGCGGAGGGGCAGAGTTCGTGCTTGGATTGCACAACCACCGGCCATCCCAATGGGGGGTCGGGCCACTACGCTACGGATCAGAATCATCCGTACGAGATTCACGAACGCGGCGCGGGAGCCCACCCCAACGCCATCTATCCCGGCAGCTGCGGAGCCAAGCATCCTCCAACCTGCAGTGGTGGAGTCGACGGAGGGGCGCTCTACGACCGTGCGACCCTACAGGTCATCGCTGCCGCCGTGTCCAGCGGGGACATCTTCCGCGCGTACGACATCGTTCACGACCTGCCCGACGGATCACCGTTCCACTACGTCCCTGAACGGACCGCAATTCAGGTTCGAAGCTGTTCCGAGGGATTGGTTGCCGTTCACATCCCCTTCGGCCACCTGGTCACGGCAGAGTTCGTGGCGGCGGTTGCAGCGGACCGGGCATCAGATGTTGCACCGTAGCGGCTCCCACGTGCGTCCCCCCGCCGCTGGGCTGCTGGTCCTCGGTCTCGTGGCGCTGCTGCCGGAGCGTACACAGGGGCAGGCGGGCCGAGTCACGATCATTCACGAAGAGGAAACGCCTCCCTTCGAAGTAGTGCTTGAGCCCGGTCCCGCGTTCCGGAGCGGCGGGGTGGATGATGCGGGCTGGGTGGCAGGTGTGTTTGACGGCGTCGAACTGCTTGCGGACGGTCACATCGCCCTTTGGCAACAGCTGTGGCCCGATCAGTTCGTGGTTGCGTCGCCCGACTTGCCGGGTGGCAGAGTGGTTGGGAGGCGTGGCGATGGGCCCGGCGAGTACCGCTTCATTCGCTGGGTGCGCGTCTTCGACGAAGAGTTCTTCGTGTTCGACCTTGAGACCCTCCGCCTGACAGTGCTGGATGGAAGCGGGTTCGACGTGATCAGCACGGGGACTTTGCCGCCCGGGAAGCTCGAAAGCGATGTGGTATTGCTGACGGACTCAACCTTCGTCCTGAACGCCACCATGTACACGCCGGAAAGGGTCGGATACGTCCTTCACGCAGTTGACCGCGAAGGGAGCGTGCTCAGTTCCTTTGACGAGGTGGCGTTCGGGGTCCCCGATGCCCCGAGCCATCTCCGCTGGCTGGTGGCCGCGAGACATGGCCGGGGCGTTTGGGCGGTGCCTTGGGACGAATACCGGCTCGACCTGTGGGATCCCTTCGCCGGAACCCGGCTGCGCTCGCTGATTCGCGAGGTGGACTGGTTCCCGCCGCACGTGGAACACAGCTGGAATCCGGAGCGACTCGGCTCCGCAAATGTTCGAAGCCTCGCGCAGGACTCCAAAGGCCACCTCTGGGTTCTTACCAGCGTTCCCGCGCCGGATCGTTGGGCAGGGTGCTTTGAGAAAGCTACTCCCGATGCGCACCCCATGCAGGGGGAGTACATGGTTCGGGAGGGTTGCTTCCCTTACGACGCCCGACTGGAGGTGCTCGACCCCGAGCAGGGTCGGGTGCTTGCGGCGACCGTGTTGCCACAGGGGTCTTGGCAGGCTGTGGACAGCGGTATCTTGTATACGATCACCGAGGACACGCTCGGGTTTCCGGAGATCCAACTGTGGACGCCCAGGCTTCAGCCGAAGACGTCACTTCCAGCACGGTAGTTCCTTCGCGCAGGAGCCGACCGATCACCCGAGGCTGCTAACTAAACTAGGCCCCCCTCCAACGCGCGATCAGGATACCCGCCGTTTGGGCCGGTTATCCCTCAGATTAAGTTCCGTAGAACGGAGCGTTCGCCGAACGGCAAGAATGGCAGATCGTGCAGTCCTGTATAACTTTAGATGGTTTCCTGCGTGCGCCGCGGAAAGGCGCGCGTTCCTAGCGGGTGCGAATCCCGCCCGGCAACTGTCGCTCCAGCCGGTAGCAGCCAGAGCGGTGCATGGAGGTAACGACATGGGCCGAAGCACTCTGGCAGAAGGGCCTCGCACGATATGCGACACCCTAAACGGGCACGAAGCCGGAAACGGCGGAGACGGCCAAGGGAGGAGCTAAGTCGGTAGGAGGCCCAGCGACCATGCGGGCCGAAACGTGAGTGAACGCCGAGCAGGCCTCGAAACATCAGACGCGGGAGCCGACCCTCCGCAAGAAAGGGGAAGGCCGCCGACCGGCCGGGAAGAGAGCGACGGGACAACCGGCTGGTTCCCGCCGGGGTAGTGGCGTCGGCACGTGTGGAAGGTGGAATGCGTGGCAACACGGGAAGCCCCGTCGGTGCCGTTGCAACGCGGCAACCGGAACCCCGCGAGGGGCAGGCCGGGCCGGCGGGGTGGCGGATGGGCCCGTAGTACCGGGGACGCGGGGTAATGCCCGTCGAGGGAAGGGGCCCTGAGTTGGGAGCAGTACGGAAAGGAGGCAGGGACATGACCACTGGCGCGAGCCTAACAGGGTCGGTGAGCGTTCGGAAACTCCAGACCGTGCTACATGCGAAAGCGAAGGAAGAACCCGGACGGCGTTTCCACGCCCTTGTCGACAAGGTTTGGCGGGAGGACTTCCTGCTGGCGGCATGGGCGCTGGTCCGACGCAACGGCGGAGCGGCCGGAGTGGATGGTGAGACGGTCGCGGATGTCGAGGCGCACGGAGTGGAGCACTGGGTCGGGGAACTGTCGCGGGACCTGAGGGAGGGCACCTACAAGCCGCATCCGGTGCGACGGGTGCTCATTCCGAAGAAGCAGCCGGGGAAGTTCCGTCCCCTGGGCATCCCATGCCTGAGGGACCGGGTTGCGCAGACGTCGGCGATGCTGGTGCTCGGGCCGATCTTCGAGGCGGACCTGGAGCCGGAGCAGTGCGGATACCGGCCGGGACGGAGTGCCAAGGACGCGGTCAGGCGGGTCCACCGCCTGCTGCACACGGGCTGCAACGAGGTGATCGATGCGGACCTCTCGAACTACTTCGGCGAAATACCGCACGCCGAGTTGATGAAGAGTGTTGCGCGACGCATCAGCGACGGGCGGATGCTCGGACTCGTCAAGGCGTGGCTGGAGATGCCGGTGGTGGAGGAGGACGGGGCGGGCGGCACGAGCCGCACGAACCGGGCGCGAAAGGAGAGAGAGGGGATTCCGCAGGGAGCCCCGATCTCGCCGCTGTTGAGCAACATCTACATGCGGCGGTTCATCCTTGGCTGGAAGGTGCTGGGCCACGCCCGGCGCTTTGGCGCGGAGATCGTGAACTATGCGGACGACTTACGTGTGCTCGGCAAGGCCCCGGCGGCGGAGATGCTGGCGGCGGTCAAGGGACTCATGGAACGACTGAAGCTACCGGTCAACACGCGGAAGACCCGATGCCTCCGGTGCCCTGAGGAGCCGCTTGAGTTCCTTGGATATCGCATCGGCTGGAACTATCGTCGGACGGATGCGAGCCGTTACATCGGTACGCGACCGAGCAAGGCGAGCGTTCAAGGCATACGCCGCAGGATCAGGGCGCAAACGGAGCCACGGTACGAGGGCTTGCCGGCAGAAGAGGTCGTAGGGCGCCTCAATCGGATGATGTCCGGATGGGCGAACTACTTCACACTCGGCCAGGTCAGTCCGGCCTACGCGGCCGTGGATGCGTACGCGGCTCTGCGGCTGCGACAGTGGTTCTGCCGGAAGCACAAGGTGAAATCAGGAAAATACGTGCGATTTTCCCACCGATGGCTGTGGGAGGAATGCGGCCTCACGCGCCTTGCGCTGACGACACGACACCTTCCGTGGGCGAAGGCATGATCCCGACTGAGAGCCGGATGCGGGAGATCCGCACGTCCGGTTCGATGAGCAGGGGCTGGAAACGGACCTATGGGAGACGAACCATGCACCGACGCGAAAGCGTGCGGAGAATGCCGCGTCCCCTAAGGGCACCGCGCCAGCCCCTGACTCTACCGGGATTCTGGCTGCCTCCGGCCCGCTGTCCGGTCTCGTGCGGGAGCACGAGGGCGACGTGGAATCGCCACCCGACCGGCCGCGACGCATTCAGCATCGCCCGGTTACTCGCCCTCGGTGAGGACGACGCGGTTGGGGTTCTTCTCCCTGGGCTTCCGGAGACCCTTGGGCGGGTTGGAGTCGAGGAGGAGATTCCCCTCCTCGTCCCTGGACCTCGCCGCCCACTTCAGGACGGCCATCAGGACCGCGTGGCGACGACCTCGATCGCGCCGCCGCCCGCGATCCCGGACAGGCGGCTGCCGGGAACGACGCGTTCGAGCCTCAACGGCCGGTGCCGACCGCTTTGCCCGCAGCGCCGGTCAGGGAGAGATCGAGCCGCACGTGGTCGTACGGCACGCTGGGCACCACCGTGCCGCGCTCGCCCCGCCGCAGTTCCACCAGTCCGTATTGCGACATCGTCTTCAGCGTCCGTGACAGGTTCGACTTGCTCCGCCCGGCCATCTCCGCAAGCTCCGTGAGCGAACGCGGACTCTCCTGGGCGATCAGTTCCAAGAGGCGCCGGTTATGCTCCGACAGCAACTTCGCGAAGCTGTCGAGCGAGGTGAACCACACCTTCGGCTCGCCTCGCGCGGGCGTGTGCTCGCCCCGCGCTATCTCTAGGGTGCGCGCCTTCATCCGGTCGTAATCGGCGATGCCGATCATCAGTGTCCTCATGGAATCGATCCTCTCTTCCGGAGTGCCCGGTCCACTTCCTTCCAGACATCCTCCAGCAGCGTCGCCGCGTCCTCGTACTCGTAGGGCCGGACGGCGCGGAGCCGGTGCCGGTGGTCTTGCTCCGTTCGCCGCCCGCCGGGACCGCGCCGCTCCCGCACCGGGTGCGCGTTGTCGAACCCGACCAGCCTCGAACCGTCCGGATCCACCGATGTTATCATACACTGATAATTACGGGCAAGGCCCCGGCTTCCGGGAGCCCCGCTTTGAGCGCCGGAGGCCCGTGCCGATGCCGATCCGCGAGTATACGTGGCACTCCGGGGGGTCGGCGGACAAGGAATCGCGTCTTCGATGTACCCACCTCCGGCTCCACATGTCGCTGGCGCGCCTTGCGGTTGCACCACGGCCGCCGGAGTGGCGATGCCGATCCGGCTCACCGGCGGTAGAAAGAGTGTTCGCCTCGGCGACAGTCTGGCCGTCTGTGTTGCGTTGGCCGTTTCCGACGGTGAGCGACTGGAAGACCAAGGCTCATCCGGGGCGGAGACGTGGCGGCGCGTGAAGTACGATTTGGCTGGCTATCGCGACCTGTGGCTTCCGAAGCACGAAGGACCGGAATCTCGCGCCCATGCCATACCAGACCGTGCCATCGCAGCGCAAGATCAGACCCATTAAGGCGATTTGGGTCCCCGGCGGCGCGGCACTCCTAGTTTTCGCTGGTGCCTGCGTTCAGGATGACGCCGTCGGCGAGGCCATATTTGCGCCCCACATTCGCCACCGCCGCCTTGCCGCTCGGCGAGAATGACCAGGTCGTGCTTCTGGCGGACGAGCGGGTCGCGTGCGTAGTCGATTCCTACGAGGCCCAAGTCCGCTGCCTGGACACGGATGGTACGGTCGTGGGAGTCTTCGGCCGAACAGGGGAAGGTCCCGGCGAGTTTGGCAGCGTTTCCTACCTCGCTAGAGGCGAGAAGGGGACGGTTGGGGTCCATGACTTGGAGTTGGGCCGCTTCACGGTCTTCGAGCCATCGGGTGCCCATGTATCGGACGTGATGATGCCGGTCAGCCTTTTTCTCCCCCTCCGGGCGTTCAGCACAGTCGTTTCGGGCGTGTCGCTCGACTACACGGCGATGCTCGGCGGCGAGACCTCCGGTTCACTCATGACCCGATTCGACGTGAATATAGTCACCGGGGAGGTCATACGCGAGGAACCTTCACCGTCCGCCCTTGGAATGTCGCGCGCGGTCAGGTCATCTACGGCATCCCGAACCGGGCCGGGGAATGGATCTTTGTGGCCTGCGAAGGTCATTTGATCTTCGCATCGTCGGGATCAGCCCACGGAGGCACGCGAATCCGTTCGGCGGCTACGGGCGGTCCGGTTGCCGCGCCGACCGCCGCAGTTGCTTCACCACCACCGTCTCCACGTTCATTTCGTCCTGTTCGACGAAAGCGGCCAAGCCGTCCGGGCCGAAAGCGTCCGGCAGCGCGACCGCCCCCGCCGGACAGGTCCCGATGTAGCGCCCGTCCATGGTCGGAACATCGATGGGGCCGTCATCGTCGCCGGGCTCCTCGCCATGCCCCTTAACCCAGATCTCGCCGTTCCAACTCGTTCTCAGCCCCGCACAATCGCGACCTCGTCGAAGACGCCCACCCTGTCCAGATGATCGAACTGCGGAAAGTACTCCAAGCCGTTGATCACCATTCTCGGCGCCCGGCCCGCCGCCACGAGTGCCGCGCGCCGTTCTCGCTCGTTCTCGATCACCCGGCCGGTGACCCGCGTCGGCTGGAGGGGCCGCCGCAGGATTCGGAAGACCCCGCCCCGGAGCGCGCGAACTTGATCGCGTACGCCCACGAGTCGGAAAACGCCACGCTACCGCCCGGAAGCACTCCGGCCACCATCATCGGACCGAACACCCGCCGGGGCGGTAGTCGGAAGCTGGGCCGACCGCCAATCGGTAGCTCGGTTGGGTCTCCGCCTTCCGGAAGCCAGCCCTCCGCGACGGTGTCCTTCACTGCCACGGCGCCGGTCAGGATGAGCCGTTCGACCGGTTGCGACGTGGGCGGAGTCGTTCGCGGCGTGGTGCCGGAGCCCATCTTGGGCAACTGCGCGCCCACGGCGGAATACACGGCTTCTCCTTGGGGGTCGGCCAGGAGATCCGTCATGCGCACGTTACCCGGCTACGGTGCCATCCGCACCATGCGCTCGAATTCGCCGTCCGCGCCGAAGATGTGGTGGCCGCGGTGCCCGAGGTCCCCCATCACGCCCCGTCCGTCGGGCATGACGGCGATGCCGCCCGGACTCCGGAACTCCCCGGGTCCATCGCCTTCCCGCCCGAACGCCCGTTGGAATCCGCCGTCCGCGCCCACGACGATGATTCGATGGAACGCGGCCTCCCGCGTCCCTCCGCTGGCGGCGCTGACGCTGAGTTTCGCCACGGCCTGCTGGGCGACCGACCCCCCCGCCGGCGGAGGCCCGATGAAGTCGGTAGCGGCGCAGTCGGTGGCGGCGCAGTCGGTGGCGGCGCAGTCGGTGGCGGCAACCCCCGCGTCGGTGCCGAGAGCGGTGAAGCCCTCCGCGGGGCCCTTGCCGCGGGCTGCCGGTTGCCGCGGGGTGCTGCTAGTCGCCGCGTCCGAGCATGATGCCGACGACGGCGCCGGCCGCGCCCCACAGGACTACCGAGACGACGACGTCGACGATGGCCCAGGTGAGCGTCGAGACGTTCATCGTGCCCAGCATCATGAACCCGAAGGCGACGGCGAGAAGCGCGCCGACCTTGGCGCCCCCCATGGCCCCGCCCTGGGCGTCCGTCGCGCCCTTCCAGCTGAGGACCGTGGCGAGCACGCCACCCGAGGCGAGCTGGCCCACCGCGATCCAGAGGAAGTTGGGCGACTCCTTCATGACGCCCGTGGCGGACCCCATGTTGGCTTCGAGGAATCCGCCGAGCGCAAGCTCATACACGACGTAGCCGCCCACAAAGAAGACGACGGCGCCGGCGACCGATGCGACGAGGCACTTCATGTTCATGGTGAACCTCCGCCTGAGGATGAGTGGCCCCCCCTGGCACGTCCCGTCCCCGATCCGGCGCAGGCTTGAGACCGAGCCTGCCGAATGGAGCATAGAGATGGCTAAAGGCGGTCGGCAAGAGCGGTGCGCTCGGCGACGTTCGCGGGGGCGGCGTCCGGCGGCTCCGCGGACCGTCCGTTGGCTCGCGCGGCCTCTTCCGCGAGGCGCCGGTTCCGCCGTGCCATGGCCAGCCGGGCGCTCGCCGCGAAGTGCTTTCGCCACGGATGGTCCGGTGCGGGCCTTGGCGGCTTCGACTCCGCTCTTGGCTTCGCGGGCCGGGGCTTCGTCGGTGTCGTCGGGGGACGGGCCCGGCCCGGGGAATGCTCCTCTCCCGGATCCCGTTCCGTCGTTGACCGAACATGATCCGAAAGAGAACTCTACTTCGCCAAGGGAGGACATTTCTATTCCGGTTTGACAGCGGTGCGCTCGGCGCGTTTGCGCACGCGCCGCTATCGAACCGGCTCGAGGGGAAATGCCCTGGCAGACGCACGTGATTGACGCAGCCCAATTACTCGTTGAGTATTCTCGGTTGAGTAAGGTTTACCAATCTCCAACCCGTCCGCGTCCATCGGGTGCGGAACTGCCTCAAGGAAGAGTGCGACATGGGTAGCTTGCAGGAAGCCGTCTTGCAGTACGTCGAAGGGGAGCTGAGGAAGGACCCCCGCGTGAAGAACGTCGCCTTGTTCGCCGGCGCCCGCGAGATCGACGCGTCGGTCGGGGAGCTGACGATGCAACAGTTCCACGGCAAGTACCGGCTGCCGGCGACTCGGCGGATCGCGCCGCCGCCGCGGCCCGCGCGGCGACCGAAGCCGGTCCCGGCGCCCGCCCCGGCGGCCGCGGCCGGCGATCCGAGCGCGGTTCGCCGCCTGCTGCTCGACCTGGCCAAGGAACTCGCGAACGCGGAGAATCAGGCGGACACGATCGAGGTCATGGTCCGGTTGGACGACTACGTGGCCGACATCGTGAAGGCGGCACAGGGCTGACAGCCCGTGGCGCGGCGTTCGGGCGGGATGCGGTACCGCTCGAACGTAGCTCGCCGGTCTGCTTTCCGCGTGGAGACATGCGGGAGGGGTCTTGCCACGGGCTGCCGAGTCATCTGCGAGCTTCGGTGGCCGGATAAGCGGTCGGATAAGCGACCGGATAAGCGGCTCCGATGGCCGCGAGGGTGCGGTCGCTAGAACCGGTCCAGTCGCGGGTTCACGACGTTCGAATAGATCGACCCGAACGTGTAGGAGAAGCCCACCGACACGCCATACTCGAATCCGCTCTGGAGGATGCGCTGCCGCAGGAGGACCTCCTCCGTCGTGGCGTCGCCGGCGGGCACGTTGAGCTGGTCGCGGATGCGCGAATAATTCGCGTTCAGCCGGAGCGACAGGCCCCGGAAGATCCGAAAATCAACTCCCGCGAAGGCGGTGAAGCGGTTCTTCGAGGGATCGTGGAGGAACTGCGAGAAGGTCAGGAAACCGTACGATTCGCCCCAAGGCTGGCGGACGCTGAGACGGACGCTGAACCGGTGGTGCGGGAGGGTCTCCTCATCCTTCAGGAAGACGGTCTGCTCGATGTAGTCGTGGTACCGAAGGCCGATCGTGTACAGGAAGTTGAACTGCCTGCGGGTCGACTCGGAGTAGGGGAAGATGTTGTACTCCAGGGCCGGTCCCACCCGGAGCTGGAGGTCATCGTTCGCGAAGCTGGAGTGCCCCACCTCGTACGCGGCCCCCACCGACCAGTGGTCCGATAGGCTCCACACGCTAAGACCCTCGGCATCCCAGCTCTCGCGGATGCTCGTCACCGATGTCGTGTCCGAGGTCTCGAACAGCCTCCGGTTGTAGCCTCCGCCGATGGAGAACTCGAGTTTCAGCGCATCCGTGACGCGGTCGGCGGAGAAGCCGCTCCCCAGTTCGTACTCCTCGGTGCGCTCGTCCACGTCGAGTTCCACGTTCGCTTGCACCCGGAAGGTCCAGAAGTTCCACGGGTCGTCCTCGGGCCGGGCCGCGATCTCGCCCTGTTCGGCTCGGTCGTAGCGGACGTCGATGTTGGAGGCCTGTTCGGTGCGGGCGATGTAGCGCAGGAGCCCGAGTTCGAGCGTATGCGTCACCTCGGTCAGCCGCTGCTCCACCGCGAGATTCGCGCGGGTCACGACTTCGAGGCGGTCGGTGATGTCGACGAACTCCTCGCGTCCGATGAAGTCGAGCGTGAAGCGCTGGCCTCCGCTACCGGTGCCCTCCGAGGTCATGAGCACGTGGACCTGCGCGTCCTCGCGGTCGCGCGTGTAGTTCACGTACGGGATCTCGCGGCGGTAGAAGTCGAAGTCGCACATGCCGCGGCCGCCCTCGCAGTCGAAGAAGACGCGAAGGGCGCCGTCGCCGTTGGCGATGGACGTCACTTCCTGCGCCGGCAGCGGGACGGCCACTAGGCAGGCCACCGCCACGAGCCGTCCCCAGAGGGGCCCCCGCCGAGCGTTCACCCGCTCTCGGCGCTGACGCGGGGTTTTGCCACGGGCTGCGAAAAGAACTGGTCGATGAGGATTGGGTTGCCGTCGGGATCCTCCAGGACGACGTGTGCGGGTCCGGAGTCGCCCGCCTCCTCCGTCCCGCGCGTGATCTCCACGCCACGTTCCCGCAGCGTCCGTTCGAGTTCGCGGACATCCGTCCACGACTCCATCGGCTTGCCCTCGAGCGTGAGCCCCGGATTGAAGGTGAGGATGTTCTTCTCGAACATGCCGTGGAAGAGGCCGACCACCGTCCCTCCGTTCATCATGATCAGGTAGTTTGCCTCGGCGTCACCGCCCGTCTGCACGAAACCGAGCTTCTCATAGAACGCCTTCGAGGCGGCGAGGTCCTTTACCGTGAGACTGATCGAGAAGAGGCCGAGATCCAAGGGATCGCTCCGGGTTGAGGGCGCTATGGCGACGGTCGCCGGGAAACTGATGCCCGAGGGCCGCGCAACCAACCGTGTACGCCGAGATCACCAGGTTCTCCGGTTCCGGCCCGCCACGCGATGAGCGCGCTCCGTCTTTCACTCCGTTCACCACGGCTGCGGCGCGACGCGGCGGAGGGGATCCTCGATCCATCCGCGGCCGCGACGGCTCGGAACGTGATCCGAGGCTGGCATGGATACGACGCGACGCCGATGGTAACACTGCCGGGGCTCGCCGCGTTGCTGGGAGTGGAATCGGTCCGGGTAAAGGATGAATCGTCGCGCTTCGGCCTCGGCTCGTTCAAGTCGCTCGGCGGCGCGTACGCGGTCGTGCGCGCCCTCCAGGACGAGATCGAACGGCTCTCCGGGACGCGGCCGACGGCGGCGGAGCTGCGGGCCGGGCACCCCTCGGCGGCAGAGATCACGGTGACGACCGCCTCGGCGGGAAACCACGGCCGGTCCGTGGCGTGGGGAAGCGCCGAGTTCGGCTGCCGCTGCGTGGTCTTCCTTCCCGAAGACGCGATCACGGCCCGCGCCCGCGCGATCAAGGGACACGGAGCGACGGTGGTCCGCGTGCCCGGCGAGTACGACGGGGTCGTCGGGCACGCCGACCGGGAGGCCGCGCGCAACGGCTGGATCGTCGTCTCCGACACCGCGTATGAGGGCTACGACGAGACGCCCCGCCGCATCATGGCCGGCTACACGCTCCTCGCCGCGGAGATGCTGGCCGACCTTGCCGATGCCGGCTCGCCGCCTCTCACGCACCTCTTCGTGCAGGCGGGCGTCGGCGGCCTCGCGACCGGGGTGTGCGGCCATTTCGCGCAGACGTGCGGCGAGAGGCGGCCGCGGTTCATCGCCGTCGAGCCGTGGCGTGCCGACTGCTTCGGCCGCAGCCTGCGATCCGGCCGGGCCAGCATCGCGGAGCCGCCGTTCCACACCGCGATGGGCGGCCTCGCCGCCGGCGTCGCGTCGACGATCGCTTGGGATGCTCTGGCTCCGCTGCTCGACGCGGCGCTGGCCCTCCCCGAGCCCGTATGGGCCGCCGGCGCCGAGGCGCTCGAGTCCGGTCGGCTGGGCGCCCGCATCATCGCGGGCCCGTCCGGCGCCGCCGGCGTAGGGGCGCTCCTCGCCCTGGCCCGCCTCCCCGCTCTACGCCGGCTCCTCGGCCTCGACGGCTCCGCGCGGATCGGCGCGATCGTCACCGAGCAGCGTTTCGACTGACCGCGCCGCCGCTTGCCGCAGGCCCCCTCGTCCGTATAGTCGATCACGCCGACCATCGAGTTGCCACGCGAAGCGCCGCGTTCAGGCAAGCGCGCCGCTCGAACGCAGGGGGGCTTTCGCCGCAGCCCGTAACCCGCCCAGGAGTGACATGTTTGATTTCGCCGCCTACATCGACCGCGAACTCGCGAGGTTCCACGACGAGCTGGAGGCCTTTCTCCGCATTCCCAGCATCAGCACCGATCCCGAGCGTGCGGGCGACATCCGGGCGTGCGCGGACTGGGTCGCCGGGCACCTCCTCGCGGCGGGGATGCACGAGGCCGAAGTCATCGAGACCGGGGGGCATCCGATCGTGGTCGGCGAACGGATCCACTCCGAAGAGGCCCCCACCGTGCTCGTATACGGGCACTACGACGTGCAGCCCTCGGAGCCCGACGAGCTGTGGACGAGCCCACCGTTCGAGCCGGAGGTCCGCGACGGCCGCCTGTACGCCCGCGGTTCGATCGATGACAAGGGGCAGGTCCACATGCACATCAAGGCGCTCGAGGCGCGCCTCGCGTCCGGGGCGGAGATCCCCGTCAATCTCAAGCTCGTGATCGAGGGCGAGGAGGAGGTGGGAAGCCGCCACCTTGCGGCGTTCCTCCACGAGCACGCCGCGCGGCTCGCCTGCGATGCGATCCTCGTCAGCGACACCGGGATGTTCTCCCCCGAGTTGCCGTGTATTACGACCGGGCTGCGGGGCATCGTCTACACCGAAATCAACGTCCACGGCCCCCGCTCCGACCTTCACTCCGGCACCTACGGCGGCGCGGTGGTGAACCCCGCCAACGCCCTGGCCGCCATCCTCGCCGGCCTTCGCGACGAGCATGGCCGGGCCACCGTGCCGGGATACTACGATGCGGTCCGGCCCATCAGCCGCCGCGAACGCGCCGATCTCGAACGCCTGCCCATGGATGAGGAGACGCTGCGCACGGGCGTCGGAGCGCCGGCCCTGGGCGGCGAGGCCGGTTTCTCGGCCCTGGAGCGCGTGTGGTATCGCCCCACGCTCGACGTGAACGGGCTCCTGAGTGGCTTCACCGGCGAGGGCTCCAAGACCGTGCTTCCGTCACGAGCCATGGCCAAGGTGTCCATGCGCCTCGTGCCCAATCAGGATCCCACGCAGGTGATCGAGGCCTTCGAGGCGCGGGTTCACGAACTCGCCCCCGAGGGTGTGCGGGTCGAGATCAAGCGCTCGCACGGCGGCGCCCCGTGGGCGGCCGACACCGAACATCCCATCTTCGACGCCGCGTCCGCCGCGTTGGAGTCCGGCTTCGGAACGCCGCCCGCGTTCGTACGAGAGGGCGGCTCGATCCCGATCGTCCAGGAGTTCGAGGAGACGTTCGGCGCGCCCGCGCTCCTCATCGGCTTCGCGCTCCCCGGCAGCAACATGCACGCCCCCGACGAGTGGATCGATCTCGGCGTCTACCGAAAGGGGATCGCCGCCCTCGCCGACCTATACGGCCGCCTCGTCGACCCGTTGCCCTAAGGCGTTGGCCTGGCCTCTTGCCCGAGCCACCGCTTCCGCAGGTTCGGGCCACGGAAACGATGTCGAGCTGCGTCGCGATCTCGACGCAGCAAGTTGTTGCGGGACGTCTGCAGCGGAAGAACGTCCGAGGACCGCAAGCCCCTCCCGGACCATCGGCGGCGGGTGGCCTCGAGGCCGGAGGCGGCCCGGGTGATCTTGTCGCGCTGTTCGAAGGTGACGCCGTCGCGGAGGAAGCACTCGGCGTCGTCGAGCGATTTGAACCTTCTCATAGGGGGTGGCGACGTCCCGCCGGCGGTAGCGCCTTCTTGATGCGTCCGCGCGGTCCTTCGACATCGGAGGGGAAGAGGCAGGGGCGGTGGAAGTTGAGGAGGGGGCAGAGTCGGTCGCGGAGGAAGTCGTTGACTTCCAGGGCGCGCCCTGCGGGGATGTGGGTGCGTCCGAGCCACTTGCGGACGATGGTTCCGTTTCTTGGATTCGACGAGGGCGTTGTCGTTGGAGTGCCTGGGCCGGGACTTGGTGAGCTCTCCGATGGGGAGCCTGTTGAGGAGCCGGGCGACGTGGTGGCTGCGAATCCGCTCCATGGTACGGATCCGTTCGGTGCGACGCGTCACGATCATTGCCTCCATGATCTCATCGCCCCGCGCTTCAGGCTCAACACCCGCTGGAAACCCGTGCCTCCCTCAGGCTCATGTCCCGTTGGACGAGATTTCCACTTGATCCGACGTACCCCATACCCTTAAGCTACCGCCCGTTGCTCAGAAAGCAGGATCGCGTCTCTTGCTCACGGCTGGTGAGAATAAGTCCTCACCGCCAGATTGATGGACCAGTGCGGTGGTGGCGATGTATCAGGTGACGTTTTCGGACGTGATACTGTGAGATCACGTTCGATTGAGTCAAACCGTCGAGGAAAGGAGAGTTGATAACGATGCGCACCTTGATTGGGATCGCTGTTTGTGTCGGCGCGTTTGTCGCCGCGAGTCCGACCGATGCATCGGCACAGCTTCCGGGATGTTCCGACTGCGAGTTCGGTAGCCTGCAGGATGGCTCTGGCAATGATTGTTATCACTGCGGCTGGGGTCACCCTTACGGGTACCAACAGTGCGCGACCCCTTCCTGTACACAGTCCGTCCGCAGCACGAACGAAGAGGGAGGGGCGGATTGTTCTCTCGTTCCTGGCCTGGATGGCAGGGCGCAAGTGAGCGAATCCGAGTATGCGGCCGCCTCCTACGAGGAGGGGGCCGTCGAGTCGGTGGTGATGACGGGCGAGGTTACTGGTAACGGTGGGGCGCGCAGGGCGCGCTCGTTCGCCCGTTTTGGAGGAGTTCGGCGAAGGGCACGGTCACGCGGCACCGTTGTAGCGGTGCCGTTATAATGGTGACATACGGCCGGACGACCCTCGCGGAGATCAAATCTGCTCTTCGTCGGCTGCGGGCGTGAAGGGGCTGAGGCGGGGAGTGAGCTGTTTTGGCGCGGTGATACGGGCGTGGATGGGGAAGTCTTACGTCCGCATGGCGGCGGTTGTCGGCGGGGTGGTTTGGCCGCCTCAGGAGCTAATCGGGCAGATCGAGCGTCCGTTGGGGCACTGCCGTTGGGATGGCGACCGGACGGTAGTCATCGGTGCCGTTGCCGATCGCGATTACGGGCTGACGGCGATTGGCCAAGTTGCGTCCCCGTCCGACCTGGTCTACGTCACGCAGCCACAGGCGCGCTTGATACGAGTATATCACCACGAGCGATAACGGCAATCGGTGCGCTCGGTGATTCGATCTGGGTCGTCGATCCGCAACTTGGACGAGTGTCGTACTTCAACAGCGTTTTGCACTTCACATCATCCGTAACGATTCGTTCTCACCCTTCCACAGGGTCACGGACGCTGATTCCGATGGGACCACTTTCGGACGGCTCGATCGTCGGTTATCCGACGCTGTACGCGGCTGAGCTAGAGGACCGTCATACCATCGCAACAGCACTGCTGCGGTTTGATCGATTGGGGCATTTCCTGGACACGCTCGTTGTGTATGAAAACCGGCATAATCAGCGGTCGATCAAGAACGGTCTTGCTCCGGGTCTCGAAATGTACGCTCGTCCACGTATACGGGAACAGAGCCTTCGAAGAATTGTCTCAGGCGGGCTAGGCGTAGTCATCGTGCATCGACCATTTTCGTCCGATTCCGCTGCGGCACAATACGCGGTCGTGCGAATCAAATCGCCCGGCCACACCTTGTTCGCCCGGCAGTTTACGTATGTGCCGACACCTGTCGGGGACGCCCGTATCACGGCCTGGATAGAGGAGGACACTTTTGACGACCAGCAGTACGTCGTGGATCGTCGCGCCTACATAAGGGAACTGCGACGCGTCTACGAGGTCGCGCCGCACTTTGCACCGGTCACGGAGGTCGTTGGGGACACCAATGGGCGGACGTGGATTCGAAGGGAGGGGCGCGATGGGACGGTCGAATGGCATGCACTTGATGGCGACGGACAAGTCGTTGACCGGATTTGTCCACCGTCGGCCCTTCGACTGCTGTCGGTCGACACGCAGGGTGGCTGGTTCGAGGAGAGGGGTCAGTTGGATATTCCGTACCTCGTACGGTATGACTTTTGAGGTAAATCGACGATGACACCCACGATATCCGCGTCGGCGTCTTCAGGAAACAGGAACCAAATGCGTAAATGGGCCAGCGGCATGCGCCTGTGGGCGTTGCCGACTGGTGGCGTGGGCGTCGGCCTCGCGCTTGCGTCGGCTGTTGCGCTGTCGTTACTGTCGTGCGGAGTGGCCGTGCTTGCCGGATGGCTAGCGACATACTCGCCGTGAGGGTCCAATTCGATCCAAACGATCGCGTCCCCGTGGGGTGACGGGCCGAGCTCACGATTGTCGCTGTTTCTACGGGGCCCAGGTGCTTTTACGTTGAGTGCGGTCGCGGTTAGCGGAGGCACGGGATACTTGTTGAGGTTGGCGGGATCGCTCATACCAACGGGATTGTGGAAGGGAATTATCTTGGTTACGTTGGTCATGTGTTTGGCGACGCCCGCTTGGAGAGGAGCTAGGCCGCTTTCCGGGTCCTGGATGATTCCGAGACAGTGGATGGCCGCAGGGCGGGGTCGCTATTCCTGCGCCGCCGGTGCAGTGCTGGGCGTTGGATTTGCGACCCGAATCACGACGGGTGTCGTCTACGCCGTTGCGTTGCTTGCGGCCGGTAGCGGAGGCTTACTGAATGCGGCGGTCATGATACGACTGTCGCACGTACAGCCGAACGTGATAGACAGGCGGGGTGTCGATCTGCAGGTGCCGGTCTTGACGGGCCACGTGGAGTTCACAATCGGCGAACTCAACGACGAATGGCCGTACGCGTCTCAAGACATCGGGGCGATAGTGACGGACGACCGGGGTCGAATCTTCGTAGGTGATTCCGGAGCACGGTCGGTGAAGACGTACGGACCGGACGGTCGATTTCTCTTTTCGGTCGGTCGGCCGGGGAGCGGACCTGGTGAGTATAGGACCTCACAGATCTGCCAACTTGCGTTCGACGCGGAGGGCCGATTATGGGTGAATGCTCGCGATGCGTATAAGATATTTGACGTTGATGGCGATCGAGCGCGATTTGTGAGGGAAGTGCGCCCACCGGAATATAGTACGTTGTGTGTGCCACCTATTTTTGACGGCCCGACGGAGCTCACAATGATAAATCCGGCAGTGCCGCGAGGTGTGCAGCACTTGCAGTTGTCAGCGAATGGCCGAGTTGTGAGTCGGAGGATCCTTACGGTTAGGAGAACGTGGAGGGAGCTGGGGTGGCTCGTTGTCCGTGTGGAGCACCCTTCACGGGGGGTCGCGGAGCAGATTGTTGAACCACCCTTCGCAGCGCGGAGCATTGTGGCCTATGCGTCGGACGGACGATTCGCTCACGTCGTGACGAGTGTGTATCGCGTACAGTTGCTCGACAGCGCGGGGGTCGTGCGGGGTGAAATTCGAAGCAACGCCAGGGGACCGATGGCGACAGAAAGTGAAGTGGAAGGCGAACGGGCGCGATTGAGGCGGTTGAGAAGCGACTGGAGACGTTTCAATGCTCAGTTCCCCGACTACGAAGTGCCGCGGCGGAAGCCACCGATTGGTACTATTTGGTACGATCGGGAGGACAGATTATGGGTGCTGGATCGGCCAGCGGAGAACGACGAATGGCTAAAGGCGGCTGTTTATGATGGGAATGGAGAGAAGCGCTTCACGGCACGGTGGCCGCGTGGGATCGATTTGTCCGTAGGTGGGATAAAGTCGGATGTCGCCTGGGGCGTACAGCGGCTGGCGTTGGACGTGCAGCGTGTGGCAAGATTGCGGTTTACGACGGGAGTGCAATAGGTGGTGAGGACTGCAACAGTCGAGAGTGAGGATCACAGTATACAGAACTGCGGCAATTGCTTTAGAACTCGGCGTCGTGCGGCCGCGGGGCTGCTCCTCAGCGTTTCAGCGGAGCTCGCGGCGTTCCTCCGCGAGCACGCCGACGGGCTCGCCTGCGATGCGATGCTCGTCAGCGACACCGGGATGTTCTCCCCGGAGTTGCCGTGCATTACGACCGGGCTGCGAGGCATCGTCTACACCGAGATCAACGTCCACGGCTTCCGCTCGGACCTGCACTCCGGCACCTACGGCGGCGCGGTGGTGAACCCCGGCAACGCCCTGGCCACCATACTCGCCGGCGTCCGCGACGAGCACGGCCGGGCCGCGGTGCCGGGGTATTACGATGCGGTCCGGCCCATCAGCCGCCGCGAACGCGCGGATCTCGAACGCCTTCCCATGGGTGAGGAAGCGCTCCGGGCGGGCGTCGGAGCGCCGGCGCTCGGGGGGGGAAGCCGCGTTCTCGGCGCTGGAGCGGCTATGGTATCGTCCGACGTTCGACGTGAACGGGCTGCTCAGCGGCTTCACCGGCGAAGGCTCGAAGACCGTCCTCGCCTCGCAAGCGATGGCGAAGGTGTCGATGCGGCTGGTTCTGGATCAGGATCCCGCGCAGGTGATCGAGGCCTTCGAGGCCCGCGTCCGCGAACTCGCGCCGGAGGGCGTGACCGTCGAGATCAAGCGGTCGCGGCGGCGCGCCTTGGGTGGCGGACACCGAACACCCCGTCTTCGACGCCGCCTCCGCCGCGCTGGAGTCGGGGTTCGGCGCCCCGCCCGCATACATACGCGAGGGCGGCTCGATCCCCATCGTGCGCGAATTCGAGGAGACGTTCGGCGCTCCAGCGCTCCTCGTCGGCTTCGCGCTTCCCGGATGCAACATGCACGCGCCGGACGAGTGGATCGATCTCCGCGTCTACCGGAAGGGGATCGCCGCCCTCGCCGACCTCTACGGCCGCCTCGGGGAGGCGTTGGCCTGAGCCGTCGGTGCCGGGGGTTCAGGCAACGGGTACGAGGTCGAGTTCCGTCGTTATCTCGATGCAGCCGGAGAGCGTTCGGTAGACCGGACACTTTGGCGGATGGGCCTCGAACGCGCGCCGGATCGCCTCGGCGTGCGCCTCATCCGCTTGGAGGCGATATCGGGCCCGGATGCGACGGATCACGAGCACGCCGTCGTCCGTCTCGACCTCGCCCTCCACGTTTGCCACCAACCGTCCCTCATCCGCCTTGACGCCGCGCGCTTCCAGCGCGCCCCCGAAGGTTCCGGCCAGTCAGCCGCCGGTCGCGGCGATGACGTAGTCGAGCGTCGTGGCGATGTCGCGGTGGTCGCGGACCCCGTAGTACTCGGCGACCGCGGAATGGACGCCGAAGTCGACCGGCGCGTCCGTGGCCGGGATCTCCGCCGTGCGGTACGGCCCCTTCTGCCGCACGATCTTCACGTGCGAGCGGTAGACGACTTCACTCATTGGACGGTTCTCTCCACGATGATGTCTAGAAAGTTCATGACGACGCGGTGCGTGAGCCCCCAAATGGCGTCGCCCTCATACAGGATGGAAGGCCACACGTGTTCCCGGCCACCATCCGGATAACGGATCTCGGAGCGCCGGGACGGGTCGCGCAGCGCGCCGAGCGGCGCCCAGACGTGATATTGCACCTCCGCGTTGGTCGAGACCCGGACGTCCTCCCCGTGCCACGCGACGAAGGGAGAGATGAGAATCGACGGGATTCGGCGCGTCACCGGATGCAGGTCGTCGAGCCGCCCGAGGAACCCGCCGCGCGGAAGATCGAGTCCCACCTCCTCGCGCAACTCGCGGCGCGCCGTCTCCAGGAGATCCGCGTCCGCCGCATCCCGGTGCCCGCCGGGAAGCGCCATATGGCCGGACCACGGGTCGCCCGGGACCTCCGCCCGCCGCACGAAGAGTACCTCCAGGTCCCGGCCCCGCGGACGAACCACGAGGGTCACGGCCGCGTGACGCTCCGCCGCCCCGGGGTCGGCGACGGTATGCCCCGCCGACACCAGCCGCCGCGCGACCCGCGCCGGGCTCCAGCCCTTGCTCACCGGCCCTGCTCCGCTTCGCCGAGGAGCCGCAGGTAGCTCTCCAGCCGCCGCCGCCTGATCGTCCCATCGTCCACCGCCGCTCGGACCGCGCACTCCGGCTCCGCCCGGTGCCGGCAGTCCGCGAACCGACAGCCCTCGCCCGTCGCCGCGATCTCGGCGAAGCCCCCCGGCAGTTCCGCCGGATCCAGCCCCCACAGCGCCAGGTACTGCAGGCCGGGCGTGTCCGCCACGTAGCCGCCCGCCGGATACCGATAGAGCGCCGACGCCACCGTCGTATGCCGCCCTCGCCCCCGCCGCCCGCTGATCTCGCCGACACGCAGGTCGAGTTCGGGGACGAGCGCGTTCAACAGGCTCGACTTCCCCACGCCCGACTGCCCGCTGAGCACCGTGATCCGCCCCGCGAGCCGTCCCGCGAGCGTCGTCAGTCCCGCCCTCGTTTCGACGCTCGTCCGCAGCGTCTCCACGCCCAAGGCCGCGTACTGCTCGAGGCCGTCTCCGGAAGCGGGCCTCTCCCGGACGCGACCGGCCGGGGCGCGGACTGTCCCGGGCGCGGGCTTCCCGGAGGCCTTCCCGGAGGCGGCCTTCCCGGAGACGGCCTTCCCGGCGCCCGGCCTCGCCGCGTTCAGCGCGGGCTCCGCGAGGTCCGTCTTGTTCACGATGAGGAAGGCGTCGATGCCGCTCAGCGCCGCCAGCGCGAGCAGTCGGTCCACCATGAGGAAATCGGGATCCGGCGCCGTCACCGAAACGACGACGGCGACTTGGTCCACGTTCGCGACGATCACCTGTTCGCGCCGCTTGGAGACGCCGTGCCGGGAGAGCGCGCCGCTTCGCGGGCGGAGCCGAACGATCCGCATCTCGTCGCCGACGCGTTCCAGCTCGACGAGGTCGCCGACCGACACGATGCGCGAGTCCTTCCGCTTCAGGCGCCCGCGCAGCGACGCCTGAACCACGGTCGTGGCATCGTCCACGTGATAGACCCCACCCGCGATCCGCAGCACGCGGGCGACGGTGCTGATGGGGCCACCCGATGTCACGCCGAGCCGCCGTCCGCCTCCATCCCGCCCCCCAGCTCTTCGAGACAGTTCCACGCCAGCAGCGCGCACTTGATGCGAACCGGAAACTTCGAGACGCCCGCCAGCGTGCGCAGATCGCCCAAGTCGTCGTCCGACAGGAGCGTCCCGTCTCCGTGCAGGAGGTGCGTGAACTTCGCGGAGAGTTCCAGCGCCTGCTCGAGCGACTTCCCCCGCACGCGTCCCGTCAGCATCGACGCGGACGCGAGGCTGATCGAGCACCCGCGGCCAAGGAAGCGCGCCTCGGCGATGCTCCCGCCCTCCACGCGCAACATGAGTTCGATCACGTCGCCGCAGAGCGGGTTGTTCATCGTGATCGCGTGCGTGGCTTCTTCCAGATGCCCCCTGTTCCGGGGCCTCCGGTAGTGATCGAGGATGACTTCCTGGTATAACTGGTTGAGCGACGAGGGGATCGCCCGGTCGATCGTCCCGGGCGTGCTCGGACGGGGTTCGATCATGGATTCAGGCGATGCCGCCGAAGACTTCGGCTGCCAGAGCGAGGCCGTCGCACAGCGCGTCGACTTCCCGCGGCGAATTGTAGAAGAAGAAGCTCGCGCGGGCCGTGGCGCTGATCCCGTAGTGGTCCATCAGCGGCTGGTTGCAGTGGTGCCCCGCCCGGATCGCAACTCCCCGCTGGTCGAGGATCGTGGAAAGGTCGTGCGGATGTATGTCACCGTACGTGAAGGAGAAGACCGCCGTCCGCTCTTCGCGCGGACCGTACAGGTGAAGCCCTTCGATCTCGTCGAGCCGATCGAGGACGGCGCGCTTCAGGACGCCTTCGTGCGCCGCGATCGCCTCCGGCCCGAGGTCCGCGAGAAAGCGTGCGGCTTCGCCGAAGCCCACGACGCCCGAGATGTTGGGCGTCCCGGCCTCGAACTTGTGCGGAACCTTGGCCCAGGAAGATCCCTCGAGCCTCACGTCCGAGATCATCTCGCCCCCGCCTTGGTAGGGAGGCATCTCCTCCAGCAGCTCGCGTCTGGCCCACAGCGCCCCGACGCCGGTGGGGCCGCACATCTTGTGGCTGCTGAACGCGTAGAAGTCGCACCCGGTCTTCGCGACGTCGGTCAGCATGTGGGGCGCGGCCTGCGCTCCATCGATGAGCGTCAAGGCGCCCGCCGCGTGCGCCCGGTTCACGACCTCCCGCACCGGATTGACGGTCCCCAGGCTGTTGGAGACGTGCGTACAGGCGACCAGCCGGGTTCGCTTCCCCAAGAGCCGGTCGAAGTCGTCCAGATCGAGCGTGCCCCCGGGCGTGACGTCGACGAAGCGGAGATCGCACCCCGTACGGCCCGCCAGCAGTTGCCACGGCACGAGGTTCGAGTGGTGCTCCATCTTCGTGAGCACGATCTCATCGCCCGCGCCGATGAACGCGTCTCCCCAACTCGAGGCGACGAGGTTCACCGCCTCCGTCGTGCCGCGGGTGAAGACGATCTCCGACGGATCCGTCGTGCCCGCGTGCGCCGCCACCGAACGGCGGGCACCCTCGTAGGCCTCCGTCGCCTCCGCGCTGAGCTGATGCACGCCGCGGTGCACGTTGGCGTGCTCCCGGCGCAGATAGCGCTCGACGCGGTTTAGAACGCGGAGCGGTTGCTGCGAACTCGCCGCGTTGTCCAGATAGGCCAGCGGGTGGCCGTTGACTTCACGCGAGAGGATGGGGAACTGGGCCCGGATCTCCGCGAGATCCCAGGCGCCACCCTCCGACGCCTCACCTGCCGCGCGTCGGCCGGCCGCCGCGGATGAACCGTCGGATGCCGCCGCGCCCGTCGCGCCCGCCGCGTCCGTCGCGCCCGCCGCGCGCGCCGTATCCATCATCTCCGTCGTCTTCGCCATCGGGGCCCGGTCCTCGGCTGGATCCCGCTCAGGCGAGGTCGACCTGAATGTCGTCCCCGTCGATCCGCACGTCGAAGCGCCGGACCGGCACGACCGCCGGGAGCGCCCTCGGCGCGCCGGTCACAAGATCGAAGCGCGCCCCGTGGAGGAGACAGGTGATCTCGCCCGCCTCGACCTCGCCCTCCGAGAGCGGGAACTCCTCGTGCGAGCAGCAATCTTCGAGCGCGTAGACCTCGCCCCCGCTTCGGATGAGGGCGATCGCCACATCCCCGGCCATCACCCCGCACGTCCCGTTCTCCGGCACATCTTGGACCCTAGCCACCGTGACGAATCGGCTCATAACCCGATCTTCTCCTCGATCGCTTCGCGTACGCGCGCCCGCACCCCCTCCATCGGAAGGCGTCCGAGAACCTCATCGAAGAACCCGAACACGAGCAGGCGCTCGGCTTGGCGGCGCGTGAGGCCGCGGCTCATGAGGTAGAAGAGTTGCCCGTCCTCCACCTGTCCGATCGTCGCTCCATGCGAGCAGCGCACATCGTCGGCCTCGATCTCCAGGTTGGGAAGCGCGGAGGCGTGGGAGCCCTCGCTCAGAAGCAGGTTGCGGTTCGTCTGATAGGCGTCCGTGAGCTGGGCTCCCTTGTCGACCCGGATCAGCCCGCGGAAGACGCTCGAACCCGAGTCCGTCAGCGCCCCCTTGAAGAGCAGATCGCTGTGCGCGTGCGGCGCCGCGTGATGCTGCAGCGTGTGGTGGTCGAAATGCTGGTCGGAGTCGCCGAACCAGAGCGCGAGCATCTCGCTGTCGCCGCCGGGCCCGTCGAGGCGGCTCGTGACGTCGGCCCGCGAAAGGTCGCCGCCCAGCGCGACGTTGAAGGTCACGATACGCGAGTCGCGGCCTGCGGCGACGTGCTGCGCCGAGAAGCGCTTCACACCCCGGCCGAAGCGCTGGAGCGCCACGTACTCGATACTCGCGCCCCCCTCCCCCGTGATCGTCGCCCCATGAAGCGAGACGGTCTCCGCATCGAGGTCGTCGGAGAAAAACTCGTCGATGACCGCGCCCCGCGCCCCCGCCTCTCCGTACACGAACGAATGCGCGGAGGAGAGCGTCCCGGCCCGCTCGACGATGTGAAACGCGTGGACCGGCGCCGGCATCTCCACCCCGCGCGGCACGTGGAGGAAGTAGCCGCCGCCCAGGAGGGCGAGGTGCAGCGCCCACAGCTTCTCCTCGGCCGGGGCCGGCTGCGCCTCCAGCAGCGCGCGCCTCAGCACGTCCGGATGCCGCTCCGCCGCCTCCCGGATCGAGCACAGGACCACGCCGCTCCGCGCCACCTCCGGTTCGAGTTCGAGATGCGCGACCCGTCCCTCCCGCAGCACGACGACGCCCGCGCGCTCCCCGGAGCGTCCGAGCACCTCGCGCACGTCCGCGGGCAGCGCTTCCGCCGTCGCGGGCGCCGGCACGACCGGCGCAAGCGCGTCGAAACCGACCTTCGCGAGGTCCGTGTACCGCCATTCCTCCGACTTCCTCGTCGGCCAGGGAAGGGCGGTGAACCGTTCCCATGCGGCGGCTCGCGCCCCCGCGACCGCTTCCGGCTCCGCCAGTCCGCCGGCAAGCGCATTGAAGTCCGCCGCGGCCAGCGTCGATTCCGCCGGCCCGGCCATCACCGTGCTCATATCCCGAGAATCCCTCGTGTCCGTGTCCGGAAGTGGAGTCCGAACCGCTATCCGACCGACCCTTCCATCTCCAGTTCGATCAGCCGGTTCAGTTCGATCGCGTACTCGAGCGGCAACTCCTTGGCCACCGGCTCGATGAAGCCCCGCACGATCATCGCCATCGCCTCCGCCTCATCGAGACCACGGCTCATCAGATAGAAGAGCTGCTCGTCGCCGACCTTCGAGACCGTGGCCTCGTGCCCGATCGACGCCGTGTTCTCGTCGATCTCGATGTAGGGGTAGGTGTCCGTACGCGACCGCTCGTCGAGCAGCAGCGCGTCGCACTCGACGTTGGACTTCGCGCCCACCGCGCCGTCGTACACCTTGCACAGTCCGCGGTACGAGGAGCGCCCGAGCCCCTTCGAGATCGACTTCGAGGTGATCTGGGATGTCGTGTTCGGAGCGGCGTGGATCACCTTGCCGCCCGTGTCCTGGTGCTGCCCGTCCCCCGCGTACGCGATGGAGAGGATCTCGCCGTGCGCCCGCTCTCCGACCAGAAAGCACGACGGATACTTCATCGTGAGTTTCGAGCCCAGGTTCCCGTCGAGCCACTCCATCTTCGCCTCCTCGTGCACGAGTGCCCGCTGCGTGACGAGGTTGTACATGTTGTTCGACCAGTTCTGGATCGTCGTGTACCGGAAGCGCGCGCCCTTCTTGACCACGATCTCGATGACGCCGGAGTGGAACGAGTCCGTCGAGTAGACCGGCGCCGTACAACCCTCGATGTAGTGGGCTTCGGCCCCCTCTTCGCAGATGATGAGGGTGCGCTCGAACTGGCCCATGCGCTCCGCGTTGACCCGGAAGTAGGCCTGGAGGGGGATCTCCACCTTCACCCCCTTCGGGATGTGGACGAACGACCCTCCAGACCACACGGCCGAGTTGAGTGCCGCGAACTTGTTGTCGTGCGTGGGAACGACGGTCGAGAAATACTGCCGGAACAGCTGGGGGTGCTTCGCGAGCCCATCCTCGATCGACTCGAAGATCACACCCTGCTCCTCCCACTGCTCCTTTAGGGAGTGGTAGACCATCTCGGACTCGTACTGGGCCCCGACCCCGGCGAGCGCCTTACGCTCCGCCTCGGGGATCCCAAGCTTCTCGAACGTGTCCTTGATCTCCCGCGGGACATCGTCCCACGACCGTTCCATCTGGTCCTGCGGCTTCAGGTAGAAATAGATCTCGTCGAGCGTGTCCTCGAGTTTCGAGAGATCGCCGCCCCACTTCGGCATCGGCTTGGAGTAGTAGACCTCGAGCGCCTTCAGCCGGAAGTCGAGCATCCATTCCGGCTCTTCCTTGTGACGGGAGATCTGACGCACGATGTCGCTGGAGAGCCCGGGGACGGCCTTGAAGACGGGCTTGTCCTCCGTAACGAACCCGTACTTGTACTCGTCGAGCCCGAGCCCGGTGATCGTCTCGTTCTGAGGCATGGTTCTTCCACCTTCCCTTACGGAGTCAGACCGTCGCCGCCGCCTGCTGGAGCCAGTCGTAACCCTCGGCTTCCAGCTTGTCGGCCAGCGAGGCGCCGCCGCTCTCCGCGATGCGGCCGGCCACCATCACATGCACGGTGTCCGGCTCGATGTAGTTGAGGATCCGCTTGTAGTGCGTGATGAGCAGCACGCCGAGCGCCTCGTCGGCTTCGGACAGGCGGTTTACGCCGCGGGCCACGATCTTGAGCGCGTCGATGTCGAGTCCGCTGTCGGTCTCGTCCAGAACCCCGAGCGCCGGCCGAAGCACGGCCATCTGCAGGATCTCGTTCCGCTTCTTCTCGCCGCCGGAGAAGCCGTCGTTCACATACCGGGCCGCGAAGCCCGGATCCATCTTCAACATCTCCATCTTCTCGGTGAGCGTGCGCTGGAACCCGAACACGTCCATTTCCTCGCCCTCGTCCAGCCGCGCGTTCACGGCGGTGCGCAGAAAATTGGCGATCGAGACGCCCGGGATCTCCGCCGGATACTGGAAGGCGAGAAAGATCCCCGCGCGGCTCCGCTCATCGGGCTCCAGCTCGAGGACATCCTCCCCCTCGAACAGGATCTCGCCCGCCGTCACCTCGTACGCGGGGTGGCCCGCGATGACCTTGGCGAGCGTGCTCTTGCCCGAGCCGTTGGGCCCCATCAGCGCGTGCACCTCGCCGCGCTCGAGGTCCAGATCGACGCCGCGGAGGATCTCTCCGTCCTCGCCTCCGACCTTCGCCCGGAGTCCGCGTATCGACAGAAGCGGTTCTGACATTCGTGTCCTCTTGTGTTGCAAAAGGCCGGTCACTCGGGGGCGCCGGCCTGCTGGAAGCATACCGAATCGAATCGGGATGAACCGATAACGATTATCGGCGGGACAAAGTACGCCGGGCGCGACCCCATATCAAGCCTCGTTGAGACCCGTTCTCAACTGTGGCGACGCGGTCGGTCGGGTTCCTGCACGGGCCGCGGCGCGACCGTAGGTTTGGCGGCCATGAGAGCGGCCTACTTCGAACGACACGGCGGGCCCGACGTCATCCGCGTCGGCGACCTGCGCGAGCCGTCGGCGGGTGCCGGCGAGGTGCTGATCCGCGTGCGCGCGGCGGGCCTCAATCACCTCGATCTCTGGACGCGGCGCGGCCTGCCGGGACTCACGCTGAAGATGCCGCACATCGGAGGATCGGATGTGGCGGGGGAGATTGCGGCGACGGGGGATGGAGTGGAGGGCTGGTCTCCCGGCGACCGGGTGGCGGTAAACCCGGGACTCTGGTGCGCCCCCGCCGACTGCGAGTGGTGCGTCCGCGGCGAGCACCCCCTCTGCGCCTCCTACCGCATCCTCGGCGAGCACGTACCCGGCGGCTTCGCGGAACAGGTCGCGGTTCCGGCGCGCAATTTGGTCCGGCTCCCGGACGGCTTCCCGTTCGCGACCGCGGCCGTCGCGCCCCTCGTATACCAGACGGCGTGGCGCGGACTCCTCTCGCGGGGACGGCTGGCGGCGGGAGAGACGGTCCTCGTCACCGGGGCGTCGGGCGGCGTCTCCACCGCCGCGATCCAGATCGCGAAACACCGCGGGGCGCGCGTGTTCGCGGTCACGAGCGGCCCCGCGAACGTCCGGCGCGTGGAAGCGCTCGGAGCCGACCTCGTCATCGACCGTCTCGAGGAGGACTTCTCACGCCGCGTGTGGATGGAGACGGAGAAGCGCGGCGTCGACCTCGTCCTCGACAGCGTGGGCGCGGCGACGTGGGATGGCTGCGTTCGCGCGCTGGCGCGTGCGGGCAGGATGGTCGTGTACGGCGCGACGACCGGTCCGCGGGGCACGCTCAACATCGCGCGTCTGTTCTGGAGCCAGACGTCGATCATGGGAACGACGATGGCGACGCGTGCCGAGTTCGAGGCCGTGATGGGGCTCGTGCTGGACGGCGCCCTCACCCCGGTCGTCGATGACCTTTGGCCATTGGAGCGGGCGCGCGAGGCCCACGAGCGGCTGGAGGCGGGCGGGGTCTTCGGGAAGCTCGTCCTCGAGCCGTGACTCCGGCAGCGGCTCCGGGGCGCGCCGAACGGTTCCGGAGCCTTGCGGAGACCGCCTTCGACATCCTCGTCATCGGAGGCGGCATTTCCGGCGCGGCCGTCGCGCGCGACGCGGCCCGCCGCGGGTTTCGCACCGCTCTCGTTGAAGCGGCTGATTTCGCGCGGGGCACGAGCAGTCGTTCCTCCCGCCTCGTCCACGGCGGCCTGCGCTACCTGGAGCACTTCGAGTTCGACCTCGTGTTCGAGGCGAGTCAGGAACGGCGGACCCTGCTCCGCATCGCGACCCACCTCGTCCGGCCGCTGGAGTTCCACTTTCCCATCTTCCGTGAGGGTCGGATCGGCCGGCGCAAGCTGGACGCGGGGATGTGGCTCTACGACGCGCTCTCGCTGTTCCGGAACATCGAACGCCATCAGATGCTCGACCCGGAGGCCATGCTGGCCCGTGAACCGGGGCTGCGCGTTGAGGGGCTTCTCGGCGGCGCGCGCTATTTCGACGCCCAAGTCGACGATGCGCGGCTCGTCGTCACGACCATCGTGGCGGCCGTCGAGGCCGGCGCGACCGTGGTCAACCGGGCCGAAGTCGTCCGCATCGACACCTCGGACTGGCCGGGCCACCGGGCGCTGGTGAGAGATGCGGAGAGCGGACGGGAAGTAGAGGTCGACGCGCTCGCGATCGTCAACGCCACCGGCGCGTGGGCCGAACAGACGCTCGACCGCGTCACCGCCGGCCCGCGGGCGCCGGGCGCGGACGCTGGCGCGGCCCCCGGCTCGGGCGCTGGCGCGGCCTCCGCCGTGCGCATCCGGCCCTCGCGGGGGACGCACATCCACGTGGCGCGCGAGCGGGTGGGGCACTCCGGCGCGCTGATCTTCGAGGCGCCCCAGGACGGCCGCGTGATGTTCATCCTCCCGTGGCGGGAGGACCTGACCCTGATCGGCACGACGGACGAGTTTTTCGACGGCCGCCCACACGAGGTCGCGGCCACCCCCGGCGACATCGCCTACCTGCTCGAGGCCACCCGTCGCCTGCTCCCCGCGTCGAAGCTGGGACCGGAGGATGTGATCAGCGCGTGGGCCGGCCTGCGGCCGCTCGTCGCGCCGCCCGCCGACGGCGCCGACGAGGGTGCCGTGTCGAGGGAGTTCGAGGTCCATCAGCATCCGCCGGGAATCTTCACGCTGAGCGGAGGTAAGCTGACCTCTCACCGGCACATGGCCGAGGCGACGGTGGATCGCGTACAGGCGTTCCTCGCGCCGGCCGGCGTGAAGGCGCTTCGGAGGGTGGACACGGACAAGGTCCCGCTCCCCGGCGCGCGGTTCCGGGATCTGGAGGCGCTCCGCGGCCAAATCCGGGCGCGCGCCCGCGCCTTGGGCCTCGGGTGCGCCTCCGCGGGCCTCGTGCGCGCCTCCGCCGACCGCCTCACGCGCGCGTACGGGACGAGGGCGAACCGGGTGCTCGACTTGGTTGAGCGAGACCCGCGGCTCGGCGAGCGGGTCGTCGCGGAGAGGCCGCACCTTCTGGCCGAAGCGGTGTATTCGGTACGGAGCGAGATGGCCCTTCACGTCGAGGACATTCTCTTTCGGCGGATGCGGGTCGGCCTCGAAACGCGCTCCGGGACGCCGGAGGCCGCGCGCCGCGTCTCCGAAGTCGTGGCCCCGGAGCTGGACTGGACGGAGGAACGGCAGATGGAGGAAGTGAAACGGGCCTTGGCCTTCAGGGCGGTGGACGACGGCGCGATCCGCCAGTTGGCGGCCCGCGCGAAGGGGGTTCGTTGAACGTGCGGCCCGGCTGGCCGCGCCGCACCCTTCTTGCGTTCGCGTGGCTCGCGGCGGCGTGCGCGGCGGCCTGCGCTCCGCCCGCCGACACCGCGGATTCGTCCGCTGTCCCGCCGGATTCCGTGCCGTCCGGCGACGCCGCGGCGCTCGCCCCGCTCCCAGGCGAGGGCCCGGCCCGCGAGTACCGGATCCTCCTGGTCAATCCGCTCGACCGCGACGCCTACGTCTTCGCCGCCGCCGGAGCCGGGAGCGTGGCGCTCGACACCGTGCCGCGCCGGGATTCGGTCCGCGTGAACATTCGAGTGCGCGCCGACCTCGTCCGTCTCGAGGCCCGCGCTGCGGAAGGCATGCTCTTGGCAGAGACCGACGTCGCGCTGGCCCGGGACACCCTCAACCGCTGGGTCATCGGGGCCGACGCCACCGCCCGGCGCGTCACCTCCAACGTGTCACCTTTGGGCCCGAGAGTTCGTTAAACGGGCAGGAAGGCGCTATATTATAGAGAGTGATCTGTGTCCGGATCCGGCGTTGGGTGCGGCGTTGGGTGCAGGGACGATGG
Organism: Candidatus Palauibacter poriticola; assembly: GCA_012270965.1. Taxonomy (GTDB): domain Bacteria; phylum Gemmatimonadota; class Gemmatimonadetes; order Palauibacterales; family Palauibacteraceae; genus Palauibacter; species Palauibacter poriticola. The sequence continues at coordinate 31,173 of JAAXHJ010000082.1, forward strand.
AGGGGGGGGACGCCATGAAGAAGCTCGGGATCGCGCTGGCGCTCGTCGCAAGCATCGCGATGATCGTCGTCGGGCAGCGTCAGGTCGGCCAGAAGGATGTGCGGACGCAGAAGGCGGACATCCAGGGGGTCGATTCCGAAAACGAGGCCTTGTTCATCTAGCAGCCCGGGGACACGGGCTGCCAGCGGGACGACCGGCGGCCTCGCCGGTCCTTCCGTCCGAAGCACCGCCGGGCACTCTCGCGTCCGGCGGCGGCGCAGCGCGACAGGTGCGGGGCACCGGATGAATCCAGCCAGCAGACCGCGGCGAGACCCCGCGTCAGCGCCGAGAGCGGTACAGCGAGCCCGACGGGTCGGCTTGCGCGGTCGTCTGCTCCGAATTGCCTTGGTGCTGCACGCGGTGGGGCTCGCTGCATGCTCCGGAGAGAGCTTCGGCCCGTTGACCGGGTTCTCGAACTGCTCGCTTCCGCTCACGAACTTCACGGACGCCGGCGTGGAGCGCTCGAGCATTCCGGCGCTCACGAATCCGGATGTCGCCACGCGGCTCATCGCGCCCCACGTCGGGTACGTCAACCGCAGCGATCTCGTGATCGGGCTCGAATTCAACGGCCAGCCCCTCGCCATACCCTTGAAGCTCCTCTGGTACCACGAGGTTCTGAACCTGCAGGCCGACGCCGACCCGTCCGACCCGGATGCGACGGGAGAACGGCTCACGGTCACCTACTCGCCGCTCACGGGGTCGGTCAGCGTCTTCGATCCGGAGCCGAGCGGCACACCCGACTTCGCGGTATCCAACTACGTTCTCGACAACAACCTCGTGATGGACGACGGCTCCGGCACGCTCTACCCTCAGTTGGCGCGCTCCGCCACGTGCGGCCCGGCGGACGGCAGCAGCCTGCAACGCGTGCCGTACGAGTTGATGTTGTACGGGGCTTGGCTCCAGATCTTTCTGGACACTTGGATCGCGACACGCGCGACGGGGCACGACTTCCTTTACACGCTCTACCCCTACGGGAACTACCGGGACCCGGACAACGCCTCGCTGTTCTATCCGACCTCCGCCCCGATTGATCCACGCCGAAAGCCGAAGGAGCGCGTGGTCGGCGTTCCCGCGGGAACCGGCGGCATCGCGTTCGCCATCGCGGACCTGAGAGAAGTGGCGGCCCGGGACCAGGAGGGCCAGAGCACGTTCGTCTGGGCCGCGAGCGCAATGGCGCGCGGCGAGCCGGTCGTTGCGTTCTGGAACTCCCGCGCTCAGAGCGCGAGGATCTACCGGGCGCGAGCCAACGGGCGCCCGCTCACCTTCGAGGTCGTCGATGGTCGCCGGCAGGACGTGGAGACGGGGAGCGTGTGGAATTTTGCGGGCGAGGCCGTGGAGGGACCGCTGGATGGCGAACAGCTGGAGGCCCACCCCGAGGCGTACCACGCTTTCTGGTTCGCCTGGGCGGCGTTTCAGCCGGACGCGGATGTGTGGGTGGCGCCGATTCCCCTCACCGGGTCCGCAGACTTCATTCCGACGGACGACGCGACGCTGCTGCCGCCCGATCCGGATCTGACGAGACGGCGTCCGCGCTGAGGCGCGGCTCCGCCCGGCTGTTGGAGATCAACGCGTCCCGGCGGCGTCAGCGTGGGACCTTCCGGCGGCGTCAGCGTGGCCCGGCGTCAGCGTGGCCCGGCGTCAGCGTGGTCCGGGCAACGCGGGCAACGCGTACTGCTCGAGCCAGGCGAAACCGAGTTCGTCGCTTCGGACCAAGTAGGCGCTCTCCGCTCCGAAGGCGACGAGCCGCCGCTCCTCGGGCAGTTGCACCTGGGCGACCCGCAGCCCGCCCGCGTCGAACACATCGTACAGGTGCGCGTCGCCCGCGCGCACATGGCGCCGGACCCACGCCCGGCCGTCCGCATCGACGGCGACCGCCGCGGCCGGAATCACCGGCTTCACATCGGGCCACTCGTAGTCGGAGGGATCCGCATCACCCGCGCCCGAAGGCGCGCGGCTCATGGACATCCGCATCCCGCTCCCGTCGTTCGTGGCCTCGACGCGCAAACCTCCCCCGAGGCCCTCGAGCCACTCATCTTGGTCCGCCCGGCGCACCGGCACTGGTTCGTAGGGTATCTCGGGCCCCCGCGTGACCCCGCCTGCGGAGTCCAGCCACTCCAGTCGGTAACCGTCCGCGCGAGCGACCGCCACGCGGCCGTCCCAGGCCACGCTCCACGAATCCTGGTCGGAAAACGGTACCGGCCGGATGCTCACGCTGCGGTTGTCGGCGTCCCCCGACTCCTCCCGCGTCTGTTGCGCGAGCCGGACCCGGCCGACCTCGAAGACCTCGCCCGTCGCCGGATCGAAGCGCGCCACGGCCGCCGAATCCGATGTCCCTCCCATCCCGTCGAGGCGCCGCTGGAAGTAGATTCCGCCGTCTCGGTCGGTCCCCACCGGAATCATCATCGTCATCCCGGCATTCGGCCCACCTTGAGCGATGGGCCACGTCTCGCCGAAGCTGAGGTCCGCTTCGATGCGGGCGAGCCGCGCGTTGCCGAGGTCGACGAGGAGCGTCCCGCCGTCCGGAAGCGGGAAGAGACCGTCCGGCGTCCGATACTCCTCCGGACCCTGGCCCGTGTTCGTCAACGTGTCCGCGCCGCCCCCGGGCGTCCACGCGATGACCGCGGCGCCGAAGCCGTCCGCCAGGAGCACGCGCCCGTCCTCGAGTTCGCGGACGCCACGCATGGAGCCAAGGCCGTCCCTGAAGGCCGCGCCCGCCCGCCCGAACGAAACCCGCGGCGCCTCCTGCGCCTCCGCCACGCGCACCAACGCAAGGGACAACCCCACCGCAAGAAACAACCCCGCCGCCACCAGCCCCACGCGGATCACACCGACGTTCCGTGCCGTGTTCATCATCGAATCTCCGCCGGTCCTCTTACCGGTGCTCTTCGGGCTCGTCCCATGTCTGAGCCCAGAATTCATCCTCCTCGGCCCTCGCCAACTCGAGATCCACCGGTTCGACATCCTCCGCGTCCACGCGGCCCACCGTCTCGATGCGCTGCACGATCTCGTCCGTCACACCGGTGCGGGTCTGGCGACGCAGATGGCTCCGGCGTCTCCAGCCGGCCACCGCGACCAGCACCGCAAGCGCCACGAAAATGTAACCGGTCACCGCATTCCACTGCTCTCGACTGCCGGCGGACTGTGGCGGGACCCCGCGTGGCGTCTCCCGGAATCCGCAGGCCACGGAAAGACGCCGCGCGGGCGAGTAGCCCGTGGCGAAAGCCCCGCGACGGGGTTGCTAGAGTCCCAGCCAGTGCTCGAACTTCACGAGGAAGATATTGGTGGAGGGAATCCGCGCGAGGTCCGTCAGATCCTCGCCGAGGCGAAACGATCCGTCGTTGCGGAACGATTGCTGGTCGCGGCTCCAGACGAGGAACACGGTCGATCCGGGCCGGTACTGCCAGCGCAGAACCAGGTTGGAGCGGAACGACTTCACGTTGAAGTCGGGGTCCCCGAAGCCGAAGTCCGCCGTCCCGTCCCGGTCGGCGTCGACTTGGTAGAGTCCGAAGCCGTTCGCCTCCACGCGCCGGATCTCGTCCTCGCCGTACGTCCGGAAGCGGTCGGCGAAATCGGCGGCCCGCGGATCATCGACTTCCATGAAACGGTCGTAGCTCCCCGCGCTCACGAAGGGCTGGGCGTAGAACTGAAGGGAGAGATCCGGGCTGAACGTGTAGTTGAGGCGCGTCGTGATCGAGACGGTCTGCTGGCGCAGACGCGCGAACACGTAGTGCGTCCCGTCGGAGGCGCCGGGCCGCGAGACGAACTGCCACGCCCGATCGTTCCACTGCAGGCTCGGGCCGAGGTTGAGCTGGAGGCGGCTCGACGGCTGGAGCATCAGGTTCGGCGACACGCCCCAGCGCCGGGTCGGGGTGGCGTACTCTCCTCCCGCGTTGAAGACGGCTCCGAGGCGCACCGGCTTGCGGGTGTCCGTGAACACGCCGCCCCAGGTGCTCCACCCGCTCGGTTGGTAGAGGGTGGGCCCTCCGCGCAGCGCCGTGGTGGCGAGTCCCGACCACTCCTGGTTGAACCCGGCGAAGCCGCGCCAGAAGTTCTTGAGCTGGAAATTCCCATTCACGTTGCCGCCCGTGAACTGCCGCTCGCCGCCGAACGTCCAGCCGGACCATGTCGCCGCGTTCACTCCCCAGCTCCGAAACGGCCCCTGCGGACGGAACTGGTCGTAGTTCACCCAGACCGCCCCGACCCGGTAATCCGCATTCTGCTGGAATCCGAGGTCGTTCGCTTCGAAGCCGGGCGAACGGTTCTCGCCGAACAGTCCGTAGCGCCAGTTTCCGCCTCCCACCCTCGAGAAACTGATCGTCGACGTGCTGCCGGAGAGACGCGTGCGGGTGGGGTCCAGCCCGTGCTTGGAGTCCGGGCTCTGGAAGTAGTGGACGGAGGAACGCTGGATGCGCTCGATCGCCTCCGCGCTCCCGCTCACCGTGCTCCCGATCACATGACCGTTGATCTCGTAGTTGCCGTTCCCGAACCGATGCCGGAAGTCGATCCCTCCCGTGTACGCTTGGTCCGCGAGAAAGGCGAGCGTCCCCGCGCCGTCCAGGCGCCGGTTCGTGGCGGTGGCGATGACGCCGACGGCGCTCTCTCCGTCGCGGAAGTCCTTGATGACCCGCGCCACGGCGTAGTTGGTCATCGGCTCCACGAGCTGCTCGCCGGATGTGCCCCCCGGCGAAATGAAGCGCGCGTTCTCGCTTGAAGTGAGGGCATCGAGGAAGCCGATCGACCAGCCGTCCGCCGTTTTCCCGGACAGTTTCGCCGCTCCGAGAATGCTCGTCGCCTCCGGCACATCGCGGTAGTCCGCCGGACTCGTCACGGATCCTTGGGGCGTCCGCCCGATCCGGCGGCTGTAGAAGAGCGACTCGTTGTTGTCATCGCCCCCGCCGAAGTCAAAACCGAAGATGTCCGATCCCTCCTGGAAGAACGGCCGCTTCTCGGGAAAGAACGTCTCGAACGCGCTGAGGTTCACGACCGAGGGATCCGCCTCGACCTGCCCGAAGTCGGGGTTGACGGTGACGTCGAGCGTTAGATTCTCCGTGATTCCGTACTTCAGATCGCCCCCCACGGTCTGGCGCAGGGCCGTGGCCGCGTAGAACGGATCATCCGTGGTTCCCGGCGCCCGCGTCGCCGAAGAGAGGACGTAGGGCCGGACCTCCAGACTGCGGCGCGGCCGCAGGCCCCGAAGGCCGCTCAGCGTGCCGAAGGCGGAAACGACCCGCGAGCGGTCCTCCGGCAGGGGCGACCACGCGCTCGCCTCCTCCAAGCGGGCGATCTCGCGCAGGAAGTTGATGCCCCACGTGCTTCCGGAACCTTCGTCCGATGAGCCGGCGAAGCGAAGTTGCGAGAGGGGGATCCGAAGTTCGGCCGTCCAGCCCGTTTCATCCGTGCGCGTCGCGCTCTCCCACACGGCGTCCCAATCGTCGTCCTCCTGCGTGTCGGAGAACATCAGCGCGTCGCTCTGAACCCCCGCCACGCTGACGGAGAAACGGAACGCCGTGCGGCGATCGAAGTAGCTGTCGACCGCGACGTGGAAGGCGTCCGTCGTGACCTGCTCATCGCGGCGCGCGAGCCGGCGGATGATCCCGTCGGGATCGCGGTCGTGCATCCGCGCGCCGATGTAGATGGCGTCGTCCGCGTAGAGGACCCGGACCTCGGTGCGCTCGCTCGCCGGCTCGCCCGGGTCGGGCTGGACCTGAACGAAGTCGGTGGCAACCGAAGCTCCGTTCCACGCGGGTTCGTCCAGCCGCCCGTCGATCTGCGGCGCCTCCGCGGCCCGGACGGCTTGGAGCGCCGGAGCCGCGGCGGCCCGCCCGTGTGTCTCGCCGCCGGTCGCGGAGTCCTGCGCCGCAAGCGGTGCGGCCAGGCCCATCAAGAGCGCGAATGCCGCCAACCGGCGCAGCGGGGCGGCGGAATCTATCGAAAACCAGGAGAATCCCAACGTGACCTTCCTCATGCAGCACCGAACCAGAAACCTTGCGAAGTAGGACGCGTCGAGCCGTCGAAAGGTTGCGGCCGCGTGCGCCCCGGCACTCCATGGTAAGAGCCCCGCGAGCGCCTCACCGCTCTCGGTGCCGACGCGGGGGTCTCGCCACGGATTGCCAGCGGAAACGAGGCCGGTGAGGAGAAAGTTGCAGCGGGTTAGCCGCCCGCGTCGCCGCTCTCGGCGCTAAGGAGGGGTTTCGCCGCGGCCTGCCAGGCGGGCGATCTCCGCCTCGGACGCGATGTAGCCGAACCCCGCCCACCCGGAACCCTCGAGGATGCGGCCGTACATCTCCGCCGCCTGCGCCTCGCGGCCGTTGTAGAGGTGCCAGGTCGCGACTCCGTAGGCCACCGCCACGCCCGCCGGATCCCCGCTCTCGGGATCCCACAGGTCGTCGGCCTCGAGTTCCCCCCTGTACATGAGGAGGAGCCGGTGATAGCTGCTGTTCTCGATGACATCGAGGTCCGCCGTCACGGGTTCGAGGACGGCCGCCGCCTCCGCGTCGCGGCCCAGGCGGCGGAGCGCCATGTACCACCAGTGCGAAATGGCCACGAGCTGGTCGGGGTTCGTCGTGACCGCCCCGTAGTCCTCGTAGGAGGGCAGCGCTCCCTCGAAGTCGCCCTGTAGATAACGGGCCAGCGCCAGATGGTAGTGGATGTTCGACTGCAGCGTGCTCGTCGGGATGCCGCGCGCGTTGGGCTGGCCGTCCGGCTCGACCTCGTCCGGCTCGCCCCGAACGAGGTCGGCGGCGTGGGAGAGGTCCTCGATCGCGCGGTCGAACTCCCGCACGCTGATCCAGCGGTGTCCTCGATGACGGTACATGCGCGCGTCGTCGGGGTGCTTCTCGATCCCTTCCGAGAAGATCCCGATCGCGTCGCGAAAGGCCCCCGTGTACCCGACGCGCCGACCGAGCCAGATGATCGCGTCCGCATCGTCGGGATCCGCGTCGTAGTCCCCGCGCGCGACTTCGATGTCGCGTGCCTGCCGCGCCGCGACGTCCGCCGAAGCGGGGGATGGATAGAGAGGTTCGCCGAGGAGGGAGATCGCCTCCGCCCCCTCCGGGAGTCGGTCCGCGACGCCGGGTCCCGCAGTCTCGTCCGGCGCCTCGTCGCAGGCCGCCAGACACAGCGCAGACATAAGCAGACCAAGCTTCGTTCGATGGCGTCTCATTGTCTCCTCGCGAGAGGGGTCTCCACGCGGCTCGCAAAACCCGGGCCGGATCGCGACCGTACGGCGGACGGCCACACTTCACATCAAGCCGGACTCGCGGGCGCGCCGCAAGGGCCACGTCCGCCGCCCGATGAACGACATCGCCGTCGTCGGTCTCGGCAACTCCGAACCGGACGGCTATCTTGACGAATGCGGCGTCTTCGTAGAGCCGCCTGATCCGCGCGGGCCCGGCACCGGAGCGGGGCCTTGCGAAGCGTGGAGTGCCAGCGGGCGGGGCGACGGACCCCGGCCCCACCAGAAACGGACGGAGGTTTCATGAAGAAGCGTTTGCTCAGGTTGTGCGTGCCATTCATCGTCGCGACCGTTATCGTCGGCTGCGGGGGAGACGGTCCCGCGGACCCGGACCCGCCCGCCGTCGAGCCACCGCCCAACCTCTCGGGTACCTACGACCTCCAGTCCCTGACCCAATCCGGGGTGACGCTCGTTCCGCCGGCCGCCACGGGTACCTTCACGCTCACCCAGACGTCGTCCTCCGGCGACACCGCGACGGGTACCCTGAGTCTGAGTGTCCAAGTACCCGTCGTTGGGCTCATCGAGGACGAGGGCACGTTCACCGTCCGCACGGACGGGAGTTGGGAGCAGATGGGGCAGCAGGGGCAGGCCCTGGGCACGTTCACGCTGGCGGGCAGCGTTCTTACGGTGATGGTGACCGAGCCTCCGGCCGCAGTGTCGACGACGGTTTGGCGGCGGCGGTAGCCGGCGGCGTACGCCGGTGTCTCGCGGCAGGCGCGGCGCTCGCCCTCCTCCTGGCGAGCGACCGGCTCGCTGCCCAAGCCCAGGATGAGGTGCGCGGCCGCGTTCTGGACGCGGAGACGGGTGCGCCCCTCGCCGGGGCCACCGTACTCATCCGCGACACCCCGTTACGCACGACGACGTGGCGCGATGGCGGTTTCGCGATCCCCTCGCCGTCCGGCGGCGCCTATACGCTGATCGTCGTCGCGGATGGCTTCCATGCCTCCGAACGCCGCATCGACCCCGATACAGCCGGCGAACTCAGCATCCTGCTCGAGCGCCGCATGTTCGACGTTCCCGAGTTGACCGTCACCGCCAGCCGCTCCGCCGCCCGGTCGGGCGAGGCCCCGGTGAGCGTCGCGGTCATGAGCGGCGACGAACTCGGCAACCGCGACATCGTGACGCTCGACGAAGCGCTTCCGTTCGCGCAGGGTGTGATCTTCAATTCCGGCCAGATGGACATCCGCGGCGCCACCGGCCTCGCGCGGGGCGTCGGAAGCCGCGTTCTCATGCTCCTCGACGGCCACCGCATGCTCTCCGGCGTGGGTGCCTCCATCGATTTCAGCGGTCTGCCCGTGCTGGACGTGGACCAGATCGAGATCGTGAAGGGTCCGCATTCCACCCTGTGGGGGACGAATGCGCTGGGCGGCGTCGTGAACGTGATCACGAAGCGGCCGTCGGCGGAGCCCGAGACGATCGTGCGCGGGTACGTCGGCCTCTTCGACACGCCGGCCCAACATTCATTCACGGACGAGCGGCTGAGCAGGGAGGGGATCGTGCTCCAACATTCCCGCCGCCTCGGCGATGTCGGCGCCACCGTGCACGTCGCGCGCGAGGAATCGGACGGGTTCCGGCAGAACGGCGCGCTGGCGCGCTGGCGGGTGCGGCTCAAGACGGTCTTCCCGGCGGAGTCCTCCCATCCTTGGGAGATCTTCGTCAACTGGAAGCGGAAGGACGAAGAGGAGTTCTTCACCTGGCTCTCACAGGAACGTCCGCTCGAAGTCGATCCGGCCGAACTCGGGGACTGGATTCGGACGGACGATCTCGTCCTCGGGGTGACGGCCAACCCGATCGTGACGCCGACGCAGCGCGTGCAGGTGCGGCCGCACGTCTACCACGCGCGATCCCAGAACCATTTTCACGACAACGAGGATTCCCACCGATCGACGCGCATCGGCACCGATGTTCAGTGGTCCCTCTTCCCCAACCGTTCGCATGCGCTGACGATCGGGGCGGAAGGCGCCTTCACCGGCGTGACCTCGAACTTCTTGGAGCCGCCGCCCGACGTGACGGACCTCGCGCTGTTCGCACAGGATGAGATCACCTTCTCCGACCGGGTTCGAGGCTCGCTCGGCCTGAGACTCGACTACCACAGCGCCTCGGCCGCGATGGCGGACCGGTTCGTCAATCCGAAGCTCGGGATCGTCTTCGAGGCGAGTGATCGGTTGAGCCTGCGCGGATCCCTCAGTCGCGGATATCGGGCGCCGAGCGTGTCCGAACAGTTCACGTCGACGACCCAGTTCGGCTTTCGAGTCATCCCCAATCTCAAGCTGCGGGGAGAATACGCGTGGGCCCGCGAGGTGGCGGCGACGGTGAACCTGAGCGATCGCGTTTGGTTCGACGCCGGACTCTTCTGGAGCGACTACACCGATCTCATCGAACCGGCGCCGGCACCCAACAACGTGTTCGTGTTTCAGTTCCGCAACGTCGCCGAAGCGATGGTCCGGGGGTTGGACGCGGGTCTGCGGATCAGCGTCATCCCGCATCGTCTGGACCTAAGCTCGAGCTACACCTTCCTCGACACCGAGGACCACCGGACCGGGCGCCCCCTCCCCTACCGTTCGCGCCACAACTTCACCGCGACCGCCACCGGCTGGAGCGGTGCCGTCGCCATCGACTTCCGCCACCGGAGCCGCGTGGAGCAGGTGCTTGCCTTCCCGCTCGACGAGCGGAACGCCATCACTCTCGTCGACGTCCGCCTGGGCACCCGGATCTTGGGGACCCGCGTACAGGCGAAGATCGAGAACCTCTTCCAGACGACCTACGTGGACGTGCAGGAACGGAGTCCGGGACCGACCCGCAGCTTCCGCCTCACCGTAACTCCCCGCTTCTAGCCCGAAGTTCGGGCCCGAATCGGCCCGCGATTCGCCGCAAGCTCCGGCGTCGTGTCCCTTACGGCGCCGTGGTTATCGGGGGTGTCCGGCGGGTCCCTCCGCCTTCGCCACGTCGAGTTCGACCGTCCGCTTGAGGTCCCGGTTGATGAAAATCGGAAACGTGTACCCACCGTACTTCTGAAGCGTCAGGTTGTTGATGCCCACGACGTGATTGAAGGTGGCCGGCTTCCCCGGCGGGGCTTGGACGGAGAACTCGCCCGTCACCTTGAACAGCTCCCGCCCGTCCTCGTCCATGCAGCGGATTTCGAGTTCGTGCTGCCGGTCGGTCTCGGACGGCTCGGCCCGGATCCTCAGGACGAGTTGCATGGACGGGTGGGTCACCGGCATGGCCGCGGCGTAGAGCGTGTCGAAGAGACCCATGAGGTTGAGCTTGCCGTCGCTCGAGGTATTGGCGGCGTCGGCTAGCGTGGCCAGCACGATTTCCATTAACCCTCCATTAGCCGAAAATGCCGCCGACGATCTCGAGGATCGCCTCGAATACGCTCGCGGCCGCATCGCCGACGGCGTCGATTCCGGCCGGTGCCGCCTCCGCCGCGGCCGCCACGGCGTGGCCGGCGACGTGCGCGCCCGCGAAGACGATTTCCGGGGCCCAGAAGAGCGTCTCGAACAGGACATCCGCGCCCGTCTCCGCGGTGCGCGCGACCGCCCCGTCCCCTCTCCGCCGCGCGACGAGCCGGTCCCGCTCCATCTTCCAGACCGCCTCGAGTTCGTGGTGGTCGAACCACACGCCCTTGCAGCGTTTGCAGACATCGAGCGTCAGCGAGGATTGGCGGACCTGCAGCATCCGGGTGTCACAGGCGGGACAGTTCAGGCGGGTCTTCGCCCCGCACGCGACGCACTCCGGGGCGTCGCGGTCCACGAACGCACGGCACGCGTGACACTGGGCCCGGTGCCGCTCCTCCCGCGCCGGAATCCGAGCCCACAGCGACTCGGGCCGCTCGGAACGGAGACGCTGCACCTCCCCCAACTCGAACCACATGCCGCCGCACCGGGCGCAATGGTCGAGCGTCAGCAGGCCCGAGGCCCCTCCGGACCGGGTCGGTAGAGACGTCTTCTCCATCTTGGCCCCGAGACATACGGGGCACGGCCAGCGCGTCTCCCTCACGGTTGCGACCCCGACCTCACGGTTGCGACCCCGTCTCTACGATTGGGGCACCGTCCTCACGAGTCCAGCAGCCCCCGCGCGGACTCCTTCTCGGAGAGCCGCCGCACGTCGTGGAAATCGTACACGAGGAGACCGGTGTCCGTGATCTCGAGTTCCGCCATCTCCCGCGCCATCAGCTCGTTGAGCAACCCCTCCGCCAGATCGGTGGGCACGGCCAGTTCCCCCGCGACTTCGAGCGCCGTCAACCGTCCGCCGTGGCGACCCGCCATCTTCAGAATCTCGGCCTCGAAGGTGTCCCGGCGGAGTGCCTCCCGCCGCCGTTCGATGCGGCGTCCGGCCCCGAAGTGGTGTGCAAGGAGCAGACCCCCGCCCGCGGCGGGCAGTCCGGCCGCGATGAAGAGCGCGAAGAGTGTTCTCAGGGCGAAGGGATCGGCGCCCGAGCGAAGGAACCCCCAAACCACGAACAACGCCAGCGCCAGAAGGGCCAAGCCTCCCGCGAGTTTGCCCAACCGTCAGCCTCGGATTCCGGTCACGCGGGATCGCCCTCGTACACGAAGCGTTCGACCGCGCCGTGGATCCGCGACACGGTCACGTCGCTCGGCGGAAGCGTGAACCGGCTCACCACCCAAGTCACGGCGAAGTTCACCAGCAGCCCCCACACCCCGCCGTGCAGGCCCAGGGGATGGGGCACGAGGATGAGCGTGACGCAGAGTGTCGCGAGACCCGCGCCGATGCCCGCGATCACGCCGGCCTTCGTCGTCAGGCGCCGGCCCGGGAAGCAAACCCCGAGGACCGCCGGCATCAGTTGCAACGCCCCGGAACCCGACAGGGCCACGAGTTGCACGAGGAAGTCGAACGTGTTCACGGAGAGGACGTACCCGACGGCGAGGAGGGCCACGACGATGCCTCGCCCGATGAGGATGTAGTGGTCTTGGCTCGCGCCGGTGCGGATATAGCGCTGATACACGTCTCGCGTCAGCACCGTCATGTTCGCGTGCAGCATCGAGTCGAGCGTGGACATCGCCGCCGCCGTCGCACCGGCCAGAATCGCGCCCGTAAGCCAAGCCGGCGCATGCGCGAAGAGCATCTCCGGAAAGATCCGGTCCGGAATCGCAATATCCGGCATCACGAGCGCGCCGCCCAGGCCCACGAGCGCCGCCGGCATGAAGAGCGTCATGAGATAGATCGGCGTCGTCGCGCCCAGCAGCTTGATCGTGCGCGCGGAGACGGCGGTGTAGTACCGGATCAGGAGGTGCGGCTGGAAGATGATGCCGAAGGACAGCACGACGACCATCCCGAACCACATCCCGGGTGTGAAGAACCCTTCCGGCCCCGGGAGCGTCAGCAGATCGGGACGCTCCGCCGCCACCCGCCGCCACAACTCGAACGGACCGCCGAACAGTTTGAAGGCGAGCACAAGGGCGCCTGCCCACACGGCGACGTACATCCATATGCCTTGAATGACGTCGGTCCAGTAGACCGCGCGCAATCCCCCCGCGATGAGATAGCCTGCGGCGACCACGAGCAGGATCAGCGTCCCCAGCTCGAACGAGATCCGGTCGCCGGACGCGACCGAGAGGATGTAGCCCAGCCCCACCGCTTGGACTTGGATGTAGAGGATCGTGAACAACACGGATACGACGGCGGTCACCACCCGCACCGCGTCGGATTCGTAGAAGTCCGCCAGCAGGTCGGCCGGGGTGATGTAGCCGAACGTCTTGCCGAGCGCCCAAATGCGGCTGCCGAGCACATAAGTGATCGCCCCGACGAGGACCGTCCACGCGCCCGCCGCCCAGAAACCGATCCCGTGCGTGTAGAAGAAGCCGCCCGAGCCGAGGAAGGCGAACGCCGAATGGTACGTGGCGACGACGGTCAGGTAGAGGACGATGAACCCGGCCTTGCGGCCGTAGAGGAGGAAGTCCTCCAGGTCCACCGACATGCGCCGGTTGGCGATCACCCCCAGCACGATGGTGGCCACGAGGTAGGTGAAGATGAGACCGGTCGCGACGACCCAGGCTTCCATCAGAGTCCCCGCCTATGCACGAGGATCAGCACCCCGATGATGAGGAAGTAAAGGACGAGCAGGTACGCGTAGAGGAAGGGCATGCCGCCGATCCACGGCTCTTCGCGGTTGCCGATCCAGTACACAAGCGGTGGCTGCGTGAACGCGAACAGAACCAGAAAGAGACCAACGAGTCGGCGGCCCGTCGGCGTTCGCGGCAGGAAGTGCGACCGAAAGCGTGTCATGACCGCCAACCTAACCGCCCGCCCGCTCCAGCGGCCAGCCGTCCGGGGCCTGCGTCAGCGGTCGGCACCAGCGGGCCAGCGCCAGCGGTCGGCGTCGGCGGACGTGAGCTTTGGGGGGGGGGGCGTCGGTGGGCGTGCGCCTGGGGCGGGCGTCGGCGTTCGAGCGCTTGGGGCCGGCGTCAGCGGTCGGCGTCCTCGCCCACGATTGTCACGTCAAAGCGGTCGAGCACAAGGTCGACCGGGTTCGCGATCGTGAGACGGCCGTCGCCGGCGAAGAGCAGCGCGACCGGCTTGCGGTCGTCCGGGCCTGCGTTCCCGTCACGGTCCAGATCGCGTGCCACGATGAGGGAGCCGGAATCGCCGCCCTTGCTGAAGTTGCAGCACACCATGATCTGACCGACAAAGCGGCCCACCTGCGACTCGGCCGACCCGTAGGTCACGTTGATCGACGCGTTGACCGCTTCCACCTCCCCGACCGTGAGGCGCGTCGTCCGCCCGTACTTTTGGACCTGCAGCCCCGGCTTCGCCGCCATCGTCGTGCTGCGCGGCGACCCATAGCCCCCCACCGGCGTCTCCGGCAGCACCTCGTCGGTGCGCGCGATCGCCGCATCGATCCGGTTCGACGCGAAGGGCGACAAGACCACCGGCTCGAACGCCGCCAGCGTGGCGATCGCGTCCCCCGGGTCGGAGCCGCCATCCACGGGGCCCGGTTGTAGGAGGGTATCGCCCACGCGTCCCTCGCCGCCCGGCACGAACACGTGCCAGTTGCTGAGTGCGTACCGGCGCTCGCCATCGGTCACGACGGCGCCGATCGTGCCCGCCGTGGAGCGGGTGTGCCCCGTGGACACGCCCATGGGAACCGGCCGGTCGAAGCGCCCCGTGGGTACCGGCCCCCCGTCCGCCGCAACCGGAGCGGCGGGCTCCGGCGGAAGGATGCGGAACGGGCCGGCCGGCTCGACCGCGACCGGGAAGAGGCCGAGCGCCTCGGGGATGCCTTGAAGACCGGGGGACGCGGCGGGGTCGACGAAAACCTTGATCGTCGGCATCCCCGCGCCGGTGAGACCGATCCCCACGCCGACCACGCCGGGGAAGGAGAAGAGCATCGACTCGTTGGCGCTCTGCACCTGCATGGCGGCCGCCAGCAACTCTTGGGCGGAGGAACCGGGGGGAGGCAACGGCGGACGCGTCGGAAGCCGCGGCGGAGGGAGCGTCGGGGGCCGTGTGGGCCAGGACGTCAGCGTCCAGTGGATGCCGACCCCGACGCATGTGAGGGCCGCAATCGCGATGGCGAGAACCAGGTTCCGGCGCGGCGTCATCGCTTGACTCCTTCGCCCGTCACGCGCTGCCCGCCGATGGGCCCGGCGACCCGTTCCCCTGCGCCCGGAAGGGGCCCCCGCCGACCACCCGCACCGGGTGCCCGTCGTAACGGTCGGGGATCGATTCCCGGGACGAGGGCCCGGAGAGATAGACCTTCAGGCACGGGTCACCGTTGTCGGCCCCGATGCCCACGGCGGACACGCCCTTGCGCGAAAGCAGCTTCTCAGCGAGTCGTTGCTGCGCGTCTTCGATCGAGCGTTTCATGCGCCTCCGTACGGGCGTCCCGTTATCTAGGTGTCGCCGTGGCGGCCAGACGCCGCCGCGTCCATCGATCTCGGCGCAGCCGTCGCGCCGGCGGCGAGGGAACGCCGCTTCACGGCGTCCCCGAGGGTGGCCGGTGCCGGTAGACCACTCCACCCCGCATGACGAGTACGACATGCTCAAGCGCGCCGATATCGGCCGTCGGATCACCCGCCACCGCGATCACATCGGCCTCGAACCCCGGCGCGAGGGTCCCCACCGTCCCCTCGAGTTCGAGCGAAGCCGCCGCCAGGCTCGTGGCCGAGACGATGGCGTCCATCGCGTCCTGTCCGCCCTCGCGCACTCTATACACCAGTTCCGTCCAATTGCGCCCGTGCGCTCCGGCCACGGCGTCGGTCCCGAACACGATGTCGAGCCCTTCGACGTCGAGGGCCTCGCGGAAGGCGGCGAGCGCGGTCGGCACCGCCTCCCGCATCTGACGGAATCCGTCTTCGGTGTAGTTCCCGATGCCGAGGTAGCGGTCCTGGTTCGCAAAGTAATTCTCGAAGATCAGGTGCGTGTGGGGATCGTAGTAGAGACCGTGTTCGGCCAACACCTCGAGGGTCTCTCGGTCGAGGAGGGCGCCGTGCTCGATCTGCCGGCACCCGGCGAGGGCCGAGCGTCGCGCGCTCTCCGGGCCGTGAGCGTGGACCACCGCGCGCAGGCCATGCTCGCGCGCCCGGCCACACGCGGCGTCGAGCTGCTCTTGGCTCAGCGTGGGCGCGCCGCCGACCCTGATGCTGGCGGACGCGAAGATCTTGATCACGTCCGCCCCCCCCGCCGCCAGCTCGTCCACGCGGGTCCGGATCTCCTCGGGTCCGCCGCTTCCGGACGTGATGGGCAGGATCGACGTGAGCACCCGCGGTCCCGGCAGCGATCCGCGCGCAATCGCGTCCCGCACCGGCACGTCCTCCGGCCCGCCCAGGCTCTGCACCGTGGTGACGCCGCTCGCGAGCATGTTCCAAGCGTTCTCGGCCGCATAGAGCACGCGGTCCTCAGCCGTGTCCGTCGACTCCGCGCCGTGCAGCCGCCCCGTCTCCGCGTCGAAGTGCCAGCCGAGATGGACGTGCGTGTCGATGAGCCCCGGCAGCGCGGTCGCCCCCGGAAGTTCGTAGACCACGGCGTCCTCCGTGGTCCCCGCCTCGGCGATGGCTTCGATCCGCCCGTCCCGCACCACGAGTTCCCGGCCCGTGAGCACGGCGCCGCGCCCGTCGAGAATCCGGTCCGCCCGGATCACGATGGCGGCGTCTCGACCGGCGAGGTACGAATCCGAGGCGTCCTGCCCGGCGTCCGTCGCGCACCCGCTCGGAATCGGGATCGCGAGGATGGATACGGCGGCCGTGCGGGCCATCGGCGCTCGGCGGCCTCGCATCGAACCAGGGGCACGTGGCGGCATGACATCCTCCCGAGCGCGAACAGGATCGTGGATTCGGAGTCCCCGGGGCGGCATCGTTGAACACTAGTTGCTCGGGCCCGGCTCAGGTAGGATCACTCGACACCCGCAACCGCCGCAGCCACGGGCTGCCCGACCTTGAGGCATCGATCCAGACCCCAAGGCGCCCATCCCAAGACCATGAGGCACCCATCCAAAACACCGAGGCATCCATGGTGAACGTGCTGAACGACGCCGGCCGCCGGTCGCGTCGGCTTTTCCCTGCCCGCCTAGCCGGTTTCGCTCTCGTCATCGCGTCGGCGTCGCCGGTCTCGCCCCTCGCCGGGCAGGATGACGTCCGGGACGACGTCTCCGCGACGCTCGACGCGCTCCACGAGGCGGCCTCGGAGGCCGACTTCGACCGCTACTTCAGCCTCTACGCCCGCGAGGCCGTCTTCCTCGGCACCGACGCGACCGAGCGCTGGACGCGCGAAGAGTTCATGGACTACACGAAGGCCCGCTTCGACGCGGGCACGGGCTGGACCTACCACATGCTCGAGCGCCACATCGCCATCGCGCCCGGCGGGCGCACCGCCTGGTTCGACGAGCGTCTCGAGAACGCCAACCTCGGCGAGACGCGCGGCAGCGGCGTGCTCGTGATGGAGGACGGGAATTGGAGGATCGCGCAGTACAACCTCACGATCCCGATTCCCAACGAGATGGCCCGCGAGGTGGCCGAGCGGATCCGGGCACTGACGGGCGGCTGAAGCGCGCGGCACCGCGGACCCGCCCCAAGCCGGTGAGCGGCTCCCGGCTCCTACCGGCGGGTGGCTCCCGGCTCCTACCGGCGGCGGGGAGCGCGGCGGGCTCCTACCGGCGAACGAGCAGGGCGCCGTCGGCGTCGATCGTGACCTCGAGCGGCGTCGGAGCGTCCAGCGGCGTGACGGTCTCGGAGCCGTCGGGCCAGCGGACGCGGATGGCGGTCGGTTCCGCCGCGAGTCCCAGCACCTGAACCGGATCGTCCTGCGACCAGTAGCCTCCGCCGGCCCGTACTTCCCGCAGCGGACCGAGCGCTCCGCCTCCGTACTCAAGGCGAATCGCGGCGCCGATGGCCGCCGGGTTGCCCGGGCCGCCCCGCAGTCGCACGCGCAGCCCGGGCTTCGCGCCCGTGTTGCGGTACAGCCTCGTCCCGGCTGCGTTCTGGCTGATGAGCACGTCCACGCGGCCGTCTCCATCGTAGTCCGCGAACGCGGCCCCGCGCTGCTCGCCGTACACCGCGATGCCCGACCGCTGTCCCGGGACCGGCGTCAGCGCCCCGGTGCCGTCGCCCCGCAGCCACAGGCCGCGGCCCCCGTCGTTCCGGTCCGCCTCGCCGCGCAGCGCGAACAGGTTCTGGGTCAGGAAGACATCCTCGTGCCCGTCCCCGTCCATGTCGGCCACGCCCGCGTGAAAGGCGGGCGCCAACTGCGCCTCGCGCGGCATCTCGAACGCCTCGAACGACCCTCCCCGGTTGATGAACATTGTGTGCGCCAGCGTCGTCGCCTCGACCGTCGGCAGAAGGTCCGCCGGCTGCTCGAGGATCTCGTTCACGCCCAACTGCCCGTAGTGCTCGAACCCTTGGATGCGGCCGCGAAGAAAGGGGAGCCCGCCCGCTAGCGTGAGGAGTCCACGCACCGGCACCATCGAGCGCGTGAACTCGTCGTAACGCGCCTCGATCACATCGCGGAAACCGTCGTTATCCAGATCGGCATGATAGGCGGTAGCCGGACGTTCGGGACTCGCGGTGAACTGCGAGTTGAGCCCCCGGTTGGATGCGATGAGATCGGGCAGCCCGTCTTCGTTCAGGTCTCCCGCCGTTACCCCGTTCCACCACCCGGTCCGGGATTTGAGTCCGAAGGCGGCCGTCGCGTCCTCGAATCGTCCGTCCCGATTGAGCAGGAGCCGAACGGGTCCCCACTCGATGGCGAGCAGAAGATCCGGGTCTCCGTCCGCGTCCACATCGCTGAACACGGCGCCGGACACGAGGCCCGCGTCGGCCAGGACCGCCGCGTTCGACTCGTCGAGGACGTAGCGTTCGCCCTCGTTGAGAAAGAGGCGGGAGGTCGCCGGAGCCGGATACTGGCCGGGAACCACGCGGCCGCCCGCGAAGAGATCGACATCGCCGTCCCCGTCGTAGTCGGCCGCGGCAAGAGGGCCGGTGCTCGACTCGGCGGCCGTAAGCACCTGCACCTCCCGGAGCGCCCTGCCGGGGGCCCTGATCGTCGCCGCGGAGGCCCCGAGCGCCGTCCCGGAGGCCCGGAGCACCGTGGCCGAGGGGGCCGCCCGGTCGGTGCCGTCGTACGTCGCGGTTCCGACGACCACCGTGGTGCCGGCCCGGCCGGGAGCGATGACGAGGCCCGTCTGGTCGCCCGGGGATGGCGCCGGCCCGGCCACCCCGCCGCCGCCCGCTCCCCGGTCCGCCGTGAACCCGCCCCCGCCGTCGCCGCGGAAGACCGAAAGGCCGGCGCCGCCCCCGCCGCCGACCAGGGCGTCCGTGTCTCCGTCACCGTCGATATCGCTCCACGCCACGCCCGGGCCGCCCTGTCCAAGACGCCAAGTGATGAGCGGCTGTTGCGCGAAGTCGTCGAACGCGTTCTCACGGTGACGGTGCCCGAGCAGCGCGGACACATCGTCGAACAGGGGCGCGTCCGATGCAGCCGCACGCGCCGCGACCCCGCCGCCGGCTCCCGGTGGAGGCGCCGCACCGACCACCGCTGCGGCCGCCGCGCCGCCGGCCGCCGCATCCACGCCGCCGCCGGCCGCCGCGCCGCCGGCCGCCGGTTCCCGGATCTCGTAGATGCGGTTCGCGCGGACGCCCTCCACCCGGCTCCCCGTCCCGTTCCGCCACACGACTTCGATGGTCATCTCTCCGTCGGCCGCGGCGAAGCTGGCCATCGCTTCCGAGCCGGAGAGGTACAGACCTCCCGCGACGATCTCCTTCGTCTGCGTCGGCAACTCGCCCCCGGAGAGGCGGACGTGCGCGCCGACGCCCCCGGTATTGAGTCCCCGGCCGACGAGGCGCACGGCTACGCGCGGCGCCCGCCCCACGTTCCGGTACACCCCCGCGGGCGCCAGCAGCCGGTTCGTGACAATGTCCAGATCCCCGTCGCCGTCGAGATCCGCCGCCGCCATCCCGTGCGTAATGTCCTCGTCCCCCGCGAACCCCCACGCCTCCCCCACCTCCTCGAAGGTCAGGTCTCCGCGATTGCGGAAGGCGATGTTGGAGAGACGCAGCGGCGGGAAGCCGAGGATCCGCTGCCGCCAGTCCATCGATCCCACCCTCTGCGCCGCGTCCTTGTCCATCGCGTCGTAGAAGTGCCCCGTCCCCACGAGCAGGTCCTCGAACCCGTCGAGATCGACGTCCACGAACGTGCTCCCCCACGACCAGCCGGACGCGTCGAGGCCCGCGAGCTGCGCCGCCTCCGTCCAGGTCCCGTCCCCCCGGCTCAGGTAGAGCGTGTTGCGCGGCTTCTGCGGCCGGTTCCGGATCCGTCCCGCGAAGTGCGGATCGGCAACGCCACCGACGATCTGCTTCATGCGCAGCCGGTGCTCCCGGCTCAGCATCTCCACGACGAAGAAGTCCGTGAACCCGTCCCGGTCCACGTCCGAAAAGTCCACGCCCATTGACGCGAAGCTCGTGCTCCGCATGGCGAGCGGCGCAAGCATCCGGAAGCGCCCGGCCCCGTCGTTGATCCAGATGTGGTCCGGGCTGTGGAAGTCGTTGCAGACGTACAGGTCGGGATCCCCGTCCCCGTCCATGTCCTGGAAGCGGGCCGCGAGTCCCCACTCCAGCGGTTCGGCCTCGAGGGGCCGCCCCTGCTCGTCGAGGAACGCGCCCTCCGTCCACGGCACCGGCGTGAACCGTCCCGTCCCGTCGTTCAGATAAAGGCGGTCGGGCTCCGCGAGTTCGAGCCGCGGGACCATCCCCTCGCGGACCTCGCCGAGCGCGAAGTGTTCCCGCCACTCGGGGAGAATCTCGAACCCGTCCTCCGTCCGCCGGTAGATGTTGCTCGGCTGAAGGACGTCGGGCGGGAAGAGATCCTGCACGGTCGCGACCTTGTTGTTCACCACGTACAGGTCGAGGTCGCCGTCCCCGTCGATGTCGGCGAGGGTCATCGACATGCTCCCGAGCGTCGACGAGAGCCCCGCCTCATCCGTCCCGTCCGTGAAATGGCCGCCACCGTCGTTCAGGTAGAGCGCGTTCGGTCCCCCGAGCGCGTTGACCAGCAGGTCGAGGTCGCCGTCCCCGTCCACATCCGCGAACACGGCGCCCGTCGAGAAGCGGTTCGCCGCCGCGACCCCCGCCTCCCCGGCGATGTCCTCGAAGCGCCAGCCGCCCAGGTTCCGGTAGAGCCGGTTCGGCCCGTCCATCCCCGCGAAATAGAGGTCGACCCGGCCGTCGCCGTCCACGTCCCCCGCCGCGACGCCGGACCCGTTCAGGTAGTGGCTGTTCTCGATGTACTGCTCTTCCGTCACCACGTTCTCGAACGAGATCCCGGTCTCCGACGGGTCGAGCTGCTCAAACCCGGGCCCGTCCTCGCCCGAGACCCGAAGCTCGGCCCAGCGGTATCCATCCTCCTCGACCCAATCGAGCGCTCCCGGTCCACATCCGCCGCAGAGCACGACTGCCGCCGGCAGGGTTACGCGGACGAGGAATCGGGCGTATTGATGAATGTCGGGCATGCGCCTCGCGAAGGTTGGGGATCGGCTCGCTCCCTCCCGCACCGCGACACAACGAGCGAGTCGGCTGTATCATATCACCTGCCTATGCTGCGGGAATGCGTACCCACGTTCCCGAACCGGGGGAGGAGGAGGTCAAATGAAGCCGAGGTTCATCGCCGTTCTCGTCGTCGCCGGGGTTCTGGCCCCCGCAACTCTGTTGTCCCAGGATGGCGTCGCCCCCCGTCCCGGCGGGCTCCCCGCAGCGTCCCCGGCCATCGCGGTGACGGATCCGGCCGCCGTCCGGGACGAGATCCTCGACCACTTCCGGCGCTCGAGCTACAAGATCTCCGAACTCGCGCGCGTGATGCCCGCCGACAAGTTCTCGTGGGCCCCCGGCGAGGGCGTGATGGAAGTGGGTGAGGTCTACATGCACATCGCGCGCTACAACTTCATGTACCTCGACCAGAACCTGGGGATCGCGCCTCCGAACGGATTCGACTACGCGGACATCGAGTCGATTCGCGACAAGGAGAAGGTGCGCGAGATCCACGAGATGTCCGTCCGCCATGTCGTGGAGCTGGTGGGCGTCCTCACACCGGCCGAACTCGACGCAAAGACGGAACTCTACGGCCGGCGGGTGCAGGGTTGGGCCGTCCTCCTGCAGCTCGTCTCCCACATGAACGAACACGTCGGCCAGTCCGTCGCCTACGCCCGCATGAACGGCGTCGTCCCCCCCTGGTCGAACTGAACAGGCTGCCACCACGGCGATGGCGGTGGAGGTGGTTGTGGGGGGGCGTGCCACCCTCGGACGATCGAATCGCATCGAATGGAGGCGACGGTGGCCGGGGGTTTCCGGGAGAGACGTGATCGTCCCACTGGAGGATCTCTCCCTTGGCGATCACTTCGAGATCGAGATTGGACCTGGTGGTGGTTGGCGGTGTAGGTGGGGATGGCTTCGAGAGGGGAACGGCAGGCCGCGGCGGACCAGGTGGGTGGGTGATTCTCGTCCCACTCTTTGCGGCGATGCCTTCGACCTATATTCGTTGCTTGCCGAATGAGGGGTGACGCCCTTCCGGCGGGCGACCTGATCGCAGAATGCGTTGTGGACATGCATCCCGCGACCACAGCGATCAATGGTTGAGTCGCGGCATGCGGATGCGCAGACGTAAGCGATTCCGACCGGGCCACTCCAGCGCTGCGGTCGCGGTGTGGGTGGTAGCTGCGGTGTGCGTGGCGGTTGTCGGCTGTGGGTTCTCGACGGATCCGGCCGAGAGGCCGCTGGAAGGGACCTGGCTCGGCGCCGTGAGTCTGATCGACGGGGGCGTGTCGTGGCAGCTCTGGCTGCGGGAGGACGGGCGGGGCGACGTCTCGGGCCGGGTCAGCCGGACGGATTTCCGCCGCATCCCGCACCCGGCCGAGGAGGTGTCTCACGGCACCGTGCGCGGCGTGCACGAGCCATCGCGAGTCCTCTTGACGCCCGACTACGGCGAGTCCTCGGAGATCTACGACGGTCGCGTCCGGTCCGATGATCGCATCACCGGCTTCATCGAGCGCGGCACCATGCTTCGGAGCATCGGCACGCTGGAGTTCCGCCGGATACTTCTTCGATCAGCCGACGCCAAGACTTGCAATCAGCCGCTGGGACGGTCCCGTTCGGAGAAGGTCGCTACGCCGGCCCGATGCGCCAGCTCTGAGCGGTCACATAACCTTGCCGGACCTCGACCGGTCATCATGTGGCCTGGTTCCCTCCACCGGGCGAACGTGGCAGGTTACCGCGCCCGCTGGATCGTCACCGCTCGGAGGGCGGCGACCGCGCACCCACAACGGAGTCTCCATGATCGCTCAACAGGTCCTCATGCAGTTCGACCACATCTTGACGGGCTGCCGCGCCACGCTCGAAGCCGTGCCGGATGATCGCCTCGACTGGCGCCCGCACGAGAAATCGTGGACGCTCGGCGAGTTGGCGACCCACGTCGCGATGCTCCCGAACTGGACTGTGGCGACGCTGACCATGTCCGAGTTCGACGTCGCTCCGGAGGGCGGCGGCCCGCCGCGGAATCCCGAACTCAAGTCTTCGGCTGAACTCATCGCGGCGCTTGAACAGAGCGCGGGCGCGGCCCGAGAGACGATCGAGGCCACTTCGGACGAGGCGTTCACCGGTTCGTGGACGCTGAAGGTGGCGGGCGAAGAACGCTTCACGATGCCAAAGGCGGTCGTGATGCGGAGCTTCATCCTCGACCACCTGATCCACCACCGGGCGCAACTGGGGGTCTACCTGCGGCTGCTCGACGTGCCGGTACCCCAGATGTTCGGACCCACGGCGGACTATCCGGATATGTGAGGGGAAGGGGCGGTGCCGTCTGCGACTCGACCACCGCGGTAAGATGGCGGACGGGCCCGGCCGGTCGACACGTCGAGCCGGAATCTACGGAAACCGGCTTTGATCGATGTCGGGGATGATCCGAAGCGCGTTCTCGAAGTAGACCTTCCGCAGGACTTCGTCCGGGAGGTCGAGGCCGTACATGCGCCAGAAGGCGTGGTATCTGCGGTAGTACGGGAAGTACTCGTCCGCCGTCTCCAGCACGCGGAAGTACGTGGGGTATTCGTCCGGCGCCCAGGAATCCTTCCCCATCAGGATCCGGTCCTGATACCTGATGAAGAAGTCGCGGGCGAAGCGGGGCTGCCGGCCCGGCTCGTAGATCACGGCGCCGAGGCCGACGTTCATGTTGGGGATACCGTCCAGGGTGCGACCGAGGCGGCCGAGATCGTGGCCGAGCCACGCGAGGTGCGCGGCGATGAACGTCGTCTCCGGGTGGCGGCGAAACATGTTCAACTGCTCGCCCAGTACCTGCTCGAAGGAGGGCGGGCCGGTCTGGCGACGCCGGGGTCGCTGGCGAAGCTCGAGCCAGCGCTCGTTGCGTTCGTCCATCGGCTCCCAAAACGGCGACGGGTCCCCCGAGTGGATGAGGACGGGGATGCCCAGTTCACCCGCCTTGGCCCAGATCGGATCGAGGCGGGGATCGTCGACCGGGACGCGCCGTTCGGCCGCATCGGTGAGCCACAGCCCGAGGTTCTTGAAGATCTTGAGCCCGCGGGCCCCGGCCTCGACGTCGGCTTCGAGGCGCGCCGCGGCGAGCGCCCCGAACTCCGGGTCGGCGATGTCGCTGAAGTCCACATTCGCGAACACGACGAAGCGGCCGGGATGCGCCGCCTCGAAGGCTTCGATCTGCTGCGCGAGCCGGGGGCCGGTGCCGCCGCTCAGGTTCACGCCGACGGCGAGGTTGAGCGCATCCATGTCGCGCACGAGCTGGTCGAGCTGCGCCCGCGGCATCGTCCCGTTGAGGTGCAGGTGGACATCCACGAAGGGGAAGGCCGCGCGAGCGACCGGGTTCTCGGGCACGACAAGCGTCGAGCGTGGATCGTACGCCTCGACCGTCATCGGCGGCGACGTGTCCGGGGGCACGGGTGGCGGGCCGCGCCGCACCTGAGCCGCGGCTGGCGTCACCGCCGCCAGCATGATCGCGATCGTCATCCCCGTCCGCGCGTCACTCATCCAGTCGTCTCCATCTTCCGGTCCGAAACGGGTACAACCCGGGGTCTGAGCTGGGGCCCGAACCGGGGCCCGAACCGGGGTCTGAGCCGGGGTCTGAGCCAGGGGTCCAGACCGGGGGTCCGAAGCGAAGCTACGCCCCAAAGTGTGCGGCCATGCGATCCGCCAGCGCCGCGATCATCTTCTCGCCGAGTTGGGCCGTCGCGCCACGGGCATCGCCCAGGATGCCGTTCGGCGTCACGCTCGCGAACCCCTCGCCGAGGACGCGCCGGATGAGTTCCGGCTCCTCTTCCGGCGTCGTCAGGCGTCCGCACTCGGCCAGTTCGTCGCGCACGATCCCGTCGTGCATGGCCATCATGATCGACGTCTCGGCGATGTCGGCGTGCCCGCCCACGCGGATTCCGAGGCCCGCCTCCGCTTCGGCGACCTCGCGCCAGACCCCGATGACCTCGGCCAAGTCCGCATATACGTCCACGAAACAGTCCGGCCCCGCCGCTTCGATGAACGCGTCGCGCGCCTCGGCGAGCGGGGCGAAGTTCCCGCCGTGTGAGGGGACGAAGCAGACGCGCCGGAAGCCGTGGTGCGCGAGGCTGACGACGTAGTCCCTACACACTGCGAGGAAGGTCGTCTTCTCGAGGGACACGGTGCCGGGGAACGCCATGTGGTGAGCCGACCACCCGACCCGGATTGTGGGAGCGACGAGCGCGGCCCCGAGCCGCCGGGCGATCTCGACCGCGAGCCGGTCGCCGTGCTCGGCGTCCATGAACAGCGGCAGGTGCGGCCCGTGCTGCTCGACCGCCCCCGCCGCGACGACGACCGTCGCAACCCCGGCCTTAATCGCCGCCCCGACCTCCGGCGAGGTCATCCGTTCCATCCGAACTTCATCAGGCATGGGTGATGCTCCGGCGCGGTGGGCTGGAAGGTGGACGACTCGGATCCCGCGGCCTGTCGCAAGCCGAAGATCCGCCGAGCCGGAGATCTACGCCACCCGGCGTCGGATCAGATCCGTCAACCTCCCTCCAGCATCTCCCGCAGGCGCTCGATCTCCTCCGGCTCGAGCTTCCGCTCTTCCATCAACTGCGTGATCATCGGCACGAGCGAGCCTCCCGTGACGCGGTCGGCCAGCGCCTCGAGGCGGCCGGACGCGTATGCCTCGCGGCTGATCCTCGCGGAGAAGAGTTGGGTTCCGAGACTGGCGTCGCGGTGGACGAAGCCCTTGTCCTCGAGCCGCTGCAGCAGGCGCTGGATGGTGCCGTGCGCCGATCTCGCGGCGTCCGCGTAGAGTTGGTCGCGAAGCTGGCGCGCCGTGAGACGGCCCTCCTTCCAGAGTCGCTCCATGACCGCGAGTTCGGCGTTGGCCAAACGCGGCGTCGTCATGCGAAACCTCCCTAATCCTTCGGACGGGGCTCCTTCGCTTTCACGCGGAGCCTTCCGGTGCTGGTCTCCGCCGTTTCGCACGTCATGCCTGTGCCGGCAGAATCGCCATCGTCCGTGCGGAGCACCGAAATCGAGGCGCCGGTGCACTCCAGATGCACTCCTTCGAAGAGTGACTGGAACGGCGAGAGTTTCGGATTCCGGCTCACCCGAAGGTGCCGAGCGAGTTCGGCACGGAGGGCTTCCGGCGGGAGCGGGCCTTCCGAGAGCACGGACCGCAGGCCGGCGAGGTCCATGACGACCGTCTTGGAATCCCCGGCCCCGTCGTCCGGCGTCACGGCTATGAAGGCGTCGGCGGCACCGCCGCGAAGCCCCGCGACCTCACCGTCGCTCCCGAGCAGCCGCACCGCTTCACCGGACACGGCCCGTTCACCGGCGGCACCAAGGGCCTCGGCGAGTTGAACGGGGAGCGCGTGCTCCCTTGCGTGCGCCGCGATCCCGTCGACGAGCGCGCGAATCACCTGCCGGGTTCTGTCCGCGGCCGGATCGTCTCTCCCGCCATCGAAGCGAGCGACTTCCTCGTGGTTCGGCGCGACCAGGGCCGGGTCGACGGAGGTGAGGTCCGACTGATCGGTGCAGTAGATGAATCCGCCCGCGAGCAGACATACGGCGCCGCACCGCCGGACGCCGCGAAGCCAAGTCGGAGTCGGACTGGGGGTCGGCGTTCGGTTCGTCACGATCACAAATAATCTCCTTTCCAGCCGCGACGCTCGGCCGCGGCGATCAATGGGGCTCGCGAAGGCGAGCGGGCCCGGCGTCCGCGTCTTCGACATGAAGTCGATCACCCGGAGCAGCGCCCCCGCGTAGGTGCGGGGGTCGGCTGTGATCGCCGAGACGGCGAGTGCGTCGCAGCACAACTCCTCGGAGGCCCGCAGCCTCCGGCGCGTCCACCAGGCGGCGGGGTTCCACCAGAAGGCCGCGCAGGCGAGCCACTCGAGCCAGCGGACGACGTGGTCGCGGCGCCGGAGGTGGGCCAGTTCGTGCGCCAGAATGCAGCGCAGCTCGGATCTGCCGATGTTCGTAAGCAGCTCCGAAGGAAGGAGGACGCGGGCCTTCCCCCCGGCCCACCACAGCATGGGCGAAAGCTGCGCGCGCGTCGCGTAGACGGTAGGGACCGAACCGAGT
This sequence comes from Candidatus Palauibacter poriticola, assembly GCA_012270965.1. Taxonomy (GTDB): domain Bacteria; phylum Gemmatimonadota; class Gemmatimonadetes; order Palauibacterales; family Palauibacteraceae; genus Palauibacter; species Palauibacter poriticola. The sequence continues at coordinate 58,491 of JAAXHJ010000082.1, forward strand.
CCGAGCCGAAGCGAAATCTCCCGCGCGAGGCGCTGAACCTCGCGTGGCGCGGTCTCCGAAGCACTGCCGAGCAAGCGGTGGAAACGGAGGGTGCGCGCGAGCGTCCCGCCGAGTACGGAAGCCGTCCCCATCAGCCACAGCCAGACAAGCGCTTCCTTACCGTGATCCCCGAGCCAGTTCGGGAGCGAGGCCACCGTCGATGGTGCCGGACCCGGCTGCGGGAGACCGATCGCGTCCGCGGGGGTGACCGTATCGATGCCCGCCGACCAGACCGGGACCGCGACGAATGGCGGTACGACCAAGACCGCGAGCGGCAGCAGCCACAACCCGTGCGCCAGCGGCGGGTTCCCGAGGCGCCGCCCCAGGGTCCATGCCACTCCGGCGAGGCCGACCGAGAGTGCCAGCTTGCTGGCTCCAATCTGGAGAATCACGTCCGCCATACGTCTCTCATCCGAATGACCAGCCGTTCCACGACAAGATGTCGTAATTATGCGATGATCTGTCGTGGTCGTCAAGCGCGCGACCGTGCGTGGGCGAAGCCACCACCGGCAGGGTCCGGGTGCGGCGCGGGTGTTGTCGGGTGCCGGCTCCGCGGGATCCCACCGAACCGGCTCTGCCGGACCCTGTTTCAGATTCCGGCGGGCTCCTCTATTATATATGAGTTGTATGGTCGGGTGGGGTGGCCGGTGCCGGTTTCCTTGCCCGGACGCTCCCTCCCGTGGAACCCCTGCCGAAACGAGGTAAGCGAGATGCGTACGCGCTCAGGGCTCCCGGTGTGTCTTCCTCTCCTCGCGGTGCTTGCCCTCGCCGCAACCCCTCTTCCCGCGCCGGCCCAGGACGCCGATCTGCAGGCGGCCGTCCAAGCGCTCGAATGGCGCGAAATCGGACCCACGATCATGGGTGGACGGATCGCCGACATCGCGGTCGACGAATCCGACCCCTCCACCTTCTACGTCGGCGTCGCGACGGGCGGCGTATGGAAGACGATCAACCGCGGGAACACGTTCGAATCCGTCTTCGACGACCAGCCGATGCTCTCCGTCGGGGACATCACGCTCGCACCGTCGAACCCCAACGTCGTATGGGTCGGATCGGGCGAGCCGCAGAACCGGCAGTCGTCCCCGTGGGGGATGGGCGTGTTCCGGTCGACGGACGCCGGCCGGACGTGGACCCACCTCGGACTCGAGGCCACGCACCACATCTCGCGGATTCAGGTCCATCCGCGGAATCCGGACGTGGCCTACGTGGCGGCGATGGGCCGCCTGTGGGGCGCGAACCCCGAGCGCGGGGTCTACCGAACGGTGGACGGCGGTCAAACTTGGGAACTCGTCCTCTACGTCGACGAGCACACGGGCGCGATCGACCTCGCGATGGATCCGGGCGATCCGATGACGCTGTTCGCGGCCATGTATCAGCGGCAGCGGACGCTGTGGGGCTTCAACGGCGGCGGTCCGGGCGGCGGCATCTACCGGACGATGGACGGCGGCGACAACTGGAAGAAGCTCGCGGGCGGCTTGCCGGAGGGTGACGTCGGCCGCATCGGGCTCGACATCTATCGCCGGGACCCCAACATCGTGATGGCGATCGTCGAAGCCGACGCGCGCGCCCCGGGACAGGGCGGCGGTCCGCAGGGTGCCGGAGACCCCGACCGCAAGACGGGGACCTACAAGTCGACCGACCGCGGCGAGACGTGGGTGCAGACCAGCACGACCAACAACCGTCCCATGTACTACAGCCAGATCCGCATCGATCCGAACGATCCGGAGCGGGTCTACCTCGGCGGTTCGAGTCTGTACCGCTCCTCCGACGGCGGGAACAACTTCACGCCCGACGCGGCCTCCGAGGTCCACTCCGACCACCACGCGCTGTGGATCGACCCGGCGAACTCCGACCACCTCATCCTGGGCGGTGACGGCGGCGTCTCGATCAGCTGGGACCGCTCCGACAACTGGCGCCAGCTCCGCAACCTGCCGCTCGCGCAGTTCTACGAGATCGGCGTCGACAACCGCGATCCCTATCACGTGTGCGGGGGCCTGCAGGACAACGGCTCGTGGTGCGGACCCTCGGACACTTGGTCCAACCAGGGGATCCGGCCGCGCGACTGGTACAACGTGGGCAGCGGCGACGGATACTTCACCGTCCTCCATCCCAACGGCGAGGAGATGATCGCGGAGTCCCAGAACGGGAACCCGATGCGCGTGAACCTCAAGACGGGCGAGCGGCTGCGGATGCGTCCGCTCGGGCGTCCGGAGGGGGAGGGCGAGGACCTGCCCGACTTCCGCTGGAACTGGGACACGCCGGTCGAGGTGTCGCCGCGCGATCCGAACACGGTCTACTACGGGTCGAATGTCGTGTTCAAGACGCCCGACTACGGCCAGACGTGGGAGCAGATCTCGCCGGATCTGACGAAGAATATCGACCGCGAGACGCTGGAGATCATGGGCGTCCCCGGCTCCGAGCCGATGATGTCGGCGAACGACGGGACCTCGAGCTTCGGCAACATGATCTCGATCGAGGAGTCGCCGCTCGATCCGATGGTCGTGTACGCGGGCACGGACGACGGGAACCTGCAGGTCACGCGAGACGGCGGTGGGACGTGGACGAACGTGGCGCCGAACATGCCGGGCGTCCCCGACCAGCTGTACATGACGCGCATCGTGGCCTCGCACGCCGACGCGGGGACGGTCTGGGTCGCGGGGGACAACCACCGCAACGACGACATGGACCCCTACCTGTACGTGTCGAACGATTTCGGCGAGTCGTGGCGGGCCGGCAGGGACGGAATCCCGGACGGCTGGTCGCTGAACGCGCTGGCGCAACACCCGCGGGCGGCGAACCTCCTCTTCGCCGGCAACGAGATCGGCACCTACTTCTCGATCGATGCGGGAAACTCGTGGCACCCGCTGCTGCGGAACATGCCGCCCGCGCCGGTGGACGACATCAAGATCCAGGAGCGCGAGAACGACCTCGTGATCGGCACGCACGGGCGCGGGATCTGGATCATGGAGGACATCACGCCGCTCGAGGAGCTGAGCCAGGCCGTGCTCGCCTCCGAGGCCCACCTCTTCTCAACCCAGTCGGCGGTCGCCTACAACCCGTACACGCCGCAGGGGTGGACGCCGGGCGTGTGGGAGGCGGAGAATCCGCCGCAGGGGGCCCGTATCCGCTACTGGCTGGGGAGCGACCTTCCGGACGCCCCGGTGGCGGAGGAGGAAGGCGGCGAGACTGGCGAGCGGGTCGTGACCGGGGGCGGGCCGTCCGCGAACGGCGATGACCCGGCGCCGATGTCCGAGATGGCGGGCACGGCGGCGATCACGATCCTCGACTCCGACGGCTCCGTCATCCGCGAACTCGAGGGCGGCGGCGACCGCGGCCTGAACGAGGTGATCTGGGACCTCCGCTACGAGCCGCCACCCGCACCACCGGGCGGGGGCGGATTCTTCTTCCGGGCGGGCAGCGTGGCGCCGAAGGTCCTCCCGGGGACGTACACGGCGCGACTGGAGGCGGCGGGGCAGGCGCTCGAGACGGTGGTCACGGTGCGGCTGGACCCGCGCGTGAACATCAGCCAGGGCGACCTCATGGCGCGGCAGGAGGCGCTCATGAGCGCGTATGCGCTCGCGAAGCCGACGAACGAGGGGCTGCAGGCGCTGGCCCGGATGCGCGACCACCTGTCCGCCATCGAGGACCAGCTCGAGGGCCACGACGTGTCCGAATCCCTCACCGGGGAGGTCGAGGCCGTGGGCGAGGAGTTGGACGAGATCGGTGACGAACTCGACACGGCCCGGGGGGGCGCCGGCGTGTCCGGCAGCCTGTCCGGATACCACACCGCGCCGACGGCGGACATGCTCTACCAGCTCGAACGCGGCTGGGACGCGCTCCCCGGCGCCATCGACCGCCTCAACGTGGTCATCGAGGGCCGGATGCCGGCGCTCTACGCGGCGCTGCAGGCCGCGGGCGTCCGTCCGGAGCTTGGCGATCCGGTACGGGTCCCGATGCCGCCGATGCGCTGACGCTGGCCGCCCGGGTGCGCCGACGCTGGCCGCCCGGGTGCGCTGGCGCTGGCCGCCGGTGCGCCGGGCGCGGCTGTGGGTGTGCCGACGCGGCCGCCGGTGCGCCGAGGCGGCCGCCGGACCGCCGATGCCAGGCTTGGTCCCGGCTCAAGCCGAAGCCGCCCGCCGCGAGCCCGGAGATTCGGGCTCGCCGGTGGGCGGCGGCGCTTCCCGGCCGGTGGGCGGCCGCTTCCTAGCCGGTGAGCGGCGGCGCTTCCGGGTCGGCGTGCTTTGGCTTCCCGGGCACGCCGTCGCCATAATGGGCACCGAACTCTGCACACGATCTGCGCAAGGAGAGTCCGCACATGTCGTTCTTCGTCCCCCATCGGGCTTCGGCCCGCGGCGTCCCGTCCGCCGCGATCATCCTCTGCGTCTTGGCGGCGCGACCCGGTCTCGCGCAGGAGCTGACGACCCCGGAGGCCTTCTTCGGCCACCGGATCGGCGCCGACTACGAACTCCCGGACTACGGCGATCTCACCCGCTACTGGGAGACGCTTGCCGCCGAGTCGCCGCGCATGACCCTGCAGTCGATCGGGACGACGGCCGAGGGGCGCGACCAGCTCATGGCGATCGTCACCTCGCCCGAAAACCACGCGAACCTCGACGAATACCGGGAGATCTCCGCCCGCCTCGCCCTCGCGCGCGGGGTGTCGGAGGCTGAGGCGCGTGCGCTCGCAAGACGAGGGAAGGCGGTCGTGTGGATCGACGGCGGCCTCCACGCCACGGAGGTGCTGGGCGCGCAGCAGCTCATGGAGACGCTGTGGCAGTTCGTGAGCGGGACCGACGATGAGACAATGCGAATCCTCGACGACGTCATCATCCTCTTCGTCCACGCAAACCCGGACGGGATGGACCTCGTCTCGAACTGGTATACGCGGATCGAGGAGAAGACGGAGCGCTCCACGCGCGGGATTCCCGTCCTCTACCAGAAGTACGTGGGGCACGACAACAACCGGGACTTCTACACGTCCTTCCAGCCGGAATCGGAGAACATGAACCGGCAGATGTACCGGACGTGGTATCCGCAGATCGTCTACAACCACCACCAGACGGGACCCACCGGGACCGTGCTCTTCGCGCCCCCGTTCCGCGATCCGTTCAACTACAACATCGACCCGATGGTCATCACCGGGATCGATCTCGTGGGGTCCGCCATGCACTCGCGCTTCACGGAGGAGGGGAAGCCGGGGGCGACGCGGCGGCGCGGCGCGAACTACTCCACGTGGTGGAACGGCGGTCTGCGCACGACGCCCTACTTCAAGAACATGATCGGGCTCCTCACGGAAACGATCGGGAACCCGACCCCGATGGAGATCCCGCTGATACTCGAACGGGTCCTGCCCAACGACAATCTGCCGGCCCCCATCGAGCCGCAGCCGTGGCACTTCCGGCAGTCGGTCGACTATTCGGTGACCGCGAACAAGGCGGTGCTCGACGTGGCCTCCCGCTACCGCGAGACGTTCCTGTACCGCATCTGGCGCATGGGGATGAACTCGATCGAGCGCGGCGGCATGGACACCTGGACGGTTCAGCCCAGGCGAGTGGAATGGCTGCGCGAGGAAATGCGGGCCGGCGCGGCGGAGGCGGACTTCGCCCGCAACGTGGGCGGTTTCGGGGGCAGCCGCGGCACGCGCGCGGACTACGACAAGCTGTTCGATCCGGGCCTGCGCGATCCCCGCGGCTACATCCTCCCGTCGGATCAGGCTGACTTCCCGACCGCGACGAAGTTCGTCAACGCGCTGCTTGAGAACGGCGTGATCGTGGAGCGGGCGACGGCCGATTTCAGTGTGGAAGGGAAGGAGTATCCCGCGGGCTCCTACGTGGTGCGGGCCGCGCAGGCGTTCCGCCCGCATGTGCTGGACATGTTCGAGCCGCAGGACCACCCGGACGACTTCCTCTACCCGGGGGCCTCGCCGACGCCGCCGTACGACAACGCGGGGTGGACGCTCGCGGTCCAGATGGGGGTGGCGTTCAACCGCATCCTGGAGGGTTTCGACGGGCCGTTCGAGGAGATCGCGGAGTGGAACGCGAGTCCGATGCCGGGGGCGGTCGCGGACCCGGACGGAGCGGACGGCTTTCTGTTCAGTCACGAGGTGAACGACGCGTTCACGGCGATCAACCGGCTGCAGGGGTCTGGGCACGAGGTCTACTGGCTTACCTCGCCGCTGCGCGAGGACGGGCGGATGCACCCGGCCGGCACCTTCTACGTGAAGAGCCGTCGCGGAACTACGGACGCGATCGCGTCGCTGGCCGCGGAGTTGGGGATCGACTTCCGGGGTTTGGCGAACGATCCGGACGTGGACGCCCTGAGGCTGCGGGCGCCCCGCATCGCGCTCTGGGACACGTACGGCGGCTCCATGCCGTCCGGCTGGATCCGCTGGATCCTCGAGCAGTTCGAGTACGCGGACTTCGAACTCGTCTTCCCGCAGCGGCTCGACGCGGGAGGTCTGAGCGACGACTACGACGTCATCATCTTCCCGCAAGGCGCCATCGGTGCGCGGTTCCAGTTCGGAGGGTTCGGCGCCCCGGAGCCGGAGACGATTCCCGAGGAGTACCGGGACCGGCTCGGCCGAGTCACCTCCGATGCGACGATGCCGGCGCTGATCGAGTTCCTCGAGGACGGCGGTTCGATCGTCACCATCGGCGGTTCGACAGACCTCGGGAGGGCACTCGGGCTCCCCCTCGAGGACCATCTGGTCAGGGACGGACAGCCGCTGGGCCGGGAGGAGTACTATGTGCCCGGGTCGATCCTGGAGGTCACGGTCGACAACTCGCGGCTCGTCGCCGCGGGGGTTCCGTCGACGCTCGCGGTATCGTTCAACAACAGCCCCGTGTTCTCCGCGCCGGCGCTGGCAGCGAAGAACGACGGGGCGAAGGGGGTGACCCCGCTCGCTTGGTTCGACACCGACAAACCTCTCATCAGCGGGTGGGCGTGGGGTCAGGAGTCCCTGCGGGGCGGCGTGACGATGGCGGAAGCGAGGGTGGGCAATGGGCATCTCTACCTGTTCGGCCCGCTCATCACGCGGCGCGCCCAGCCGCACGGCACCTTCAAGTTCCTCTTCAACGCGATCGCCCTCTCCACGGCCGAGCCCGCTCGCCCCTGAGGGCGGCTGAATCCCACGTGTTGACAGCGAGTTGACGCAAGCACGGAGAATACGGTTGTTCGATCGCCGCAACCCCGCGGCGTATCTTGCAAGGTCGACTCGGGAGGGATCGTTGCGAAGGAAGAGGGCCGCATGAGCGGCGAGATGATCGCGATCATTGCAGCCGCCATTGCGCTGGCGGGTGTGATGGTGCCGGGCATGCGCGGGATGCGGCGCGACATGCAGCAACTGGAGGTCCGGCTCACCGAGCGGATGACGGCGTTGGAGACGAAGCTCACTGAGCGGATGGCGCGGCTGGAGACGACGCTCACCGAGAGCGTGGCTCGCCTCGAGGGATTGTTCGAAGGGTCCATGCGCACACGAGAGCCGCGCAAGACGCGGTGACACCGCCTGCCCTCTCCGTCATCCTCAGCACGTACAACGCGCCGGACGAACTGGAACGGGCGCTCTGGGGTTACTCGGCGCAGACACGCGAAGGGTTCGAGGTGGTGGTCGCGGATGACGGATCCGGCCCCGAGACGCGCGACCGAATCAAGCGCCTGAGGGCATCCACCGGTCTCGCGATCTCCCATCTCTGGCAGGAGGACGACGGGTTCAAAAAGTGTCGAATCCTGAACCGGGCGATCGCCGAGGCCCGCGGAGATTATCTCATCCTCAGCGACGGCGACTGCATCCCGCGGGACGACTTCGTGGATGCGCACGCTAGGCTCGCCAGACCGGGGTTCTTCGTTTCGGGCGGCAGGATTCGCCTCTCGAGCGCGGCCGGGGCGCGAATCGAGAGAGCGGATGTTCTCGACGGTTCGCTGTTCGAGTCGCCGTGGCTCCATGAGAAACAAGCGCTGACGCGGAGGCGGGACCGGAGCAAACTCAGCCGCTCGCCTCGTCGCGCCACGTGGTTTGATCGCTTGACGACGACGCGGGCGACGTGGAACGGGCACAACGCCTCGGCTTGGAAGACCGACCTCCTGCGCGTGAACGGCTTCGACGAGCGCATGACGTACCCGGTCGAGGACCGCGAACTGGGCGAGCGTCTCCGCAACGCCGGGATTCGCGCCCGCCAAGCTCGGCATCGGGCGGTCTGCGCGCACGTCGAGCACGACCGGCCTTGGTTGGATCCCGAAGCGCGGGCGAGAAACGAACGGTTGCGCGCCGAGACGCGCGGCGTGCCCCGGCCGCTCCGCATCTTCCAAGGGTTCGTGCGAGGGCGCGAATGGACGGAGCACGGGATTCGGAAGGGCCCGAGGCCGGTTCAGTCGTAGCCGTCGATTCCCCGTTCGGCGCGGACCGCGTCGGAGCGAAGACGGCGCTCCAGGCGCTTGCGGCTCGCCGGGTCGGGCGACCGCGCCTCGTGCCAGAGGTGCAGAACCGGGACGGCGTAGCGCCCCTCCTTGCGTCGCACGCCGCTGCGGATGAGGCGGACGACGAGGTCGTTGTCCTCGAAGCCCCAGCCTTGGAAGCCCTCGTCGAACCCGTTCACCGCCACGAAGTCCGAACGCCACAGGGCGAGATTGCACCCCTTGACGCCATGCCACCGCCGGGGTGACATCTGGCGCAGGGGTCCCAGCGGCAGGCGCAGCAGAGGCGTGAAGCGGTCCACGCGTCCCCGGAGCCACTCGCCGAGCCAGCGGACGGCGCCCCAGCGCTCGATTGCGGGCGGGACCTGCCCGATCGCGAACCGCGAGAGTCCGGGGGCGAGCCGCACCCGGCTCCCGTGGACGAAATGCCCCGGCTCGGCGAACCGTGCGTGTCTCGCCACATAGTCCGGCCGCACGAGACAATCGCCGTCGAGGAAGATGAGGTACGGCTGGTCGGTCGCGGCGGCGGCCCTGTTCCGGATCGCGGCCAGTCGATACCCCCGGTCCTCTTGCCGGACGTGCCGTAGGTCGAGGCCGGATTCCTCCGCGTGCCACAGGACGAGTTCGCGCGTCTCCGGGCCGGAACCGTCATCGGCCACGACGATCTCGAAGCGGCGGTACGTCTGTTCGGCGAGACTCCTCAGGACCGCGTGGAGGGCGTCGGGCCGGTCATGGGTCGAGACGATGACCGCGATTCCGGGGCCGTCGGACGCCTTCACACCAAGTATCCCGCGCGCTCCATGACGGGGCCGAACGCGGCTTCGATCCGGGCCGCGTCGGCCGGATCAAGCTCATCCCTCCACCCCTCGGCCTCTCCCCGGCGAACGAACCGCCCCTCGCCACGCGCGCGCCCCGCGTAGGCCTCCGCGCCGTAGCGCCCCTCCAAGTCTCGCATGGCCTCGAACGACCCGCGCGCCACCGCCCGCGAGAGCCTCGCGGATGTTTCCGCAGCAACGTCTCCCGCGGCGGCCTGTCTCGCGGCAGCCTGTCCCACCGCAAGGTGTCCCACGGCAAGGTCGTCCACGGCAAGGTCTTCCGCCGGAACACCGCCCGCGGGAACCGCTCCGATGAACTCCGCCACGCGGCGCAACGCCGCCCCGCGGTCGGCGACAATATCCTCGTAGCGCACCACGCAGACCCTCTCCCCGCCCTCCGCGCGCCGGAGCGCCGCCGCGACCTGCCGGTCCCATCGCATCAGGTGCCGGTGCCAGGCGTCGAACGGAGCGCCGCCGGACAGGTATCCATCCACAAACCTCGAGAGCGTCATGTCACGGTCATCGAACATCGTCGCGAACATGTGCCGGAAGGAGACCAGGACCGCCCGCGGATCACGCACGAGATAAACGGTTCCGGGATAGCGTCGCGGATGGCGGGGATACTCGTTCCGGAACACCCTCGGGTCCGGGAGGTGGCCGTAGGTGGTGATCGCGTGGTCGCGGCCGTGAACGAACGGCACGTAGTCGCCGACGTTGTAGAGATTCACGTCCCCGCGGCGATCATCCGACAGCAACACGGCCAGCATGTATGCGAGCCAGGTGTTCCCCGACTTGGGATGGCCGACAAGGAAGACATCGGTGGGCCGCAGGGCCCGGCGAAACTCGGGCTCCCGCAGCCGGTTCCGAAGCCCGTCGCGCAGCCGGTAATACCCGGCTTGGCGCTTGCCGCGACCGAACCATCGCTTGAAGGCGGGGACCGGGCGCCGCCGGATCCGGGGCGGGTCGAGCCTCGCAGGCCGGTTCACCGGGACCACGGAACCTGCCGTCCGATGAGTTCCGAGACCTCGTCCGCGTCGAACGCGTACTCCCGTTCGAGGTGATCGCGTACCCAGTCCGGCATGGGGACGGGATCCGAAGCATTCACCGGCCTCTCCAACGACTCCGCGTCCGGCGTAACGATGTCCGCCTCGAGGAAGCCCAGAAGATCGCGTATCAGGTGCCCGGGACCCTCCCGGATCTCGTCCAAAAAACCAAAGAAGAACTGCTCCTGCGGAAAGTGCCCGAACCACGCCCGCAGACACGTCGCGTAGTCGCTGCGCCGGCGGACCGGATCGCTGTCGAGGAACGAGACGAGTTCGTCGCGGCTCACGGACTCCAACGGTTTGCCCCGCCACCGCGGAAACCCGTACCGTGCCTGAGACCACGCGCGCTTGATCGGATCGCGCATCATGAAGATGAGCCTCGCGTCGGGCATCCACTCCGCGACGCGCCGGATGACCGCCGGTTCGAGAATCGCATATGCGGGCGTAATCTCGCCCCGAATCCGGTCGCCCCCCCCGATGCGGCCGCCCCCCCCGATGCGGCCGCCCCCCCGCACGCGGACGAAGCGGGCGAGATAGCGGAGGCGATCGATGCGATCCCGCACGGATCCGCTCGCGGCGAGTGGCCCAAGCTTGCGGTCGAAGAAGTGGATTTCCTTCCGGCCCATCCGAATCTGCGGGTGGTGGGAGAGCTGCGCCGCCACCCAACTCGTGCCCGCTCGTGTGGCGCCGATCCCGAGAAAACGAGGCATCTGGCGCGACAGAGCGCGTTTGCGCACCGAACGCCCGTCGGGTGGCCGAGGCGGATCGATCGGGTCATCGAGAAAGGTCGAGGGCAGGCGGCGAACCGCGACATCCTCCTGCTCGCCGCGGAGGCGCTGGAACGTGACCCATTCGCGTCGCTTGCGGGGCGAGGGAAAGTCCATCGTCGACCAGTGATCGAACTCCTCCTCGTCAAGGAACTTCAACTCGTAGAAGCAGACGGGCGCGAAGTGATGCGTCCGAAGCCAGCGGGGGCGGATGAGCTGTTCCCAATGTTCCCGCTTGTGGAACCTAACGCGATAGCCGCAGGGGGCGATCCGCACCTCCCGGTTCAACTCTCCGCGCCGCGCCAGAAGTGACCCGTCGGCCGTCCGGTATACCGTCTGGCCGGCGAGCGACCAGGCCCCGGGCCATCCCCGTCCGAGTCCGGCGAGCAAAGCGTCGAAGGCATGCCGCTGCTCGCCCGCGAGCACCATGTCCGCGTCCCACTTGCAGGCGTACCGCCGGGTGCAGCGCGACAGGGCCCAGTTCGTGAAGTAGACCAGGGAGTGCAGCGAGTCGGCCGGGGTCTCGTCGTGCTCGGGTCCGAACCGTCCCACCCGGAAGGGATATGAATGAAGGCGGATGTTTGCGCCCCCGGAGGCGGACCCGCGCACGCGCCGCACGATGTCCGCGGTATCGTCACGACTCCCGTTGTCGATCACGTGGATCTCTTCGAACACGGGGAGGATCGAGCGCAGGCAGTGCTCGATCTTCGTCCCCTCGTCCCTCGCCCGCACGAAGGCGCTCGTCCCCGGCGCACGATTCCGGCGCGGAAGGGAGAACGCGTACTCCTCGTTCCCCTCCCGGTTTCGAAACTCCATCCGGTGGCGGTACGGTAGGCGCATCATGTCGGCAAGCTACGGCCGCCCCTTCCTCGGGTCAGCCCGCGATCGGATGCTTCCCTTTCGGCTCGCGTCGGCTTAGCCTTCGTGCATGGACGTTACGAATCCCGCTGAGCGGACCAACGGGAAGAGGGGAACCGTTGCAGCTTTCTGCCATTAGTCTATTCGCCGGTGCCGGCGGCTTGGACCTGGGGGCCCATCAAGCCGGCTTCAGGACGATCTGCGCCGTGGAATTGGATCGCCATTGCGCGTCAACGCTGCGGAAGAACCTTCGCCGCAGCGCGATCTGGCAGGTAGACGTTCGTGCACTAGACCCTCGCCTTGCGGTCGACGCCCTCGGCGTTAAGCCCGGAACGCTAGTGCTGCTACATGGCGGGCCACCCCGCCAACCCTTCAGTCAGATTGGCAAGCAGCTCGGCGTTGACGACCCACGGGGGCGTCTGATCTTTGAAATGGTTCGCTTTGCAGAGGCCCTACGGCCCGCCGCCGTGTTGATCGAGCAGGTACCGCGGTTCCTGCAGGCGAACGGCTCTCGGGCGCGGAACATGCAGGATGTGCTACGGGAGCAATTCTCGGCCATCGGTTATGATTATCACGCCGGGATTCTGGACGCCACGCTGTACGGCGTTCCGCAGCGCCGCAAGCGTGCGATCATTGTCTGCGTACCCGCGGGAACCAGGTTTCACTTTAGCCAGCCCATCTTTCGCGCGACGCCAACCGTCGGCGACGCCATCGGCGATCTCCCGCCCGCCGTGCCCAAGGGCGAACCCCCCTTGGCTCCGAATCATGTGGTCGTTACGCCCCTCCGTGATCGAGAGCGGATTTCGTACGTTCCCGAGGGCGGGTGGCTCTCGAAGGTTCTCGATGCGCCTCCCGACATACGGCGTCGCTTGACCAAGAAGGACACGACCAAGTTCCGCCGCCTTGACCGAAATCTCCCATCCCTCACCCTTCGGTGCGGCGAGGCCTTGTATCACCCCACCGAGGACCGCTACCTGACTCCACGCGAAGCGGCGCGGATTCAGGGCCTCCCGGACAGCCACATCTTCGTCGGTCCTCTCCGGCGCCGAACTGGCACCGTGCCCGACCTGGATCAGCACCGGCAGGTCGCCAACGCCGTACCGCCTCCCTTAGCCAAGAGTGCGGTGGCCGACATCAGGAAGGCTCTGTGCCTCGGGTAGCGGAACTGTTTGGCATGCGACTCGGCGAAGCCGGCTCGGTGCGGGATCACGTGTGGACGGCACCGTGTCCCCATCGTCGGGAACAGTGCAATGGCGGCGGCAACCGGAATATGGCAAGGTGGCCAGCCATCGAGCAGCCCTTGGCTCCCCTGTTCGATGCGTCCGTCGGCATCAACTCGAACGGTTTCATCCCATGCGGTGTCTGTTCGGTTCGCGTGGGTGGGGAGGTGTGGGCGAGAATGGCGTCGCAGCTGATCGTGAAATCCGAGATGGCAAACGCGTGGGGAGGCCGCACGATTTGGGTAATCCAGCATCAATTGGCGGATTACATTCGGAAAAGCACGGGCTTGAGGCTGGACGCATTGCGGAAGGCGAGTTGGGTTTCAGATGAGGTGAACGTAGTATCCGCCAGCTTGGACGAGCCGAACGACATCAGACTATACGCGGGGCGTATTGGCGAAGTGACGGAGGAGGCCGTGTGGTGGGAGTTGGTGAGGTCACCGGGTCTTCCAAGCGTGGAGGTCCTGGAGCGGAGACTCTCGGAGCGGGTGCGCAAGACGAGGCTGAGAGTGCGATGATGACGGTACCCGGTGCGGCGTGTGGGAGGCGGGGGCTGTGGGCCGCAGCGGCGCTTCCGATATTGGCTCTTGCCCTTCAGGCGTGCGGCGGCGGGCAGGCGAATCCGGGCGTGCTGGTGAGCGCCGACTGGCTGGTTGAACACCGCGATGACCCCGGCGTCCTCGTCCTGCATGTGGGAATGAACCGCAGGGGGCCGCTCGAGGAATACGTGCGGGGAGCGCGCTTTCTCGAGTACCACGACATCGCTGTCGAGCGGAACGATCTCATCACGGAACTCGCGCCGGTCGAGGATCTCGTCGAGGCGTTCCGCGCCGTCGGCGTCTCGAACGACCGGCGGGTTGTCGTCGTGGGAGACCCGGGTCATGTGGCGGCCCGCGTCTTCATGACCCTCGACTACCTGGGCCACGGCGAGCGCACGTCCGTGCTCGACGGGGGGCTCGCGGCGTGGAAGGCGGCCGGCGGTGAGGTCTCGCCCGAGCCCGTGACGCCGACGCGCGCCGGCTTCGAAGCCGAGGTGCGGGAGGACATGCTCGTGACCGCGGAGTGGATCCGCGAGCGGCTCGACGACCCGGACGTGACGCTCATCGATGCCCGGCCCGAGGACGAGTACACGGGGGAGCGCCCGGGACGGGATTTCCTGCGCGGGGGCCACATCCCCGGGGCCTACAACCTCTACTGGCAGGACCTGACGCGGCAAGAGATCCCCACGCTGGTGGACTTGGCCGAAGTGCGGGCGCGCTTCGACGCAGCCGGGGCAACGCCGGACGGGATCGTCGTCAACTACTGCCTCATCGGCATGCGGGCGAGCTACACGTACATGATATCGAGGCACTTGGGTTACGATGCGAAGTTCTACGACGCCTCATGGAACGAATGGGGCCGAAGGGACGACCTCCCGCTCGTCACGGGCCGGGAGCGCGGGTAGTTTCTGGAGATCGCTGGATCCGCTGGAGGTTGTGACATGAAGACCGTATCCGGAGTACTTGGCCTGATCCTCATCGCCGCCATCACGGTTCTGATCATCGGCGGTACCGACCGCAGCGAGGCCGGAGCCGCCGAGGCGCCGCCGGCCGAGCCGCGGGTCGAGGCGTTGCCGGCTGCGGCCCCCACGACCTCGGCCGTCGTGTCTCTCGTCTCGCCGGCCCCGCACTCGATCGAGGCCGGTCCGGAGTCGCCGGTCGAACTGGTGCTCGTGGAGCCGCTCGATCCGGGCGGGTTCGATCCGGCGGCGCTGTCCGTCTTCGGCCGCTGGAGCGGTGTGATGACTGGCTCCGTGCATCTATCGGACGATGGCCGGCGCATCCGCTTCGAACCCGGCGAAGCCTTCCACGCCGGCGAATCGGTCACGGCTTCGCTGCGCGCCGGGGAGAAACTCGCGGATGGCGGCGCCATGGAGACGGGTTTCGCGTGGAACTTCTGGATCCGCCCCCAGGCGGGCTCGCTCGACATGATCGACCGAGGCTCGCGGATCGTGCTCGACGACGGTGAGAAGCACGTCCAGCCATACGGGGCCTACGCCGGCGACTTCAACGGCGACGGCTATCCCGACATCGCGATCCCCAACGAAGTCACGGCGGACGTCCGCGTGATGTTCAACGACGGGAAGGGGGACTACAACGAATTCCGCGTCCTCGACATCCCCGGCGGGAGTTGGCCGAGCCCCAACGAGGGCGCGGACTTCAACGGCGACGGCCTCACCGACTTCGCGGTCGGGAACGCGGGGAACGATCTCGTGTCCGTCTTCCTCGCCGACGGGAACGGCTGGTTCGAGCTGGGGAGCAACATCGAGTCCGGACGGAACGTCCGCGGCGTGTGCGTCGGCGACTTCGACCAGGACGGGTGGGCGGATTTGGCGGCGGTGAACATGTCCGTCGGACCTGAGGAATCGCGCGGCAACGTCGCGATGCTCCTCAACAACGCCGATGGCACCGGAGACCTGACGCGAACCTCGGAGATCGCCTCGCCGGGCCAGGGCGAGAAGACGTGCGCGGCGGCCGATGTGAACAACGACGGCCTGCCCGACCTGCTGGTCGGAGCCTACTTCACCGACGAAGTGCTCACCTACCTGGGAGACGGGCGCGGCAACTTGGAGTTGGGCACGCGGGTGCGCGCCGGCGGCAAGCCGTGGATGATCGTGGCGGGCGACGTGAACGGCGACGGGAACGTGGACGTGATGTCCGCGAACCGTGAAGGGAACAACGTGGCCGTCCTCCTCGGCGATGGCGCGGGCGGCTTCGCGGATCCCGTCGAGTACGATACGGGCGACTCGCCGCTGGCGGTCGACGTGGGCGACATCGACGGCGACGGCGATCTCGACGTCGTCACCAGCGACTTCGATGGCAACAGCTTCACCGTGCATGAGAACGCCGGCGACGGCACGTTCGTGAACCCCCGGTCGTACGCGGCGAGCACGAACGGCTCGTGCGTCGTCATTCATGATCGCGACCTGGATGGGGACCTCGACCTCACCGGCGTGGATGAGACGGACGACAAGATCTTCCTCCTGGAGAACCCCGGCCGGTGACCAGGAAGTTGAAGTCCCGGAAGTCAAAGTCCCGGAAGTCAAAGTCCATGAGGTCGAAGGAGGAGTGGCGGGAGGCGCTCCCCGAGCAGGCCTACAAGGTCCTGTTCGAGCAAGCGACCGAACGCGCGGGGACGAGTCCGCTGAACGAGGAGAAGCGTCCCGGCACCTTCCAGTGCGCGGCGTGCGGAGAGGCGCTGTTCACGACCGACATGAAGTACGACAGCGGCACGGGGTGGCCGAGCTTCTTCGAGAGCCTCCCCGGCACGCTGGAGACAAAGCGCGACTTCAAGCTCATCCTGCCGCGCACCGAATACCACTGCGCCCGCTGCGGCGGACACCACGGCCACGTCTTCAACGACGGGCCGGAGCCGACGGGCAAACGGTACTGCAACAACGGCGTCGCCCTCCGGTTCATCCCGGACGACGACCCGGACGGCTGATCCGACATTCGGCGGGGGCGCTAACGGCGGGAGTGTTCGGCCTGCTCGCCGCGGTGCCCGGAGCGAAGGGCCAGCTTCCGGGCTCCAGCGGTGCCTGCGAAGCGCGGGCCGCGGAGACTCGCGCCGCCGGGGCGGCGGGTGCGCTCACGGACACGCCGTCGGGCCGGGTGGCGGCCGACCTCCATTGCATCAGTCTCTTCTCCACGGCGCGGGGCGGCGACGCGGAGGGGTTCGTCGAACTCGGCCGGGTGCCGTCGCCGTTCGGCGTGACGGTGACGCCGTCCGGCCACCACGTCCGCGCGTTGACCGTCCACATCGAGGGCCTCCCGCCGCCCTCCAGCCTAGGGCCATACACGGCCTACATGGCGTGGGCGACGCCGCTCGAACTGGCGCCCGTGGTGCCGCTGGGCCCGGTCGGGAACGGCGAGCACCGGCTGGGGCGCGTCGCGTTCAACAAGTTCCTCGTGATGGTCAGCGCGGAGGTGTCGGCCGGCGTGGCGACGCGCGAGGGACCGCTCGTGCTGCGCGGGCGCTCGCCGTCCGCGCTCATGGAGGCGCACGATCTCCTGGCCCTCGCGCCGTCGGCGACGCGGCGCGCGGCCGAGCGGGCCCCGAGCCGCTGGGAGGCGCCGCCCGCGTACCCCGGCATCGCCATGCTGCCCGGCGTGATGGACCTCGAACCGCGTGCCCGCCCCGCAAGCCTCGAAAGCGCGGCCGACCCGCCCCCGTGGGAGTCGCTCCCCGAAGCCGCCGAGCGTCGGCTCGTCGATCTCCCCGACGGTGGCACGCTCGACCTCGAGGCGACCATCGTCCGGCGCGAAATCGACGGCCGCCGCCTCGCCATGCTCGCCTACAACGGCCAGCATCCCGGACCCCTCATCCGGGTTCCGGAGAAATCCACCATCTTCGTGAACTTCACGAACCGCACGCCGTACCCGACGGCGGTGCACTGGCACGGCATCCGGCTCGCCAACGAGTTCGACGGCGTCCCCGGCCTCACCCAGGATCCCGTCGCCCCCGGCGAGTCCTTCCAGTACCGGATCTTCTTCCGGGACCCGGGCATCTACTGGTACCACCCGCACCACCGCGAGGACGTGCAGCAGGAACTCGGCCTGTACGGGAACCTCCTCGTCGACCCCGCCGACGCCGGCTACTACGGGCCCGCGACCCGCGAGGAAGTCCTCATGCTCGACGACATCCTCTTGGACGAGGAAGGGCTCGTGGACTTCGGGGACGAATCGGCGAACTACATGCTGATGGGCCGGTTCGGGAACCTGGCCCTCGTCAACGGCGAGCCGGGTTACGAACTGGAAGTCGACTGCGGAGAGGTCGTCCGCTTCCACCTCACGAACGCCTCCAACACGCGCACCTTCAACCTCTCCTTCGTGGACACGGAACGCGGCGGGCTTCCCGATCCCGACCAGCGCGTCGCCGATCGCGATGCGGCGGACCCGAATCGTCTTCCCCTCAAAGTCGTCGCGTCGGACGTGGGCCGCTTCGAGCGCGAGGAGTGGGTCCGAAGCGTGGTCCTGGCTCCCGCGGAGCGCTACGTGATCGACGTCCGCTTCGACCGCCCCGGCCGGCACGCGCTCGTCAACCACGTACAGGGGATCAACCACCGGCAGGGCGTCTTCCGCGCCGAACTCCGGACGCTGGGGAGCGTGACGGTCGCGCCCCGGGACGCGGCCCATGCCCACGGAGACGCGTTCGAGACGTTGCGCGAACATGCGGACGTCATCGCGGACATCGACCGCTACCGGCCGCGCTTCGGCGACGAGCCCGACCACGAACTCGTGATGACGCTCGAGACCGAAGATCTCCCGCTCCCCATCGAACGCTCCATGGCCTACGACTGGGTCTACTTCAATCCCGTGGAATGGACCGGGACCATGCCGCGCATGAACTGGGCCACGACGGGGAGCGAGATCCGCTGGATCCTCAGGGAAACGGCCACCGGGCGGGAAAACGAGGAGATCGAGTGGGATTTCATGGTCGGGGACGTGGTGAAGATCCGCGTCATCAACGACCGGGGCGCCTTCCACGCGATGCAGCACCCGCTCCACATCCACGGGCAGCGCTTCCTCGTACTGTCGCAGAACGGCGTGCCGAACTCGAACCTGGTGTGGAAGGACACGGTCCTGCTGCCGGCCGCATCGACGACGGACATCCTGCTGGAGCTGTCGAACCCCGGCCGCTGGATGATCCACTGCCACATCGCGGAACACCTCGAAGCCGGGATGAGGATGGTGATGAACGTCACCGAGGCCCCGCCGTGACCCCGACCGGGCCAGCACGTACCGAGACGGCGATTTCCCTGCCGGACGAACTGTTCGCCTCGGCCGACGCCCTCGCCATGCGGCTGGGAGTCTCCCGAAGCGAACTCTACGCGACCGCGGTGGCCGAGTACGTGGCGAAACACCGCAGCGAGGAGGTCACCGCACGGCTGAATGCCGTGTACGCCGACCTCGCCAGCGGAGTCGATCCCGGCCTCCGCCGGGCACAGGTCCGGTCCGTCGCCGCCTCCGCCACGCCCGAAATGGAAATACCAGTCAAATAAACATCTCGTGACATGTCAACGAGTTACGAAGATTGCGCCCGATCCGGCGGATTCCCAGTGAAATAAACGGCGGTGGTTTCGGAGCCTGCGGCGACCCCCGAACGACCGATCCCAACCGGCATGCGGACCGCCGAGTGAGCGGCGCGATCTCGCTCACGACCCCGCCCAAAACGGCAGGTACCGCCGCGCCCGGGGACCCGTCTCGGGATCCGCGACCACGATCAGCCCCTTGTTCACGGTATCGGCGAGGATGCGGGATGCCATCGAGGCGTTCCTGTCGACGATCCCGAAAAACGCACCCGCAGCGAGAAGTTCGTCATGGGCTGCTGGGTCACGTAACGAAGGCAGGCATGCATGTAACACGCGTGAAGCCGCTCTTGGCGGTCCATCTCGCGCAGCCGCTTGTGGGCGAACAGGATGGCACGCGTGAAACCCGGTGGCCGCTCGAAGACGGGGGCTGGAAGCACGTAGCTCTCCACGGCGTGAACGACCTTGTCGATGCCGGTACCGCGCTCCTCGCAGATGTTCAGGCGGCGCATGTTCAGAGCCCCGTGCGATCCTCCCCTCGCCCTGTCGGCGTCCCCCACACGGGGTCTCCGCGTGGCCTGCGGCACGCCGGATCGCCGCCACATGCACAGGCCGCGGGCGATACCGGCGGCGAGCGATACCCGGCGGCGAGCAATACCCGGCGGCGAGCGATGCCGGTGGGTATCGGGCCGGCGGGGCGTGGCGGGAGGCGGTGCCGTTGCCCGTCGTAGCGGCGAGGAGCATGATGCTGGAGCCGTCGAACCCCGGCCCGTGAATGATCCACGGCCACGTCGCGAAAGGACGCCTCGATGATCGCCGCCCGTCTCCGCCGCACCCCGCTTCTCGCTCTCGTCGCGACCATCGCGTGCCTCGCGGCCGGCTTGCCCTCCGGCGCTCGGGCGCAGGAGGAACCGATGGAGAGCTTCATCGCGGTGCAGGCGCCGACGGTCGCGCTCACCAACGTCAAGGTGATCGACGGAACCGGCGGGCCCGCCCGCGACGGCCAGACGATCGTCATCCGGGACGGCCGCATCGCGGACATCGGGCCCGCGGAAGAGGTGGCGGACCGGATCCGGAACGCGCGGGTCTTGGATCTAGCGGGCCATACCGTCATTCCGGGTCTCATCGGGCTCCACAACCACAGCTACTACACGGGCGGGAACGGACGGGCGGCGCAGCTCTCCTTCTCGGGGTCTCGGCTCTACCTCGCGTCCGGCGTGACGACGATCCGGACGACGGGCGCGCGGGCACCGTACGAAGAGATCAACCTCAAGCGCGCGATCGACGAGGGCCGCGCCATCGGTCCCAACATGTTCACGACCGGTCCCTACCTTACGGGGCAGGAGGGCTCGCGGACGATGGCCCAGCTCGAGGGGCCGGAGCAGGCGCGGCGGCTCGTCCGCTACTGGGCCGAGGAGGGCGTGCCTTGGTTCAAGGCGTACACCTGGATCAGCCGCGAGGAACTCGGGGCGGCGATCGACGAGGCGCACCGCCACGGCGTGAAGGTGACGGCCCACCTCTGCTCGGTCGGATACCGGGAGGCGGTGGCGCTCGGGATCGACAACCTCGAGCACGGCCTGCTTGCCAACAGCGAGTACTTCCCGGGGAAGGAGCCGGACGACTGCCCGTCGGGGTTCCGGAACGGCTACGCCGACCTCGACGTGAACTCCGAGGAGGTGCGGGAAACGTTCCGCATGATGATCGAGAACGACGTCGCGATGACCTCCACGCTGGCCGTGTACGAGATCTCGGTGCCGGGACGGGGTCCGATCGACGAGCGCGTCTACGACATCCTCGCGCCCGAAATCGCGACGGAGGTGCGGGAGATCGCGGACCTGCGGCGCAACGCGACCCTCGATTCCGGGATCGGGATCCACCCCGACGTTTACCGGAAGGCGCTCGAGTACGAGCACGCCTTCGTGCGGGCGGGAGGGACGCTCGCGGCCGGGGTCGACCCGACGGGGTACGGCGCGGCGCCCCCGGGTTACGGCGACCAGAAGAACTACGAACTGCTGCTCGAGGCCGGGTTCACGCCCGCCGAGGTCGTCCGGATCATGAGCGCGAACGGCGCCAGGGTGCTCGGTATCGACGACGAAACGGGGACGATCGAAGTCGGCAAGGTCGCGGACCTCGTCGTGCTGGAGGGAGACCCGGAGGCGGACCGCCACATCCGAGAGACCCGCATCGTGTTCAAGGGCGGCGTGGGATGGGACGCCCCCAAGCTCATCGAGTCGATCCGCGGCATCGTAGGCATCCGCTGATGACCAGGAGTGGAGACACGGCACCAACGACGTTCATCGAGGACGTGAGCCCGTTTCTGGCGGCTTGCCCCGGTCCGCCCTTGGCTGCGAAGGGACTGCGGATCGCCGCCCTGCAACCGGTCGATGGTATCCCCGGTTTGTGTATCAATACTCGTAACATCATTGGTGTCAATCCATTACACAAAACATGGGGGGGGGGGGCGATATCTTCGGACGGTCATCGACATAGCCGCACGGCTGAATTGCCGACCGCAATACTTGTCGGATACGGCGAGACGGCACAACTACCACTATTCGCACGCCCTTCGGTGGATCCGGTTCCTGCACTTGGTCGCGCTGAAGGCGGAGGGCTTCCCGACCGACCGGACGCTGTGGCCGCTGGGTTTCAGCGACCCGGGGGGAGTGACCCGCTTCGTCAAGGCGCTCCATGGCCGCACGCTGAGCGAACTCCCGCCGGACCCCCTCCGCCGTTGGGTTCCGCGCGGCATCGTCGATGTGTTTCTGGGCGGCGCCGGTTCGTGACGCATAGCCGCGTGTCTCGGGACGTACCGGGGTGAATTGCGCCCCCGGTTCTTTGACATCTGTTCAGCACGACCGGGGTTTGCCGAGAAGGGAGTGCCGTCGATTCGGCGCGCGTGCGAAATCGAAACCGGCGAAACAACAAGGCGCGACACCCGCATCCTACCCAGCTTCCCTTCCTACCATGTGCTGCGCCGTTTTGGCGCACTACGTCAAACGTCAGCGGTGCGACGAACTCCTCCGTCGGGCGGGCCAGGGGGGGCGGATCGTGTCGATGGCGCTGTCTCACGAACCGCACGGGAGGGAAAATGGCAAAACGGTTTTCACTTCACAGTTTGGTTGCCGCACTAGCGGCAATCTCGCTGGTCTCCGTGGCTTGCGCCGATTCCACCCCCCAGGGGCCAGGCGCGTTCGAAGAAGAGCCTACTTTCGTGACGGCACCTCTGATCGGCGGTGTGGCTTGCGAAGCTCCAAGCGAGCCGGGGGCGGGACCGATGGCCGGTTGCTTCTGGGAGGGACTGGCGACGGCCGCCGCTCTGGCGAAATGTGGAGGTTCCGTTTCGACGTTGCTGGCGGTTGTCGGAGGTACTGGGGGGGCGGCGGCACCCGGCGCAGTCGCAGCCGCAGTGTGGGTGCAAGCGTGGTGCGTTGGCGCAGCCGCCGCTGTTGGCAAATTCTTGCAATGCCTCGGGTTCGCGGACGTGGGCTCTCCTCCCAGTGGAGCTGGCCCCTTGACGGACAATCACCCGCTACGGATGTTGCAAATCCGCGCTCAGGAGTATGTGTCCGAGTACGACGAAATCGCGGACCGTTTCAACGAGGCTGTTGAAGAATACAACTTGGGTGTTGAGAAACTGGAGCTGATCGGTGATGCCCCAATGATTGTGCGTTAGCGAAGATGGCGATGATATCGTGGGACATGTTGGCGATAGGGATGGGACTGCTGTCTCTGGTCGAAGTCGCCGTGTTTTTTGGGGCGTGGCGATGGCCTTGGAAGCCGTCCGGCCGCAGTATTTTCCTGTCGGCGTTCGCCACGTTCTGCGCGGCGATGGCGGCGAATCCGTCTTGGGTTGTGGTTGTGGAGCCGACGGTGTGGGTTGCTCTGCTTGTCGTGAGTGTCGTTATGTGGACACGCGTGCTGCGCCACGCACGCAAGCACGCCGGCAAGTAGGGTGGCGGCACCCGGGTGCCAGGGATCGGCGACGAAACGGGTACGATCAAGGTCGGCAAGGTCGCGGCTCTCCTCGAGGGAGACCCTGAGGCGGACGGCCCCATCCGCGCGACGCGCATCGTGTTCAAGGAAGGCGGTGGTTGGGGCGTGCGGAAGCTGATCGACTCGGTTCGAGGCATTGTCGGCATCCGGTAGCCGCAATGGCCCATGCCCTTCCTCGACGCTCTCGCGGCTGATCCTGGGTGGACTGCTCCTTTTGGGCTGCCAGCCGCAAGATGAGGCGGAACCAGACATCGGTCGACGGGCCGAGACCGTAGCCGAGGAGTCTCGGATCGCGAAAGGGCCCGCCCGTACTCTCTCCCCCCGAACCATGCTGGCCATCCCCGACACGACGCCGGGGTCGGAGTGGCTGAACGTCGTTCTGGACATGCGGTACGATGCGGCGACGGGCACGCTTTTCACGCTGGACAGGATGGGCGGGAAAGTGGCCGAAGTGGACACGCTGGGGACGTTGGTCCGCACCTACGGCGGGGGGCGCGGCCAAGGGCCGATGAGGTGCGCGACTTGACCGATTACAGCTACTCACGGGCCTCAGTGGTCTTCCTCGACCGGGGCAACACGAAGGTGCTGGTCTTTCCGCGCCGGGGGTCGCGCGTGACGCAGTTCCCGGTCCCGGCGGCCTACCGCAGCATCGCCTTGGCGGCGGATGAGACGGTATTGCTGGTGCCGGGTACGGGCGCTCATGCGGTGGACGTGTATTCGGCCGCGGGCGACCCCGTGGGCGGCATCGGCGCCTTCGAGGAACTCCCCGTGCGCTGCGCTCCCAACGAGGACTGCGAGCGGACTCGCCGCCAGTGTATGGGCTGCGTCGTGCGGGTGCTCGGGGACGCCGTCCTGGTCATGAACACGGAGCTGGATCTGATGACCGTATTCGCCGGCGAAGGACGTCCGGCGCGCTCGCTGGACCTTCGGGCGCGCCTCGCGCGGCTGCGGGAGTGGATCGCGACGGACGAGCCCCTGTTGGCCCGCATGCAGGAACGCGCCGACGCGCGCTCCAGTGGAGCGACGGTGCCCGTCGTTCTCAAGAGCTACTTCAACAATGTCCACGCCTCCCCGGATGGGCGGCTAGCTTTCTCGGTCAAGCCCGCCAGCCCGGTGCTCCAGTCGTCGGGCTACCAGTATTCGCTGCTGGACGTCGAGACTCTGGAGGTGGAGAGCGTCGGGTTCAGTGACCATTCGCACGGCCTTCGTGCGACGGGCTGGCAGACCGTGTTCGGGGTCCAGCGGGGCACCTACGCGATCTACCGCTTTCAAGACTGACCGGCCTCGAGTTCGCCGGCTCCCACTCCGCGACTTCGCTGGCTCCCACTTCGTCGATTCACTGGAGCCCAAGGCCCAAGCCCGTCCGCATCTTGGCGAGTTGCTCAAGGTATGTCGCGGAACAAGCGCGTGCGTACCTTCCACGTTTCGAGCGACCGTTTCGATCGGAGTCGGGGTGGGTTTGATCGTGGGATGGCGGATGTTCGTGGATCGCGGCAGAGGCCGGGGGATGCCGGCGCGGCGACGCGGCGTGCGTGGTGGGGCCGTGTGGCTGGTGTGCGTCTGGGTGGCCGCGGGAGCGGTCGTTGCTCCCCCTTCCGCCACGGCCCAGATCACGGCGGCCGATTCCGCGGCCGTCCTCGTCGCGACCGCCACCGACATCGAGGCGCGCGGCGAGCTTGAGGTCGCCCGATGGCTGTACGAAGAGGTCATCCGGCGCTACCCCGGCACGCCGGGCGCGGAGTTGGCCCGGACTCGGCTGGAAGGGTTGGGTGCGAGGGCGGGCCCGATGTCGGCGAGGCTGACGCCGGGCGTCGCTCCGCAGGACCGGCGCGGCGATACGGAGTTTCGGGTCTGGTCGACGCTCTACGGGCTGTGGCTGGGCGTCGCGGTGCCGATCTTGGCGGACGCTGAGGGTTCCGAGCCGTACGGTGCCGGTCTTCTGCTCGGCGGGCCGGTGGGTTACTTGGCCGGCCGTGTTTTTTTGCGCTCCCTCACGGTGGGACGGGCGCGCACGATCAGTTGGGCCGGCACGTGGGGCACTTGGCAGGGCGTGGGCTGGGCGCACGCGCTGGAGCTGGGTGCCGATCCGGGCTGCAAGCACTGCGAACCGGGGGAGAAGGAGGTCGTGACCGCGGCACTGGCCGGCGGACTGGCCGGTATCGTCGCGAGCGGCCTCCTCTCGCGCGACATCACTGAGGGTACCGCCGCGTCGATGTATCTGGGCAGCCTGTGGGGGACGTGGTTCGGCCTCGGGGGAGCGGCCGCGCTGGATCTGGACGACGAGGCGATGTGGGCGACCACGCTGCTCGTGGGCAACGCGGGCTTGGTCGCCGGAGCCCTGGCCGGGAGCAGGCTCGACCTGTCCTCCCGCCGCGCGCACATGAGCAGCCTCGGAGGTCTGATCGGCGGTTTCGGCGGGGTCGGCATCGTGCTCATCGCGAAGCCGCGCGGCACCGGCGCCGAGTTCGGGATTCCGCTTGCGACGAGTCTCGCGGGTCTGGGCCTGGGGGTTCTGCTGACCTCGCAGGACGACGGCGCGCCGGAAGGAGAGTCGAGCGCGGCCCGGACGCGAGCCGGTTCGTTGTCGCCGGCCCTCTTGAACTGGTCGAATGGAGCACGATTCGAGGTCGGCCTGCCGATGCCGTTCCCGACGACCGTCCTCGATCCGGGACGGAACGGACGGCGGCACACCGCTTGGAACGTCCCGCTCCTCCGCCTTCGCTTCTGAAGCGAATGCCGGACCGTCCGCTAAGAGACCGCGTGGCCGTCGTCGCCGGAGCGACGCGCGGCGCCGGGCGCGGCATCGCCCGCATGCTCGGCGCGGCGGGTGGCACCGTCTATTGCACCGGCCGCAGCGTCCGGGGCCGTCCCGCCACGCCGGGCCGGCCCGAGACGTTGGAGGAAACTGCGGAGCTGGTAACGTCGGAGGGCGGTGTGGGGATCGCCGTCCGCACCGACCACACCGTCGAGCCAGAGGTCGAGCAACTCTTCGCCCGCGTCTGCGCCGAGGCGGGTCGGCTCGATGTTCTCGTGAACGACATCTGGGGCGGGGACGCGCTGACCGAGTGGGGAAAGCCCTTCTGGGAACTCTCCACCGCACAGGGCCGGCAGATGCTGGAGCGCGCCGTCCACAGCCACATCATCACGAGCCGGCACGGCGTTCCGCTGATGATCGAGCGCAACGCGGGCCTCGTCGTCGAGGTCACCGACGGCGATACCTTCGGCTATCGCGGAAACCTCTTCTATGATTTGGCGAAGAACGCGGTCGTTCGGCTCGCCTACGCTATGGCCGCCGACCTGCGGGCGCACAAAGTGACGGCGTTGGCGGTCACCCCCGGATTCCTGCGCTCCGAGGCGGTGCTCGACCACTTCGGCGTCACCGAGGACAACTGGCGCGACGCGATCGAGCAGGACGAGTACTTCGCCGAGTCCGAAACCCCGTGCTACGTCGGCCGTGCGATCGCCGCGCTCGCCGCCGACCCGAATGTGGCCGTCAGGAACGGTGGATTGTTCTCGAGCTGGGAGCTGGCGAGGGAGTATGGCTTCACCGACCTCGATGGCCGCCGGCCCGACTGGGGCGCGTTCTTCCCGCGCAAGGTGGGGGAAACCCTCGAGCGGGACGCCCCGCCGGACGAGATGGACGTATTTGTCGTCCGCGGCCGACTCTACCAAGCGGAACTCGATCCATCCGCCAGCGAGGAAACCGAGCGCCTTCGCGCCTGGCTCGCCCGCCACGAGTAACGCGTCGAGTGCTCAAGAGCCGGATCGACTTCGAGACGCTTCACGGCAAAAAAAGCAACCTGCCGCAGCCGGCACGCGCGCTTGCGCTGGCAGTGGGGGGGGGGGGATACTCTCCTCTTCCGCTTCCCGGATGGCCAACCGGGTCTCGTTTGCACGGAGATGTTCAAAACCTCCCCAAAGCGGTGGGCCGTTAGTCCGTTGACGGTGCTCGGATGGGACGCGCGGCGTAGGCCCGTCGCCGCCTCCGCCCTGCTCAGCCTCGCCATGGGTACCCTGCCGCCAGCCGGGGCCGTATTGCCGCACGAAGTCGTGGCTCAGGAATTCCAGTTCGATGCGGACTTCCCCATGGAGCTGATCGATGTTTCGATCATCGGGTTGGAGGAGGAGTTCGGTGTCCTGCTCGATTCCGACTTGGGGTGGGATGGAGTGGTCTATCTCCTCGATTACTCCAACTCCCAAGTCATCGCCGTGGACCCGAGCGGCGAAGTCGCGTGGCGAAGGGGAGGAGAGGGGCAGGGGCCGGGCGAGTTCCGCACGCCGTACCGCCTGACCGAGGCCCGCGACGGCGTCCTCCACGTGTTCGACCTATACGGACGTGCGATTTCCCGGTTCTCGCCGGACGGCGAGTTTATTGATCGGCGACAGGTGCAGGCCACCTTCGAGGCGGTCACCGATCTGGTGGTCCATCCGGACGGTCGAACCGCCATCAGCGGCACGTCGAGCTATGGAGTGGCGATGGGCTGGGCGGTACACGTCTTTACCCCCGACCTGCGACATGTGCATTCATTCGGGCCGCTGCCAACGGCCGAGAACCCGATGGCGCTTTCCTACCACGGTGCCGGCCCTCTCACGGCGACCCCGGAGGGCGACCTGCTTTACGTCCGGCGTCTGCCGTACGACATCCACCGATACTCGCTCGACGGCGACCACTTGGCCACGTTCGATACGCCCTTCGAGTACGATGTGACGGCCGATGACCGGCTGAACTTCGAAGAGCGGGAGGGGGGCGGGATCACGACCAGTCGCTCGGATGTTGAGATGCCGCGCTTCGGAGAGGCCGTCATGCTGGCCGACTCGCTGTTCGTGGTTAGTCGGCGCGAGGGTGACCGTCGTTTCTTAGATCTCTTCACATATGATTCCGGTTACGTCGGTACGGCTTCCATACCCGCCGACTGGGGCTCGCTCGTAGGGTTCGACAGGAACCGAGGTTTCTTGTGGACCACGGGCGAGCACTTGCTCCAGCCGGTCTTGCGCCGACTCCACATCACACTGAAGCCATAGGAAGTTCCACAATGCAAACGGAAGCAGACAAATGATTCGCAAGCGACTGGTCCCCTTGGCTGTGCTCGGCCTGTTGATTCTCGCGGTGCCCGAGCCGGCGTTCGCGCAGTGTACTGACCGCTGCGTAGACATCAAAGACAAAGACGGAAACGACGTCGGCTTCGGCTGTGTCGATGGTGGCCCGTTTACGAACTGCAAGGCCACGACGGAGAGGTGCAGCCTAGACGGCTGTATCGCTCAGGTTATCATCTCCGCCGGAAGGCGTGGTGCTCGCCATCCTGCCGCAGTGCGGATCCGGTGCGCCCGTGCGCGAGTTCGTGAACGATCCGGGGGACGTGTACGAACGTCCAGAAGCCACGTTCATCGCTGAGACGCCAGGCGATTCGTGGGGAAGCCGTCCCCCGGTATCCGGGACACGCCCGGGAACAGTGCGGATCTTGAGCAGGCCCGGACTCCTCGATTCCAACTCGCGCTAAGCCCGAGGGACTCGGGAGACGCGAAGGGCGCCGTCGCGCGCCGTTCGGCCGCATCGGTTCTTTCGGAGCGTAGCCGACCCGGATCGCCCGCTTCGAAGCCTAGGCGGAACTCGCACTGTCCGCCGCCGAGGAGCCCGAGCTCTTTCGCGCGTGGCTCGCACGGAAGGAATAGCGGGTCGTCGGGCCGGTTCCCCGGGGAGACCCGCCCTCTGTTGCCTACGTCACGGTTATAGTGCCCCCGATTTCCTTGGACAGTAGTTTAGCAACCCTTCCGGGGTCCAAGAGAGAGGAGGCACTCGATGTCGCGGAGTACGGAAGAGCGGGATTCGGCGAGGAGCCGAGGGCGGCCGGAAGGGCTGCCGAAGCGGTGGAGCGCGCGGCGGGAGGCCGAGGTGGTGTTGCGGCTGCTGCGCGGCGAGGACATTGGCGAGGCGAGTCGGGAGATCCGGGTTGCGCCGCCGGAGCTGGAGCGGTGGCGGCGGGTGTTCCTGGACGGTGGCCAG
>JAAXHJ010000082.1:87781-88225 GCA_012270965.1 Candidatus Palauibacter poriticola
TCGAGCGTGTACGCATTGCGGACGAGGCTTGCGGGGCCGCCGGATTCCGATCGCCGGCAGCCGGGGAAGCGGGGCCCGAAGACCGCGTGGAGCGACGAGGAGCTGGTGGAGGAGATCCGGTCGGTGCTGAAGGCGAGTCCGTTCCTCGGCGAGGGCCGCCGGAAGGTGAGGGCGCGGCTTGCGGCCAAGGGGATCCGGGTCGGCAAGAACCGTGTGCTGAGCCTGATGCGGGCGCATGGGCCGCTGGCGCCGGTGCGGCGGGGGCATCCCCGCGGGGACCGGACCCGCGGCGGTCGAATCGGTACCGAGAGGCCGGACGAACTCCGGGGCACGGACGCGTCGCGGTTCTGGACGAGGGCGGAGGGCTGGTGCTGGTTCTTCGCGGCCGTCGACCACTGCGCCTCGGACGTCGTCGGCCGGCACGTTGCGAAGAGGGGCGACCGC
>JAAXHJ010000080.1:0-42377 GCA_012270965.1 Candidatus Palauibacter poriticola
GACGCGGCGGGGGCGGGGTGAGCGCGGCGGGGGCGGAGTGAACGCGCCGCTCGTCGTGGGGGCTCGGCGGTCGCCCCTCTCCCGCGCGCAGGCGACCTGGGTGGGGGGGCGGCTGCGCGAACGGTGGCCGGAGTTGCCCATCGAATACCGATTCATCTCCACCGCCGGAGACCGGGATCCCCGGACGCCGCTTCCGGAGATCGGGGGCAAGGGGTTGTTCACGGAAGACCTCGAACGCGCCCTCCGGGAGGGAGACATCGACGTCGCCGTGCATTCGCTGAAGGATCTGCCGGCGGATCTCCCCGATGGATTGATGCTGGGGGCCGTCTCCTCCCGGGAAGATCCCCGCGACGTGCTCGTGGTCCGGGACTCGCTGGTTTCCGCGCCGCGGGAGGCGGACGGGCGCCGCCTCCTGCAACGTCTGCCCTTCGGCGCGCGCGTCGGCACGTCGTCGCTGCGCCGCGCCGCGCAGCTGCGCGCCTCCCGGGCCGACCTCGATCCGCGTCCCATTCGCGGGAATGTCGACACGCGGCTCCGCAAGCTGGAGGACGGCGGCTTCGAAGCGCTCGTTCTGGCGGCGGCCGGTCTGCGGCGCCTCGGTCTGCGGCCCCGGGGTGCGTACGTCTTGGACGGGCGCTGGCTCCCGGCCCCGGGCCAGGGTGCGCTCGGGCTCCAGTGTCGGGCCGGCGAGGATCCAATGGCGACCCGCGTCCAAGCGCTCGACGATCCGACGGCCCGTCGGGAGGTGACGGCCGAACGGGCCCTCCTGGCGGCGCTCGAGGGGGGGTGCCGGGTTCCGATCGCGGCCCGGGCGTCGTTGCGGGGGGAGGAGCTGCGGCTGCGCGCGGCCGTCTACGACGTGGATGGCGGCCCGCCGGTCGAAGCCGCCGACACGGGGTCCGGCTCTTCGGCCTTCCTACTCGGCCGGCGCCTGGCGGACCGCATGCTGGCAGCGGGAGCGTCCCGCCTCGTGGAGCGGGCGCGGCGGCTCAGCCCGTGAGGCGGCGCGAGCCGTCTCCTTGGTATCCGTACACGAGGGTCACGCATCCCGGCGTCGCCTGCGGGCAGTAGTAGCTCAGGATCCTCAGCTTCGCGTAGCGCCCTTCCGCCGTCCGGATCACGTACGTTTCGTCCTTCGGCTCGAGGAGGTGGGAGAAGAACCCGTACCGGTACCAGCGTTCAAGTCCGGGCGTCGCGGCGCCATCCTCCAAGGCACCCTCCGTCGTCGCGTAGCCGGACGCAGGGGCCTCCGTCACGGCCTCCCACGGCGCGCGGGTGGCGATCGCCCCGCCGGCCCCCGGGTATCCGGCCCCGCCGTTCACGACGACGTGGTATCGGTTGAGCGCGAGGTCCCAGCCCGCGAGCGGTCCATCGACCGCGCTTCCCTTGTCGAAGTCGAAGTGGACCCACCGCGAGCCGTCCCGCGCATCGATCGTCACGGTGTCCACCACGAACCCATCCGCCGGAGGCTGCGGGGCGGCCGGTGTGGGGATGAACGCCAGCGGATCGGGTCTCGCGAACGAGCCGGCGACGACGACGACGATGATGAACAGGAACACGGCCCCCGCGGCGTACAGCGCGACCGGCCGGCCTCCGCCCACCCGCTCCTCGTCCCTCACCGCCCCCGGTGCGACGGAGAATCGCGCCACGTGCCGCTCAGGAAGCTGGCCAGGTTGGCCAGGTAGTAGGCCAGCGCCGCCGCCGCGAGCGCGAAGACCACGCCGAGGGCGAGCGCGCCGAGACTCCCGGCGCGCGCGAAGATCCGGAACTCCCACGCCGCGAACACGGCGCAGAAGACGATGGCCGTTGCGATGAGGAAGCGGTGAAACCCGATGATCGACATGGGATGTTCCGATTCACGGTGGACGCCGGTCCGTCTGACGGACATCGTACGAAGGCGGGACGCGCCCCGAAACGTCCACACCGTCCCCTGTTGACCCTCTACCGGCCCGGTGGGAGCTTCCACGCCCGATGAGTCCCGAATTCCGTACCTACCACGAAGTGGACGAAGTGCGCTCGGATCTCCCCGATCAGATCGCGGCCGGGGACGAGCGCGTGTCCGTGCGGCTCGCGTCCGTGGCGCGCGTCATCGCGGTGATGAGCGGCAAGGGCGGAGTGGGGAAGAGCCTCCTCTCCGCTCTTCTCGCGACCGCGCTTGCCCGGCGCGGGGATCGGGTCGGCCTCGTCGACGCGGACTTGAACGGCCCCAGCCTGCCGCGTCTGCTCGGTGTCGCACCGGGGCTCCTCGCCGAATCCCGTGACGGTTTCGCGCCGCCCTCCTCGCGGGCCGGGGTCCGCCTCATGTCGATGGCGTTCCTCGTGGAGCCCGACCGCGCCCTCACGTGGCGCGAGCCCGCCGACGCCGGCTTCGTGTGGCGGGGGGCGCAGGAGCGGGGGGCCCTGCGTGAATTCCTGTCGGACGTCGCGTGGGGAGAGCTGGACGTGCTCCTCGTGGACCTGCCGCCGGGCACCCAGCGGCTCGCGGAACTCCACGCGCTCGTCCCGGGGCTGGCGGGCATCGTCGCGGTCACCATCCCGAGCGCGGCTTCCCGCGATGCCGTGGCCCGTTCGCTCGATCTCGTCCGGCGACGCGGCCTCCCCATCATGGGGATCGTGGAGAACTTGGCGGGCGTTCGCTGCGGTGCCTGCGGAGCGCTCGCTCCGCTGCACGCCGGAGACGCCGGGAGCGAGCTGGCGGGCCGCTTTCGGGCCCCCCTGCTGGGCCGCCTCCCCTTCAACGCGGCGTTGGGGGCCGCAGCCGATGAGGGACGGCTCGAAGCGTGGCTCTCCGGTCGGGAGAGCGCCGCCGAAGGCGTCCGGAAGATGGCCGACGCCCTTCGCGCCGGTGCCGGGACGCCATGAAGTTCCTCTGCGTGGACTGCGACCGGCAGATGGCCTTCGACGAGCGGGCCGTGCCCGGAGACGGCACGATGGCCGCCGTCTTCAGGTGTCCCGCCTGCGGGCGCAGGACGGCGATGCTCGCCAACCCGATGGAGACGCAACTCGTGAGTTCGCTCGGCGTGAAGGTGGGGGGGCGGACCGTTCCGAACGAGAACTTCGAGGGCATCCGCGCCGGCGTGGCGGAGGCGCGCGACGAAGCCTTGTCCGCGCCGCCGTTGACGAACCCCGGACCCGTGCGCTGGAGTGTGGATGCGGTCGAGCGACTCGGTCACGTACCCTCCTTCGTGCGGGGGATGGTGAAGAAGATCTACAACGAATACGCCCGGGAGCGCGGGATCGAGGAGATGACGCCCGCCATCATGGACCGCGCCCGCTCCGATCTCGGGCTGGAAGGCATGTAGCCGGGCCGTGACGGACGGTGGAGTACCGGTGAGAGATGCGGGCGACGAGCCGCGCCTTCCGGACCCGTCGGTGGAGCGGGAGGTCCACGGACTCCGCGCCGTCATCGACCGCGACCTCTGCGTCGGCTTCGGGGACTGCATCGAAGAGGCGCCGGAGGCCTTCGATCTCGACGAGGATGGGGTGGCGGTGTTCACCGGACCGGAGCATGCCTCGCGGAGGCGTTTCGTCGAGGCGTGCGCCTCCTGTCCGGTCGATGCGATCACCGTCCTCGAGGACGGGATCGAGATCGTCCCGTGAGCCGCGGCCGGTCCGCCCACGGCACGGATGGAGTCGCGGCGGCCCCGGCGACTCCCGGTGCGCACGCGGGGGGGACGCCGACCGTCCCCGGGGCGCGCGAGGAGGGGACGCCCACCGTCCCCGGGGCGCTGGTCGTCGCCGAGGGGCTGGCCTACACCTATCCCGATGGGAGTCCCGCGCTGCGCGGTCTGTCGCTGGAGGTGCGGGACGGAGAGCGGCTCGGACTGCTCGGCCCGAACGGATCGGGCAAGTCGACCCTCCTTCGGTTGCTCGCCGCGGACGTCGCGCCGGGCCTGGTCCGCTCGCCCGGCACCGACGGCCTCCGCGACCGGTGGCTCGCGCTCGACCGGCCGGTGTTTCGCCCGTGGCTGAGCGGAGTGGAGAACGCCGTCGCGCTGCTCGAGCTGCGGGGCGCCGCTCCCCCCGCCGCGCGTAGGGCCGCCGCGGCTTGGCTCACTCGCTTCGGACTCGCGGACGACGCGCACCGCCCGGCCGGGAGCTATTCGAGCGGGATGCGCCGACGCTTGGCGCTCGCGGTCGCCTTCGGGACGGACGCACGGCTGCTCCTTCTCGATGAACCGCTGGCCGGGCTGGATCCGAGCGGACGCGCGGTCCTAGCGGCCGCCCTCTCGGAACGCCGGGAGGAGGGCCGCACGACGGTGTTCTCCGCGCACGACCCCGGCTTCGCCGGGGCGCACTGCGACCGGGTCGCGTTCATCGTGGGCGGCCGTTGCGAGGTGGCGGACGCCCCGGCCCGGCTGCTGGACCGCGTCGGCGCCGGACCCCGCGTCGAGATCCGCTTCCCGGAGTCCCCGGCGCCGGACCGCGCCGCCATCGGCGATCCGCCGCATGGCGTTCGCTTCGCGGCGTGGAGCGGGCAAGCCGTAACGCTCGAAGTCGAAGACCCCCGCCGCACCCTCCCCGATGCCCTGGCGTGGATCCTGCGCGGGGGCGTCTCCGTGGAGTCGGTCGACGTGCGGCAGCCGACTTTGGCGGACGCATTCCTCCTCCTCACCGGGCACGCGCTCGCGAAGCGGGGCGAATGACCATCTGGCGTCTCGCCTGGCGTTCGGCCCTGCGGCGGAGGCGGCTCCTCGTCTGGAACGTCGCCGTGCCGCTCCTCCTGCTCACCCCGGTCGCCCTCAGCGACGCGGCCGCCCCGCACCGGGTCGCCGTGTTCGGCGTCTTCCTCGTCTTCTTCGGCACCTTCGGTTCGACGATTCCGGCCGTCCGCGACGCCCGCGACGGCTGGCTCGACGAGGTGCTGCGCGCGGGATACCCCGCCCCGCGCTGGCTCCTCGAACGGACGCTGGCGGGCACGGCGATCGACGCGGTGCAGCTCCTTCCCGTCCTGGGCGTGCTGCTGTGGACATCCGGCGGTCTCCGGGCCGGTCCCGCCGTGCTCCTCGCCACCCTCATCGCGCTCTGGTTCGCGAACCTCGCCGGCCCCCTCGTCGCCGCCGCCGTGCGTTCCCTGGCCGAGGCCGCCCTCGCCTCCGCCGCGCTCTCGCTCCTCCTCCTGCATCTTGCGGGCTTCTTCCGGGCGCCCGCCCCCGGTTGGAGCGAGGTCGCGGCCGCCTGGAACCCGTATGCCCCCCTGTGGGATGCGCTCCGCGCGGGTGTCGGCGCACCCCCCGTCGACCTGCTGGCCTGGCCGCGCGGCCTCCTGCTCGTCCTTATCGTCACACTCGGAGCCGCCGCCTTCCCGTCCGTCTGGAGCCGCCGCCTGCGCTGGCCGCGCATCTCCTGAGCGGGACGAATCATTTCGGGAGACTGATGGCGGGGCGGGAGGAAGCGCGTCCGGCACCGCCTCCGTGCCGGACAACCCCTTCGAACTTGCATGGGGGGGGGGCGGCGAGGATAGGATCTGCCTCCGCGACAGGTTCCGAAGGGCTTTTCGGCCCCCAAGGGTTCACGAAGCAACTCGAGAACGAAAGGAATGGATGGTGAGCATTGCCAGAGGCTTGATGTGCGCAGTCGTGATCGGGGGATTCGCGTTGCTCCGACCGAACGTGATCGAAGCTCAGGGAGGCGTGAGCTGTCAGACGTGCGACAACTTCACCGGGATGTTAGGAGTGTACGATGATCACCCTGACGACCGATGCTATCAGGGGATCGACTGGGATGAGGGCAAGTTGTTCTGTGCCTCCTGGGGAAGCCTCTGGTGTGGCCCGGAAGTCCTGAGCCGAGCGGCTCCGGACGGCACCCTCCCGGGACTGGCGCTGCTTGCCACGTCGCAGTCCGACGCCGACCAAGGCAAAAGCCGCAACGAGCGTTGGGTCCGCAGCGACGTTCGTGATTGCCGAGGGTGGATCGTTGCCCGGTCGTACGGCAGGGAGGAGGCGGCGGAGCTGCGCCGGTCGACCCAACTGATCAGGATCTAGCTCCGACGACAACAACCAATGATCGCGACGAAGGCCGACGGAGCAGCGCGGGGGACGATGCGGGCTGCCGCCAGGTTCGTGACCGCACCGCCCCGGTTCGGGCGTGTGCAACTCTCCGCTGGAACGCGTCTAATTGTTCTGTTCGCCTTTCTCCCGCTCGACGCGGCTATCGCGCAGAATACCGGCTCGCTTGTTCGAGCATCCCGCGTGCCCCTTCCCGACAGCGTACCGCTCACTCGCATCCAGCAGCTGGTTCCCCGGGCCGACGGTTCGTTCTTCTACATCGACGCACTGACCGAGGGCGTCCTTGCGTTCAACCCCGGCGGAGGGTTGCGGCGAATCGGCGGCAGGGGCGAGGGTCCGGGTGAGCTGCTCACTCCATGGCGCCTCGGACTGCTGGGGCGAGACACGCTTTGGGTCGCCGACGCAGGCCGGCCGCGCATCAATCTGTACGATGCGGCGACCGGAGCCAGCCTAGCCGATTTCGGCCCATCGCTGTGGGCGGGTCTCGAAGTCGGTGGGATGCCACCGCGACCGTTTGCCGTCTTGTCCGACCGGAGCGTCGTCGCCTTGACGTGGGTGGAGCGGGATGTCGTCGCCGAAGCGCGGGTTTACCGCGTGATGGAACCTGGGGGTGATCGCGAGGGCCGGTTGCTTGCCACATTGGATCTGCGGGATCGAACAATCTCGGTTCCCTTGCCCGCCGGCGGTCGAGGGTTGCAGCTACGCAATCCGTTTTCGCATTCCGACATGCTGGCGGTTGGCCGCTCGGGAGAGTACGTCGCCGTAGTTCGCAGACCGGAGCCTGCGGATCCTGCGGCCTTCTTCTTCCTAGAGCGGCGCAAGACGTCTGGACGTCCAGTCGACTCGATTCGTGTCGAGTATGCGGCACGGGTTCTGACCGCCAGCCATGTTCGCTCGTGGGCGGCCGATCTGGGTGCCGTCCAGCGCATGGTGGAGCTGGGTGTGTTCCCGAGCCGAACCGCCGGCACCGAGGCGGTACTGGCCGCGTTGGACGAGCCCGGATACTACCCACCGGTGCGGAATATCGGCGCCGGGATCGTTGAAGAGGCCATACTCATCGATCCGGGAGGTGCCATCTGGCTTCAAGCTCCGGATACGGACGGTCGGACCAACCGGTGGCTCATGGTCCGAGGCCCGAACGAAGTCTCGATGGTGACCGCGCCGCCCGGCGTCCGGTTATTGGCGGTTCGGAACCTCCAGGCGTGGGGGGAGACGCGGGACGGTCTCGGTGCGCCGGTGATCGAGATGTTCCGCCTCCGGGAGGGGTATCCATGAACGTCCTTGGCGCCCTCCGTACACTGGTCTGGGCGGCGGGTCTCGCCGCGTCGGCGGCGGTCCAGCTCGCAGCCCAGGAGGGCGGCGGACTCCTTCGCGGAACGTTGGTGACGGAGGGGGACGGCACGCCCGTGACGTGGGGCCGCGTCGAGCTCCTCGACGGGCGCGGCGTCGCCATCGACGAAACGCTCTCGGACCAAGGGGGCGGCTTCAGCCTGCGCATCGCCACGCCGGGTGTCTATCGCGCCCGGGTGAGCCGGATCGGCTACGAATCCTGGGTCTCGGACACGCTGCACTTCGCAACGGCATCTCCGTCGCGGACGCTTCGCCTCGATGTGCCGGTGCGCCCCGTGCTCCTTCCGGACCTGTTGGCCTTGGCCGAGAGCGCGTGCCCGGCCCCCGTTGATGAGCTGAGGCGTGCCGCCGCCATGTACGAGTCCGTACGCCCCGCACTCGCCTCCGTGGGCTCCACGGCGGACCTCGGCGCCCTGCGCATGCGGATGGTGCGACCGACGATCACCTGGAGGCGGGGGGCGCGCGGGTACGGGTACGACACTGCGATGGTCGTCGTCTCGCGTGCATACGAAAACGCATCTCCGTCGCACCTCGAGGCCTTGGGGTACGCGGAGGTCGTTGACACGCTCCCCACGTTCTATGCGCCCGACGGGGACGCGATGGCGTCGCCGGGCTTCCTCCCCACTCACTGCCTGTCCGTCGTGGAGGGGGACGACGATGGGACGACCGGACTGGCCTTCGAGCCGAAACCCGGCCGGGCGTCCCCCGAAAGCGTCGAACCGGTCGGCGTACGGGGCGTGCTGTGGATCGACACCCTCGCCATGGGACCCGTGTCGCTGGAGTTCGAGTACACATCCCTGCGCCCCTTCCTGCGGCGGCATCTGGTGCCCGGACTCCGGGAACAGGTGCAGGCGCCCCTGCACCAGCGGGTTCAGTTCTCGCCGGTCAGGATCCGGGACGGGATCGGCGGAACGTTCGAGTTCGAACGCATCGCTCCCGCCCGGTGGATGATTCGCAAGTGGAGAATCGGTTCGCCGGCGCTCCTGCATCGGGGCTGGTTCGGCGTGGACGGGGCAGTCGGTCGAGCCCGTCGCTTTTCCGCGCTGGAGCAGCGGCGAGGTCCTGGAAATCATTCCAACAACCCGCCGGCACGGCACCCTCGTCCTGGCGGAATCCCGCCGGGATGCCCTTCCTGCGGGCGTCATCGTGCGTGGAGGGGCGCTTTCGCCCCATGGGGATGGGAGCGTGGTGTGGAGTCGCGATTCGGTATGGATCATGGCTCCGGGGGACTCGGGCATACATCCCGCGTGTCCACACCTGGTGCGCGGGCCCGTGAGGGCCGGCTTCGGCGAGAGTGCGGGCGACGCGGACCGCCCGCCCGTCGAGATCATCGACCGGGGCGGGGACGGGGCGGGCCCGCGGCTCGTTCGTTGGGTGGACGGGGAGTGCGGCGAAACGGACTGGACGGATACGGTGCCGGGCGTCGCCGGAGACGCCTCGGATGACTGGGTGTCGATTTCGGAGAAGGGAACCCTCGTGTCGTCCCGCCGCTTCCCCTTCTCGTGGTCCCTGGGCGATGACGCCGGGAGCGGGGCCGCGGTCGCGGGCCGGATTCCCGCCGCCGACGCGGGGCTCTACGAGGGGGCCTGGCTTGGCGCGGGCGTGTTCGCGCTCGACGCCGGCTTCCTGCAGGTCCTCGCCGATCTCGAATCCGACCGGCGGCATCTGATCCTCTACGACGCATCCGGCGCACGGGTTCGGCGCTACGAGATGGATGTTGCGTTCGGCATTCTGGCCACTTCGCCCGGTTCCCGGCGGCTGCTCGCCGTGCGTCGAACCGACCGGGTCGAGCTGGTCACCTACAGCTGGACGTGGGAGTTCTACCGCTAACAGGGACGCGATAAGGGATCCCGCTCCCGGCCTGCGGTTGGCGGTCCGGCGCGGGCGCTCGCGCGTCGTTTGACTTTCCTGGTGGGCTCCCGCAACTTCTTGGCGCAAAAGCGGGGTACCGGACCTTCCGGCGGCCCCGACAACCTTGGACCAGCCTCGCCGAATTCCTCGTCCGTGGCCGATTCTCGCGGACTGCGCACATCCGGGGTTCGCACCCGGGGGAGGCGGGCGCAGGCAGCGTGAACCGGCCGCAGCACGCCGTCCAACGGAGCGCCATGTATCGAGAGGTATTCGTCCCGGTCGACAATTCGCGCGAGTCGGACCTGGCCGTGGATCGCGCGATCGAGATCTGCGCCCGCTCTGAAGGCCGGATCACCGGCTCTCACGTCTACGCCGCGCGCCTCCACGACATCCGCTTCCGCCAGCTCGAGATCGGGCTCCCGGCCCAGTTCCAGGAACCCGCCGAGATCCGGCGCCAGCGCAAGATCCACGACAAGCTGATCGAGAAGGGGCTGCAGCTCATCTCCGACAGCTTCCTGGACCAGCTCCATCGGCGCTGTGGCGACGCCGGCGTGACCATCACGCGGCAGCTCCTCGAGGGCATCAACTACGAGGAGATCATCAACGAGGCGAACCGCGGCGGCGGACGTCTCCCCAGCCTCATCGGCTTCGACCCCAACATCGCCCACAACTACGACGGCAGCGAGAAACAGCGCACGGACGTCAAGCTGGGCGAGAACGGCCGACTGATGGCCGAGGACGAGGAGCAGGAGGACAAGCTCGCCGGCACCTCCGGCCGCGACTACGACCTCGTCGCGATCGGGGCGCACGGCCTCGGGCGGCAGGAGCGGAGCCGCCTCGGCGGCGTCGTCGCGCGCGCGCTCCGCGGGATCGAGAAGGACGCGCTCATCGTCCGCGACGGCCGGCCCCTCGAAGGCGGGAAGTGGCTCGTCGGCGTGGACGGTTCCGCCTACGGCTACAAGGGGCTGCGGATCGCGCTCGACATGGCGCGGGAATACGGGGCGAAGCTCTACATCGGGAGCGCCTTCGACGTCCAGTACCACCACGTCGTGTTCCACAACATCAAGGACGTGCTATCGGTCCAGGCCTCGAAGGTGTTCAAGTTCGAAGAGCAGGAGGAGCTCCACAACAACATCATCGACAAGGGCCTCCTCCGCCTCTGTCAGGCGAACATCAAGCGGGCCGAGGTGATGGCGAGCGAGTACCCCGAGGTCGAGGTCGAGACCCAGGTCCTCATCGGGAAGCCGTTCGATGTGCTCCTGAAGTGGGCCGAGGAGGTCGACCCCTCGCTTCTCATCTTCGCCCGCCACGGGTCGCACCGCATCGAGGGCACCGATCTCGGCTCGCAGGCCGACAACCTCGTCCAGTTGGCCGACACGAACATCCTCCTCATCGGGACCGAAAACGTGCGCCCAGAGGAGATCCCGTGGATCGAGGAGGACGGGGAAGCCGGGCTCGAATGGGCGCCGGAGGCGGAGGTGAGGATCCTGCGCGTGCCGCCGTTCGCGCTCGGGATCGCGCGCAAGGCAGTCGAGGAGTTCGTCCTCGAACGCTACGGGCCCGGGAGCCGCTACGCGGCCGCCTTCGTCCCGAACCCGAGGGACGAGAAGGGATACCGGAATCGCGGAAACGAGCAGGCCCCCGTCGACGGAGCATCCGGCGGCAACGGGGGCGGCGGCACCGCGCACGTGGCCCGGGAGGCTCTCGCCAGCGGCGCGGCCCCTTCGATCGCCGAGGTGGGACAGGCCGCCAACGGGCGCGGGAACGCGAAGAAGACGGAACTCTGGAATCGCGACCAGTTGCCCGTCGTGACGAACGAACGGCTCGATGAGGCGATCAAGAAGCTCCTCCCGACCCACATGCAGCTCGTGATGGGGATCGGCGATGCGGAGGAACTCGCCCTCGCCGAGGTGAAGGCGGACGAGGCGATGAAGCGCACCGTCGTGGAGACGAGCGACGCCGATGCCTTCGAAGACCCACTTCCGGTGATGGCGAAGTGCCCCGTCACGGACAACCAGATCCCTCGCGACCGCACGGCGGCCGACCCGATCGTCTGGACGCACGAGGCGTTCAAGCGCCTGGGGCGCGTGCCGCTGATCGCGCGCCCCTTGGCCCGGAATACGGTGGAGCGCTTCGCCCGCGACCAGGGCATGTGGCGCGTGACCACGATCGTGATGGATGAGAACAAGGACGCGATGATCGCGGCCGACGAGTTCGACCTCGACACGATGCTCGTGATGTTCAACGAGCTGAAGGCGAAGCAGGCCCGGGCCGAAGCCGCCGGCGTCGACGGCATGAGC
Organism: Candidatus Palauibacter poriticola; assembly: GCA_012270965.1. Classification (GTDB taxonomy): domain Bacteria; phylum Gemmatimonadota; class Gemmatimonadetes; order Palauibacterales; family Palauibacteraceae; genus Palauibacter; species Palauibacter poriticola. The sequence continues at coordinate 11,510 of JAAXHJ010000080.1, forward strand.
GAGGAGATGAAGCGCTTCATCGAGGAGGCGAAGGCCTCCGGCGTGACCCGCTGTCCGATCCGCGACATCGAGCAGCAGGCGGCGGACTGTCCCGTCGACTTCAAGCTGGTGTCGCCCGACGATGCCCGCGCCGCGGTCGAGAAGTTCGCGCGGAGCGAACTCGGAGGGGAATCGGGAGCGGAACAGGCGGCTGGGGAGGAAGCCGGGGCGAGGGCGGGTTCCGCTTCGGGACAGGGATCGCGCGCGAAGTGACCGGGGCCCCGCTGGCCGCGGAGGCCATCGCGCACCGGAGCCCCGCCGTGCCCGGTGCGCGCTGGGACGGGGCCCCCGCCGCCGCGTCTCCGCGCGCCGAACCCGATGCCGCCACTCCGCACGTCGTCGCCTGGAACCTGACGCGCCGCTGCAACCTCGCCTGCGCCCACTGCTACATCTCCGCCGGGTCGTGGCATGCGGCCGCGGACGAACTCGATACCGCAGCCTGCTTCCGGGTCATCGACGAGATCGTCGAAGTGAGCCCGTCCCCCCTCCTCATCCTCAGCGGGGGGGAGCCGCTCGTGCGCTCCGATCTCGAGGAGATCGCGGCCTACGCCTCCGAGCGCGGCGCCACCGTGACCGTGGGCACGAACGGCACCGGCCTCACGGACGAGCGCATCGCCTCGCTGAAGGCCGGCGGCGTGCAAGGCGTGGCACTCAGCGTCGACTCCCTCAACCCGCGCTACCACGACCGCTTCCGGCACGGAGAGGGCGCACTCGAAGACACGCTCGCCGCGGTCGACCGGCTGGCGGAGCACCGTCTCGACTTCCTCATCCAGTTTTCGGTCACGCGCGGGAACCGGGACGAACTCGATGCCGTTGCCGCGTGGGCGGACGCGAAGGGCGCGGTCTGCCTCAACGTCTATTTCCTCGTCGAGACGGGCAGGGGAGAGGGGATGCGCGGCCTCCCCCCCGCGGAAAACGATGAGATCGTGGCCCGGCTGGCCGAACTCCAGCGCGACTACCGCGGGCGGCTAATGATCCGCTCCAAGTGCCAGCCGCAGCTCATGCGGCACGTGTACGAACGGGACCCGGACTCCCCGCTCCTCAACTACCGGACGCGCTGCCCGTGCGGCGTCCAGTACTGCCGCATCACGCCCGAGGGGAAGGTGACGCCCTGCCCGTACATGCCCGAGGTGGCCGGCGACCTCTCCGACGCCTCCTTCGGCGAGATCTGGCGCGAGGCGACCGTCTTCCGCCTGCTGCGCGACGGCGAACCGGGCGGAAAGTGCGGACGCTGCGAGTACCGCGCGATTTGCGGTGGCTGCCGCGCCCGCGCCTACGCGGTCGACGGAGACCTGCTCGGGCCCGATCCCTCCTGCGCCTACGAGCCGCCACCGGGCGTCGCGGAGGCGATCGCGCCGCGCCAGCCGGTCACCTATGGATCCGCGGCTGAGCGGAGGCTCCCGTGGAGCGCGGCGGCCGATGCCCGGCTCAACGCGATCCCGAGCTTCGTCCGCGGCGTGGTGGCGGAACGGGTGGAGAAGTTCGCGCGCACGCGCGGGCACGCCGAAGTGACGATCGACGTGATGACCGAGGTCCGCCGGGCCATGCCGGTGGACTTCTCGAAACGGATGCCCTTCTTCGCCCGGAGCCGGCGGAGGGCGGGACGGGAGGGAAGGCGATGAAGCGCTGGGTGGCCCGTGGCGCCGCGACCCGCGGCGTACTGCTCGCCGCCCTCGCTCTGGCGGTCGCCCTCCCGCTCCTCGCGCAGGCGCCGGGGCCCGACTATGGAGAGTTCAACTTCCTCGGGCTCGACCGTCGCGGCGCGGTGTGGATCGCGGCCCAGCTCCACCTTCTTTTCGCCGCCTTCGTGCTCGGCGTGCCCATGTTCGCCGTCGTCATCGAGGCGATCGGGATGTTCGGCGGGGATGAGAAGTACGACAAACTGGCGAAGGAATTCACCCGCCTCCTGCTCGTGGCCTACAGCGCGACCGCGATCTGGGGCGCGATCCTCGTCTTCTTCCTCTCCACTCTCTACCCGCGCTTCTGGGCGTACCTGACGGCGATCTTCGCTCCGTCGATGTGGGTGTACGCGGGCCTCTTCTTCCTCGAATCGTTCACGCTCTACCTTTACTATTACGGGTGGGACGCGTGGAAGAAGGGCGCGGCGAAGAAGGTTCACTGGTGCCTGGGGATCATGCTCAACATCTGGGGCACGATCGTCATGTTCATCGCGAACGGGTGGCTCACGTACATGATGAGTCCTCCGGAGGGCCTCACGGTGGACACGGCCCCGCAGACCGTCCAACTGTGGAGCGCGATCAACAACGCGACCTGGATGCCGATCAACATCCACCGGTTGTTGGCGAACGTGGTGTTCGGCGGCGCGGTGGTCGGCGCCTACGCGGCGTACCGCTTCCTCACGAGCCGCACCGACGAGGAGCGCGCGCACTACGACTGGATGGGTTATACGGGCAACCTGATCGCGATCGGCGCCCTCATCGTCCTCCCCTTCGCCGGCTACTGGCTCGGACGCGAGATTTACGAGTTCAGCCAGCAGATGGGCATCACGATGATGGGCGGCTTCATGAGCTGGCTGTGGATCATCCAAGCCTTCCTCATCGGCATCCTCTTCCTTGCGGGCAACTATTACCTGTGGATCGGGATGGGACGGATTCCGGGAGCGGAACGATTCCAGCCCTACATCAAGTGGATGCTCCTCGTGCTCGTCTTGGGCGTCATCGTGTGGGCGACGCCGAACACGATGATCGCCGACCGGGACGAGATCGCGGCCATGGGAGGGATCCGGCACCCGTTCCTGCAGGTGCTCGGCGTGATGAGCGCGAAGAACACGGCCGTCAACCTGATGATCCTGACGACGTTCCTCTCCTTCCTCATGTACCGGAGGGCGAACAAGGATCCGGTCGTCCCGTGGGCCCGGGCGGGGACGATGCTGCAGGGGGCGGCCTTCGCGCTTTCCGCCGTCGTCGTCGTCTTCTACGGCGTGTACGGGTACTTCGTGACGGCGATCGTGCGGATCGGCTTCTCGGTCTACCAGGTGCTCGCGGTCCTGGCGACGATCCTGTTCGTCATCGGGATCGACATGGCGATGCTGCGGGGCGCGAAGTCCAGGGGCGAGATCCGATGGGGGCGGATGCCGGACCGCTCCCAGTACGCGCTCCTCATCCTCGCCGTAACCTTCACGTGGCTCATGGGACTCATGGGCTTCGCCCGCAGCGGGATCCGGCAGCACTGGCACGTCTACGAGGTGATTCGGGACACGAGCGAGCAGGCGTTCACTCCGGCGCTCGGGCCGGCGGCGACGATCATCAGCATCTGCGTGCTCATCTTCTTCGGGCTCGTCGGCTTCATATTCTGGCTCGGCGGCCTGGCCGAGCGCTCCGTGTACCGGGAGGCCGAGGCGAAGGTGAGGGCCGGGCATGAGGGGCGCGCCCCGCTCGGAGATCCGCTGCCGGCTCCGTCCCTGGGCGACGTGGATTGAGCGGGGTCTCGGAAGGGGATGACGCGAGGCGAGGATAGATGACGAACCTTAAGATCCTGTTCACGGTCGTGGCGACGCTGGCGGTGTTCACCTTCGTGGCGAACGTGATCCCGCAGGTGCAGTCCGCGGTACCGCGGGAGGTCGTGCTCAGCGCGGACATGCCGCCCGAGGAACTGGCGGCGATCGGCGAGGAGATCTACGCGGGGGCGGGGGGGTGCACGGCGTGCCACGGCCTCGGCACCCGCGCCCCGGATCTCGTCGGCGTGGCGGGCAGCGTGTGCGCGACGCGCGTCCCCGGGCAGAGCTGCAAGGATTATCTGTGGGAGTCGCTCGTCAACCCGACCGCCTACATCGTGGAGGGCTTCGAGCCCATCATGATCGACCAGAGCATCACTTCGTCGCAGGCCGAGCTGTGGACGCTCGTCGCCTACCTGGAGTCGCAGGGGGGCGAAATCACGGTGAATGCGGACGACTTCGCCGCGGCGCTGGCGGCCGACGACGCGGCTGCGTCCGCGCCGCCACCCCCCGCCGTCACCGACCCGAGCCAAGTCGACGCGGTCGCGCTCATCACGGCGCAGGGCTGCCTCGCCTGCCACATGCTCGGCGGCGAGGGCGGCATGGTCGCGCCGCCCTTCGAGGAACTGCGGGGACAGGATCCCGCCTTCGTCTTGGAGGGGATCGTGGATCCGATGGCGACGATCAACGAGGAATACTCGGCCTTCGCCGGAACGATGCCGACGATCTTCGGCGATCTCATGTCTCCGGTGGAACTCGATGTGCTGGTGGATTTCTTCGTGGGCGGGTCGGGAGCCGGCGCGGAGGTCCCCGGCGGCGCGGCGGCCCCCGGCGACGCGGCGGCCCCCGACGACACGGCGACCCCGCCGGACAGCGCGGGAGGTAGCCGGTGAAACGCTACCTGTCCCACCCGTTCTGGCAGGGCGCGATCGTCGTCGTGGCATCCTACGTCGCCTTCGAGTACGTGATCGGGTACGCGCTCCCGGTGATCGGCGTGGCGAGCGCGCCGGTCCCGAGTTCCGTCATCCTGGAGTATATGCTCATCGTCCTCGTCGGCATCCTCCTCTACATGAGCGCGGACGAGGAACGCTGGCAGCGCTTCCGCGAACCGATCCGCGCCACGATGGTGCGGCGCGACCGCCGGACTCTGCGGGGTATTCTCATGGTGGCGATTCCGGTCGTCATCGGTTGGCTTGCCTACGAGCGGGTGAAGCCGAGCTACGCCGCGCCGGCCACGCTGCGCGCCGTACACCCCGCGCCGCCCAACCAACTCACCTTCCGCGGCGAGACGATCGAACTGACGGGGCTCGAGAATCCGCTGCACGAGGAGGGTTCGATGGCGGAGCACCTGGCGGCCGGGAAACGGATCTACGTCCGCAACTGCGTGCCCTGCCACGGCGACCTGCTCGACGGACAGGGACACTACGCGCCGGCCTTCAACCCGGTGCCCGCCGACTTCACGAGTTCGGGCAACCTCCCGCAGCTCACGGAGAGCTACGTGTTCTGGCGCATCGTCAAGGGCGGCCCGGGCCTCCCGCGCGAGGGGACGCCGTGGGACTCGGCCATGCCGGCGTGGGAGCAGGTCCTCGAGCAGAACGACATATGGGCGGTCATCCTCTATCTCTACGACCAGACGGGGTTCACGCCGCGTACCTGGGAGGAGGAAGGGGAAGGGGGCCACGAATGAGGGCGTTGCGCCGAATGGCGGTCGCGGTGCCGGCACTGGTCGCGGCGGTTGTGCCCGCGGTTGCGGGGCAGGAGGACGCGGCCGCCGCGGGCAGGGTCGTGTACGACCGCTGGTGCGCCGAATGCCACGGCGAAACCGGGCAGGGGGACGGCTCCGCCGCCGCCTCGATGCTGCCCAGGCCGCGCGACTTCACGCAGGCGCTCTACCAGATCCGGACGACCGGGAGCGGACAGCTCCCGACGGATGCGGACATCCGGTTCGCGATCGAGAACGGGCTCCCCGGTACGACGATGCCGGGCTGGCCGAATCTCACGGACCGGGAGATCGACGACGTCATCGTCTACCTGAAGAGCTTCTCGAGGTTCTTCGGCCAAGGTCCCGCCCCCGAGCCGCTGGACTTCGGCTCGGATCCGGGCGGCGGTCCCGCGGCGATCGAGGCCGGGGCCGCCGCGTATCTCACGATGCTGTGCGAGGAATGCCACGGCCTCTCGGGGCGGGGCGACGGAACCTCGGCGCCGACGCTGGAGGACTGGCGCGGCCTCCCCATCCGCGCGGCCGACCTCACGGAGGCGTGGGTCCTGAACGGCGGAAGTAGCGTCGAGGACATGCACACCCGGATGCTGACCGGCTTGGACGGCACTCCGATGCCGTCGGCGATCGACGCCATGAACTCGGGCGTCGTCTCGCCCGATGAGGTCTGGCAGCTGTCGCACTACCTCGCCTCGATGGGGCCGCGCGAGATGCCGCCGCTGCGGGAGGTGATCCGGGTGGGGCGCGCCGAGGACGGGCTCCCGGCCGATGGCGCGGAGGAGGCCTGGGCGGGCGTCGAGGCCTTCTACTTTCCGATGTCGGGCCAGGTCGTCCAAGTGCCGCGCAACTTCGCGCCGACGGTCGACGGGCTCTGGGTTCAGGGGCTCCACGATGGAAGCGACATCGCGCTCCGCGTCCAGTGGAACGACCCATCGAACAGCCCGGACCCGAACTGGGACGAGTGGCAGGGCAAGATCACGGCCGCTCTCGACCTCGACGGCGCGGCGCCCATCGCCCTCGATAGCGCCGGCGCGCCCGCCGCGCGGCCCCCGGACGCGGTACTCCTCCAGTTCCCCTTCGAACTGCCCGAGGGCACCGACCGGCCGTACTTCCTGATGGGGGACACCCGCGAGCCCGTCTATCTGTGGACGTGGGATTCGGAGAGCGGCGTCGGCGCGGGACGCGGCCGCGGCCTGGGCTCGGTCGAACCGCTCGAGGATCCGGTAACCGGAGCGGCGACATGGGAGGAGGGACGCTGGACGCTCTACGTCCGCCGCCCGATCGAAGTCGAAGGCGACGGCCTCGACTTCGCCGAGGGCACCCCGGCGCCCATTGCGTTCCAAGCGTGGGATGGGTCCAGCGCCGAGGCCGGAACCCGCAGCTCCGTGAGCACGTGGTATTACATTCTCCTCGAACCTCCGGCGTCCAGCACGGTCGTCGTGACGCCTCTGCTGGCGATGCTCTTGACGGGGGCCTTCGGTCTGGTTCTCGTGCGCCGGGCTCAGGACCGTCGGAGGGATTGATCAAACAGCTTCTCGTACGGAGGTAAGTCAATGCGATCGCATTTTTGGAACCGCTCGGCCGCCCTGCTGGCCGTCACGGCGATGGCCGCCTGCGGCGGCGGCGATGGCGGTTCGTCCGAAGCGGCGGATGAGGCGGGCGAAGCCGCACCGGCCGCCGCCCAAGTGGATCCGTCGACCGTCGGCACGATCTCGGGCATGGCCAACTTCGGCGGCATGGTGCCGGAGATGGCGGCCATCGACATGTCGGCCGAGGAGGAATGCGCCGCCGGCTACGGCCCCGACGGCCCCACGGCCCAGAACGTCCTCGTGTCGGACGGCGGCGGCCTCGCCAACGTGTTCGTCTACCTGAGCGAGGGCGTCTCCGCCGCGCCGGCCGTCTCGGGCGCCGCGACGCTCGACCAGGTGAACTGCCGCTACACGCCGCACGTGCTCGGCGTACAGAGCGGTCAGGACATCGAGATCTCGAACAGCGACAACCTGCTCCACAACATCAACGCCACCCCGACGGAGAACCGCGGCTTCAACATCAGCCAGCCGCGGGCCGGGATCACGAGCACGCAGCGCTTCCAGGTCGCGGAGGTGATGGTGCCCGTACGCTGCGACGTGCACGGCTGGATGCAGGCGTACATCGGCGTCGTCGACCACCCGTACTTCGCGGTGACGGACGCCAACGGGAGCTACTCGATCGCCAACGTCCCCGCCGGCGACTACACGCTGACGGCGTGGCACGAGGAGTTCGGCACGATGACGGAGAGCGTGACCGTCACGGCGGGCGGGACGGCCGAAGCCTCGTTCGAGTACAGCGCCGAGATGACGGGTGCCGACGTCCCCATGGGCGACGCGCTCGTCCTCGAGCACGGTACGAACCGCATCCGGGTGGAGCGCATCCAGTAGCTCCCGAGAGCGGGGCCCGGCGGCCCAAGCGCCGCCCGGTCCCGCTCGCGTTCCCGTTCACCCGAAGGGCTCACCTGGAAGGAGATCGCTCGTGGATTGGGCGCTGCCCCCGAATTACTCGACCTTCGGCGTCGTGATCGACCAGCTGTTCTGGATCATCCTCGTCATCACCGGCATCGCGTTCCTCCTCGTGGAGGGCGGGATCCTCTGGTTCTGCATCAAGTACCGGGGACGCGAGGGCGCCAAGGCGCATTACACGCACGGATCGAACCGGATGGAAATCATCTGGACGGTGATCCCCGCGATCATCATCGCGATTCTCGGGGCCTACTCCGCCCTCGTGTGGGACGACATCAAGGGAAGCTCCAACCGCCCCGCGGACGCGCTCGAGTTCCTCGTCGTCGGCAAGCAGTTCGAGTGGAACATCACCTACCCGGGCATGGACCGTACGCTGGGCACGGAGGACGACTTCACGGTCCGCAACCAGTTCCATTTCCCGGTGAACGAGGACGTGACCATCCTGCTCGAGTCCGAGGATGTGATCCACTCCTTCTTCATCCCGGAACTCCGCGTGAAGCAGGACGCGGTGCCGGGCATGACCATCCCGGTGTGGTTCGACGCGACCCAGACCGGGAACTTCGAGATCGCGTGCGCCGAACTGTGTGGCCTCGGCCACTACTACATGATGGCGAGCGTGACCGTGCACAGCGCGGCGGACTTCGACGCCTGGCAGGCCAGCCAGGCGCCGGCGGCCGCCCAGTGATCGAGAAAGGTTGATATGGCGACGATCGTAGCGGAGGCGACCGGGCAGGCGATCCTGCACGAGGAGCACGAGCAGTCCTTCCTGCGCAAGTACATCTTCTCGACGGACCACAAGGTCATCGCGATCCAGTTCCTGATCTACACGCTGTTCTTCCTCATGATTGGCGGATTGCTCGCGATGCTCATGCGATACCAGATCGCGTGGCCGGCGCGGGGCCAGCTGCCGCTGGGCGGGATCTTCCCCGAGAGCATGGTCGCAAGCGGGTACATCCTGCCCGAGTTCTACAACGCGCTCGTCACGATGCACGGCTCGGTGATGGTGTTCCTCGCCATCATGCCGATGCTCGTGGGGGTGTGGGCGAACTACCTCATCCCGCTCCAGTTGGGGACGCACGACATGGCGTTCCCGCGGCTCAACATGCTCTCCTTCTGGCTCATGGTGCCGGCCGGGATCCTCACCCTCGCCAGCTTCTTCGTGATCGGCGGCGCGGCGGGGGCCGGCTGGACGCTGTACGCCCCGCTCAGCGCCCGTCCCGACCTGTCCGGGGTCGGCCTGGGCCAGATCATGTGGCTGGCGGCGCTCGTCTTCATCGGGCTCTCCTCGATCCTGGGCTCGGTGAACTACATCACGACGACGATCAACCTCCGCGCCCCGGGGATGACCTGGATGCGCATGCCGCTCACCATCTGGTCGCTGTTCATCACGGCGATCCTCGCGCTCCTCGCCATGCCGGTGCTCTCGGCGGCCGGGATCATGCTCGTCTTCGACCAGACGATCGGGACGAGCTTCTTCCTCCCCGAAGGCGGCGGGCAGCCGCTCCTGTGGCAACACCTTTTCTGGTTCTTCGGCCACCCGGAGGTCTACATCCTGATTCTCCCGGCCATGGGCTTCACCTCGGAGATCCTCTCCGCCGGGTCGCGCAAGCCGGTGTTCGGGTACAAGGCGATGGTCCTGGCGCTCGTCTCGATCGCCTTCCTTGGCTTCATCGTGTGGGGCCACCACATGTTCCAGAGCGGGATGAACCCGATGCTGGGGCTCACCTTCACGGTCTCGACGCTCTTCATCGCCGTGCCCTCGGCGATCAAGACGTTCAACTGGATGGGGACGATGTGGCGCGGGAACCTCCAGCTCCACACGGCCATGCTGTTCGCGATCGGGTTCGTCGCGATGTTCGCGATCGGCGGCCTGTCCGGCGTCTTCATGGCCTCGACGCCGGTCGACATCTACATCCACGACACGTACTTCATCGTGGCGCACATCCACTACGTGCTCTTCGGAGGAAGCCTGTTCGCGCTCTTCGGGGCGATCTACTTCTGGTATCCGAAGATGTTCGGCCGGATGATGGACGAGACGATGGGCAAGATCCATTTCTGGCTCACGTTCGTCTTCTTCAACCTGGTCTTCTTCCCGATGCACGGCGTGGGGATGGTGGGGATGATGCGGCGCATCTACGACTCCACCGGCTACGCGCACCTGCAGGGCATCGAGGACTCGAACGCGCTCATCACGTGGGCGGCGTTCGGACTCTTCGCCTCGGGCTTCCTGTTCGCGTTCAACTTCTTCTGGAGCCTGAAGAAGGGGAGGAAGGCCGAGGCGAATCCGTGGAACGCGACGACGCTGGAGTGGCAGACGCCCTCGCCGCCCAAGCACGGCAACTGGGAGGAGGTCCCGGTCGTCTACCACGGTCCGCACGAGTACAGCCACCCGGATGTGGAGGACAAGGACTGGCTGGCGCAGAACGAGCGGCCGGACGTCGTGAGTCCCGCCGCGGGCAGTCACTGACCATCGATCGAGTCGAGATCGGATAGGGAAGGGAAGAGAGAATAATGGCATACGCCGCGACCGCGGGCCGGGTCCCCGAGAGGGGACTCGATGTCTACACCCAGAAGGTGGGAATGTGGGTGTTTCTGTGCTCGGAGGTGATGTTCTTCGCGGGCCTCATCGGCTCGTACGTCGTGCTCCGGTTCGGGGCCGCCGACACGTGGGCGGAACCCGGCGCCGTACTGAACGTCCGGGTGACGGCCTTCAACACCTTCCTCCTCATTTGCAGCTCGGTGACGATGGTGAAGGCGTTCGCGGCCGCGCAGGCGGGGGACCAGCGCGGGATCCAGATCTACCTGCTGGGGACGACGATCCTCGGGGCCACCTTCCTCGGCGTGCAGGTCTACGAGTACACCGAACTCGTGCTGCACCAGTCCTGGCAGGGGAGCCACGGGTTCACGCCCGCCGCCGGACTGTACGGGGCCACGTTCTTCACCATGACGGGCTTCCACGGCTTCCACGTCCTGCTCGGCGTAATCTGCCTCGCGTGGGCGACGATCCGCGCCTGGCGGGGGCACTGGGGGGCGGACAATACGCACGGGATCGAGGTGCTCGGCCTCTACTGGCACTTCGTCGACCTCGTGTGGATCATCCTGTTCACGATCGTATACCTGATCTAGCCGCGCCGGGCCGGTTCGGCGCCGAGAGCTACGGAGCGAACGAATGAGTGAAGCCGGAGGACACGCGGCGAGCGCCGCGGACGACCATGCGCACGAGCATCCGAGGTACATGCTCATCTGGCTCTACCTGGCCATCCTCACGATTCTCGAGGTCCTGGTGGCGTTCCTGGCGATCCCGAAGTGGATGATCGTGGTGTCGCTGCTCATCATGGCCGTCTGGAAGGCGCTGCTGGTCGCGCTCTACTACATGCACCTGAAGTTCGAACCGAACCGCGTGCGGCTGGTGGCGCTGGCGCCGCTTCCGGCCGTGGCCATCATGATCATCGCGATCATGATGGAGTACGTGTAGGCGCGACTTCGCCGTGGAGGCCGGGAGTCTTCTGAAGGCCCGCGGAATCCCGCTCGGCGGGATCTCGAGACGGGTCCACTCGATTCGCGGGACGCTGCCCGCGTACTTGGAACTAACGAAGCCGCGCATCACGGCGCTCGTCGTCGCGAGCGCGGCTGCCGGTTTCCTCCTCGGCGCGGCGAGCTTCGACTTCGCCCTCTTCGCGCACGCCATGGCCGGCGTGGCGCTCGTCGCCTCCGGGACGAGCGCGATGAACCAGGTGCTGGAGCGGGATGTGGACGCGCTCATGGGGCGGACGCGGGCGCGGCCCCTGCCCGCCGGCCGGATCGCGGTGCCTCCGGCGGCCATCGTCTCGGGGATCCTCGCGGCGGGGGGGATCGTCTGGTTGTGGGTCGCGGTCAATCCGATCACCGCCGGCCTCGCGCTCGCCACCTTCATCTCCTACGACTTCGTCTACACGCCGCTCAAGCGCGTACACTCGCTCTCCACCATCGTGGGCGCGGTGCCCGGGGCCCTGCCGATCCTCGGCGGGTGGACCGCCGCCACCGGGCAGTTCGGTACCGGCGGCTGGGCGCTGTTCGCCATCCTCTTCCTCTGGCAGCTGCCGCACTTTCTCGCGCTGGCGTGGCTGCTCCGAGACGATTACGAGGCGGCGGGGCTTCGCATGCTCTCCGTCGGCGACTTCGAGGGCCGGCGGACGCGTCACCAAGCGCTGCTCTACGCCCTCACTCTGATCCCGGTGAGCCTGCTCCCGAGCGTCCTCGGCCTCACGGGCGTCGTGTACTTCGCGGTCGCGCTCGGTCTCGGGGTGTTTTTTCTGTGGACCGCGTTCCGGTTCGCCCGCTCCGCCACGCCCGCGAACGCCAGGGGCTTGTTTCGATCCTCGATCGTGTATCTTCCACTGCTGATGACGGTGCTCGTCCTCGACAAGCTGTAGACAGCCGTGCCGAAACCTCTCGCCGTCCTCGCGGCGGCCCCGCAGATGCAGCACACGCCGGATGAACAGACGGGATACGTCCTCATGTTCGTGTTCATGGCGGCGATGCCCTACCTGCTGCTCGTCGTGATCGGCGGCGGGATCTTCCGGGCGCGCCGCCGCCAACGCCGGCAGGAGGTCGAGAGGGCCTTGGAAGAGCAGCGCGAATGGGAGGCGGCCCGCGCCGCCGATGCGGACTCCGCGTGCTGACGCTCGGGCGCAGGATCCGGGCCGGGCTCGCCGGAGGGCTGCTGGGGGGGTTCGTCCTCGCCGTGCTCTTCTACTTCTACGACCTCGGGCAGGGAACCCCGCTTCAGACTCCCGCCTTCCTCTGGGGGGCGATCATCAGCCGCGCCGAGGTCGAGGCATCGACCGGGATCATCGCGGGCTTCACCCTCATCCACTTCGCCACGTGGGCCGGGCTCGGGATGCTGGCCGCGGCGCTCGTTCAGTGGGCGGGCCTCCCGCGCAACGTGTTCATCGGCGCCCTGTACGGGCTCTTCGTGTGCTCGCTCGCCTTCTACATCGGACTCATCCGGGCGCCTTCGGGACTCGTGATGTCCGCGCCGGGCTGGCCGGCCGTCTTCTTCGGGAACGCGCTCGCCGGGGTCGTGATGTTCACCCACATGCATTGGGTGAGTTCCGAACCCGGCATCGTGGGGATGATGAACTTCCTCCGCACGCACCGCGTGACGCGGCACGGCATCTACGCGGGGCTCCTCGGCGCCCTCGTCGTCGCGCTCTGGTTCCTCATCATCGACTCCATGCTCCGGCAGCCCTTCTATACGCCGGCGGCGCTGGCGACCGTCCTCTTCCGCGGCGCCCCCACCCCGGCCGCGGCCGAGATTTCTCTCGTGCCCGTCCTCGGGTACACACTCGCCCACTTCGCGTTCTTCATGCTGTTCGGCGTCGCGGTCTCCGGCCTCGCGAGACAGGTGTCCAAGTTCCCGCCCCTTGCCCTCGGCATCATCGTCTTGTTCGTCGTCTTCGAGGTCTTCTTCGTCGCCATGGTCGCGATGCTGGGCGGCTGGATCCTGGAGGAACTCGCCTGGTGGTCGATTCTGATCGGCAATATCCTCGCGGCGCTCGTCATGGGCGGATACCTGTGGAGGGTCTATCCGGAGTTCGCGGAGAGTCTCGCGGCGGAGAGTCTTTGGGCGGACTGAACCCGCCTCCGGTCCTCGTCGCCACGCGCAGCGCCCACAAACTCCGCGAAATCCGCGGCCTCCTCGCCGACCTTCCCGTGCGGCTGCTCGGCCCGGCGGATCTCGGCCTGCCGGAGAAGGAGGAGGAGGGCGACCTTGAACCCTTCGACACCTTCGCGCGCAACGCACTGTCCAAGGCGAAGTACTTTCACCGCCGCTCCGGCCTCCCCGTGCTCGCGGACGATTCCGGCCTCTGCGTGGACGCCCTCGGGGGTGGCCCGGGCGTGCGGACCCGGCGCTTCGCCCCGCCGGACCGGGTGGCGCGCTGGGGCCGGGACGAAGCGAACAACCGCTGGCTGCTCGAGCGGCTGGCCGGCGTGGGCGACGGTGCCCGGGGGGCGCACTACCGCTGCGCGGTCGCGCTCACCGACGATCTGCGCCACGAAGTCGTGGAGGGCATCGTGCGCGGCCGCATCGCGCGCCGGCCTCGGGGAAAAGGCGGGTTCGGCTACGATCCGCTCTTCGTTCCGGACGGCCACGACCGCACCTACGCGGAGCTTCCGCAGGCCGTGAAGGCCGCGACGAGCCACCGATCCGCCGCGGTTCTGCGGGCGAGGGACTGGATCGAAACCCACGTCGTCCGCACCCGGACCGACGGGTGATCGCCGGAGAGGGATCTCGGCTGGACCTCGCCGCGCCATCGATGCATAGCTTCGGGGGCCGGACGCGATTTCCGCCCGCTTGCCAGCTCATCTCAGATCGACATATAGTCCCATATTGAGACCATAAATACCTAAAGGCCAGCATGGACAGCAAGGAGGTATACGATGGACCTTATGGGTGATTTGGTCATGGAACGATTTGGGGCAGCCGCCCTCCGCGAGCTTTGCCGGGAACCGGGCATCTTCGAGCCGGGGAAGCTGTATCGGCGCGTCGAGATCTCCCAGAGGCTTCGGGACGCGTTCGTCGCGTGTGGCGGGAGCGACGATACGACGAAGCATGACGTGGCTATCGTACTGAAGAAGTGGCTGACGCGACCGGAAAGTCCGTTTCGGAGGGAAGCCCGGGGGCGATACCGGTTTCTCGGCCCCGAGGGCGAGGCCGAGCGACTCCGTGCGGCGCACGATCAAGGCAACTCCGGGGGCCGGGTATCGCACGGCGACCCGGCACCCGAGCGTGAGATCGGGGAGGGACGGCACGAAGTCTACGCGTGGTGCCTGCCGCAGTATCAAGTGACTGCGGGCCGGCGCTGGCCAATAAAGATTGGCAGGGCCGGTCCCGAGGGGTTCGCGCGAAGGTGGCGAGACTTTCGGGAGAACCTGCCGGAACGACCGCGCTATGTGCTCCGCCTCGCTTGCGCGGATGAAAGGGAGGCGCGGGACAGGGAGGCCCTCCTCCACGCATGGTTCAGAACGCGAGGCCGAAAGTTGAAGGATCTGCCGGGCCAAGAGTGGTTCCTGACCAATCCGGCTGAGATCGACGAGGCGATACGGAACATTATCGGACCCGCCGATCTGGTGGGTGACCGATCCGCCGTCCGCATCGAGGACTTGATGGCGGAGGCGTTCAAGGATGTCAAGGAAGACGAATGGACGCAGCTTCCCGGAGACCTCACCGACCGCCTCGACGATCACTTGTACGGGGACGTTGGCACGTGAGGGCCGTGTTTGCCGACACGGCTTATTGGATCGCGTCGGTTCGTCCGCGCGACCAGTGGCGGGAGGCGGCCGTGGAGGCGCGGAGGCGACTGGGAGACGTCGAGATCGTGACCACCGACGAGGTCCTCACCGAATTCCTCGCGGCGCTCTCCAAAGGGGGGGTGCGGATTCGCCGGGCGGCGGCGCGCACCGTGCGGACGATGCTGTCCACGTCGGCGGTGCGCGTCATCCCGCAATCGCGGGCATCGTTCGAGCGCGCCATGGACCGTTACGAGGCACGCAACGACAAAGCGTACAGTCTCCAGGACTGCGTCTCCATGAACGTGATGGAGGCGGAGTCGATCAGGGAGATCCTGACCAATGACCGGCACTTCGAACAAGAAGGCTTCACGGTCCTCATGAGGAGGGATGGTGCCGGGGCGGAGCGCCGTCTTTAGGCTCGAGGAGTCCACGCTGCCGGTTCCCGACTCTCGGAGCCTGATGCTTCCGGTGCCGCGGGCGCTGGCCGGTGGCAAGGTCACCGCCGTCCGTGAGGTGCGTGAACGCCATCTCAAGCACGCCCACCTGCGGGGAGTGCTGCAGCGCATCGAGCACCGGGACGCGAGCCCTTCGGCATGGCGGGGGACGGCTTTGCGCGTCTCAAGGAACTGCGCCACGACGAGTCGAGCAGGGCGTAGTTCGTCGGCGCGATGCCCGGACGGTTCCTCGCGATCCGCTCTGTTCTCGAGCCGGAGGATCCAACCGCAAGCCGCATCCGCCAATCAATATGCGCATCCGTCTGGGACGAGCGACTACGGGCGGGAGGATCGAAGGACTACCCGGCAGCCATGACCACCACCGGTCTTGTGCCGCTGGCTCGGGAAGGTCCGCCAAGAGCACCGCGAGGCTGGCATTGGGTTCGCTTGGCAGACAGAATGGGCGACCATGAGACACCCCAGGTCGCGCAGCTTCAATCGGGGCGGCCGGATTTGAACCGGCGACCCCCTGCTCCCAAAGCAGGTGCGCTACCGGACTGCGCCACGCCCCGAAGTCCCGCAACATGGACCGTCCGGCGAGCCGAAGCCACCCCGGCTCGGGAGGGGAGGTGAACTTCCGCAGGGTCTTCGCGCCTAGGGCCGGGGCGGGGAAGCTGTTCGCCATGATGGGGCTGGCGGCGCTCGTCCTCTTCGTCATCGGCATCCTGCGTCCGCTGCGCAGCGCCTTCGCCCTCTCGGGCCTCGCCGCCGGCGACTTCTACCAGGTGTACTTCCTCAGCGCGGCGGTCGTCGTCGTCGCTCCGTTCTACAACTTCCTCTCGGACCGCATCTCGTGGCGTCGCCTCATCCCCCTGACGGCGGCCTTCTTCGCCCTCAGCATGGTCGGCTTCCGCCTCCTCTACCAACCGGGGGAGGCGTGGTTCGGGCTTGTCTTCTACGGGTGGTACGACGTGTTGGCGGCCTCGCTCGTCACGCACTTCTACATCGCGACGCAGGTCTTCTACAACGCCCGCGATGCGAAGCGCGCCTATCCGGTCGTCATCGCCTCGGGTTCGGCCGGGGCCACGCTCGGAGCGCTCCTCACGACCGTCTTCACCTCGGGCGGGGGACCGTCGGAGAACCTGCTCTTCGTGGCCGGTGCCGCGCTTCTCCTGCTCGCAGGCGGCCTCGCACTCGTGTGGTCGCGCGAGCCGCCGGAGCCGCCGCCGGAGTACGCGCACGCGGAAGATCCCGACCTCGAGCGCAGCGACCTGCGGCGCATGGCCGCGCATCCGCAGGTGCGGCTCATCGCGGCCACCGTCCTGCTCACGATCGTCGTCAAGCAATTCATCGACTACCAGTACAACACGCTCACGCGCGAGGTCTTCACCGACTTGGGCGCGATCGCCGGCTTCCTGGCCTTCGTCGACGTCCTCACGCAATGGCTCCCGATCGTCGTCCTCCTGGCGCTGCGTCCGGTCCTGCGCCGCTGGGGCGCCGCAGTCGCCGTCATCATCTTCCCCGTGGCCGTGATCCTCGCGACCGGGGCCCTCGCCGCCGCCGTGTGGTTGTCGACCGCCGCCCTCGCCGTCGCCGTCGGGGCCCGGACGACGGAGAAGACCTTCCGCTATTCCGCCGAGCGCACGGGCCGCGAGATCCTCTATGTCCCCGTCCCGGAGGACATCAAACTCAAGGCGAAGTCGTACATCGATGTGGCGGTGGAGAAGGGGCTGGGGAAGGCGCTCTCCGGCGTGCTCATCGCGATCCCCTCGCTCGCTCTCGCCGGCGTTTCGATCACGGGCCGGCTCATCATCCTCGGGATCGCCGGCGTGGCGCTGGCGGGCGTCCTGCTGGTCGCCTTCCTCAGGGTGCGGAAGTCGTACGTCACGAGCCTCGCCCAATCCTTCGAGGGGCGCTTCGCGAGCCTGCGCGGAACGTTCGTGTCGATGGCGGACGCGGGGGCGCTGGGGTTCGCGCGGGACGCGCTGGGGGACGAGCGGCCGCTAAAGATCGCGTTCGCCTTCGACCTGCTGCGCGGCGCCACGCCGGAGGACATCGAGGCGCTCTCCCCGGAGCTATACCGCCTCCTCGAGCACGAAAACCCCGGCCTGCGGGCGAAGGCGCTGCGATCGCTGTCCCGCGCGCCCGGCCTCTCGAACGAGGCGGCGGTGCGGGCCCGGCTCGAAGATCCGGATGCCGCCGTGCGCCGGGCCGCCGCCCGGCTCCTCGCCCTAAAGGCGGTGCCGCGCGCCCGCGATGTCCTCATCCCCCTCCTCGACTCGGAGTCGGCGAACGCCCGCTCCGCCGCGCTCGACTGCCTCCTCGGCGACTTCGGCACCGCGCGGGCCGAACGCATCGCGACCCCGCGCTTCGAACACCTGCTGCGGGAACATGAGAGGGGGGCGCTCGAAGGATCCCGCGCCCGCGAGTTGGCGTTGGCGGCGGGGCTCGTGCCGGGCCACCCCGCGGTGGAGGGTATCCTCCTCGAACTCATCGCCCATCCCCGCGACGACGTGGCGGCGGCCGCCGTGCGGAGCGCGTCCCGGCTGCCGCAGCCGGCTCTCGCGCAGGCGGCCATCTCGTCACTGGCGGTCCCGAGGACCCGCAGCGCCGCCCGCGACGGTTTGGCGGGGCGGGGCGAGGAGATCGTCACGCCGCTGCTTGCGGCGCTTGCGGACCCCGGCGCCGACCCCTGGGTACGCCGGGGCGTGGCGAGCGTGCTCGGAGAGATCGCGACGCCCGCAGCGGTCGACGCCCTCGTCACGTCCTATCTGCTGCCCGAAACCGAACAGGCGCTCGACGACCAGGCCCTCGTGTCGCTCCACCGGCTGCGCACGCAGCACGATGATCTCGCCTTTCCGGCGGGGAGGGTGCTCGAAGCCGTGGAGCGGGAGGTCCAGGCGTCGCTGCGTTACGCCCGCGCCGCCACCGCGCTCGAGGGCGTACCGGCGTCGATGCCTCGAACGCTGCTCCTCCGAGCGCTCGACGAGGCGAGGCGGGATCGGCGGACGAGTGTGTTTCGGTGGCTTGGGCTCGTATACCCTGAACAGCCGATGCGGCGCAGCTACCTGGCCCTCCTGAGCGGACGGCCGCGCCGCCGCGCGAACGCCCTGGAATGGATCGAGACCACCGTCGGACACCGCACCTTCTCCGACCTCGGGCCGATGCTCGCGGAGGAGGAGCCGCCCGGGCCCTCGCGCGCGGCGGGCGAGCTTCTGCGGGAGCTGTGGGACGATGAGGATGCTTGGATCGCGCGCTGTGCGCTCTGGACTTCCTTCGAAACCGACCGCGACGCGACGCGAGAGGCCCTCGATGGCTTCGCGCACGCGGAACCGGCGCTCGCGCTGGCGGCCCGCCGGCTGGCGCGACGGGCGGAGACCTACGCCGAACAGGCGGGGGACGAACGAGACGAGGAAGAGATGGAATTGATCGAAAAGGTGTTTCGACTGCAGAGCGTGGATCTCCTCTCGGGCGTGAAGAGCCGGCAACTCGCGCTCCTCGCCTCCATCGCGAGGGAGGTCGAGGTGCGGCCGGACGCCATCTTCATCCGCAGGGGGGAGCCGACGGACGCCCTCTACCTCGTGATCCACGGCGAAGTGTCACTCGAGGGGGCGGGAGAGGGATCGATTTCCATCGCCGATGGAGAGGCGTTCGGGACGTGGGCGTTGATCGACGAACACCCGAGTCTCGTCGAAGCGCGCGCCGTCGAGCCCACTCGCGTGCTGCGCATTACCCGGGAGGATTTCCGCGACCTTCTCATCGACCACCCCGAACTCGGCCTCGACCTGCTTCGCGGCCTCGCGAGTCGCGTTCGCGGCTTGGCGATGACATGATCCAACATGAGTGAGATCAGACCGGACGCCGGTACCGTGATGGTCGTCGACGACGAGGACATGGTCGTCGACGCCATCCAAGGGTTCCTCGAGCTGGAAACGGACCACGTGGTGCGTCCCTTCACGTCGGCGCGCGCCGCCCTCGCCCACCTGGAGCAGGAACCCGTGCACGCGATCGTGGCCGACCTCATGATGCCCGAACTCGACGGCGTGCAGTTCCTTACGCGAGCCCGCCGGAGGCGGCCGGAGGCGGCCCGGATCCTGCTCACGGGCTACGCAGACAAGGAAAACGCCATCTTGGCGATCAACGAGGCCGGGCTCTACCAATACCTTGAGAAGCCGTGGGACAACGACGCGCTCGCCTTCGCCATCCGCAACGGAGTCGAGCGAAGCCTCCTCTTCCGCGCGCTGACCGAGCGCATGGCCGAACTCGAGGCGGCCAACGACGAACTCGCCGGCCTCCGGCAGCGCTGGATCCAAGCCTTCCTTTGAGCGGCCAAGGGATCGGGGCGACGGCCCGGGAGATCACTCAGGCCCGGCTCGCGACGCTCGGCACGCTGGTCGCGGGGATCGCGCACGAACTCAACACTCCGCTGGGGGCGCTGAACAGCAATCACCACGTCATCGAGCGCGCACTTCTCAAGCTCGGAGCCATTCTCGAGGATGAGGTCGTCACGCCGGACGAACTCGATGAGGTCCGCCGCGTCGTGCGGGCCACTGAGTCGGTGCTGCGCACCAACGGCATCGCGGTGGAACGGATGACGAACCTCGTACAGAATCTGCGGAACTTCGGCCGGCCCACGACCTCCGAGGCTCGCCCCGTGGACCTTCATGAAGGGATCGAGGGCACGCTGGCCCTTCTGGGGCACGAGCTGAGGGAGATCGAGGTCGTCCGGGACTTCGGGGAGCTGCCGCGCGTGGTGTGTCATCCGAACCGGATCAACCAGGTGTTCATGAACCTCGTGCACAACGCGGCCCAGGCCATGAACGCTGGCGGCGTGCTAACGATCCGGACGCGCGCGGAAGGGGACCACGCGCGCGTCCGCGTCGCCGACACGGGCCGGGGCATCCCTTCCGACGTCATCGGCGAGATCTTCGAGCCCGGCTTCACGACCAAGGGCGAGCGGATCGGGATGGGGCTGGGCCTCGCGATCACGCTCCAGATCGTGCACCAGCACGGAGGAGACATCTCGGTCGAGAGCGAACCGGGACGCGGGACGACGTTCGACGTCTACCTGCCGCTTCGGCAGCCCACGGGTTCCGCGCGGAAGGAGGCTTCGGCATGATCCGATGCGGCGGGCCGTTTCGCCCCCCGGCAGCCCGTCGCGAAGCCGCGCCGCGTTCGAGCGGCGCTGCATCCCGCCACGGACTGCTAATCTTCCTCGCGGCGGTGGCCGCCGTTGCGGCGCCGGCCCCGGCGGCGGCCCAAGACGCCAACTTCCTCCTCCCCATCGCCGAGATCGAACGGATCCTCCGCGAGGGCGAGATCCAAGTCCTCGACGTACACCCGTCGCGCGGTCTTCCCGGCGAGCGCACCTATCGCGTGACGCTGCGATCCGGCGACCACGTGCTCCAAGTCAAGTACGCCCCCGCCGGCGAGGGGGCGGATGAGTTCAACAACCGGCCCCGTTACGAGTTGGCGGCCTACGGCGTCCAAGCGCTCTTCCTCGACGAGCGGGAATGGGTCGTCCCTCCCACCGCGATCCGAGCCTTCCCCCTCGATGTCGTCCGGGCCACGGTCGCCCGGACGGGAGACGCGGCCAGTCCGCCGGAACCGACGTTCGACGAGTGGCCGATGACCCTCGTCGCGCTCCAGTACTGGATGTTCAACGTCGACCTTCCCGAGGAGTTGCCCGACGACGACCGAATCGAGGAGGACGAAGTCTACGAGCGTCTCCTCGGGAACTTCAACCTCCTCACCTACATCATCCGCCACAGCGACTCGAACCGGGGGAACTTCGTGCAGTCGATGGATGAGACGTGGCCGCGCGTGTTCAGCGTCGACAACGGCGTGGCGTTCGCGAGCGAGGAGAGCGACCGCGGCACGCGCTGGCGCGATCTGCGCCTCGGCCGCTATCCGGCCTCCGCCATCGACCGGCTTCGCGGCATCTCGCTCGAGGGGCTGCGGACGCGACTCGGGGTCCTCGTCCAGCTCGAGCTGCGGAACGGGAACTTCGTGGAGGTGGAGCCGACGGAGAATCTCGACCCCGGGCGCGGCGTTCGGCGCGATGCGGAGCGGATCCAGCTTGGCCTCACGGAGTCGGAGATCCGGGCCATGCACCGACGCATCGTCCGCCTGCTGGAGCGGATCGATGACGGCCGCTACGGGCTGATTCCCTGAGTCGGCGGCGGCGGATGGGGGGTCCGCTGGGCTGTGCGGCCGCCCTCGCGGGGGTGGCGTGGACCGGCGTCTCCTTGCCCGCTTCCGGCGACGCCGCACCCCCGGCCGGGTCTCCTCCGCGAACGGGACAGCCCGGTTGGCACGTCGCGGGCGAGTACGGACTCTACGTCGCCTTCGCCCGCCCGGGCCTCGAAGTGCGCTGGCTGACGGAGGAAGAGCGGCCCGGCCTGGTGCGGGCGATCGTTAACGGCCGGGTGGTCGATGAGCGGAGGACGGACCCCGGATACGCGCACGCGGCCCGCCTCCGCGTACGGGCGCCCACGGTCACGCTCGAATACGGAGCGACACCCGCCGACGGCGCCGGCGGGGCCGCGGCTCTTCACCGAACCCGGATCTGGGCCGAGTCCCCCCCTCCGGATATCGAGCTCGCGGGCCACGACTCCGTGTTCGTGTTCGGAGATGTGCACGGCGAATTCGACCGCGTCGTCTCGCTGCTCGGCCTCGCCGGACTGATCGACGCGGACCTACGCTGGACGGGCGGGAGCGCCGCGGTCGCCTTCCTGGGAGACCTGTTCGACCGAGGGAATGACGTCACCCGTCTCCTTTGGTTCGTCTACCGCCTGGAACGGGAGGCCCTGGCGGCGGGCGGCCGGGTCGTCACGCTCCTCGGCAACCATGAAGCGATGGTTCTGTCGGGCGATCTCCGCTACGTGGCGCCGAAGGAACAGACGATCGGCGAGCTGCACGGCCTCTCCTACGAGACGCTGTTCGATCCGCGACGTTCCGTCCTCGGACGCTGGATCGCGGGTAAGCCGGGACTGGTGCGGCTGGAGGATCTGCTGTTCGCGCACGGGGGCGTGAGTCCCGCATACGTCGATTCCTCGCTGGAGGAGTTTCAGGACACCTTGGAGACGTTCATCGCGGAGCCGCTGTTCAGGAGATGGCGGGACGAAGCGTTCCTGCGCGAATTTGCGCGCGAAACCCGGCTCGATAGCGCCCAGATCTACCGCCGGTACGATTTCTTCTTCGGACCGGAGAGCGTGCTCTGGTATCGGGACCTCGTGCTCGCCGACACGCTCGGGAGACACCTCGATGCCGTCTTGGAGCGCTTCGAGGCCCGCCTTCACGTCGTCGGACACACGCCCGTGCCCACGATCCGGGAGAGCTACGGGGGAAGGCTCATCGCCGCGGACCTGCTCGACGCCGCGGCGGAGATGCTGCGCCTCACCCGCCGGCGCGACGGCGGCTGGAACCGTACGGTCATCAAGCTGGACGGCGGCACCGTCGCGCTCGACTCCGCGGCGCACCCCGGTGCCTGACATCGGGCACCGCACCACGCTTGCCCTCTACGGGCGGCGGGCCGGGCTTCCGTCCGGGCCCCGGCTGCCTGACCTCGGGCACGGCAGCCGATCCCTACGCCTACCGGAGGACTCCGTGCCGGATCTCGCCGCCCCTCGCCGCGGCGACGCACGCGTTGGGCCGCAGGTGGTAGAGCCAGTGCTCCACGTCCGGGGCATCGATGACCGCGAAATCCGCCGCGGATCCCGGCTCCAGCGACCCGACTTCGCCTTCGCGCCCGAGGGCTCGGGCCGCGTGGCGCGTCGCGCCTTTGAGCACTTCGGCGGGCGTCATGCGCTGCCGCGCGCACGCCAGCGTCATGGCGAAGGGAAGGTGATAGGACGGTGCCGTGCCGGGATTGAAGTCGCTCGCCACCGCCACCGCGACGCCCCCGTCGATGAGCGCCCGGGCCGGGGGCGGAGCTTGGTTCAGGTAGAGGCCGGCGAGGGGAAGCGTGACCCCGACGACACCGGCTGCCGCGAGTGCCTCGATGCCGGCTTCCGACACGTACTCCAAGTGGTCCGCCGACACGGCCCCGAGAGAGGCCGCGAGTTCCGCCCCGCCACCCCCGGAGAGCTGGTCCACGTGGAGTTTCGGCCGTAGCCCCAGCTCGCAGCCTCGTTCGCAGATCCGCCGCGCCTCGTCGGCCGAGAACGCGGAGTCCTCGACGAACACATCGCAGAAATCGGCCAAGCCCTCCTCCGCCACGGCCGGCAGGATCTCCTCCGTGACGAGCCTTACGTAGCCCTCCCGGTCCGCGGCCCATTCCGGAGGGACGACGTGCGCGGCGAGGCAGGTCGCAACCATCCGGGTCGGTCCTACCTCGTCGAGTCGACGGTACACCCGCAGGAGCCGGAGTTCCGACTCGAGATCCAGCCCGTACCCGCTCTTCGCCTCGACCGTCGTGATCCCGAGGGAACCCATCCCGGTCAGAAACCGCTTCGCGCGGTCGAAGAGAGCCTCTTCGTCGAGCGCGCGCGTGGCCCGTACGGTGGAGGCGATCCCGCCTCCCGCCTCGGCGATCTCCAGATAGTCGCGGCCCCGGAGCCGGTCGGAGAACTCGCCCGCCCGCCAGCCGCCGAAGGCGAGGTGCGTGTGCGCATCCACGAGTCCGGGAATGACGAGCCCTCCGGCGGCGTCCCAGGCGGGCTCCTCTTCGTACTCCGCCGGCAGCGCCTCGGCCGGCCCGGCCCAGCGGACCGTTCCGCCCCGCCACACGAGGGCCGCGTCCCGGATGAGCCCGATGTCGTCTTGGCCGGCGGGGTTCGCGCAGGTGGCGAGACAGCCGATGTTCGCGAGGCGCGGCATGACGGGGAGCGGGCGGCTTACGCGAGCATGGGAAGGTCGACCCCGCGCTCGCGGGCGGTGCGGATCGCCTCCGGATACCCCGCGTCGGCGTGCCGCATGACCCCGGTCCCCGGATCCGCCGTGAGCACGCGCTCCAGCCGCCGGCTGCCGGCTGCCGTCCCGTCGGCGACGCACACCATGCCCGCGTGCGTGGAATACCCGACGCCCACGCCGCCCCCGTTGTGGATCGAGACCCAGCTTGCCCCGCAGGCGGTGTTGAGCATCGCGTTGAGCAGCGGCCAGTCGGCGATCGCGTCGGAACCGTCCCGCATCCCCTCCGTCTCCCGATTCGGCGAAGCTACGGAGCCGGCGTCGAGGTGGTCGCGTCCGATCACGATGGGCGCCCGCACGCGTCCCGTCTTCACGAGCCAGTTGAAGCGCTCGCCCATCTCCGCCCGCTCTCCGTATTCGAGCCAGCAGATGCGGGAGGGGAGACCCTGGAAGCGCACCCGCCTGCGCGCCTGGCGGATCCAGCGGCCCAGCGCCTCCTTCTCGGGAAATGTCTCAAGGACGGCGGCGTCCGTCGCCGCGATGTCACCGGGGTCGCCGGAGACGGCGGCCCACCGGAAGGGTCCCGCGCCCCGGCAGAAGAGGGGTCGGATGAAGGCCGGCACGAAACCCGGGATGTCGAAGGCCTCCGCCATCCCGCGCAGGTCGGCCACCTGGCCGCGGAGGTTGTTCCCGTAATCGAACGCGATCGTCCCCCGCGCCTTGAGGGCGAGCATGGCCGACACGTGCGCCACCATCGAATCGAGTACGCGCTCGACGTAGGCGTCCGGGTCGGAGACGCTCAACGCCTCGGCCTCCTGCACGGACAGGCCCGCGGGGATGTAGCCGAGCCGGAGGTCGTGCGCCGAGGTCTGATCCGTGAGCACGTCGGGCACGACGCCGCGCTCCGCGAGCGCCGGCAGGACTTCGGCGATGTTCCCGAGCAGGGCCACCGAGAGCGCCTCCCGCCGGTCCAGGGCGGCCGAGAGCCACTGCAGCGCCTCGTCGAGGTCGGTGGCCATGCGGTCGCAGTAGCCCGTATCGAGGCGGCGGCGAATGCGGTCCTCGCGGACCTCGACCCCCAGGAAAACCGCCCCGTTCATCGTCGCGGCCAGCGGCTGGGCACCCCCCATCCCCCCCAGCCCGGCGGTCACCACGAGCCGTCCCGCGAGGGAGCCCCCGAAGTGCTGCCGGGCGAGTTCGGCGAACGTTTCGTACGTCCCCTGGAGAATCCCCTGGGTGCCGATGTAGATCCACGAACCCGCGGTCATCTGCCCGTACATCGTTAGCCCCAGCGCATCGAGACGCCGAAACTCGTCGATATCTCCCCAGCGGGGGACGAGGTGGGCATTCGCGATGAGGACGCGCGGCGCTTCGCCGTGGGTGCGGAACACGCCGACCGGCTTTCCGCTTTGCACGAGAAGGGTCTCGTCGTTCTCCAGCCGGCGGAGCGTCTCCACGATCTTGGCGTACGCCGACCAGTCGCGCGCCGCCTTGCCCGCGCCCCCGTATACGATGAGGTCCCCCGGACGCTCCGCCACGTCCGGGTCGAGGTTGTTCATCAGCATCCGGAGGGCCGCCTCCTGGTGCCATCCCCTGCAGGAGAGCGTCGTTCCCCTCGGTGCCCGGATCGGTCCGGCCGGTTTCATGCCTCTCCTCCCTCTCCGGTCTCCGGCAACTCCAATACCTGGTCCGGCGCGAGGTCCGCGTCCAGCAGCGCAAGGTCGAGGCCGCGAAGGGCCTTGGCGGGCACCGGACCAATGAACTCGCATCCCGCGAGCGCCACTCCCTCCGCCCGCGCTCCTTCGGCGACATGCTCGTACACGGTTTCGATCCCGGTCACCGCGTAGCGGACCAGGTTCATCGATACCTGCGTCAGCCCCCGCCGCCGGAGCGGGATGCCGAGCGCCCGGACGTGGGGGATCCCGCCGTCCGACTCCCGGATCGCCGCCGCGATGCGCCGCGCCGGTCCCGGATCCGCCGCGTCCAAGTTCACGTTGAAACGTACGAGCGGCTCCCGCACGCCGACGGCGACGGCGCCCAGCGCCGGATGGGGCGCCGCAGGACCGAGATCCGGCCGCCACTCGCGGCGCGACAACTTCGCGGCCAGACCCTCGAACTGCCCGGACCGGACACGGGGGAGGGAAGCCCGCCCCGGGGTCGTCGCCGCCCGCTCGTAGAAGAAGACCGGAACGCCGCGCCGCGCGGTCCACACGCCGAAGGAGCGGGATGCCCGGAGCGCATCAGCCTCGGGACAGCCCGGGCCGCGCACGAAGGGAACGACGTCCAGAGCGCCGATCCGGGGATGCCGTCCCCGGTGCCGCCGAAGATCGACCTCCGCGTACACCGCCGCCGCGAGCGCCGACGTCGCGCGGACGACCGCCGCCGGGGCGCCCCGGAAGGCGAGCACCATGCGATGGTGGTCCGGGTCGGCCGACGTGTGTAGCAGTTCCACGCCGCGAGCCTCCTCGACCGCGGCCGCGAAGCGAGCCATCCGGCGTGGATCCCGCCCCTCGCTCACGTTCGGCTCGCAGAGGAGCCACCCGCGGCTCAGAGCGGCGCGCGGGGCCAGAGATCGCCCAACGCGTCCGCAGCTGCCCGTTCCAGCCTCCCATCGTCGATCGCCGCCTCCAGGCGCGCGACGTCCGCCGCCAGGGAGCGGTCTTCGATGACGGGCGGCACGCACTCGCGCACGGTCTCGTACACGGCCCGCGTGCCCGCCCCCAATCGGTCCCGGCCCCCGGGGCGGAGGTAGACGGCTTGGGCGGCGCCGAGCAGTTCGATCGCGAGCACCGTACGCGTGTTGTCGAGGATCTCTCGCGTATGCCGGGCCGCGTTGGCTCCCATGCTCACGTGGTCCTCCTGGTTCGCGCTCGTCGGAATCGAGTCGACGGAGTCCGGGTGCGAGAGCGTCTTGTTGTCGGACACGAGCGCCGCCCCCGTGTACTGGACCGACATCAAGCCGCCGTGCAACCCCGGAGACTCCACGAGCATGGCGGGAAGCCCGGCGGAGAGTTCCGGCGTCAGCATGCGGAACACGCGCCGGTCCGACAGGCTCGCCACATCGGTGAGCGCGATCCCCAGCGCGTCGAGCCACAAGGCCGGCCCCGCGCCGTGGAAGTTGCCGCCCGACACAACGGCGCCCGGATCCCGTTCCTTGGCGGGAAAGACCAACGGATTGTCCGACACCGCGTTGAGCGATGCCTCCACCCGCCCCCACAGGAAGGCGACCATGTCGTGAACCGGGCCGATGACCTGGGGCGTGCAGCGCAGGCTGTAGGCATCCTGTACCCGCTCCGCGTCCGCATCGAGGAGCGCGCTCCCGGAGAGGATCGACCGAAGCCTCGCTGCGGTTCCGATCTGCCCCGGCTGGTTGTTCGCCTCGTGCAGCGCCGGGTTCAGCGCGGCCGAACGTGCCAGCAGCCCCTCGAAGCTCAGCGCCGCCGCCAGCTCCGCGTGAAGGAGCAGACGTCGGGCGTCGTGGAGCTGGAGCGCCGCGCCCGCGACCATCATCGTCGTCCCGTTCGTCAGCGCCAGCCCCTCCTTGGCCTCCAAGCCCGGGCGGGAGATGCCGGCCGCGGCCATCGCGCTCGCCCCGTCCATGCGCCGGCCCTCGAACCACGCCTCGCCGCTGAATGCCGCCGATTCCTCGCCGGGGTCGCCGGCCGGATCCGCAGCGGAGGAACGGGTCGCGACCGCCGCCATGTGCGCGAGCGGGGCGAGGTCGCCGCTCGCCCCGAGCGAACCCTTCCCCGGAACCACGGGCGTGACCCCCCGGTTCAGCATCCGGACCAGCGTGTCGATGATCACCGGGCGCACGCCCGAAGCGCCCAGGGCGAGCGAGTTCGCCCGCACGAGCAGCATCGCCCGCACCCAGTCCTCGGGCAGCGGGGGACCCGTCCCCGTCGCGCACTTGAGGATGAGGTTCCACGACAGCCGGGCCGCGTCCGGTGCCGCGATGCGGGCGTCGGCGAGCGCTCCGTAGCCCGTGGTGATTCCATAGATCCGGGCCCCGGGTCGCGCGAGCGCCTCCACCACGGTGTCCCGGCTCGCCTCCACCCGCTCGCGCGCGTCCCCTTCCAGCTCGCTCACGGGCGAAGCTCCACGCGCCACGGCGATGACGTCGGGAATCGAGAGCTTCCGCGACAGCGCTACGGGAGAAGGGGGGCCCGATCCGGCCCCGTCACGGCCCGGAGCGCCCACGGTCCCCCCCATCCCGGCGCTCATGGCGCCGCCACGGACGGGAGCAGACCCTCGAACTCGGCCCCGGCCATCCGCTTGCCGACCACGAAGGGACCGAACTCCGCGTACTCCGCGCTCGCCGCGTCGTAGCGCATCTCGCTGATAATCGCCTTGAACTCCAGTGGATCCTCCGCCCACAGCGTCACGGCCCATTCCCAGTCGTCGAGGCCCATCGACCCGCTGATCACCTGAACCACGCGGCCCGCGAAGCGCCGCCCCAACCGGCCGTGCGCGGCTATCAGCCCCGCCCGCTCCTCCAGCGAGAGCGCGTACCAGTTCTGCCCCGGGTTGCGCCGCTTGTCCATCGGGTAATGGCACACGTATGGCATGTGCTCCGGCTGCCTCGGCTCGAGCCGGCGCCGCACATATCCCTTGCGCCGCTCCTCCGCGAGGGCCTCCGCCAGGGCGGCGTCCCACGCCTCGCGGTCTCCCGGATCGATCCGCCCGGAAAGTTCCCGAGTCAGGGCGTAGAGACCCAACTCCACCACGGACAGGTACTCGTCGCGGACGAGGGCGTGGTCGCCGAAGGCGGAGAGCTTCAGTTCGCGCACCGCTTCGATGAGGCGGTCGAACGTGTCCCGGAAATGGAGGACGAGAAAGTCGATCCCGCCACCCGCGACGCGGTAGACCCCGGACCAGCCCGGCTCCGACGCGGCGGACCACCTCTCCGCCAGCGCGGCCAAGCTCCTCAGCGCCTCCCGGGCCTCCACCGGATCCGCGCCCTTGAGGCCGGCCCAGTCGAGTTCGACCGATTGATGGAGGACATACCACCCCTCGAGGGAAGCGGGCGGGAGTTCGGAGGAATGCGGGAGGGGACGGCTCGTCACTTGAAGGGGCCGGCCAAGCCCGGAAAACGGTACACGATCACGCCGCTGTCGGCCGCGTTGTCCACGTCCACGTGCCCCTTTACGACCATTTCCCGCAGGGCCTCCTCCACCTCGTCGAAGCCCAGTCCCGAGGCGAGGACGCCCTGCGTCACGGTCAGCATTCCGCCGTTCGCCTGCGCCGCCTTGAGCAGGATCTGCTGCCTGGTGTCCGCCGGAGCGAGCTGCCGCGACGGGGCGGAGGGTTCGGCGGCCTTGGCGAGACGCGGGTGGGGAAGGTACCCGTCGCGGATGTTCGCCGTCCGCACGAGCCGCTTCATGCGGAAGAGGTCGAAGAACTGGCCGATGCCGAAAAGACCCAGCGTGAGCAGCCAGAGGATGCCCGTGAAATACATCCCCAGATAGAACCGGTGGATTCCGCACGCACCGACGAGGGCGCAACACCAGAGGGCGAAGCCGACCCCGTTCGTGTACCGGTCGCCGGTATCGGGCGGCTGTTCGGCCGGCGGCTGGGGCGGAGCCGCGACGAGCGGCACGACGGCGTACGGCGGTACCGGGCCCTCGGGGCCGCCGCGGCCGGGTTCGTTCGGCTGTTCGGTCATCGCTCGCTCGTACGCGCCGGTCACTCCCGTGGTTTCCTCGCCACAAGAGAGGCACGTTACCACGGAGACCGCGCCGCCGCACCCTGCCGAAGCCCAGCCCACTCACCGCCCGTCCCCGGGCGACTCGCAAGAAACGCGCCCTCCCTCTAGATTGTCGCGCTCGCCGCCCCGCGACGGGGCGCGAACGACGTGGTGGGCGTAGCTCAGGTGGTCAGAGCGCCAGGTTGTGGCCCTGGAGGTCGCGGGTTCAAATCCCGTCGCTCACCCCTCCGCATCTCCGTCGTCTCGCGAGGCGAACTTCGCACCGTCGCGACGGACGTTGACAAGCTGCCCGCGGTTCGGTAGCCTTGGGATCCTCGCGGGAGGAGCGTCCTTCCGCGATGCTTTTTGACAAGAAGGTGTGAGTGACTTGTGGGCCCGATCGAGAGCCGCGGGCATCACTTCTCGTGGCTCGATGGGAAACCAAAGTGATTTCCGAACGTGACCCCCGACGGTCTCCCGACCGGACGGGGCGCTCTGCGTTCAACCAGGTACCGAGCGCCGGCCCGGCTTCGGCCGCGGCGCGCTCAACCCAAATTCTCATATGGAGAGTTTGATCCTGGCTCAGGACGAACGCTGGCGGCGTGCCTTACACATGCAAGTCGTGCGAGAACGGTTCCTTCGGGAACTCAGTAGAGCGGCGAACGGGTGAGTAATACGTGAGCGATCTGCCCGGGGGTGGGGGATACCCCAGGGAAACCTGGACTAATACCGCGTACAGCGTCGGGAGTGGATGCCCGACGTGAAAGCCGGCCTCTTCTATGCTGGCGCCTTCGGATGAGCTCGCGGCCTATCAGCTTGTTGGTGGGGTAATGGCCTACCAAGGCTATGACGGGTAGCTGACGTGAGAGCGTGATCAGCCACACTGGGACTGAGACACGGCCCAGACTCCTACGGGAG
>JAAXHJ010000080.1:42529-42651 GCA_012270965.1 Candidatus Palauibacter poriticola
GGGCGTAAAGGGCGCGTAGGCGGCCTCGTAAGTCGGGTGTGAAATGCCGGGGCTCAACCCCGTGCACTGCACCCGATACTGCATGGCTAGAGGAGGGTAGAGGCGAGCGGAATTCCCGGTGT
>JAAXHJ010000070.1:0-76374 GCA_012270965.1 Candidatus Palauibacter poriticola
GCAGAAGATGCACGTCGTATACATTCGTCTTGTCGATCTCGTCGCTGGGCAGCGGAGGGTTGAAGACCGCGAGATCCGGCCGCCGGTCCCCAATGTTGCGGACCGGCTCGGTCGGGGGTACCCGCGACCGAGGCCACTTCAGCGCCTCCCGTGTCGCCCGCCGCCGCGCCCGTGTCGCCCCGCCGCCGCGCCCGTGTCGCCCCGCCGCCGCGCCCGTGTCGCCCCGCCGCCGCGCCCGTGTCGCCCCGCCGCCGCAGCCCGTGACGCCCGCCGGCGCAGCCCGTGATTCCTGCCGCCGCGCCCGAGACGCCCACCGGCGCAGCCCGTGCCGCCGCGCCCGCGACGCCCCGTCCGGGATCGTCTTCGTATACAGATTTGCGATATAAAGACGATCTTTATATCATGCCTCGGCGGTCGGTTCGTGATGGACGTGGTCCCTTGACGTGGAGATGGATGGTGCGGGTCACGCTCTCGAAGCGAATCAACGAGCTGCTCGTGCTCGCGGTCTTGGAGCGAGGACCCGCGCACGGCTACCAGATTGCGCTCTCCGTGGAGGAACGGACGGGGGGCGCCTTCTCGTTTCGACACGGGACGCTATACCCCATTCTGCACCGGCTCGAGACGGACGGGCACGTGCGCGGCAAGTGGGACGGGGAGGGCCGGCGGCGGAAGACGTACGAACTCACCGACGCTGGTCGAGCCGAGTTGACGGCGGGGGCGGCGCAACTCGAGCGGCAGTTTCGCGTGCTGCTCGAACTCTTCGGGGGAACCCATGCGGCCTGAACACCCCCTGGCCGGCCTCGAACGGAATCTTACGGTGTCGCCGCGCCGCCGCCTCGATCTGCTGGAGGAAGTCGACGCCGACGCGGAGGCGCTGCAGGCGGAACTGGAGCGTCGCGGATACGGACCCGCGCAGGCGCGCCGCGCCGCCCTCCGCCGGATCGTCCCCGGCACGGAGACGCTTGCGCAGCTCGAAGCGCAGCATGGGCCCCCTCTGGGCCGCTGGGCGCGGGGAGCGGGGTGGATCGACCGGGCGGAACGTCTCGGCATCTTCGTGGCCACGGGCTTGGCCGGGGCGGTCGCGTGCATCGGGATCGCTGGGTCGGGCCCACTCGGCTCAGCGGCGGTCCTCGCTTGGCCCCAGGTCCTCGTGGTCGCCCTTCTCGCCGCGAACTGGACCCGAGCCGCCAAGCGTCTCTGGATCGATGGCGACCTGCGGCCGGAACCGCGACGCCGGTTGTGGGAGCGGCAGCTCGGGCTCATCGTGCTCGCCGTCGCCCT
Organism: Candidatus Palauibacter poriticola; assembly: GCA_012270965.1. Classification (GTDB taxonomy): domain Bacteria; phylum Gemmatimonadota; class Gemmatimonadetes; order Palauibacterales; family Palauibacteraceae; genus Palauibacter; species Palauibacter poriticola. The sequence continues at coordinate 1,282 of JAAXHJ010000070.1, forward strand.
CGGGGCGCTGGGCGCCGCCCGGGAGGGATACGCCGCCTTCGGAGCGCTCGAAGCCGAAGGCTTCGCGGCGCCCGCCATGTGGGACGCCATTCGCCGCTTCGTTTCCTTCGCCGCGCTCGGGTTGAGTGCGGCCATCTTCGGACTCTTCGGCTGGCTCGCGATCACCCCGCGCCTGATCGACGACGAGACGATGGAGCACCGCATATCGGCCTTCTTCGCCTCGCGGCCCTCATCCACCTCACCAAGACGGAGGTAACGATGTCCTTCCTCGAATCACTCGGGTTCATCCAGTATCCGATCTGGATCGTCCTCATCCTGATGCTCGTACAGATCGGGCGCGCGACGCTCGACCAGTTTCGGTCGGCCGGTGCGCCGGCGGCGGATCTGCGCATCCATTCCATCTTGGTTCTGGGTGCCCTAGCCGCGTGCCTCGGCGTCCTCGGATCGCTGGTCGGCGTCTGGGTGGCGGCGGAAGCCATCTCGCGGGCGGGGGAGGTAAACGCGGGGCTGGCGTGGGGCGGGATCCAAGTCGCCCTGGGCTCGTCCATCGTCGGTTTCCTGATCCTCGGCGTGGCGTCGATCGCCTGGCTCGCGCTGCAGTACGCGAGCGGCCGGCGGGATGCGGCGTAACGCGCCCATGCGGCCTCCGACGCTCGTCGCCGCCGGTCTCCTCCTTGCGACCGGCGCCTGCGCCCCGGGGCCGGAGGAGGGTCTCGGGGGCCACTCGCCCCGCGACTCGGCAGGGGTGGCGATTTCCGACAACGAGTCCGCCGACGCGCCGTTCGCGGGCGGGGCGGTGCACATCGCCGATCTCACGACCCCGGACAGCGCGCTCACGGCGCTCCCCTGGGGCGTGGTCGCGGATCCGGCGGCCGAACGCATCTACGTCGCGGACATGACGGGCGCGCGGGTCGCCGTGTTCGACGGCGCGGGGGCCTTCGTGGAGGCATTGGGACGGGCGGGAGAGGGTCCGGGCGAGTTTCGTGGGGTGTCCGCGCTGACGCTGGCGCCGGAGGGGACGCTCGTGGCGCTCGACGCGAGACGGGGGGTGCTCAGCCGCTGGTCCCGGGACGGAGAGTTCGCGGGGGAGGAGCGGCTTCCGGCGAGCTACTGGGGACCCGGGTTCGCGGTCGGCGAGGGCGGGGCGGCGGAATGGTTCGCGACCGTGGGTTCGGCCACGGCGGACATGTCGATGGACCAAACGCTGGCGGTGCACACCTCGCGCGGAGCCGAACCGGTCCACGTCGTGCGGCGGGAACTGTCGCTCATGGAACTGCCGTGCGCGTCCATGCCCGCCCCGAAGGTGTTCGCGCCGGACGTGGTGTGGGCGAGCCGCGGCGACACGCTCTGGTTCGTGAACGGGGACGGGTTCCGGATCGACGGCTACGCGCGGGGAGCGGTCTTCGCCAGCGTGCGGCGTGCGGCGGCCCCGGCGATCCCCGTCACGCGTGAGATGGCGATGGCGTCGCTCTCGTTCGGCCCGGGCCCGTACGGGAGCCTCATGCGGCAGTGCGGAGTAACGGCCGGGAAAGTGGTCGACGCCACCGGGTACGAGGAGGTGCTGTCGCCCATCGTCGGCTTCACGCCCGATCCGGAGGGAGGGAGGTGGGTGTCGCGGCGGACGGGTGGCCTTATTCCAGAGGTCATCGACGTGATGGGAGCCGGAGGCGGATACCAGGGGACGCTCGACATCCCCGCCATCCCCGTCGGATTCGCGTCGCCGTCGCGGCTGGTCGCGGTGCGGCCGGTGCTGGAGACGGGGGAGATCCGGGTGTCGCTCTATGAAGTCGGGACGGACGCGGCGGTGGCGGGCGGATCGGGTGGCCGCGACGGCCGCGGGCTCGCCGGGGGGAGCCCGCCCCCTCGGATCGGGTCGGTCCTGCGTGGCGGGTCCAGACAATCGTCCGCCGCCGCGGCGGCGGCCCCGCCCCGGCGTCCCCCGGAGCCCAACCCGGCGGGCCTGCGCGAGTTCAGTGACTGCGACCTCTGTCCCATCATGGTGGAAATGCCGCCGGGCGGGTTCGTGATGGGACGGGCCGAGGGCGAGGACCGGCGTCTGGGGCTGGACAGGGAGCCGGATCGGCCGGAGTTCAGCCGGGAGCGGGAGCGTCCCCGCGTGCAGATCGAGTTCGGACACCGGTTCGCCATCGGCAAGTACGAAGTGACGTTCGACGAGTGGGACCGCTGCGTGGCGGCCGGGGGATGCGACTACCGGCCCACGGACAGGGGATGGGGACGGGGCGGCCGTCCCGTGATCCACGTCTCCTATCTCGACGCCGAGATGTACCTCGCCTGGCTGGCGGAGGTGACCGCCCGCCCGTACCGGCTGCCGAGCAGCGCCGAGTGGGAATACGCCGCCCGCGCCGGGACGACGACCGCCCGCTGGTGGGGAGACGAGGTCGGGCGCGGACACGCGGTGTGCGAGGAATGCGGACTCGAATGGGAGGTGGGGTCGACCGCGCCCGCGGGATCGCTGCCGCCGAATCCGTGGGGGTTGCACGACATGCTCGGCAACGTGTCCGAACTCGCGGCCGACTGCTGGACCGCTACCTACGAAGAGGTTCCTGCCGACGGCTCGCCGGTCCGCGAAGCGTCCCGTCACTGGAGCGAGGGCCGCTGCCTGCGCCCCACCTGGCGGGGCGGCGCGTTCAGCTACTTCCGCTGGACCGTGCGCTCGGCGTGGCGCAGCGGCGGCAGCATTCTGGCCACCGCCGAAGAGCGCCACGCCCACCCCCAGGTCGGCGGCGGCACAGGCTTCCGCGTCGCCCTCACCCTCGACGCGGCACCGCCGGGCGCCGCCCGTTAACCACTCCCTGCGACTCCCGCACCCGGCCCTGTTGCCCCGGCCCCGCGGCCCGTTCTAGACTGAATCCCCCCGGCCGACGGGCGGCCGGATGAGTCCCGTTCCGGGAGCTCCGCCGGCGCCTCCGCCGGCACAGGATCAGGAGTGGCCGCATGAAGCGCGTCTCCATGACCGTGAACGGCGTCCGACACGAAGCGGATGTCGAGTCCCGCACCCTCCTCGTTCATTTCATCCGCGAACAACTCGAGCTGACCGGCACCAACGTGGGCTGCGACACGTCCTCGTGCGGCGCCTGCACGATTCTGATGAACGGTCAGTCGGTGAAGTCGTGTACCGTGCTCGCCGTCCAGGCGGACGGGGCGGCCGTGACCACCGTCGAGGGGCTCGCGAGCAACGGCGACTGGCACCCGGTCCAGAAGGCGTTCCACGAGAACCACGGCCTGCAGTGCGGGTTCTGTACGCCGGGGATGATGATGGCCGCGGTGGGATACCTGGATGAGAACCCGGCCCCGACGGAGGAGGAGGTCCGGCTCGCGCTGGAGGGCAACCTCTGCCGGTGCACCGGCTACCACAACATCGTCAAGGCGGTGCTCGCGGCCGCCGACGACATGGGCTCTTAGGCGAGGAGAGAGAACGTGGCGACGGCTGAGAAATACGTCGGCGGCGGGGTTCCCCGGAAAGAGGATCCCAAGCTTCTCACGGGGCAGGGCCAGTTTCTGGAAGGTCTCACGCTACCCGGCATGCTTCATGCGGCGCTCGTGCGGAGCCCGCACGGTTCGGCCCGCATCAACTCGGTGGATGTCTCCGCCGCCGCGGCCGCGGAGGGCGTCGTGGCCGCGCTCAGTGGGGCCGACCTCGCCGACGAATGGGCTGCGGGACTGCCCATGGCGTGGCCCGTGACCGACGACATCAGGATCCCCGACCACTGGCCGGTGGCGCAGGATGTGGTGCGCTACGTGGGCGACGCGGTGGCGGTCGTGGTCGCGACGAGCCGCAACGCGGCGCTCGACGCGGCGGAGCTGGTGGAGGTCGACTACGAGGTGCTGGAGGCGGTCGTGGACGTGGAGGCGGCGCTGGCCGACGGCGCGCCGCGCGTGCACGAGTCGTTCGATGACAACAAGAGCTACACTTGGGCGCTGACCAACGGTGACGTGGACGCGGCCTTTGCGAAGGCGGATGTCGTGGTCGCCGAGCGCTACACGCAGCCGCGGCTGATCCCGAACGCGATGGAGCCGCGCGCCGTCGTCGCGCAGTCCGTCCCCTCGACGGGCGACTTCACGGTGTGGTCCACGACGCAGATCCCACATGTGGCGAAGGTCCTGTTCGCGCTCACCCTCGGCATCCCCGAGGGCCAGATCCGGGTCATTGCGCCTCCCGACGTGGGCGGCGGCTTCGGATCGAAGCTGAACGTGTACGCGGAAGAGGCACTCTGCATCGCCCTCGCGCGCCGCCTGGGCAAGCCGGTCAAATGGGTGGCGGGCCGGAGCGAGGGATACCTCGCCACGATCCACGGCCGGGACCAGGTCCAGGAGATCGAGATCGCGGCGACCTCCGACGGCAAGATTCTCGGATACCGCGTCCACATCCTCGCGGCCATGGGCGCCTACCTGCAGCTCGTGGCGCCGGGGGTCCCGCTCCTGGGCGCCTTCCTCTACTGCGGCTGCTACGGCGGAGAGGCGTATCACTTCGAGTGTACCGGCGTGTTCACGAACACGACCCCGACGGACGCCTACCGGGGCGCCGGCCGGCCCGAGGCCACCTACGCCATCGAGCGGGTGATCGACGCGCTCGCGCGCGAAGTCGGCGTGGACGCGGCGGAGATTCGGCGCCGCAACTTCCTCCCGGCCGGTGACATGGTGCAGAGCCCGGGCGGCCTCGCCTTCGACTCGGCCGACTACGAGCCCGCGCTCGACCGGGCGCTGGAACTGCTGGACTACGACGGGTTCCGGAGCGACCAGGCGGAGCGCAGAGCCGGGGGTGGCCGCAGGCAGACCGGCGTCGGGTTCTCCTCCTACGTGGAGATCTGCGGACTCGCGCCCTCGCAGGTGCTCGCCTCGCTCAAGTACGGCGCCGGCGGCTGGGACGCGGCGACGGTGCGCATGCTGCCGACCGGTAAGGCGGAGGTCGTGACGGGCAGCTCGCCGCACGGGCAGGGGCACGTGACCTCCTGGTCGCAGATCGCGGCGGACGCCCTCGGGATTCCGTACGAGGACGTCACGGTCCTCCACGGCGACACGCACGTGGCGCCGCACGGGATGAACACCTATGGGAGCCGCAGCCTCGCGGTGGCGGGCGTCGCGGTGCACAACGCGTGCGGCCGGGTCGTTGACAAGGCGAGAGGGCTCGCGGCGCACCTGCTCGAAGTGGCGCCGGAGGACTTGGAGTACGAGGCGGGGACCTTCTCGGTGAAGGGGGTGCCCGACCGCACGAAGTCGATGCCGGAACTCGCGTTCGCGGCGTGGACGGCCCACAGCCTGCCGGAGGACTCCGAGCCCGGGCTCGAGGCGAGCTGCGTGTACGATCCGCCGAACTTCACCTTCCCCTTCGGCACACACGTGGCCGTCGTCGAGGTGGATACGGAGACCGGTGCCGTGGATCTCGTCCGCTACATCGCGGTGGACGACTGCGGGCCAGTGATCAACCCCGTCATCGTGGACGGGCAGGTACACGGCGGCGTGGCGCAGGGGATTGCGGCGGCGCTGTACGAGGAGGCGACGTATGCGGAGGACGGGACGCTGGAGACGGCGTCGATGGTCAACTATCTCGTGCCGTCCGCGGCGGAGTTCCCGTCGTTCGAGACGGATCGAACCGTGACCCCGAGCACCTCGAACCCCATGGGGGTGAAGGGGATCGGCGAGGCGGGCACGATCGGGTCGGCCCCGGCGGTGATCAACGCGATCGTGGATGCGCTCTCGCACCTCGGCGTGACGGACGTCCCGATGCCGGCGAGTCCGGAGCGGGTCTGGCGAGCGATTCGGGCGGCCCAGGGAGGTGAGGAATGATTCCCGCGTCTTTCGACTACGAGCGCGCATCGTCTCTCGATGAGGCGCTGAGCCTGCTCGCCCAGGGCGGCGAGGACGCGCGGCCGCTTGCCGGCGGACACTCGCTGCTCCCGCTCATGCGGCTGCGACTCGCGCGGCCCTCGCTGCTCGTCGATATCGGCGGTCTCGAAGAGCTGCGCGGCGTGCGTTCGGATGGGGACTCGGTCGTCATCGGCGCCCTGACGACGCATCACGAAGTGGCCGGCGCGTCCGAACTCACAGGCGGCAGCGGCCTCCTCGCGACGGTGGCGGAGGGGATCGGCGATCCTCAGGTCCGGCACCGCGGCACGCTCGGCGGCTCCGTCGCGCACGCGGATCCGGCCTCGGATCTACCGGCGGCGCTGCTCGCGCTCGATGCCGAGGTCACCCTCGCCGGGCGCGATGGCGAGCGCTCGGTCGCGGCGGCGGACTTCTTCGTCGGCCCGTTCATGTCGGCTGCGGCGGATGGGGAGATCGTGACGGGCGTCCGGGTGCCGAAGCGGGAGGGCTGGGGCAGCGCCTACCGGAAGTTCCAGCGCCGCGCGCAGGACTGGGCCATCGTCGGCGTGGCCGCGGTCGTGAACTGGACCGAGGACGGCATCGCGGGTGCCGTGATCGGACTCACGAACATGGGCGGCACGCCACTGCGGGCACCGGGCGTCGAAGCGGCCTTGGCCGGTGCGTCCGAGAAGGCGCAGATCCTCGCGGCCGCGTCGAAGGTGTCGGAACTGGAGACGCCTCCGGCGGATGAGAACGCGAGTTCAGAGTACCGCCTCCACCTCGCGCAGGTGCTGATCGCGCGCGCCGTGGCGGAGGCCGCCGGCTGCCCCGGGATGCAGCGAGACTAGAGACCGGTCGGCCAGCCGGGAGAAGTCGGTTCGCCAGCCGGGAGAAGTCGGCCCGCCGGCCGGGAGAAGTCGGCCCGCCGGCCGGGAGAAGTCGGTTCGCCAGCCGAGCGCCGGGCCCCCGGCTAGTTTCGACCGCCCGTTGGCCCGGCCGGGCGGGGCGCGACGGCGGCGCCCTCCCAGTCGGGGTCGGCGGCCCCGACCCAGGTGCGCGTGGAGGCATCGTACTGCAGACCGTGGATGCGCCCGAACGCGCCCTGCCGCGGCGTGGGCGTGATCTCGAATCCCATCTCCCGGAATTCCTCCACCGAGGTTCCGGACCAGCCGTCCTCGGGGCCCGCTTCCACGGAGAAGCCCGCGAGCCCGTCAGGCCCCATGTCGGGGTGCACCCGCGGCGCCGCGAGGGCGGCCGGTAGCGCCAGCCCGTCATCGACGACCCGGGTCACGGCTTGGACGACCGCCGAGATGATCCGGATGCCGCCGGCGGCGCCCAAGACGAGGAACGGCTCGCCGTCGTCGAGGACCATGAACGGCGTGATGCCGGACCGCGCGCGCTCGCCGGGCTCGCTGATCCCCAAGTAGCCGCCCAGCGTCACCGCGTAGAGGAAGCCGAGTCCGGGCGTGGCGACCTTCGCGCCCATGCCGGGGCCGATGGTCTGCGTGAGCGCGATGGCCATGCCGTTTCCATCGGCGGCGGAAAGGTGCGTCGTGTGGCCGTCCTCCGACGGCAGCACCGGCGCTCGACCTCCGTCGCCGTACCACGAAGGCGCGGCGGCGGACCGTGAACCCGCGGCCGAGGCGGACCATGAACCCGAGGCCGCGGCCCCCCGGAACTTCGCGTCGGACTCCATGGCGGCCTCCGCGGGCACCCTGACCTGCTCCGCCAACTGACGGGCGAAGGACTTCGACGTCACCCGCACGGCGGAGGAGTCCGAACTCGGACGACGGTATTCCATCATGGCGAGGGCGAGCGATTGGGCGATGACGGAAGCCCACGCCTCGCCGCTCATGCTCTCGGGATCGAACCCCTCGGCGATCTGGAGGGCGAGAATCGCGATCGCGCCGGAGGCCGGGATGTCGGAACCGACGATCTCGAACCCTCGGTAGGATCCGCGCACGATGCGCGAGTCCTCCGCCTCGTAGGCCGCCAGCGCGTCGCGCGTCAGGAAGCCGCCGTTCGCCGCCATGTCGTCGGCGATGCGGCCCGCAATCTCTCCCCGATAGAAGGCATCGCCGCCGCCGAGGGCAATCGCCCGCAGCGTCGCGGCCATGTCGGACTGCACGAGCCGGTCGCCGGGGAGATAGGGCGACCCGTCCGCCTTCAGGTAGTAGCGCCGGGCGCCTTCGGACTCCGCCACCTGGTCGCGCGATCCGGCCTGGCGCCGCGCTTCGCCGGGCAACAGCCGGAACCCGTGCGCCGCGTAATCGATCGCCGGGGCCATGATCGTGGTTAGCGGGAGGGACCCGTATTCCTCGTGCAGGCGCATGAGGCCGGCGACCGATCCGGGCACCCCGACGGTCGCGTAACCGTAGGCGGCGCGGGGCGCCGTGGCCGGGTCGTAGCCCAGCGGGACCGATGTCGTCCCATCGATGCCCGCGACCCCGCCGCCGGGTGTCCGAATGAGGATCTGGTTCCGTCCGCCGATGCTGTTCATGCTCGGTTCGACCACGGAGATCGCGAACGCGGCGGCAACGGCCGCATCCGCGGCGTTCCCTCCGAGTTCCAGCATCCGCGCGCCCGCGGTCGCGGCCAGAGGCTGCGCCGCGACGACGACCCCGTCCGCCGAGCGCGCGACCTGGGGCGCACTCTGCGCGCCCAGCCGAAGCGGAAGCACCGCGAACGCGAGTATCGCGAGAACGGTCGTGCCGTGCATCCGGATGCGTGGCCTCATGGATCCTCCGTCGGTTTGCGGTCCCCAGCAGCCCGTGGGCAGGGGCCCTCGCCCGTAGCGAAGGCCCTGCCGTTCGAGTGGCGATGCATCCCGCCCGCAGGGAAACTTGCGCCCCCCGCGGGGCGTGACTAGGGTCCGAATCCTCTTGACAAGAATGTTAAACGATTTGGATAAGGCGAGGATCGCGATGGTACCGCAAGCTCCGGCCGCAGCCCGGCCCCCGGATACCGAACAGAGGATCTTCGACGCCGCGCTGACGGTGTTCGCCCGCAAGGGACGCGACGGCGCGCGCTTGCGGGAGATCGCGGACCACGCGGGGATCAATCGCGCCCTGCTGCACTACTATTTTCGCACCAAAGAGCAACTCTACGAGGCCGTGTTCGAGCACGGATGCCGGCAGTTCATGACCGGCCTCAGCCAGTCGCTGCGGGCGGAGGAGGGGGTTGAGGACAGCCTGCGCGCCTTCGTGTACGGCTACATCGACTACATCTACGAGCATCAAGACATGGCCCGCCTCATGCTGAACGAATGCCTGTGCGGCGGCGGCGTCCTGGAGCGACACCTCGCCGCCGCCATCGAGGCGCGCGACGGGGTGCCGGGGCTCCTGCTCGAGGACCGGCTGCACGCGGCCGTCGAAGCGGGCGAGATCCGGGAGATCGACCTCCGGCACACGCTGCTCACGATCGTGTCGGCCTGCCTGTTTCCCTTCGTCGCCCTCCCGACCGTGCGCCTCTTCCACTCCCGCGCCGTGGAGGACTTCGATCGCTTCCTGCGGGAACGGAAGGCGCACATCGTGGATCTCCTGCTGGCGGGTCTGAGGCCGGCCGAGGTGGGAGTCGGGCGGGGGGAACTCGCGTGAGCGCCGCGACGGCGGTCTCCGGGATCGGCGCGCGCGGCTTCCCGCGAGCGCGCGGGCTATTTCCGCTCAGGGTGGTGCCCGGGCTTCTCCTGCTCAGGGTGGCGGGCGGACTTCTCCTGCTCACGGTGGCGGGCGCGTGTTCGTTCGCGCCGGGCCCCCGGCTCCCGGGTACGGTCGCCGAACTCCCCGCGGCGTACGAAGCGGAGACCCCCCCGGCCGACGCGGTGCGCGAGCCCCTCGACTGGTGGCGCGCGTTCGACGACGCGACGCTGGACCGCCTGATCGAGACGGCGCTCGTCGCCAACCTCGACCTGCACGAGGCCGTCGCGCGGCTCGAGGAATTGCGGCACCGTTACCGGATCGCGCGCGCGCCCCTCTTCCCGGCGCTGACGCTCGACGTGAACGCCAACCGGTCCAGCACCCCCGCCAATACGGGTCTGGGGTCGCAGTTCGGGGGCGACGGGGATGACGCCGGCGGACCGATCCCCGGGATCAGCTTCAACTTTCCCGACCGGTTCGAGTTCACGACCTACTCGGCTTCGCTCGGCTTCGCGTACGAACTCGATTTCTGGGGTCGGCTGCGCAACGAATCGGGGGCGGCGGTCCGCGACTTTCTGGCCTCCCGGGCGGACGCGGAGACCGTACGGCTCACGGTCATCGCCTCCACGATCTCGACGTATCTCGAAGTCGTCGCCGCGCGGGCGCAGCTCGCCATCGCCGAGGACAATGTCGATCTGCTCCGGGAGCGCGCCGAACTCACCCGGGAGCGGTATCAGGCAGGCGTGACGAACACCTTCGAACTCTATGCGATCCGGCAGCAGTACCGGACCGCCGAGGCGAACCTGCCGGGCCTGCGCACGGCCGTGGACGACGCGGAGGGACGCCTGGCCCTCCTCGTGGGACGATACGCGGGAACGATCGAGGATCTGCTCCCGGCCGAACTCGCGCCGGCGGTCGATACGACGCCGATTCCCGGCGGGCTGCCGATGTCTCTGCTCGAGGACCGGCCCGACGTCGTGGCCGCGTTCGAACGCGTCGAGGCGGCCCGCCGCAGGGTGGGGGCCCGCCGGGCCGAACTGCTCCCCACGATTTCCCTGAACGGGGCCGTGGGGCGCCAGGCGGGCGCACTCGAGGACCTGCGTTTCGTCGACCAGTGGTTCACGAACCTGATCGGCGGCCTCGTCGCGCCGATCTTCCAGGGCGGTCGCCTGCGCGCCAACGTCGGGGCGGCTTGGGCGCAGTACGACCAGGCGCTGATCGCCTATGCGCGCACGGTGCTCGACGCCTTCCGGGAAGTACGGACGAGCCTGCGGCAGTTCGAGAACGAGCGGGAGCGGTACGCGCATGTCGTGGAACAGGTTGCCGATGCCCGCACCTCGTTGGCGAACCAGTTGGAACGCTACCAGAGCGGGGTGGGGGACTACGTCGAGTACTTGGACGCGAGGGTCAACCTGAACGGTGCCGAAACCACCCAGGTGCTGGCCGAGCGCGGCATCGGAGAGGCGCGGCTCGCCGTGCACCGCGCCTTGGGCGGCGCGTGGGTGGCGGAGGCCCTCGAGGACGTCGAAACGAATGAAGGCAAGGGGGGCGCGGGGTCGCTTCCCGTTCGGAGATAGGCGGAGCGATGGAAGACGGAACGCGGCGGACGCCGCACGAGCCGGGAGACGCCGAGGCGTCCGTCGCCCGGCCGGGGTTCCTGAAGCGGTTGGTGCAGGGGGCGATCGTCATCGGCGTGGGAGTGGTCGGCTTCGCGCTGCTGTTCGGCATGCGCGCCGAACCGGCGGAAGTGGAGCCGCCGCGCGTGATCCCCACCGTGAGCACGGTGCCCGCCCGCGTGACGCGGGGCGCGATCAAGGTGCGGGGCGGCGGCACGGTCCGGCCCCGCGCGGAGGTCACGATCGCGTCGCAGGTCGGCGGGCGCGTGATCTGGACATCGCCCGCTCTCGTGAGCGGCGGGCGCTTTCTCGAGAACGAGCCCCTCCTGCGGGTGGACCCGGCCGACTATGAGAACGCCGTCGAGGCCGCCGAGGCGGACGTCGCCCAGCGCGAGGTAGCCCTGCTGGAAGCCGAGGAGGACGCCCGGCTGGCACTCGACGAATGGAGGCGCCTCGCCGCCCGTGAGAACCTCGACCCGACGCCGCCGAACGCGCTCGTCGCGCGGCAGCCGCAACTCGATGCGGCCGAGGCGGCCCTCAGGAGCGCCAAGGCGAGGCTGGAAGATGCGCGGCTGGCGCTGGAACGGACTTGGATTCGGGCTCCGTTCAACGTAATCGTGCGCGAGGAAACGGTCGATCCGGGGCAGTTCGTCGCGGCCGGCCAGACCGTTGGCCGTCTGTACGCGACAGACGCGGTGGAGATCGTGGTGCCGCTGAGCGACAACGAGGCCGCGCTGATCGAACGCCTGTGGAGCGCGCGCGCGGGCGATGCGGCGACCCGCATTCCGGTCGACATCGTGTCCGAGTACGGCGGGATCGAGTACGCGTGGTCGGGATACGTGGACCGGGCGGAGGCGGCGCTCGACGAGCAGACGAGAACGGTCGACGTGGTGGTGACGGTCCCCGAGCCGTTCACGCCCGCGGAGGGCGATCTCCGCCGCCCGCCGCTCCTGCTCGGCAGCTACGCGACGGTCGATATCGAAGGCACGAGCTTCGAGGAATACGCCGTCGTCCCGGCCGCCGCCGTCCGCGATGGCGATGTCCTCTGGACGGTGGCGGACGACACCCTGCTCGTCATGACCCCGGTCGAGCCGATCCAGGAGGTGGACGACGAAGCCATGGTGCTCGGACCGATCCCCGACGGAACCCCGGTCATCGTTTCGATGCTCCTCTTCGTCACCGACAGCATGACGGTGCGGCCGGTGCAGTTGCTCGAGAGCGCCGGACCGCGGGGGGCGGGTGCCGGGCCCAGGGGGCGGGGCGCCGACCCTGACGCGGACGAGCGGGAAGGGGACGGCTCATGAGGCGGGCGATCGGGTGGATGGCCAGGCACGGCGTCGCCGCCAACCTACTCATGGTGCTGATCATTCTGGCGGGCTTGGTGAGCCTCATCAGTCTGCCCCAGGAGACGTTCCCGGAGATCTCCCTCGACACGATTCAGGTGCAGGTCCAGTACCCCGGCGCGTCGCCCGACGAAGTCGAGCAGGCGATCGTGCGCCGGATCGAGGAGCGGATCACGGGCATCCAGGGCGTCGACCGCGTGACGAGCGCCGCCTCGGAGAACGTCGGCGTGGTGCTGGCCGAACTGTCGCTGGGCGCGGACCAGTCGAAGACGCTGGATGAGATCAAGTCCGCCGTGGACCGGATCACGAGTTTCCCGGTCGATGCGGAGGAGCCGGAGGTGGTCGCGCTGACCGCGGAGGGCCGCGTCATGGAGATCGCGATCTTCGGCGACGTTCCAGAGCGGACCCTCAAGGAGATCGCGAACCGGGTCAAGGACGACCTCACCTCGCTGCCGACGATCTCCCTCGTCCGCGTGGCGGGGGTGCGGCAGTACGAGATCTCGATCGAAGTGTCGAAGGAAGCCCTGCGCGCCCACGGTCTGGCCCTCGACGAGGTGGCCGCGGCGGTGCGGCGCGGCAGCCTCGACCTTCCCGGCGGGAGCGTCGAGACCGACCGCGAGGAGATTCTCGTTCACATCCGGGGTCAGAACTACACCCGGGCGGACTTCGCGGACCTCGTCGTGCGGGCGAGCGTCGACGGGTCGATGCTCCGCCTTTCCGACATCGCGGACATCCAGGACGGTTTCGAGCACGTCGACCTCATCAACGCCTACAACGGACAGCCGACGGCCTTCGTCCAAGTGCTGCGCACGGGAGACGAGCGCATCCTTGAGATCGTCGATGAGGTGGATCGCTACCTGGAGGAAGAGCTGGCCGTCTCTCTGCCGCGGGGCGTCGACTACGGCATCTGGCGCAGCGAGGCCGAATACCTGCAAAGCCGCATCGACCTCCTCATCAAGAACGGCCGGCTGGGCCTGATCCTGGTGCTCATAGCGCTCGCTCTCTTCCTCGACCTGCGCCTCGCGTTCTGGACCGCGGTCGGCATCTTCCTCTCCTTCGCCGGCGTGTTCGCGGTGATGGCGTGGGTCGGCATCTCCATCAACATGATGACCCTGTTCGGCTTCATCCTCGCGATCGGGATCGTGGTGGACGACGCGATCGTGGTGGGGGAGAACATCTTCGCCGAACGGGAAAGGGGGGCGTCCAGGCTGCGAGCGGCCATAGAGGGGGCGAGACGCGTATCCGTACCGGTGATCTTCGCCGTGCTCACGACCGTTGCGGCGTTCACTCCGCTGCTCTTCGTGCCCGGTAGCCTCGGGAAGTTCCTCTACGTGATCCCCGCGATCGTGATCTCCGTGCTGCTGCTCTCGCTCGTCGAGGTCCTGTTCATCCTCCCCCACCACCTCTCGCACCTGCCGGCGCCGGGCGCGGGTCGAGGCGGAGGAGGTCTGCTGAGGCCCGTCTACCGCCTGCAGGCGGGGGTACAGACGAATCTGCAACGCTTCATCGATGGTCCGCTGGAGCGTTCCGTGCGGTTCGCGGTGCGGCGCCCGGGGCTGACCGTGCTCGGGGCCGTCTCCTCCCTCTTGATCGTGGCGGGGCTGGTGGCGGGACGGCATCTCCGATTCAGCCTTCTGCCCGTGATCGAGGGCGAGGAAGTCGTCGCCTACATCGAGATGGCCGAGGGGACGACCAGCGAGCGCACCTTGGAAGTCGCGAGCTACGTGGAGGGACAGGGATACGCGGCGATCGCGGACCTGGAAGCGCAGTTGCCGGAGGACGAGCCGCCCCTGGTCGAAGCCATCTTCACCAGCATCGGGCAGCGCCCCTCGCAGGCCGGAGGCCCCGGCATGAGCGCCGAAGCGACCTTCATCCGGTCCAACATCGCCGAGGTCAGCCTGCGATTGTCCGACCCGGAGATCCGGGACTTGCCGGCCATCGAAGTGGAGCGGGCCTGGCGGGAGCGCGTCGGGCCGGTCGCGGGCGCCCGGGAACTCACCTTCAGCTCCATGCTCATCGACCTGGGGTCGCCGGTGCAGGTGGAACTCTCCCACCCGGACACGGCCATGCTGACCGCGGCGGTCCCGGACTTCACCGACCGCCTGATGCGCATTGCGGGCGTGACGGAAGTCCGCGACGACCGGGGCCGGGGCAAGCGCGAGCTGGAGCTGGAACTCAAGCCCGCCGCCCGCACGCTCGGGATCACACTCGACGACTTGGCGCGCCAGGTGCGCGGAGCGTTCTTCGGGAACGAGGTCTATCGCCTGCAGCGGGGCCGCGACGAGGTGCGCGTCTACGTCCGGCTGCCCGAGTCGGAGCGGAACACGCTCGCCGACCTGCAGGACTACCGGATCCGCACGCCGACCGGAGGGGAGGCGCCGCTGTCGGAGGTCGCCGACGTGTCCTTCGGGGTCGCCTCATCGACGATCAACCGGATCGACGGACGCCGCATCGTGACGGTCACGGCGGATGTCGACGCCGCCATCATCACGGGACAGGAAGTCAACACGGAGATCACGTCGGCGATCCTGCCGGATCTGCAGACCCGATACCCGGGCCTTCGCTACGGGTTCGGCGGAGAGCAGCGCCAGCAGACGCTGGCCTTCGAGGGGATCGCCCGCGGCTTCCTGCTTGCCCTGCTCGCGATCTACGCCCTTCTCGCCATCCCCTTCCGCTCGTACCTGCAGCCGCTGGTCGTCATGGCCTCGATCCCCCTGGGGCTCGTCGGCGCCGCGGTCGGGCACCTGATCATGGGACTCGACCTCGGCATGCTCTCCATGTTCGGGCTCGTGGGCCTGTCGGGCGTGGTCGTGAACGATTCGCTCGTGTTGATCGATTTCATCAACGAACGCCACCGGGCGGGGCTCCCCATGTCGGAAGCCATCGTGCAGGGGGCGAAGGTTCGCTTCCGTCCCATCATGCTGACCTCCGTGACCACCTTCCTCGGGGTGTCGCCGATCATCCTCGAGCGCAGCACGCAGGCGCAGTTCCTCTCCCCCATGGCGGTGAGTCTCGGGTTCGGGATCCTGTTCGCCACCTTCATCATCATGCTCGCGGTGCCGGCCCTGGCGATGATGAACCACACGCTCACGATGAGGTTGAAGCGCCGGGTCAGTCGCCTACCCACACAGTCTTCACGTTCACGAACTCGCGGATCGCGTGGGGGCCCAGTTCCCGCCCGTAGCCGGAGCGTTTGATGCCGCCGAAGGGGACGCGGGGATCGGAAGCGGACATCCCGTTGATGAAGACGCCGCCGGCCTCCAGGTCGCGGACCGCCCGGGCCCGTTGCTCGGGATCGTTCGTCCAGATGGCGGAGCAGAGGCCGAACTCGGTCGCGTTCGCGCGCTCGATAGCCTCGTCCATGCCGGCGACCGGGAAAACGCTGGCCACCGGGCCGAAGATCTCGTCATCCGTGGCCGGCGATCCGTCCGGGATGTCCGTGAGCACGGTCGGCTCGTAGAACCATCCGCGCCGGTCGGGCACGCGTCCACCGGTGGCTGGCCGCGCGCCGGCCGCCACGGTGGCCTCCACCTGCTCGGCGACCTTGTCCCTCAGGTCGCGGCGGGCCAGCGGTCCGATTTCAACGTCGGGCTCCTTCGGGTCGCCGACGCGGAGCGCCGACACGCGTTCGACGAGCCGCTGGGTGAACTCGTCGACGATCGAACTCTGGACGAGCATCCGCTTGGCGGCGATGCACGACTGGCCGTTGTTCCACATGCGGGCATCGACGGCCGTCGCGACGGCCCGCTCGAGGTCCGCGCTCTCCATGATGATGAAGGGGTCGCTGCCGCCGAGTTCGAGCACGGTCGTCTTGATGCGGCGTCCCGCCTCGGCCGCGAGCGCGGAGCCGGCGGCGACGGAGCCCGTGAGAGAGGCGGCCTGCACCGCCGGGTCGTCGAGTACGCGGGGGATGTCCTCGACCTCGACGAAGACGTTCTGGAATACGCCCTCGGGGAATCCTGCGCGCGAGAACAGTCCCTCGAGCGCGACCGCGCACTGCGGCACGTTCGGCGAGTGCTTGAGCAGGAAGACGTTGCCCGCCAGCACCGTCGGCACCGCGGAGCGCATGGCCTGCCAGAACGGGAAGTTCCACGGCATGATCCCGAGCACCGCGCCCAGCGGATGGTACTCGACCCAGCAGTGCGTGCCGGTGGACTCGAAGCGCTCCGGCGCCAGGTGCGCGGCTCCGTGCTCCGCGTAATATCGGCACACCCAGGCGCATTTCTCCGCCTCGGCGACCGCGCTGGCGAGCGGCTTGCCCATCTCGCGCGTCATCAGCAGACCGTACGCGGCCTTGCCCCGCTCGACGAGTTCCGCCAAGGCGAGAAGACGTTCGGCCCTCTCGGCCACCGGCACCCGCCTCCACGTCTCGAACGCGTCGCGCGCCCGCTCCAGCGCGGCGTCGATGCCGCTCCCGCCCAGAGCGGGAAACGCGGCGAGCCGTTCCTCCGTGGTCGGATCTATGCTTTCGAAGGGCATCTCGTCCTCTCCCACGAGACGTTACCGTTGAGGGAACGTCATCACCATCAAGAAAATCGTCCGGTCTCGGAGCTTGAGCCGCAAGCCCCGGACGAACCTCGCGCGGTGGAGCGCCCGTGACTGCAGCCGACATCGCCCGCGACCTGCTTTCGGCGCGGGACGAGTGCCGCGCGACGACGCCCCCGACGCTGCGCGGGAGGGGATTCGGGCTCGACGAGGCGTACCGCGTCGGGGCCGCGTTGGACCGCCGCCTGCGGGAACGGGGGCACCGGCTCGCGGGCTGGAAGGTCGGGTTCACGAACCAGGCTATCTGGCCGCGCCTGGGGTTGGGGGAACCGATTCTGGCCCCCGTCTACGACCGGACGCTGCATGCCGCGGCACCGGTGGCCGAGGTCTCGCTCGGGGGATTCTACGCCGCGCGTCTCGAAGTGGAGGTCGTGTTCGGCATCGAGCCGGATGCCGGGAGCGGCGAAGGGCGGCGGCCGGCCCGTCCCGCGTGGGCGGCGCTCGGGCTCGAGATCGTGGATTGTCATTATCCGGGCTGGCGGCTCACGCCTGCGGATGCCGTGGCGGACTTCGGGCTCCACGGCGCGCTCGTCATCGGCCCGCGGATCCACCGGACGGAGGCCCTCTTCAACGCCTGCCGCGACCGGCTCGACCGGCTCGAGGTCCGCCTCCTGCAGGACGAACGGCCCTCGGCCACGGGTTGCGGGCGCGACGTGCTCGGCCACCCGCTCGCGGCGCTCGACTTCGTGCCCCGGCTCCGGCCCCGGTTCGGCGAGACCGGCCTTCCCGCCGTTCCCTTCGTCGTGAGCACGGGTACGATGATCGCGCCCCGGCCGCTCGCGGCGGGGGAGACCTGGCGCGTCGAGGCGGAGGGCGTGGAGCTGCCCGGTCTCGAACTCGTGGTGACGGACGAGCCGCGGGGCTGACGAACCGGCCTCGCCGCTGACGGACCGGCCGCGGGGTCGCCGGGCCTCATCGGACGGGGGACCGAGTGAGAACGGTGGCGTGTCGGCGTGGGTTCGCGAGCGATGGCCGATGCGGCTGCGGCGCATTATCTTGGCCGCCATGCCGCGCGTCCCGGCGCGGAGATGCGAGCGGGAGGCGGATGCTCGTCCGCGGGCGAGACTTCCGGACGATCCTGCCATCCGCAACGGGATCCCCCCGGCCCGAGCGCGATCACTCCATCTACCGGGATCTCGTCATCGAGTCCGGCGAAGCGGGGCGGCCGGCCGGCGAGCCGAGGGCGTTCGCCGACATGGTGGCCGAGGCGGGGTTCACCGACCGCGAACTCGGCTGGCTGGCCTCGTCCGAAAGGGAATCGAATGCGCTCGCGGAACTCGAGGATGCACGCGCAGACCGGCGCTCGCGCGGCCGGCTGCCGGTGCTCGCGTTCGGCTTGCTGTCCGTGGTCGTCATCGTGGTCGCCATCCGCTCGTAGCGCTTGATGGCGGGCCACACCCCGCACTCCAAGGCGGAGCCGGAGGGCGGACACGACGCTCGGGCGGCGGCGCGGGCACCCGCGCCCCCGGTGGGCGTATATTCGGAAGTCGGGCGCCTCCGGCGGGTGCTGGTTCACCGTCCGGGTCTGGCGTTGCGCCGCCTCACGCCGTCCAACTGCCGTGATTTCCTTTTCGACGACGTGATGTGGGTGGACCGGGCGCGTGAGGACCATGACCGGTTTCGCAGCGTGCTTGAGCAGCACGGCGTGCAGGTCCACCTCCTGCGGGATCTCGTGACCGACGTGCTGGAGTTGCCCGAGGGACGCCGGTGGCTGCTCCGCCGGCGCGTTACGGCGAACGCGCACGGCGTGTTCGCGGACCGTCTTCGCGAGGCCCTCGAGGCGTTCGACTCCGCGAGCCTGGCCCGATACTTGGTCGGCGGAATGACGACCGGCGAACTCGGCTTCGACACCCGGGGACTCGTGGCCGCCACGCTCTCGGAAGACGACTTCGTGCTTCAGCCCCTGCCGAACCACCTGTTCACGCGGGACTCCTCGTGCTGGATCTTCGGGGGCGTGTCGATCAATCCCATGGCGACGCGGGCGCGCTGGCGCGAAGCCACCAACCTTCGGGCCGTCTACCGCTTCCACCCCCTGTTCGGCCACCCGGCCTTCCCGGTCTGGCTCGGAGGAAGGGAGTCCTCCGCGGAGGAGGCGGCCTCGCTGGAGGGGGGTGATGTGCTGGTGCTCGGGGGCGGAACGGTGCTCATCGGACTGAGCGAGCGCACGACGGCCCGGGCGGTGGAGCTCCTGGCGCAGGCGCTGTTCAACGCGGGAGCGGTCGAGCGCGTCATCGCCGTGTCGCTGCCCAAGGGGCGGGCGACTATCCATCTGGATACGCTCATGACGATGATCGACCGGGACGCGTTCACCACCTTTCCCGGTTTCGCGGAGTCGGCGCGGTCGTGGACCATCTCGCCCGGGCGCGACGGCGGAGAGATGGCGGTGCGGGAGAACCCGGACTTCGTTCGCGCCGTCGGCGACGCGCTGGGTGTCGAGCGGCTGCGCCTCGTGAAGACCGCGGGCGACCGATTCGAAAGGAGCCGCCAGCAATGGGACGACGGCAACAACGTCCTCGCGCTCGAGCCGGGAGTGGTGATCGCCTACGACAGGACGGTGGCGACCAACGACAAGCTGCGCCGCGCGGGGATCGAGGTGATCGAGGTGCCCGGCTCCGAACTGGGGCGCGGGCGGGGTGGCCCGAGGTGCATGAGCTGCCCCCTGCTGCGCGACCCCTGACCGCCCGCCCCGACCCGCTCTCCACGGAGGCATCGAGCGTCGTGTCGCGGGATACTCCTCTCGTCACCGTGGATCTCAACCTTTACCTTGCCGCGTCTGCGGCGAGCCCGTCGTCCGCCTTCAACTACCGCCATCTTCAAGCGCGGCATGCCTGATCCAACTGATTCCAACCGCGCCCCGGCCCGCTGGGCGAAAGTCATCGATCACACGCGCTGTATCGGCTGCCACGCCTGCACGACGGCGTGCAAGTCGGAGAACGAGGTTCCGCTCGGCGTCACCCGTACCTACGTGAAGTACGCCGACGTGGGAACCTTCCCGGCCGCGCGACGCGCCTTCCAGGTCACGCGTTGCAACCAGTGCGACGACGCGCCGTGCACGACCGCGTGCCCCACGCAGGCCATGTTCCGCCGTCCCGACGGGATCGTGGACTTTGACAAATCGATCTGCATCGGCTGCAAGGCGTGCATCGCCGCCTGTCCCTACGACGCCATCTTCATCAACCCCGACGACCATTCCGCGGAGAAGTGCAACTTCTGCGCTCACCGCATCGACATGGGGCTGGAGCCGGCCTGCGTCACGGTGTGCCCGACTGAGGCGATCATCGTCGGCGACCTCGACGACCCCGAATCGAAGGTCTCGCGGTACGTTGGGCGCGACTCGGTGAGCGTGCGGCGGCCGGAGAAGGAGACCCACCCGAAGCTGTTCTATAAGGGGGCGCACCAGGCGACGCTCGATCCGCTGGCCGCCGTCCGTCCCGGAGGCGGGCTGTACATGTGGAGCGAGCAGCCCGAGGGCCCGCACGAGGTCGGCTCGGGCCAGCCGCACCCGATGGGGACGGACGGACGGCACGGCCCGAACTCCTCGGCCGCCGCGATTCTCTCCTATGACGTGTCGCACTCCGCGCCGTGGGACTGGCGCGTGAGCCTGTACACGCTCACCAAGGGAATCTCGGCCGGCGTGTACCTCGCCGTGCTCCTCCTCTGCCTGCTGGGGGGGGTCGCGTGGCGGGACGGAACCTGGCTCACCCTCACGCCGCTCCTCGGTCTCGCCGCGCTCGCGCTCACCGGCGGACTGCTGATCTGGGACCTCGAGCACCCGAAGCGCTTCTTCCTCATCTTCACGAGGCCCCACATGAAGAGTTGGCTCGTGCGCGGCGCCTTCGTCATTGCGGGTTACGGCCTGGCCCTGACCGCGCACCTCGCGGCGGCGCTGATCGGCGGCGCCGGCGCCGCGGAGACGACGCGCTCTCTGGCGTGGGCGGGGGCGCCACTGGCCGGCATGACCGCGGTCTACACGGCCTACCTCTTCGCGCAGGCCCGGGCGCGCGATCTGTGGCAGAATCCGCTCCTGCCGCCGCACTTTCTCGTACAGGCGGTGCTGGCCGGCGGTGCGGCGCTGATGCTCTTCCCGTCGCTCGGCGGCTCCGCCGCGCTGGGCCGGCTCGTGGGGCTCACGGCCGCCGCGCACCTCCTGCTCGTGCTCGCCGAACTCACGCTCACGCACGCGACGGCCCACGCCGCCCTCGCCGCCCGGAACATGGTGCGCGGCCGCTACGCGCCATGGTTCTGGAGCGGCATTCTGCTCGTGACGCTGGCGGGCACCCTGACGGTGAGTCCGCTCAGCGGCACCTGGGTTGCCCCGCTGATCGGCATTTCCGCCCTCGCGGGGCTCCTCGCGCACGAGCACGCGTACGTCCAAGCAGGCCAGTCCGTGCCCCTCGCATGAGCGATCCACGCGGCCCCGGCCGCAACGGCTCCGGCGCAAGCCACGACGGCTCCGGCGCGGGCCACAACGGTTCCGGCGCGGGCCACAACAGCTCCGGCCCGGACGGCGTTTCAAGGCGGCTGCGGGCACTCAGCGAGCGCGTGAGCGCGGCGCGCTCCGAGACCGAGAGTCGCGGCGAGACCTTCTATCCGGGCCCCAGCCGCGCCCAACTCGCCGCCTTCCCCCCGCGGGAGCGCTGGGATGACTGGGTGGAACTCGACTCGAAGGCGTGGCCGAAACGGCGCGAACGGCGTTACATGCTCGTGCCCACGACCTGCTTCAACTGCGAGTCCGCGTGCGGGCTCCTGGCCTACGTCGACCGCGACACCCTGCAGGTGCGGAAGTTCGAGGGGAACCCCGAGCATCCGGGCTCCCGCGGAAGAAACTGCGCCAAGGGCCCGGCCACGCTGAACCAGATCGTCGACCCCGACCGCGTCCTCTATCCGCTCAAGCGCGCCGGCGAGCGCGGCGAGGGGAAGTGGGTGCGCGTCTCGTGGGAGGAGGCGCTCAACGACATCTCGGCGCGGATCCGCAAGGCCATCGACGACGGTCGCCAGCGCGAGGTCATGTACCACGTGGGGCGTCCGGGCGAGGACGGGTTCACCGAGCGGCTGCTCGCGGCGTGGGGCGTCGACGGCCACAACTCGCACACGAACATCTGTTCCTCCAGCGCGCGCGCCGGCTACCAGTTCTGGCTCGGTATGGACCGTCCCAGCCCCGACCACGCCCGCGCGGACGTCATCCTCCTCGTGAGTTCGCACCTCGAGGCGGGGCACTACTTCAACCCCCACGCCCAGCGCATCCTGGACGGGGTCAAGAAGGGGGCGCGGCTCATCGTCTTCGATACGCGTCTCTCGAACACGGCGACGCACGCGGACCACTGGCTCCCCACCCAACCCGGCTCCGAGGCCGCCGTTCTTCTCGCGATCGCGAACCACCTGATCGCGACGGGCGCCTGGAACCGCGACTTCGTCCGGCGCTGGTTCAACTGGGAGGAGTACCTCGCCGCCGAAAAGCCGGATCTCCCGCGCACCTTCGAATCGTTCGAGGCCGCCCTCCGCGAGCTGTACGAGGCGTGCACCCTCGAGTGGGCGGCGGAGGAGTCGGGCGTGGATGCGGAGCAGATCCGCGAGGTCGCCGAACTCGTGGCCCGGGCCGGTTCGCGCCTCTCCACGCACAACTGGAGGAGCGCCGCATCGGGCAACGAAGGCGGCTGGCAGGTGGCTCGAACCCTCTTCTTCCTCAACGCCCTCACGGGCTCCGTGGCGACCCCCGGCGGCACCTATCCGAGCACGTGGAACAAGTTCATCCCGAAGCCGATCCGGATGCCCCGGCATCCCGAGCACTGGAACGAACTCACCTGGCCCGACGAGTTTCCGCTGGCGATGTACGAGGTCTCCTTTCTCCTCCCGCATCTCCTCAAGGAGGGGCGCGGCAAGCTCGACGTCTATTTCACCCGCGTGTACAACCCGGTGTGGACGAACCCGGACGGGTTCGCGTGGATCGAGGCCCTGACGGATGAGGAGAAGGTCGGCCTCCACGTCGCGCTCACCCCGACCTGGAACGAGTCCGCCTACTTCGCGGACTACGTCCTTCCGATGGGACACGGGTCCGAGCGGCACGACCTCCACTCCTACGAGACGCACGACGGCCAGTGGATCGGCTTCCGGCAGCCCGTGCTGCGCTCCGCCCGCCAGCGTCTCGGCGAGCGCGTGGCGGACACGCGGCACACGAACCCGGGCGAAGTGTGGGAGGAGAACGAGTTCTGGCTCGAGCTTTCGTGGCGCATCGACCCGGACGGCAGCCGCGGGATCCGCCGCTTCGTGGAGTCGAGGGAGAAGCCCGGACGGCGCCTCACGGTGGACGAGTACTACGCTTGGATCTTCGAGCACTCCGTGCCCGGCCTGCCGGAGGCGGCTGCCGGGGAGGGACTCTCGCCGCTCGACTACATGCGCCGCTACGGCGCTTTCGAGGTCGCGCGCGACATCGGCCCACTTCACGAGCGGCCCGTGCCGGTCGAGGAACTCGAGGACGCTCGGGAAGACGAGTTCGGCCGCATTTATACGCGGGCACCCGGCCCCGCCGCGGTGAACCTCGCACCCATGGGTGCCCCCGATCCGGATCCGGAGGGGCGGCGCGCGGTGGGCGTTCGCGTGGACGGCACGATTCGCCGCGGATTCCCGACCCCGAGCGGCAAGCTGGAGTTCTACTCCCCCACGCTCGTCCGCTGGGGCTGGCCCGAGTACGCCACGCCCGCCTACATCAGGAGCCATGTGCATCCGGCCGCGATGGAGCCGGATCAGATGTGTCTCATCTCCACCTTCCGGCTCCCGGTGCAGATCCACACGCGTTCGGCCAACTCCAAGTGGCTGGATGAGATCGCCCACACGAACCCGCTCTGGCTCCACCCGTCCGACGCGGCGCGGAAAGGGGTGGGGACGGGAGATCTCGTGCGAGTCGAGACCGAGATCGGGTACTTCGTCCTCAAGGCGTGGGTGACCGAGGGGATCAAGCCGGGCGTCGTCGCGTGCAGTCACCACATGGGGCGCTGGAAGCTGGCGGACGCCACCGGCTCCGGCCCGGGTGCGGGCGAAGACGGGTCCGCCGGCCGGGGCGCGCCGGAGCACGCGGCGGGCCAGCGGCAGCTCATGGCGACGGTCTCCCTCACGGGGAGAGATGGCGACTGGAAGCTGTCACGCAAACGGGGTGCCAGGCCGTACGAGACCGACGATCCGGACACGTCGCGGATCTGGTGGACGGATGTGGGCGTCCATCAGAACCTCACCTTCCCGGTGCACCCCGACCCGGTGTCCGGGATGCACTGCTGGCACCAGGCGGTGCGCGTGGTCAAGGCGTCCAGGCGCGACCGTCACGGGGACATTCACGTCGACACGGAGCGGTCGCACGAGGTGTACCGGCGCTGGCTCGCCAAGACGCGCGGGGCCGTGCGGCATTCCCCCGACGGGACGCGCCGGCCGCACTGGCTCATCCGCCCCGTGCGACCCGCGCGCGCGGCCTACGACCTCCCGCAGCCGGACGGCCCGAAGTCGCCCCGGCCGGACCCCACGGAACCCCGATGAGCCGCAACTTGACAGAAAATAGAGGCCCCCATCTACTACATCCCGTGAAGACACACGGTGCCGCACGCGCCGCCGGCGTGGGACATTAGACATGGAGCTGTTTCGCGCCCTCGGCGCGCTTCTCGATGGCCCGTGCGGGGAGAATCGGCTCCTTGGCCACCTCCTCGAACTGGGCCCGCTGCCGGACGAGCCCACGCACAACGACCTCTTTCTCTTCCAGCTTTATCCGTACGCCTCCGCCTTCCTGGGTACGGACGGGCGCATGGGCGGGGAGGCGCGCGACCGCGTCGCCGGCTTCTGGCGCGCGCTCGGGACGACTCCCCCGCAGGATCCGGACCACTTGCGGGCCCTGCTGGGGGGCTACGCGTGGCTGGTGGAAGCGCAGCAAAGTGGGAACGGCCGGTCCGCCCAGGCCTGTCGCGACGCGCGGCACACCTTCCTGTGGGAGCACCTGCTCTCGTGGGTCCTTCCCTTTCTCACCAAGCTGCGGCAGATCGCGCCGCCGTTCTACCGGGAGTGGGCCGACACGCTCGAGGCCCTCCTGTTCAGCGAGTCGGCTCGCCTCGGGCCGCCGACGCGACGTCCGCTCGCGCTCCGCGAGGCAGCGCCGGTGCCCGACCCGCGCCGGGCCCAAGCGGACAGCTTCCTGAACGCCCTCCTGAGCCCGGTGCGCAGCGGGCTCGTCCTCACGCGCGCGGACCTCGCCAGAGCCGCGCGCGACCTCGACCTCGGTCTCCGCGTGGGCGAACGTGCCTACATCCTGCGGTCGATGATGTCGCAGGGGCCGCACGCGACCCTGGACTGGTTGGCGTGCGAGGCGCGGGATTGGGCGCACCTTCACGACCGCGGGGGGACCACGGCGCCGGAAGTCGCCGATTTCTGGACGCAGCGCGCGACCGCAACGGGTCGCCTCCTCAGCGACCTCGGCGCCGATCTCAACGCTGACCTCGGCACCGACATCGACTCCGGCCTCAGCGCCGACATACGCAATGGCTGACACCGGCGGGAACCCGCCCCTGCATCCGGGGCGTTTCCGCGCCATCTTCCTTCTCCTTCTCGTCGCCGGGATCAGCCTCCTCTTCCTCGAGATGATCCGGACGTTCCTCACGGCGCTCTTCCTGGGGGCGATCCTCAGCGGCCTCATGTACCCGGCCTACCGGGCCCTCCGCCGCTGGTTCGGGGGAAGGGAGGGGCTGGCCTCCTTCGCCGCGGTCGGCCTGTTCGTGATCCTTCTCATCGTGCCGGTGACGGCGTTCCTGGGCATCGTCGCGAACCAGGCCGTGCACGTCACGCAAACGGCGGGCCCCTGGATCGAAGACATGCAGGCTCAACTGGGGCGGCCGGGAGGGATCGACGAACTGCTCGACCGGATTCCCTGGCTGGATTCGCTGCGGCCGTATCAGGGGCAGCTCCTCCAGAAGCTGGGTGAGGTTGCGGGGTCCGTCGGCGGTTTCGCGGTCGACTGGCTCACCGGCGTCACGACGGCCACCGTGCGGGTCGTCTTCCTCCTGTTGCTGATGTTGTACGCCATGTTCTTCTTCCTGAAGGACGGGCGCGGCGTGTTGCGCAAGGTCCTCTACTACCTCCCGCTCTCCGACGAGGACGAACGCCGCATGCTCGACCGCTTCGTCTCCGTGACGCGGGCGATGGTGAAGGGAACGTTCCTCATCGGCATCGTGCAGGGCGCGCTGGCCGGACTCGCCTTCTGGGCGGTGGGGATTCCGTCCGCCGCCTTCTGGGGCACGGTCATGGCGGTACTTTCGATCGTCCCGGGGATCGGATCCGCGCTCGTGTGGCTGCCCGCCGCGATCTACCTCCTCGCAGCCGGCCAGATCGCCGCCGGCATCGGGCTGATCCTGTGGTGCGGCCTCGCGGTGGGGACGCTGGACAACCTCATGCGCCCCTGGCTCGTCGGGCGCGACACCCGGATGCCGGATCTGATGATCCTGCTCGGCACCCTCGGCGGGCTCCTCGCCTTCGGCATGGCCGGCGTGCTCATCGGCCCGATCGTCGCGGCGCTCTTCATCACCGTGTGGGAACTCTACGGCGAGTCCTTCCGCGACATCCTGCCCGCCACCGCGTTCGGGACTCGGGCGGCGGCCGAACCCGACGCAGCGAGTCCGCCGACCGCCCCGCCGCCGCCGGCCGCCCGGAATCGCGTTGAGGGCGAGGCTGGTATCGAAGGGAACCCGCAGGACTGATGGGCTTCGCGACGGAACCGGCCTTCGTCTGGTTTTATTCCTTCGCCATCGTCCTGTTCGCGGGCTACTGGGCGTTCAGGCTGCTCCGCAGAGTTCTCCACCTAGATCGTACGCTGACGGACCTCACGGACGCTATCGAGGATTATGCTGACGAGGAGGCGTTCGCGGGGGGGTTTTCGGACTACGACAAGCGCGTGCGGGATCTCCTTCTCGACAAGGTGCCTTGGACGGAATTCGTCGAGTCGCTGATTGGGCCCGGTTCCGGTGAGTCAAGCGTCATCCGCAATACACGAGACGTATCAGAGTTTCTCAACGATGCGACGATCATCTTCCCCCGCCTCTCGAGGGATTTCTACCGGGCCTTGCCCAACCTGCTGACGGGCCTCGGGATTCTGGGGACTTTCCTCGGTCTGGCGGGAGGTGTCGGCGAAGCCAGCAGCGGCCTCGGATCAAGCCAGCTGGACGAGGTGACGGGGTCGATAAGCAGCCTTCTGGACGGAGCCTCCCTCGCTTTCTGGACGTCGATCGTGGGCATCTCGTGCTCGATCGCGTTCGTCTTGCTTGATCGCTGGTGCACCCGCCGCGTGCGAGACACGCTGCGCCGCTGGGTTGACGGAATCGAGGAGCGGCTTGAACGCCTGACCACGTCGCGGATCGCGCTGGACCAACTGAAGCAGGCTAGGCGGACGACAAGAGAGCTTGAGACGTTCAACACCGAACTCGTCTTCAGCATCCAAGCTGCGCTCGATGAGAAGATCGTAGGCGGACTGTCGCCGCTCTTGAAGGACATCCACAAGGCGGTGGACGATCTCCGCCGCGACCGTGCCACCGACAGCGCGACGGTGGTCGAAGATGCCGTGAAGAGCTTGGCGAGCCTTCTGGAACGTCAGACGGGCGAGCAGTTCGAGGAGATGAAAGAGACGATCGCCGAGCTGAATAGATCGTTGGCCGGCGGAATCGAATCGCTGCGTGACGGCGCGCAGGAACTCGCTCGGCAACTGGAGGACTCTGGAGATCGAGCCGCCAAGAGGTTGGACGGGTCCACATCTGGACTGGCTGCGGGAGCGCAGAACCTGTCGGGCCTGATCACACAAGGCGAGCGGCTCGTCGAGAAGACAGCCACCATGATCCAAGGCTTCAGCAGCGTGCGGGAAGAGATCATCACGGCCGAGAACAGATTCAGGGAGGCGCAAGCTGCCCTTGTGGCTGCGGCCGAACCGCTTGCGGCGACGGGCAGGAATCTGGGGAAGACCGGAGACCGGGTCGTCGAAGCAACGGAGCAGGTCGGAGTCGCGGCGAAGCTGATTGCCGAGACGGTGACAGATTTGGAGCGCACTCAGCGGGAAACGTCCCGCGCATGGGCAGAGTATCGGGAACGCTTCGCGGGCTTGGACGTGACGTTGGAAGGTGTGTTCGCCCGGCTGAAGGAGGGTCTGGAGGCGTACTCGAAGCAGGTCGGGGAGTTCATGCTAGGACTCGATGGCTCGGCCAGCCGCGTCACTGACTTGCTGGCAGGCGCGACGCAGGAATTGTCGGAAGCGGTCGAGGATCTTGACGGGACGCTGGACAAATACCTGAGACCTTTGCGGCTGAGATCACAGCCGTGAGACGGGAACGGGCGCGCCAAGCTACGCCGCAGGCCGAGGGTGGAGACTATCTGTCGACGGTCAGCGATCTCGTGTCTGCCCTGATTTTCATATTTGTGATCCTGCTCGCCGTGTTTGCGTATCAGCTGGCCGGGTGGGGCGTGGCGGGGGAGGACACCGCGCTCGCGGAAGTGCTCCAGGAGATTGAGCGGCGGCTGGACAGCGCGGGTGTCGCGGTGATTATCGTCCCGGAACAGGGAGTGCTCCGCTTCTCGAATAACTCGATCAACTTCGATTTCGGTAGCGAGCAACCAGCAAGCATACATGATCGCAACATCGGGCGCTTGGCTTGGGCGCTTGCCCAAGTGCTGCCCGGCCGGGTTAATGGGCACGTGGAGCCAACGGGTTCGGCTTCGGTGGCACGACCCGGCTATTGTGAGCCGCCGGTGGATGCGATCCATTATTCGTCGAGAGATTCAGTACGCTGGCACGTCGAGACGTTGTTGATCGAGGGGCATACCGACAGTATTCCCGTGTCGGAAACGGGCAGCCAACGCTACCGTGACAACCTCGAACTCTCGTCCATGCGCGCCGCCTGGGTGCATCGCATGATCAGCGATTGCGAGTCGCGGTTGAACGGACTGCGCAACTCCGATGGCTATCCGATCCTGAGTACCAGCGGTTACGGAGAGGCGCGACCCACCGGTTTTGGCGCGGCCGCCGACCGGCGGATCGACCTTCGCTTTCTGTTGGAGCCGTCCACCCGGCTCGGTGACGCGGATCCCGTCACGGAGGAGGTCGGGAGGCAGTACGACCGGAGAGGGGAGCGCTGATGGAGAGAGCGGGGAACCTGCGAGGAATCTTGGATTCTTGGCCTCCTATCATGCGACCCCCGTCCGGCTTCAGGCCCCGACGGATCGCGATCGTGGAGCGCACGGTCTCCAAGGAACTTGGTCGGATCGAGGCTAGGCCCCCCACTTCGGTCGACTTGGACGCGCTGCGGCGGCGAACGCTGGCCGCATGGCGCCAGCATCCGCCTGCCCGGTTCATGCGCGAACTCTCGCCGCGGGATCGGAAGCGGCTCCCGTGGGTCCTGTTTGGAGATCGTGATCCCCTGAGAGTCTATTTTGACCTCGTGTGCGCCTACCGCGACTGGCTCGCGGAAGCGCCGCCCTCCGCCCTCCGGACGCTGCTACATGTGCTGTTGCTGAAATACCCGATGGAAGAGCCGGCCGGCGACGTGCTGCGGGCGGAGCTGGCGAGAGTTTTGGCGCGAGCGGAAGGTCGGTCTCTCCAACGCTGGACGAAGCGGTGCAAGGAGTACGGCTTGCTCAGGGCCGATGGCCTTGGTCGGTTCGGGAAGTTGCTGCTCCAGGCGGCCGATCCGCACGAAGTACTTCAGGCGGCTGGCTTCGACGGGGGACTGTTGCGGTGCGAATTCCTGCGGCATGTGGCCCATAGGGTTCTGGATGAAGCGGGCGTTCGACTGCGTGGCGAGGAGGTCGGGGCACTGCAAGAGCGGCTGTTCCGCTTCCTCGAACTTGATGGGCAGCTCCGCTTCAATGACCCCGAGACCCGGAGCCGGCTCGCGAAGGGACTGCTCGATCCCTACACGGCCCGCCCGCCGGAGGCGCCCGTCAGAAACGTCTTGTTTCCGTTCTTTCGCCGACACTTCGGGCATCCGCACCTCAATGCCGGCCGGTGGCACGGAATAGAGGATGACCTCAGAAAGGTTGCCCTCCGGTGGTGGATCGAAGAAACGCTGGAACTCTTCGTACAGGTGGTCAAGGAGTTCGCCCTCGACCGACATTGGAGGTATCGGGAGAGATTTTGGCGAGCGTTCCACGACGCAGGGTTCATCGATGACGCTTGGTTCGTCTTCGGTCCGCGGGCGACGGGCATGATTCGATCGATCCCGGGGCACTCGGGCGAGGACGTCGGTGCGGTTCATGCGCGGCTGACGGGCGCGGACAACAGCCAATCGGTACTACTGCTTCGCATGCCGGGCCTAACGATAGCCGAGTGGAGCCACAACGGGTCGTGCCGCATCTGGCTCGACGGGCATGAAAACCAGCCACCACTACACAAACGGTCCTATGACGCGTCGATGCTCCGGGCCTCGGCCGACTTCACGCAACCGCATTTCTTGAGCGAGATGGGAAGGTGGCAGCGGCGCGTCGCATCGTACATCGAAGCGAACACGGGGGCGGCGGTGTCCCGCCGCAAGTACGCTTTCCTGTAATGGACGCGCTTCAGTTCGAACCGCGATCCGAGCACCTTCTCGTTCGGCTAGCCGGCGCTGAGCCCGTCCCGGTGGCCGACTGGACCGCTCGGGAGGCAGCCCCCCCGGGAATCGAAGTGTTTCTTCGATTATGGTCCGACGGGGAGGCGGAGTACGCCGAGGATGGCTACGCCCTGAGTGTGCGCTGGCCCCGCCTAGCCGGCCTCGCCCCAAGGGAGCTGTCCTACGCCGGCCTACCTAACGCGGCACCATTCACGGTAGAAGTACGGGCGAACGGCGCAATCCATCATTCCGACTTTCAGATCAGCTATCGCTTTATTCGTCGTGGTCGACATGTGTGGGGTGTGCGTAGATTGGGGGCGTGGCTGAGTCACGGAGACGACGCGGAGTTCATCCTGCTGGAGCCGCTCTACTCCATCCTTGACGAGATCGACGCGTTCACAAACGCCGGGGAGTCGGACATCGAAGCGCGGATGCTTCATTGGGGACGGATAAGACTCCGGCTGCCCGTAGAATCCGTCGTCGACGACCATCTGCAATCGCTGCATATTTCCGTGGCGTCTAGTTTCCGCTTGCATCCGTTCATAAACCAGAACGGCGAGACCGACTTCCATCCGATCCTCGGCCGCCGGGTCACGGAGGAGAGGGAAGACGACGAGACGCACGAGGTGTTTCGGGAAGTGCTACCCTCAGCCCGGCAAGACGAGTTCGCGCGACGCTTCAGAGGGCTGCCGGCAGTCCAGCCGCGATATGCTGTTGGCGGCGGCGCCTTCGTCATGCTTGCGAAGGGGATGAAGCGCTGCCTCGACGTTGTGCACCGGGCTCAGCGAGGCACGGTCGAGGAGCGCCGCGACCTCCTCAAGAACGTGCATGGGTATCTCCAGGCGGCCCTCGCCTCGGACCCAGCGGTCGACGCTCCGTCCGTCACCGAGACCGAGTCCGGTCCGCCGGATGTAGTTCCCGAGATCGAATCCCAAGACCTCGACGCGATCTTCAGCGACGAGGGGCTCAGTGACCGAGTACGCGGGATCGGCTGCTGGTCCATTAGGGATCTTCCTTGGATTAAGATGCCGGGAATACCGTGGCTGCCCCCGGAAGAACTCGGCGTCGAGATAGGCGGTCAAGTTGTCTGGGTGCCGACGGAGGACCTTCCGTGCGTCATCGAGCAGGTCAAGGAGGCGCAGGCGGAGGGTGTCGAGTCCGTCGAAGTCAACGGTGCCCACCTACCGGTGACGCCCGAGGTTATTTCCACGCTCGAGGAATATGATCGGCGTGCGCGCCCCGCCCGGCCCGATACCAGTAAGACGGGCCCGCAAGGGTCTCGGCAGCGGGAACGGCGCGCCGATCAGGTCTTGGATGTCATCGATAATCTGACGGAGACTGCCTACCGGCAGCGCCGGAAACCGCGGGGGGTAGATCTCTCGGCAACGGGTCCGGCCCTCCGGTCAACGCTCATGCCCCACCAGCAGGAGGCGCTGCGCTGGCTGCGGGATCATTGGAGCGGCGGTAGCGCGGGCGTTCTGCTCGCCGACGACATGGGGCTGGGAAAGACCATCGAGGCGCTGGCGTTCATGTCATGTCTTGGGCAGATCATGGGAGAGGACCGGGTGCTGCCTCACAAACCCATGCTCATCGTGGCTCCGACCGGTCTGCTGAAGAACTGGCTGGACGAGCAAGAAAAGCACTTGTCGCGGCCGGGACTCGGAAAGATCGTCGAGGCCCACGGCCGGGAGCTGTCCAAGCTGCGGCGGAGGGCGGCCCCGATGGACAAGATCCGGGGCGAGTTGTCGGACGCCCTGCCGCAGCTTGACTTAGGAGAGCTCGGGCGGGCGGACTGCGTGCTCACGACCTATGAAACGCTACGCAACTACCAACACTCGTTCGGGCGGATTGAGTGGCGCGTGGCCGTGTTCGACGAAGCCCAGAAAATCAAGAATCCCGCTGCCCGTATCACGGACGCGGCACTCGCCATGAACATTGATTTCTGTCTGCTCATGACCGGGACGCCGGTCGAGAACCGGGTGGCGGACATTTGGACGTTGCTCGACCGGGCCGAGCCGGG
Organism: Candidatus Palauibacter poriticola; assembly: GCA_012270965.1. Lineage (GTDB taxonomy): Bacteria > Gemmatimonadota > Gemmatimonadetes > Palauibacterales > Palauibacteraceae > Palauibacter > Palauibacter poriticola. Next base: position 33,856 of record JAAXHJ010000070.1, read on the forward strand.
GTTATTTGGCCCGCTGAAGGAGTTCAGCCGCCGCTACGAGTCCGACGAGGGGAGCGGCCAAGCGCTGGAGGGACTCCACAGCAGATTGGTTGAGCCAAAGTCGAACGTCCCCGCGCTCATGCTACGGCGCCTGAAGGAAGACCACATCGATAATCTTCCACGCAAAGTGCTACACGTGGAGCACGTCACCATGCCCGCTCGGCAAGCCGAGGTCTATACCCGTGTCGTAAGCAACAGAGACGGGGGAAAGAGGATTCTTCAGACGCTGCACCGGCTGCGCAGCGTCTCGCTGCATCCGACATCGCCCGGCGATGCGAAGAGCTGGGAGGAGTACCGGGACGGATCAGCCCGGCTTTCCGAGACGTTTCGGATACTGAGGAGGATCCAGGCGGCTGGTGAGAAGGCGCTGCTCTTCGTCGAGCCGCGCGATATGCAGGCGTTCCTCATCCGTGTGCTGCGGAGGGAGTTCGGGCTCTCGCAGGACCCACTGGTCATCAACGGTGCCGTATCCGGGGTGAAGCGCAAGCAACGCGTGGACGAGTTCCAGGAGCGGCAGGGGTTCGACGTTATGATCCTGTCGCCGCGTGCGGGCGGAGTGGGGCTCACGCTCACCGCCGCGAACCACGTCATCCACCTCACGCGGTGGTGGAACCCCGCCGTCGAGGATCAATGCACGGATCGCGCGTACCGAATCGGCCAGCGTCGGACGGTGCACGTGTACGTACCCATCGCGGTTCATCCCCTGTTCCGCGACGCCAGTTTCGACGTGAACCTCCATAACCTGATCATGAGGAAGCGCGATCTGAACCGTCAGGTATTGGCCCCGACCTCGGCCACCGGAGACGACTTCAAGGAACTGTATCGCAACTCTATCGAGATTGGGGACAACGGAGGGAGGCGTGCGGATGCCGGCGGGAGCGAAGCCGCGAGGGACATCGACATCATGGAGCCGGAGGCGTTTGAGGACTGGGTGCTCCATCAGCTGGCCCGCGCTGGATACAAGACGCACCGCACGCCGCCGACGCGTGATGCGGGAATAGACGGCCTCGCAGTGTCGCCCGAGAAGGATCACACGCTCGTGATCCAGTGCAAGCACACGCAACGCACGGGCTCCAATCGTGGGCCCGACGCGGTCGAGGAGGTGATACGCGGCTCGGACGCCTACCGGCACTTAATCAAGGGACGAACCGTGCTGATGGTGGTGACCAACGCGATGGGCTTCTCGAAACCCTCGCGCCGAATGGCCAAGGCACACGACGTCGTCCTCATTGATCGAGCGGGGTTACGCGGTTTGTCCTCGTACCGGACGTCGTGAAGGGGTCAGCCCTCCTAATGCTCGACCGGCTACGCGAGGGTGGCGCGGCGCTGTCCCGCGTCACGGAACGCTGGGTGCCCGACGCGTGGGTGATCCTCATGTCGCTCACCGTGGTCGCGCTCCTCCTCGCGGTCACGGGCGGCGGCGCTTCGATGCCGGAGGCGGGGCTGGCGTGGGGCGCGGGCGTGTGGACGCTGCTCGAACTCGCGATGCAGTTCTCCATCGCCATGGTCGCCGCCCACGCTTGCGCCTCGTCGCCTCCGGTCTACCGGCTGCTCGATCGCCTCGCGCGCTGCCCGAACCCGGAGCGCCCGGTCCAGGCGGTCGCCTTGGCCGCCGGGTTCTCCATGGCCGTCGGCTACCTCAACTGGGCGTTCGGGCTCGTCGGGTCCGCGCTCTTCGTCCCGTTCATCCTCAAGCGCAACCCGCGCGCCGACGTGCGCCTCGTCGTCGCCGCGGCCTACATGGGCATCGGGACCGTGTGGCAGTCCGGCCTCTCCAGCTCCGCTCCGCTCATCATGGCCACCCCCGGCAACCCCCTGCTCGAACCGGGGACCGGCGCGCCCGTCGTGGACCGTCTCTATCCGGTTACCGAGACACTGTTTCATCCGTTCAACCTCGGGTATGCCGCCGCCATGCTGCTCGTCGGTCTCGTCGCCGCCATGGCGCTCCACCCGCACCGCGGCGCCGTCACCCTCACCGAGGCGGAGGTCGACGAGATCCTCCCCGCGCCCCCGCCGCGCGCCGAGACCGCGACGACGCCCGCCGAGCGGCTCGACCGCTTCCGAGGCTGGTCGCTCCTCGCCGCCCTCCTGTTCGCGTACCCGCTCGCGCACTCGATCGTCACGCGGGGATTCGGGGCGAGCTGGACGATCAACGCCTACAACACCGTGTTTCTCGTCCTCGCCATCGTCCTGCACGGCCGCCCGACCTCGTTCCTGCGCGCCTGCCGCGACGGCGTGGGCGCCGCGTGGGGGATCATCCTCCAGTTCCCCTTCTACGCGGGCATCTTCGGCCTCATCCAGAATACGAATCTCGGCGGCTGGCTCGGCGAGCAGTTCGCCGCGGTCGCCACGACGCGGCTCTACCCGCTCGTGGTCTACGTCTATTCGGGGATCATGAGCATGTTCATTCCCTCGGCGGGCTCCAAGTGGATGATCGAGGCTCCGTACGTGATCCCCGCCGGAGAGGTCCTCGACGTGTCCGTCATGACCGTGCTCCTCGCCTACGCGTACGGGGACTCCGCCTTCAACCTCATCCCACCCGTTCTGGGCGCTCCCCATCCTTGCCGTGACGCGGCGCCGCTTCGGGGAGATCTTTGGGTACGCCTTCCTCCTCTGGCTGGCGACGATCCTCCTCGGAGTCGCGACCATGCTCGTGATCCCGATTCGTTGGTGACACTCGTGAAGACCGTGACACTCGTGAAGACCGTGACGCTCATGAATGAAGACTGTGACGCCATGAAGCCGGTGACGCCATGAAGACGCTGCTCATCCTCCGGCACGCGAAGTCCTCCTGGGACCATCCCGGGCTCCGCGACCACGACCGCCCCCTCAATCCCCGCGGCCGCCGCGACGCCCCCCGAATGGGACGGTTCCTCGTGGAACGGGATCTCGTGCCCGGCCGCATCGTGAGTTCGACCGCCGTCCGCGCGCGCACCACGGCGGAACTCGCGTCGGCGGAGTTCGACCGGGAGGTGGAGATCGAGACGACGAGCGACCTCTATCACGCGTCCCCGGACGGCTACATCGAAGTCGCGGAGGCGATGGGGGGAGGAGCGGAGCGCCTCATGGTCGTGGGGCACAACCCGGGCGTCACCTCCCTCGTCCGGCAGTTGACGGGCGCGGGCGAGTACATGCCGACCGCCGCCCTCGCCGCCGTGGAACTGGATATCGACGACTGGTGGGACCTGGGTTCGGCCCCCCGCGGCCGCCTGATCGGCCTCTGGCGCCCCAAGGCGCTTGCTTAGCCATAGCTCTTCGCGTGCGCCGCGTGCTGGCCCGCCTGAGAGCTGCTCCTAATCTACAGAATGTCCTTCAGGTGCAGTTGTCCCGTATCTCGAATCAGCCGGAGTTTCGACGAGCCAAACCACCTCGTCCATTGAAGAGTAGTGAAACGACACTTGTGTCAACAACGACCGCAACGTGGCTGTCTTCGACGACGGTCATGCGTCGCGGGCCCGGTGGATGGTCTGGATGAAACTCTCGACGTCGAACGTATCGCCGGCGATGACGATCTCGTCACCCACGAAAGGCTTCGGGTCCGACTGGTGTCGGATATCATCCAAGTTATCCGGCCGCCGCCAAGACCGGGTGCTGCTGATGGTCTGCACGGTAAGGGATCGCCAAGTGCCGTCGGCGTCAAATCTGCCTTCGCCTTCCACGCGGACGTATTGCGTGGCGAACTCACGCATGACGTCTGCGTGACGGGCATCGAAGAGAAGGTGGATATGCCGATTACCGTACCGATGCAGCTGTGCCGTTCCCTGATCCCAATTTATCTCTAGAAGCCGTCCCTCGGCGATGGCCGTCTCGGGATGTGCTGGGGGGGCATGTGAGATGGGGCGGGGGACGGGTATCGCAACGACGCGTGTGCGAGTAGAATCGTGCAGTTGAATGGAGCTGCTCTCGGCTGAAACGTCAGAAGCGATCGCCGACAGCTCGGCGGTGACATCGGTGGGCAATGACGTCTCGTCATCGGGGTGCCAGCCGAGCAGCGCGTCGCGGGCCGCACGACCATGGTCTTGAAGGTCGAGTTGTTCGTCCGCCCCGGCGGAGCAGGCGAGTTCAAGGACCATGGATCCAGGGGATGTTCGGATCAGGCGCAACGCGCTCGCGCGACGGAGCCAATCGGTAGGACGCCCGGTGCTGGACGGAACTCCGGCGATGTGCCGCACCATGAGTCGCAGGGCCCTTTGCAGGTGCCGCAGGATCTTATCCAATCATCAAGGGACACGCCCTTATCGGGTGTGATCCCCCCGAAGCGAACATGTAGCCGAGAGCCAGTCGGGCAACACCTCCGCTGTAATGGGGGCCAGTCTGGAGCTTCTCGAGAACGTCGCTGAAACCACCGAAGGGTCGGTGGCCGACCGGTGCCGCGCAAGCGGAGGTCCCGGGCCCGTGATCCTATCGCGACTGCCGATTTGTCGCTTGATCGGCGGGGGTCGGGGCCAGTTGCAGGGCCCGGGTGTACACGAGGTCGTCCAGGGGGGAGTCGTCCCCGCCCCCGGAGTTCGCCGCTAGGTGGAGCACGATCGGTGCCTCCGCCTCGGGGGCGCGCCATTCGAACGTCCACTGCGCGACGCCGCCCGCCACCGCGGAGCCGGCACGGGTGTGCTGTACGTACTCGGTGCCGCCGTCCTCCCCGCGGGCGACGGTGACCCGGTCGTCGAGCGAACGGACCTCGCCGGCGCCGGTGCCGCGCCGACCCCCGTCTTGGAAGCGGAATGATCCCTGGAAGCCGGCGGCGAGCATGTCGAAGCTCTCGAAACGGATCGTCACCGGGTGGCGCTGGCCGGGGCGGTAGCCGTTGTCGAGGCCGACCACCTCCAGCGCGGACCCCGGTTCGTTGAGCGGAGCGCCGAAGTGACAGGTGGCGCAGGTCGGCTCCCCGAAGCCCCCCGTGTGGCCCGGGGGAGGCCCCTCGATGTGCGGTGGCGCATGCCCCCCGGTGCCGGAGTTCAGCACGCCCGCCGCTGCCACGCCTGCCACGGCGCGCGGCCCGGTGCCGGAGTTTGCCGCGCCCGTCGCGGCCCACACGCCTGCCTCGCCTGGGGCGACCATCGCGAAGAGGCCCGCGGCGCACAGCGCGACTGCGGTCCCGGGAAGGGACATCAGCGCGAGCGCGGCGAGACCACCGCCCGCCCGACCGTGTTCACGTCCGCCCCGAACCAGATCGAGTCCGTGTCCGGATCGTAGTACATGTGCCGGATCGTGCCGCCCCCGCTCGGCACGTCGAGCGTGCCCACGAACTCCTCCGTGCCGGTGTCGAAGCCGACGAACCGGTTCGGCTGGATCCCCGTCTCCACGAGCCACACGACGTCGTACTTGTCGATCGCCACGCCGTAGGGGCGGGACTCCTCGGCCGCCGGCAGGTCGTATTCCCGCTGGAACCCGCCGCCCTCGACGACGAGACCGATCTTCCCCCGGCTGTAGTCGACGTACCAGATCCGGTCCTTCGAGTCGATTACGAGTCGGCGCGCCCGCGCGCCCTCGGGCAGGTCGTAGCCGATGAGTTCGAACGAGGACGGCTCCACCATCCCGATCAGGTTCGTGTTGAAGTGTGCGATCCAGGGCCGGTTCTCCGAGTCCAGCTTGACCCCGTATGGACGGCTCGAGCCCATGCCGCGGCGCGTCTCGACCTCGGGCGCCTCCACCAGCCGCACCTCCCTCGACTCCTTGTCGAGGAAACCGATCAGGTTCCCGCCCTGCACGGAGAACCAGATGTCCCCGTTGTCGTCCCAGATCAGCGTGTGCGGATCGCGCGCCCGCTCGTCCGGCATCATGATCTTGTCGATCTCGCCCGTGGCCGGATCGATGATCCCGATGTGGTTCGCCCGGTTGCCGGCGTAGTAGACCATCCCGTCGTCGTCGACGATCAGGTTGTGGGGCCCCGTGCCGTCGTCCATGTCGTAGCGCCTGAACTCGCCGGTGGCCGGGTCCAGCACGGCGGCGTAGTGCGCGGCCTGTCCCACGAACCAGACGCGCCCGTCCGGTCCGACGAACGGGTCGCGCGGACGGCTGTCGGGGTAGGGCACCGTCCATTCCTCGATGGTGAGAACGTCGGTCGTCGCCGTATGGTCCTGCGCCGCCGCCTCCGCGGAACCGACGAGCAACAACGCCGCCGCGAACCCCGCCGCCGCCGCGAGCCCCGCCGCCGCAAGCGTCGCGACCCGAATTCGATGAATCATGTCCGTACCTCCTCGATCGCCGTTGCGGCTCCATGCCTCGCCGCCCGCACCCTGGGCGTCAGATAGATATTGGCGGTCAGACGGCCGAACAGAAAGCCGGTGAAGGCGGCCGTCGCGCCGGCCCAGCCCAGCCCCCAGCCGACCGCGACGAACACGCCGGCCACGGCCGTGATCTCCGCTGCGGTCCCCACGATGATCGGACCCGTCGTTCGGTGCCGGATCAGCGTGCCCCGCTGGAGCGAGAGGAGGACGCCGAGGAAGGGGACGGGGGTGAGTACGCGGGCGGCCGGAATCGCGAAGGAGGCGAGTTCCGGCGTGAGGCCGGACACGTGGACGAACCAGAGTTGGGAGAGCGGGGTGAACGCGAGGAGCGCGAGGATGCCGGAGAGCGTCGCGCCGAGACCGATCGCGAAGCGGCGGATCTCCTCGTAGCCCTCGTTCCCCCGGCCCAGGAGCGCGATGACCGCGTCCTGAAAGCTGAGACCCACGGAACGGAAGATGAACCCGAGCGAGTGCACGACGGGGAACACGGCGAGCGACTCGACCGGCGACGCGGCGCGGCCCATGAAAAAGGTGAGCATCGGCTGAATCGCGATCCCGATCAGCGACGTGAGCATCAGGGGCACGTAGAAGCGGCCGATTTCACCGAAGCGCAGTTCGCCGCCCTCCGTCCCCGCGCCCGGCCCCGGGTCGGCGGTCGAGACGCCAACGCGGCCGATCTCCGCGATGTCGTGGGGGTCCGCCGCAACCGTCACGGGGTCGGGCGCGCCCGCCCGGCGGGGGGCCGGGCCGAGCAGGGCGCGAATGGCGTCCCGGGCCATCCAGCGCGCGACCGCCGCCTCCGTCACGACGCCGAAGGAGAGCGCGGAGGCCCCGACCGCGGCGCCGGGGAGGTCCGTGGCGATGGCGAAGGTGAGCGCGGCGACCGACATCGAGACGAGCCGCACGACCGTCCCGCCCGCCACGAGCCTCGTTCGCCCGGCCCGGATGAGCACGCCCTGCCAGAAGCGCCGGTAGCCGATGGCGGCCGGCCAAGGCAGGAAGCACCACAGCGCTCCGTACGTCAGGCGCGCCAGGTCCTCCGGCAGTCCGAGCACCCCCAGCATGAGCCCGCGGTGCACCGGAGGCACGAGCACGAAGAGGAGCAGCAGCGTGGAGAAGGCGTTCAGACCGTGCGCGAACGTCCGCAGCCGCCGGTACGAAACGGCGTCCTCCACGAGGGCCGTGGAGGCGCTCAGCAGCATGATGACCGGCGCCTCCATCAGCACGGCGAGCGCGATCGCCACGCCGTAGGCCGCCAGCCCCAGCGTGGGATCCGGCAGCCGCGCCACAACCGCCGCCAGATAGGGCCCCTCGACCGCCATCATCAACCACGTGGCGGCCAGCGGGGCCCAGAAGGCGACGATCCGGCGTGCGGAATGGTCGGTCGTCGAGCGGGCCGCGGAGTCGGAAGGCATGCGGCGGTGCGTTCTCCCGGAAGCTCAGCCGAACAGGGCTTCCAAGCGCTCCAGCGACCATGTCCACCCAAGGCGGTGTCCCTCCGCCGCCCCCGCGGCGGGGAAGCCTTCATGCGCGAGAATGACCTCGGTCGACGCTTCGCCGGCCACGAACTCGACGGTGACGAGCGTCTCGCCCACCGCGGTTTCCGGCTCCCGCCAGTCCCAGGTATACACAAGCCGGTTCGGAGGGCGGATCTCGCGGTACACGCCGAACGCCGTATGGAGCGTCCCCTCCTCCGCCTCGATGACAAGGCGGTACGATCCCCCGGGCGCGAGGTCGACCTGCGAGTCGCGGATCGTCGCGCCCGGAGGGCAGGACCACCGCCGGATCAGATCCGGTTCGGTCCAGGCGCGGAATACCGCCTCGGGAGACGCGGGAATCACTCTCCGGACGCGGCAGCGTCGGTCTGCGGAAGCGGCCATCTGGATTCTCCTCCGAGCTTGGGGGGGATGCCGGGCGGAATCGCGTGTGGAGCGCGGCCCTGAGATTCTGCGCCGAATCTGGCGCAAGGGGAACCGGCGGGATCAGGTTGTCCATTCGTAGATGGTTGGCGACCCGTCGGACAAGGACCCCCCCTTGGATCGTGAATCGATCGTGATTCCCCGCAAGCTGCTCGTTCCAGCCGTCGTCTTCGGCCTGTGTTTGCCGGCCGGGGCGGCCGCCCAGGGATCTCCCTCGAACCGAGACCGGTTCGCCCTCTTTACCGGCTGCGGTCCCGTCCCGGTGGAGGTCTTCGTCACCAACTCGGGCGGGCCGGCCAACATCACGACGCCGTTCGTGGAGAGCATGGCGGCGAGCCGGCTGCGGGCGGCCGGGATCGACGCCCCCGCCGGCCGGCCAGGCGGGTCCACGCTCCAGTTGTCCGTCTTCGTCAGTGCACAGAGGATCACCGCAAACGCCGTCGTAACGGTCCACGTCATCCGTCTACGCCTCCTGAAGCTCGTCTACGACCGCCAGAGCGATCCCCGGATGGGAGGGGCCGGGCGCCGCTCGGAGGACTCCCCCGGCGCCGCGCCGGAATGGCTGAATTGGGCCCCGACGTGGGAAACCCCGCAACAGGGAATCGGCTTCTATCTCGGGCGCGACGGGGATCCCGTCACGAATCTGGTCGGCAGGATGCTGGACGAATTCGCGCGCGAGTACCTGCGCGTCAACGCGGAGGCGTGCTAGCGGGCGGGCCCTGGCCCACCGGGCGCTCACCGCTCTCGGCGCCAAGGCGGGGTGCGCCGCGGCCCGCCGCCCGATTGCCGCCGGGTGCGGCCCGTGCCTAGGTTGCTCGATTCCGCGGTGCGCCAACCCGGCTACGCGTGCACCCATTCCGAGAGGATCGCCGTTGCGCAAGCTCCGCGTAGGTATCGTGGACCTTGTCTCGAAGGGACCCACGAAGGCCCTGTACGCCAAGGTGATGCACGCGAATCTCGCGAGCATCATGCCGCAGGTCCTCGGCTCGTGGTGCGAGGAAGCCGGGCACGACGTGAGCCTCGTGTGCTACACCGGTCTCGAGGACCTCGTCGACGACCTCCCGCGGGATATCGACCTGCTCTTCGTGAGCGCCTTCTCGCAGGGCGCCCAGCTCTCCTACGCGATCAGCGAGCTGTTCCGCCGGCGGGGCGCGGTGACCTGTATCGGCGGCCCGCACGCCCGCTGCTATCCCCAGGACGCGCGGAAGTACTTCGACTACGTGTTCGGCTTTACCGACCAAGCGGTGCTGAACGAAGTTCTGGACGAGTGCCTCTCCCACCGTCCGCTCGGCCGCCACGTCACCGCCGAGACGCAGCCGCTCTCCCTGCCCGGGGTGCGCGCCCGCTGGAAGTTCATCGAGCCGACGCTCCGGAAGGCGCCGCTCTTCAAGATCGTCCCCATGCTCGGCAGCCTCGGGTGCCCGTACACGTGCAGCTTCTGCATCGATTCGGTCATTCCCTACCAACCGCTCGATTTCGACGAGATGCGGGACGACCTCCGCTTCCTCGCAAACAAGATGAGGAGACCGATCGTCGGTTGGCACGATCCCAACTTCGGCGTCCGGTTCGACGACGTGCTCGGGGCCATCGAGGCGGCCGTCCCTCCCGGGACGATCGAGTTCATCGCGGAGAGCAGCCTCTCCCTCCTCGCCGAGCCGCGCCTCAAGCGCCTCGCGAAGGCCGGGTTCCGGGCGCTCCTGCCCGGCGTCGAGTCCTGGTACACGCTGGGGAACAAGTCGAAGTCCCGGAACCGTCACGGGATCGAGAAGGTCCGCCAGGTGTCGGACCATTCCAACCTCATCACGAGCTACATCCCCTATCTCCAGACCAACTTCGTGATGGGTCTCGATTGCGACGAGGGTCCCGAGCCCTTCGAGCTGACGAAGAGGTTCCTCGATGCCTCGCCCGCCGCCTTCCCCGGCTACTCCCTGCTCACGTCGTTCGGGGAAGCGGCCCCGCTCAACCTCGAATACCAGCAGGAAGGACGGGTGCTCGGCTTCCCGTTCCACTTCCTCAACAACAACCACGCGATGAACCTCAAGCCGAAGAACTACGAGTGGATCGAGTTCTACGACCGCGTCATCGACCTCACGCGGTACAGCTTCTCGAAGCGGGCGGTGTGGCGTCGCCTGAGGGCCAACCGCGGCGGTATCCCGAGGCTCCTGAACGCCGTGCGCGCCCTCTCCTCGGAGGGGAACGGGAGGATCGCGTACTACACGACCGTGCGCGACAAGCTCAGGACGGACAGGAAGTTTCGGGACTACTTCGAGGGCGAGACGAAGGCGTTGCCGCAGTTCTACATCGACCGGGTGAAACACGATCTCGGGCCGCTGTGGGAGTTCCTGCCCGAGGGCGCGATCGAGCACGACCCCTACGCGTACCTCAAGAGCACCGGGGGCACGACGCCGGCGCGGGCCCGGGCCGGGGCGGTCGTCCACTGATCGAGGGGCGGACCCGGCAGCCGGGGACCGGTCCCGGGTCGGAGCCGCCCTCGAAGCCAACCACTTCACCATGTCACGAGCTTTCGTCAACGAGGACGCGACCCACGAACCCGAGCCGCGCTACATCCTTCCCCCGCGCGAGTCGCCGCGCTTCGAGGCGGCCGCGGCGCGAGTCCTGCTCGAAGGCGCCCACATCGGCAACACGAGGAGCGCCGAGACCGCGACCGGCCACGCTTGGGGCGACCTCGCACTCGTCCCGCACATCGAGGATCTGATCCGCGAAGCGGAGGGACTCGGCGACGAACGCATGGCCCGCCTCGGCCGCCGCTACCTCCAGACTGCGGCCCGCAACGAGCAAAGCCGCTGAGAACGCCGGTAGATGATCGTACGCTGTGGGATCGACCCCCTGAACCGGTGGATCTCATGGCCTCCAAGCCTCACGCACCGTACTCCGTACTCCCTCCTCCTCGAAGTCGAGGCGATTCAGGGGAGACCGAGAAAGCGTACCCGAGTCGGCGACCACAGCCCATCGCGGCTCAGTCCCTGTCCCTCGAGATGCTTCGGATGGTCTGAAAGGCCCGTATCCAATGAGCGTCGCGGAGTCTTGATGCGGGGTGTGGGGATGCGCCTGCACGTCCGCCCGTACTCGGCGTATGTTGTCCGGTGATCGCCCACTGCGATGTGGATGTGGTAGCGTGTCCTCTCGACGGTCTCCGGATGTCGCCGCGTGCACGGAACGTAGAAAGACACGACGAACGGGGGGAAGGGAACACCGTGACAGCCAGCAGCAAAGAAAACGCCACGCAGTCCATTCCGGCCGGTGCCGTCTTCCACCGGTGCGCGCTCCAGGTGAACCCGGTTGCGTACGCGAAGAAGTTTCGCGGCAAGAAGGCCGGTGGGGACGGGCGCGCTCACGCCGACGCCATCGTGTCGAAGGCGGTCGAACTTGGCGTGTCCGTTCTGGCCATCACGAATCACAACGAGGTAAGTGGGCTCTCGGATTTTCGGGCTGCGGTCGCGGGACGAGGAATCACCGTGTTCCCCGGCTTTGAACTCACGTCGTCCGAAGGAATCCACGTGTTATGCATGTACGAATCTAACACGGACAAGAGCCGGTTGGAGCGTTTCCTCGGCGAGTTCGGAATTCACGAGCCCGGATCTTCGTCGAGCCTGTCCAACCAATCCTTCCAGGAGATCCTGGCGACGGTCCGGCGGCAGGATGGAATCACGATCGCCGCGCATGTAACCAGCGATAACGGCTTGTTGAAAGTGTTACAAGGGCAGTCAAGGATCACCCGTGGTGAGAACGGTGGATGGCGAGGTCTCGAACTTGTCGCCAGAAGACATCCTTCCCCGGGTCGAGGTATACGGTCAGCACGAGATTGCCGAACTCACGCGGAGCCGTACTATATAGTGCCCCCGATTTCTCTGGACAGTAGTTTAGCAACCCTTCCGGGGTCCAAGAGAGAGGAGGCACTCAATGTCTCGGAGTACGGAAGAGCAGGATTCGGCGAAGAGCCGCGGGCGGCCGGAAGGCCTGCCGAAGCGGTGGAGCGCGCAGCGGAAGGCCGAGGTGGTGTTGCGGCTGCTGCGGGGCGAGGACATTGGCGAGGTGAGCCGAGAGATCCGGGTTGCGCCGCCGGAGCTGGAGCGGTGGCGGCGGGTGTTCCTGGATTTTTCGACGGTAACAGCCGGACGCACGGCACCCACGGTTGATGGGACACTCCTGTTCGGAAAGAACCCGAAACGAGCCCTTCCCCAGTCGGGAATCCGGGCTCTTTGCCATCCGGGCGAAGAACCCGACTACGCGACTCGTGCCGACGAGGACCTGAGAGGGCCCTTGGTTCCGCTCCTCAACGAGGGAGGGGCCATCGTGGAAGCCGGCTTGGTTGACCAAGCTTGGGATTTCGTGCGACGCAATACGACGCCCTCCGCCCACCTGAGGGGCACGCGGCGCGTTGACTGTTGGGAATATCCGGAGAGCGTGATCCGGGAAGCCGTGGGCAACGCACTCGTTCACCGCGACTACAGCATCACCGGCACGGACGTCACGCTCGCCATCTATTCGAACCGCCTTGAAGTCGTGAGCCCGGGTCGCTTGCCCAACACCGTGACCCCCGATGGGATGAAGTCGGGCATGCGCTATGCGCGCAACCAGAATCTGGTCAACGTCATGCGCGACTACGGATACGTCGACGCACGCGGCATGGGAGTTCGGAACCAGATCATTCCAGGGATGCGGGCCCACAACGGAACCGAACCGGAGCTGCTGGAGGAAGAGCATCGCTTCGCGGTGCGGCTGTGGAATACGGGCGAGTCAAAGCCGGAGGACCATGACTAAGCCGAAGGCTAGTCGAGATGGACGAGGGAGACGTCCATCGCCTCGGCGGCGCGCAGCATCCGGACATCGTAACTTGCAAGCCGCACCGGGTGCCCACGGCCTCTAAGGAACTCCAAGGCCGCCAAGTGCAGGGCATCGAGGGTCCGAATGGGGACGGGGAACTTCTCGACGGCTCGTGCGAGCACGGGCGGCGCCAACTCCAGCAATGAGATCCGAGCGATCAACTCGTGCGCGGCCTCCAGTTGCGGCGTCGCCGCCTCCCGGGCATGGAGGCGCGCCCATATCTCGTATTCCAGCAGGCGGCTCGAGACCAGAGTCTCAGTCCAGAACGAGGTCGGCGGACGGCGGTCTTCGGACAACAAGTGCGCGAGGGCGACTGACGTGTCGACGTCTACATCGTCAAGGGCGTGGCCGGCCGGACTCGCCGATCCGCTCCAGGCGCGCGGCTTGCCAGACGGTGGCCACCGCGGCCGCGCTGGCGAGGAGGTGCAGGGCGAGGCCGATCTCCTCGGCGGACTCCAGGGCGCCGGCGCGATCGAGGAGGAGGCGCCAGTCGTGCGGGTGGTCTCCGATCAGAGGGAGGGCGAGGCGGTTCGCGTCGGCCAGGTATTCCGCCGTGTACATGAGGCTTTCGGCGGACCACAGGGCGCTGACCGCCGCCGGGACGGCCTCGCCCCGCCGCCACAGCCGGAAGGTGAGATAGGGGGGCACGGCGAGTTGAAGCGCGGGCCCGGCCAGCACGGCGAGCGTTTCTCCGCCGGCCGAGACCCGGGCGAGCGGCCGGAAGATGAGGTGGCCCGCCTCGTGGATGAGGAGGTTGATTCCGTCCACCCAGTGGTAGCGGTAGAAGAAGACGAGCCACGCCGCGTACACGCACATGACGACGAGCCCCACCCGCCGCGGCCCGACCGTCTTCCAGAGCCACGAAAAGATCTTCACGCGGGAAGGCTCCCACTCCGACTATGGCGGCGCACCCGGAGGCCGGGGCGGAGCCGCGGCCCGCCACCGGTCCGGGCCCGGCCCCCGCGTGCGAAGGCCGGCACCTACCCGTTCGGCGGCCAGGCGGGTAGGGCGCGGCCCGTCGTCCACGGTACGCCGGCCTCCTCCAGCCGCGCCTCCAGCGCCGGCAGGTCGGTCTCGACCAGTTGCCGCATGCCGGGGTAGAGCGCGGTGAAGGCGTCGTTCGCGATCCGGTACTGCTCACGGTGCGTTTGCGTCGGGCCGTGCAGGCCGCTCCAGTGGCCGCGCACGACCTGGTTCACGCGGGCCACGATCCCCGGCATGTCGGGCTCGGCGCGGGAGGCCCGCGTGCGCGAGCCGTTCAGCGTCTCCTGCAGGTCGAGGAGCCGCAGCTCGAGCGCGCGGGCCTCCTGCCGGAGGGCCGGATCGGCCGCCGGCCAGCGGTCCAAGGCCTGCTTCATGGCCGAGATGCGCGCCATCGCGGCCGCCGCCACACGCTGCGTCCCGGAGACGGCGCGCAGCAGCTCCCCGGTCTGTCGCTGGAAGGCGAGCACGGCCGCCCGGTCCTGGGGCGGGATCGCCGAGCCCCCTATGGGCGCGATCTCGAACGGCACCGGCCCGGCCAGCTCGGTCACCTCGCCGTCCACGCGCTGCGAGAGCGACACCGTATAGCTCCCCGGGAGCGCCATGGGCCCGTTGCCGCCGCCGCCCCCGAATCCGCCGAAGCCGCCCCCGCCACCACCGCCGCCGACCACCGGGTTGTAGCCCGGGTACCGGTAGTTCCAGGTTGCCCGGCGCATGCCCCGCGAGGTGGATCCGTTCACCGTGTTCACGATGTTCCCGTCCGCATCCCGGATCGTGAGAAACACCCGCGGATCCTCCTCCCGGTCCTCCGCCTCGAGTTCCTCCCACGTCGGGTACGGCGTATCCTCCCCCCGCCGCTGCAGCCGCCGCTCCTCGGCCCGCCGCGCCGCCTCGCGCGTGCGCAGCGTCTCGGCCACGTAGTAGGTGAACGTGACCCCGAACGACGGATTGTCCGCCGTGTAGAAGTCCGACCCGCTCGTCCCCCCGGGGCTCCAGCGCAGGAACATCTCCCCGTCTTTCACCTCGAAGATGTGCCCCTCCAAGGCGAGAATCTCGTCCGAACGCGCCGCCAGCTCACGCAGCGGCGTGTAGTCGTCGACCACGTAGAAGCTGCGCCCGAACGTCGCCGCGACGAGATCACCCTCCCGCTTCTGGATCTCCAGCTCCCGCACCGGGATCGTCGGCAGTCCGGTCCCGATTTCGAGCCACGACTCGCCCCCGTTCACCGACGTGAAGGCCGAGAATTCCGTCCCCAGGAAGAGGAGATCCGGCTCCACGTGGTCCTGCACGATCGAGAACGCGGGCCCGTTCTCCGGCAGATCCCCCGAAATCGAGCTCCACGTCCCGCCCCGGTCCGTCGACTTCAGCACGTAGGGCCGGAAGTCGCCCCGCTTGAAGTTGTTGATGACGGCGAACACGGTGTTCGGGTCGTGCAGCGACGCCTCCACGTCGTGTACGAAGCTCGTGTCCGGCACCCCCGGGAAGCTCTCCACCGCGCGCCAGGTCGCGCCCCCGTCCTCCGTCACCTGCACGAGCCCGTCGTCCGTGCCCACGTAGATGAGCCCCTCCACGAACGGGGACTCGGAAATCGACACGATGTGCCCGTACACCGAGGTCGAGCGGTTCTTGCCCACCGCGTCCACGCTCCACACCCGGCCCATCACCTCGAGCTGGTTGCGGTCGAGGTTCCGCGTGAGGTCGCCCGAGATCGGCCGCCAAGTCGAGGCCTGGTCGTCCGACTGGAAGAGGATCTGGGCCCCGTAGTAGAGACGGTGGTTGTCGTGCGGAGACATGTGGAGTCCCGCGTCCCAGTACCAGCGGAGCGGGGGACCGTCCGCATCCTCCTGCGGCTGGATGTCGAGCCGTTCCCTCGAGACGCGGTCGAAGCGCGACAGCACGCCGTTCTGCAGCTGCGAGTAGATGATGTCCGGATTCTCGGGGTCGATGACGGGGTCGAAGCCGTCGCCCCCCAGCGTCACGTACCAGTCCGAGTTCCGGATCCCCGCGTTGTCGGCCGTCTGCGAGGGGCCGCCGAGCGTGTTGTTGTCCTGCGTTCCCCCGTACACGTAGTAGAACGGCTCGTCGTTCGAGGTCGCGACCTTGTAGAACTGGGTGAGCGGCAGGTTGCTGAAGAAGTTCCAGCTCTCCCCGAAGTCCCACGTCTCGTACAGCCCCCCGTCGTTGCCGAGGATGATGTGCTCCGGGTCGTCCGGGTCGAACGCGATCGCGTGGTGGTCGACGTGGACGCCCTGCGTGGGGAGCCGCCCCCACGTCTCCCCGCCGTCGTCCGACATCTGCACGAAGGTGTCGAGCGAGTAGATGCGGTCGAAGCGGTGCGGGTCCGCGTACAGCTCGTGGTAGTACATGGCCGCGCCCGACTGGTAGCTGGAGGTCCGCGACCAGTTCTCCCCCATGTTCTCCGAGCGGAAGGTGCCGCCGGCGTCGCCGCCCGCCTCCACGATCGCGTACAGAACGTCCGGGTTCTGGGGCGAGATCGCGAACCCAATGCGGCCCTTGTCTCCCGAGGGGAGGCCGCGGTTGATCTCGCGCCACGTGTTCCCGCCGTCCGTCGACTTGTGGATTCCCGAGCCCGGCCCGCCGTCGATCATCGTCCACTGGTGGCGCCGCCGCTGCCACGAGGTCGCGTACATCACGTCCGGGTTTCGCGGGTCGAAGTAGACCTCGTTCACCCCCGTGTGCTCGTCGATCTCGAGCACGAGTTCCCAGCTCTCGCCGCCGTCCAGCGTCCGGTACAGCCCGCGCTCGCCGCCCGCGTTCCACAGCGGCCCCTGCGCCGCCACGAAGACGACGTCGGAATCGTCCGGATGTACTTGGATCTTCCCGATGTGCTCGGAGGTCTCGAGTCCCACGTTGCGGAACGAGCGCCCGCCGTCGATCGACTTGTACACGCCGTCCCCGTACCCGACCGAGCGCTGCCCGTTGTTCTCCCCCGTCCCCACCCAGAGCGTGAGATGGTCGTTGGGGTCGAGCGCGATGGCCCCGATGGAATAGGACCCGTAGCTGTCAAAGATCGGCGTCCACGTCGTCCCCGCGTTCGTCGTCTTCCACACGTTCCCGGAGGAGGCCGCCACGTACCACACGCTCCGGTCCGTGGGATCAACCGCGATGTCCGCGATCCGCCCGGAGGCCGAGGCGGGCCCGATGCTCCGCCACCGGATGCCGGAGATGAACCCCGCGTTCAGTTCGGGCGGGCCGTCCTCGTCGCCCTCGCCTACCTGGGCGGCGAGCGCCCCTGGACCGCCCGGCAGACCGGGACCGCCGAGAGCGCCGAGGGTCGCCATCCCCGCGAGGAGGAGGGCGGGGAAGCGGAAGATGACGCCGCGGCGGGCGCCCGGGTTCGCGTGGAACCGTTCAGAATCGATCATGATCGCACCTTGTGAGCGTTGGCCGTGGCGTTGAACCCTCGCCGCCGGGAGATTCGCGGCTTGGGAAAGTCGGTCGGGGGGCGGGAGGCGGGCAACCCACTCGGAATCGGTCCCGATCGCACGTTGCGAGAGTCGGCTCCCGTATTCTTGGTCGCCTCGACCCGCCCATGAGGCTTCGAGCCGTCGGGAGCCCGCGGCGTCGCTGCGGCCGCCGAGACGCCGCTCCAGCTTCTCGAATTCACGCCGGATCTCGTGGCGAAGTTCGTACCGCCAGGTCTTGGACTTGGCGCTGGAGTCTTGGCATCTCTCGTCGATCCTCGCCTCGAATTCCCGATGCCTGCGCTTACGGTCGCGAAGCTTCCCGTCGCGCGAGATGGACCCCACGGTGTAGTCCGCGTTGCTGGAGTTCGTCGAGCGCCGCCCCTGGCCACGCACCGTCCACACGATCGCCGCTCCGCTGACGGAAACGGCGATCCCGACCCACTCGGACAGGTCCACACCCTCCCCTTACATCGTCATGCCGTGGGCCCGTCCCGCGACATCGCCCCGGGGTGCCCCCAGCCCCGCGAACGAAACTCCAACGCGCGTCCCCGCCGCGACGGCACCAAGCGTCAACGAGGCGGTCCCGGAGTGCCGTCCGCGCATGGCGGCCTCGCGTTCTCACGGCTATCGTTTCGCCGTCATCCCCGGTAATCCGAGTCGCGAAGGAAGCGAGGTGGTACGCACTTCATGCATGGTGATATCCGAGACGCCCCCGCCTACGGGATTTCCGAGGCGGCACGGTTCATCCGCGTACCAAGGGCCACGCTCGCGTACTGGACTGGCGGGCCCAATCCGCTGATCGGAACGCCTCCGTCCGGCGGGGGTCTGTCGTTCAACACCCTCGTCGAGGCTCACGTTCTCCGCGCTCTGCGGAAGGTCCACGGCGCTCGAATGGCGAACGTGCGGTCGGCACTTCTGTACGCGGAGAAGCAGTTGGGGATCTCTCGCCTGCTTCTGCACGACGAACTCCTCACCAACGGGGGCGAGCTGTTCCTGGAGCACCTTGATCAACTGATCAACCTGTCGCGATCGGGCCAACTCGCGCTTCGAAAGCTGCTGGAGAACTGCCTTGACCGGGTAGAGCGCGACGAGCAGCGGCTCCCGTTCCGGTTCTTTCCCGTGCTTCCACGGGAGTCGGCGAACGAGAGAGCTATTTCGATCAACCCGAGAGTCTCGTTCGGTCGTCCCGTGCTGGCTGGATCCGGCGTGTCCACTCGCGCCGTCGTGGACCGTATCGACGCCGGCGAGGAGATGGCCGAGGTCGCACGCGACTACGATCTGACCAAGATCCAGATTCAGGACGCCGTCCTCTACGAGGCGGCCGCGTAGGCCAATACCTACCTACTTCGTCGACCGCGACCTCGGCCGTTACGTCTTCGCGGGCGTTCTCCGAGAGGCGGGCCTCGATGTCGAGGTCCACGACGACCACTTTGCGCCGGATACGCCCGATGAGGATTGGCTCCGGGCGGTCGCGTCGTGCGGCTGGGTCATCGTTACGGGCGACAGGGCGATCCTGCGAACCAGACTTGAGATGGCTGCCATCCGCGAGTCCCAAGCAGTGGTTCTCGTCGTGATCGGCACTGCGTATATCCGGCCCGGCGCCAAGTGGCGTCTTCGCATCCTCCGTCAAGGGACCGGACCACGAAAGACCTCTCTTCGGTGCCATCCAACGAAATCGGCGGCGGGTGCCATGGTTGGTGCCTGCGGACGCCGAATCCGGCTGCCGGAGAAGTCAACGAGCGATCCGGTCGTCTCACCCCGCACGTCGTGCGAGATGAGCACGGTGAAGCCCGTACCTTTCCGTTCCTCCAGACCCAGTGCCCCGGCGTCGAAGGACTTGTGATGCAGGAGGCAGAGAGCCAGGCCGTTCGTCACGTCATCGGGCCCCCCATGCGAATGCCACCGGATATGAGCGGCCTCGACGCCGAGTACCCGGTCCCCGAGCCGGATGTCGAGATCACAGACCGAGCAGCGTTCGCCGTACGCGTCGAGCACTCTCTTGCGGAACAGGGGGTTGCGTCGGCGTCGGCGTGCGAGGAACGAGTAGATCGTCGGCGGGGCGTCGTCCCGCTCGAGGACCCTCGCCGCTCGCGTTCTTGCGGAGGTCCGAGTATCGAGGAATCTGCCAGAGTCCATCGCTGAGCAACCACCGGAAGGGATACTGGGGACGGACCGTACTCCTCGGCGACCCGAAACTCCGCATCAGTTGGCCGACTTGGCGGTCCACTTCCGCGTAGGGCACCAGCCGGTCGCGATCGCGCAGCAGGCGGCCGAGCGCGAAGAGGAGGAGCAACGGCTTATGCGGTGCCCGTGTGCCGCGATGCTCGTGCGTGCGGAGCCCGGCGAGCCGAGCGAGGAATTCGCTGGACGTCACTGCGCCACTCGATCTCTCCTCCACCGCCCCATCCTATGCTTCAACCCGGAAGACCTGCTCCCGATGATACGACAGGAAGTGCGGGTGCGGACGGTGCGACGGCATGTCCGGCACCTTCAAGCGCCGGTCGTCGTTGATGATGCGGAAGAGAAATTGCCGGGAATGGCCCTCTCCCTGAACAGTAGGGTGTCATCGGCGACTGAGATGAGGCCGCAGTCGAACATCCAATGCGCGGTTCCGCACAGCGCCAGACCGTTGCGCATGCTGGTCATTGTTCTCTCCGCCGTGGTTGTTGAATCGTTTGAGCGCCTCTCAAGGCAACCTCGGTTGAGGCCGGGTGGCCACCGTCCCCGTTGTCGGGGGCGCCTGTCAGGGGAATACCCTATCAGCGGAGACGTCCTTCGCCATAGCTTCGCTGGACCACGTCCGGAACCTCGAGGCGGCGGGCGAGGGGGGGGGAAGATCCGAAATGGAAGCGTGTCGATTTCTCCGGCCATGTATTCGATCATGGTCGCAAGGCTGACGCGCGCCCGGTCGAGCCAACCTCAACGGTGGAAGGGGGGTGGCCAGCCGATCCGATCCTCGTGCAGGAACACGCAGCGGCCTTCGTCGTCGGGCCGGTAGATCGCCACCATCTCCGGGAGACCGCCGCACTCCCGGTCGTCGCCCTGCTGGGGGCACGGCAGGTGGGGAAGACCACGCTCGCCCGGCAGCTGGCGGCGGCGTACTTCGAGCCCGTGGCTTGGTTCGACCTGGAGGATCCCGCCGATCTCGCACGGTTGGATGATCCGGGACTGGAGCTGCGGCCGCTCGAGGGTCTCGTGGTTCTGGATGAGATCCACCGCCTGCCCGATATCTTCCAGCTCCTGCGCGTCCTCGCGGATCGCCCCGGTCCTCCGGCGCGTTTCCTCGTGCTAGGGAGCGCGTCACCCGCACTCCTGCGGCAGACGTCGGAGTCGCTCGCCGGACGCGTTGCGTTCCACGAACTCGACGGCTTCGGCCTCACCGAGCTGGACGACTTGGAACGGCTCTGGCTCCGCGGTGGGTTCCCGCGCTCGTACCTGGCTCGATCGGAACCCGCAAGCCGTCGGTGGCGCGACGGGTTCATCCGCACGCTACTGGCGCGGGACCTCCCGGAACTCGGGAGCACCATCCCGTCGGCGACGCTCCGCCGCTTCTGGGCGATGCTCGCTCACTGGCACGGACAGATCTGGAGCGGCGCCGAGTTCGCCCGCGCCTTTGGCGTCTCCCACGCAACGGTCCGGCGGTATCTCGACCTGCTGACCTCCGTCCTCGTGGTGCGGCAGCTCCAGCACTGGTTCGAAAACATCAGCAAACGCCAAGTGCGCTCGCCGAAGGTCTACATCGGCGACTCGGGCATCCTGCACGCGCTGCTCGGGCTCACCAAGCGGACGGATGTTGTGTCGCATCCCAAGGTGGGGGCTTCGTGGGAAGGGTTCGTCGTCCAACAGATCGTTCATCTGCTGCGCGCCCCCTCGGAGCAGTGCTTCCACTGGTCCACGCACACGGGTGCGAGGCTCGACCTTCTCGTGATGGACGGAGCGCGGCGATACGGCTTCGAGGTCAAGCGTTCGGAGGCGCCCCGCCTCACGCGATCCACGCGTTCGGCGGTGGAGACCCTGACTCGACCGCCTCGACGTGGTCCACGCCGGCCCGAAACGCTACCGGCTCGCCGATGATGTTCGCGCACTCCCCGCCGCCGAACTCGCAGACACGATGGATCCCTTGCCCGGCAGCTGAAGGGGACACTCGATGCTACAGCAGTTTGACGAGCGGAACCCGGGTCCGGTCCTCCGCCCCCGCGCTCGCCTTCGCGGAGATCCGCCGGACGCTCGCCGCCAACCGCATGCGCGACGGGGTGCACATCCGGCTCACGCCGACGCGGGGCGTGAAGTTCACCAGCGGCATGGATCCGCGCCTCAACCGGTTGGGTCCCACGCTCATCGTGCTCGCCGAGCACAAGGCGCCGGCCTACGAGCGCTCGGGCCTCAAGCGGACGGGTCGCCGGGGCCGCTCACGAAGCGGCTCGGAGACCTCTATTGGGCTCTGGCCGCGCAAGAAGGGGTCGTCGTGGTCGGCCGCGAGCCATCGACCCGGCGGGCGGTCACGCGTCGTCTCGCCATCGTCGACGCGGACACATTAGCACGGACCTCCACCCGAACGGCGCCATCGGATGCCTCGCACACGATGACCCCGCCGCCGTCAAGACCCGTTCCGGTTTCTCCCATCGTTCTCCTCCTCACCTCGTCAGTATGCGGTCCAGCCGGTCCAGCGCCTCGCGGACATCCCGCAAGGCGGACTCGGCGATGGACTCGGGAGGGCGAACTCCGTACGGTTCCGCCAGCTCCCGCACCGTCGTCGGCTCCGGGCCCTCCAGCTCGATGATCGTGAACGGCACATGGCGGTAACCGCGCCTCATGCGGTATACGGAGAAGTGCCGCCGATCGAACGTGAACACCCGGTCGATCCCGAAGCGCTCTCCTACACAGACCAGAGAGGCGTCCGCAAAATCCATCGGCGTATCCGCGTACCGGACGATGAGGTCGAAGCAGCGTTGCAGATCCCCGTCCTCCAACCGGGACACGGCGAGCGGGCCGTCCAGCACCAGGTCCATGAGGCCTCGGCACGCCCGCTGACGGCGCGCCAACAAGTGGAAGGCCTCCGTGAGCGCCGGCGTCGTCGTGACGGCCTCATCGCGCAGAGCCGAGAGGGTCCGGCCGCACGCGACATGCCCGGGCTCGGACGGATCGAACGCGGCCACCAGGGGCCCCGTGTCGATCAGGATCACCGGCTGTGTCTCTCCCGGATGATCTCCGCCACGGCTTCCTTGTGCCGTCGACGCGGCATGGGCGCGGATTCGGCCTCGTCCGGAGCCCCGGTCGGCCCGTCGTCGTATCGCCGCATGATACGCTGGTAGGCTTCGCCGATCGTCTCGTCCCTCCTGCCGCCCAGCCGGATGCCGTTCACGTACGTGTCGTAGGACCGGAGACCCCGCTTCAACACCTCCGAGATCGAGTGACCGGTCTTTTTCCGGAGATCCTCGAGGATCTCCTCTTCTTCTTCATTGAGTCGTACGGTCCGCAGGCCCATCGGCCTTCCCCCGGCTCTCGTGTAGCGTGACTGGTTGTAGTACACGGGTAATACAACGTGTCGGCGACCACAAACGTGACGAGGCCGGCCGATGGGCAACGATCGTCCGGCGGGCCTTGTTTCTAAGAGGGACACCCAACTCGTACGTTGAAGCCGCCGACGCGGGCGGGGCGAGGCCCTCCGGTGCCGCTCGGTTCCGACGACCCGGGAAGTCGTCACGGAGACCGCGTTCGGAAGGGAAGGGTCAGCGACCGCGTGTTCGAGTTTCTCTTCAAATACCGTCCCGTCGTGTTCGAACGCGGCGATCTCTCCCTCGCCGTCCCTTGGTGGGCCGTGATGCTCGTCTTCCTCGGGGTCGGCGCCGTCGTCTGGTTCGCGCTCGAATACCGCCGGCAGGGACCCACGGTGGAGGCGCGGGACCGGTGGGTGCTCATGGGACTGCGGGCGGCCGCGCTGGGAGTCCTCGCCTTCCTCCTGATGCGACCCGTGCTCCTCGTCTCGACGGTCGTCCCGCGGCGGAACTTCGTGGCGGTCCTGCTCGACGACTCGCGCAGCATGCGCGTGGCGGATGAGAACGGAGAAACGCGCGCGCAACGGATGCTCGACCTCTTCGGTGGGGAGGAGGAGGGTCCGGCGGGCGGGACGGCCGATCCGCCGGCCGATCCGCTGGTCGAGTCGCCGGCCGACCCGCTGGCCGCCGACCCCGGCGTTTCGGGTTCCGCGGCGATGGATCCCGCGACTGGGGATCCCGCCGCCGGGCAGGCGTTCGCGACGCGGAGGGGGGACGGCGCGCTCCGCAAGGCGCTCGAGGAGCGTTTCCGCCTGAGGATGTACGGGTTCGACTCCGACGCGAGCCGGATCGGCGGGGGGGGGGAGATGGCCTTCGCCGGCCCGCGCACGAACCTCGCCGCGGGGCTCGCCCGCGTGCAGCAGGAGATGGCCGGACTCCCGCTCTCCGGGATCGTCGTCGTCTCCGACGGCGCGGACAACGATGACGAGGCGACCCCGCCGCTCTCCGAGGCGCTGCTGTCGGCGCGCGCGGCGGGGATCCCGGTGTACACGATCGGCTTGGGCTCGGAACGGATCGCCCCGGATGTCGAGGTGCGTCGCGTGGAGGTGCCTCGCGCGGCGCTCGAGGGGACGACGATCGTGGCCGACGTCATCGTCTCGCACGCGGGATTGGCCGGCCGCACGGTGCGGCTCGACGTGGAGGACGAGGGGCGCATCGTGGGCACGCGCGAGCTCACCCTCGGGCCGGACGGCGAGGAGGCGGTGCAGCTCCAATTTACGCTGGAGGAGGCGGGGCCCCGCGCCATCCGCTTCTTCGTGGATCCGCAGGAGGGAGAGGCCCTGACCGGCAACAACGAGCGCCGGGTGTTGGTGGAGGTCGGCGACACGCGCCGCAGGATCCTCTACTTCGAGGGCTCGCCGCGCCCGGAGAACAAGTTCATCCGCCGCGCCGTGGCGGACGACGAGAACCTGGACGTCGTCACGCTCCTGAGGACGGCCGACGAAAAATATCTCCGCCTCGACGTGGAGGGGCCGGGCGAACTCGCCGGCGGATTCCCGGACACGCGCGAGGAGCTGTACGAGTACGACGGGCTGATCCTGGGGAGCGTGGAGGCGAGCTTCTTCACGCACGACCAGTTGCAGATGATGGCGGATTTCGTGGCACGGCGCGGGGGCGGACTCCTCGTGTTGGGCGGGCGGAGGTCGCTCGGCGAGGGCGGCTATACGGGGACGCCCCTGGCCGACGCCCTGCCGGTGGTGCTCGGGGGAGCCGGCGAGCCGGATGTGCTCGAGGTGTCCGCTGAACTCACCCTGGCCGGCCGCCGACACGCGGCGATGAGGATCGCGGAGGCGGCCGAGTCTTCCACCGAGCGCTGGACGGAGCTTCCGCCCCTCACCTCCGTGAACCGGGTCTTCGAGCTGAAACCGGGCGCGGTCGACCTCCTCCGGGGCGTGCCCGCCGAGGGCGAGCCGCGCATGCTCCTCGCGCACCAGAGGTACGGACGCGGAACGTCGATCGTGTTCGCCGCCCAAGACTCGTGGCTGTGGCAGATGCACGCGGACATCCCCCTGGAGGACGAGACGCACGAGACGTTGTGGCGGCAGTTGCTCCGCTGGCTCGTGCACGATACGCCCGGGCGCGTCCGTCTCGACTCGGGCGAGGATGTGGTCCCGATGGGGGAGCCGCTGCGGATCCGGGCCGAGGTGGAGGACGAACGATACCTGCGCGTGAACGGGGCGGACGTCGTCGCCACGGTGACGGGGCCGGGGGGCGTCGCGTCGGAAGTCCGGCTCGATTGGACGGTCGAGCGCGACGGCGAGTATGAGGGACGGTTTGTGCCGCGGGAGCGGGGGTTGTACAGCGTGCGGGTGCGCGCGGCGGGAGCCCGGACCGGAGGTCCGGGGGCCGGAGCAGAGACGAGCCGCGACATCGCCGAGGAAATGAGCTTCTTCCGGGCGGGGACGCCCCGGATCGAGGAGTTCGGCGCGGGCCGCCGCACGGAACTGCTGCGCCGGATCGCCGACGAGACGGGGGGCCGGTTCTACACGGCCGATGACGCGCCGGTGCTGGCCGACGAGATCCGCTACACGGAGAGCGGGGACACCGTGTACGAGGAGCGCTCGCTGTGGGACATGCCCATCCTCTTCCTCCTCCTGGCGGGTCTGCTGGGCGGGGAGTGGGCGTACCGGCGGCGGAAGGATCTCGCGTGATCCGCGGCGCGCGATCCGTCGCGCTCGCCGCAGCGCCGATTCCCGGGCCACTGATTCCCGGGGCGCTGTTTCTCGTGGCACTGGTTCCCGCCGCCTTGATTCCGGCCCCCCTTTTCGGCGCCGGCGGCGTCGCGGGCCTCTCGGCCACGGCCCAGGCGGCACCCGCCTCGCCGCGCACCCATGTGCTCATCGTCACCGGCCTAGGGGGCGCGCCGCAGTACTCCGAGCAGTTCCGGGAGGAAGCCGAGGCGCTGCTCGACGCGCTCGACAGCCGGCTCGGCGTGCGCGAGACCGTCGCGTGGCTCGCGGAGGACGAGGCGCTGTCCCCCCGCGTGGTGGGCCGGGCCACCCTGGAGGCCGTCGAGGGGGAAGTGCGCGCCATGGCGGAGCGGGCGGGGCCCTCGGACGTGGCGCTCATCCTCCTGCTCGGCCACGGGAGCGGCGGCGGCCAGGAGTCGCGCTTTAGCTTGCCCGGCCCGGACCTGTCGGGGGAGACGCTCTCGATGTGGCTCCGCGCGTTCCCGACGCAGACCGTGGCGGTCGTAAACGCGGCGAGCGCCAGCGGCGGGTTCGTGCCCGCGGTCGCCGGCGAGCGGCGCATCGTCGTGACGGCCACGCGGTCGGCGCGCGAACGCGAGCGCACCCACTTCGGCGGCTTCTTCGTCGATGCCTTCGCTCTCGACGAGGCCGATGTGGACAAGGATGAACGAGTGTCGCTGCTCGAGGCGTTCCGCTACGCGACCGGCGAGGTCCGCCGCCGGTACGAGCGGGACAACGAGATGCTGACCGAACACGCCCTGCTCGACGATGATGGAGACGGCGAGGGATCGCTGGAGCCGAGTCCGGACGGACCCGACGGGACTCTCGCGAACCGGTTCTTCCTCGCCCAGGCGCCGGCCGCGCTCGCGGAGGCGGCGGCGGACGACCCGGCCGTGGCCGCGCTCCTGGCGCGGAAACGCGAGGTGGAGGACGGGATCGCCGCCCTCCGCGCTCGCCGCGCCGAGATGGAGGAGGAGGAATACGACGCGCAGCTCGAGACGCTCCTCGTCGAACTTGCCCGCCTCAACCGCGCCATCCGCGAGGGTGGGAGCGTCCGGTGCGCCTGACCGTGCGTCCGGCCGCGCGCTTGGCCCCGCGCCCGCCCGGCCGCCTAACCCCGCGCCCGCCCGTCCGGTTGACGGGGCACCCAATGCGGGTCGCGCTCCCGGCACCCGCGCCGGCGCTCGGGTCCGCGCTGGCGCTCGGGCTCGGGCTGGCGCTCGGGCTCGCGTCGCCGCCGCCGGGGCATGCGCAGGAGTCGGCGGGCGCGGGCGGGCGCTCCGGACCCCTGGCGGCCGCAATTGAATCGCACCAGACCGGCGACTACGGGCGAGCGGTCGCGGCGTACCGGTCGGCGGCCCGTGCCGGGCGCGAGTTTCCGGCCTCGGCGCGGGGGTGGGCGCGCGCGCTCGCCGCGACCGGAGAGTACGAGTCCGCGCTCGAAGCCCTCGACGGGGCCGCCGCGCGCGCCCCGGACGGAGCGGACGCCGACACCGAACTCGCCCGTGCGCGCGGGCGTCTGCTGTACGCGCTCGGACGCCTCGACGAGGCCGAGGCGAACTTCCGCCGGGCCATCGAGGGCCGTGCCGGCGATGCCCAACTTGCGCGGCTCGACTTGGGCCGCCTCCTCTTCGACCGCGGGGCGCGCGAGGAAGCCCTCGCCCTGTTCGACGGCTTCATCGATTTCTACAACCGCGGCGCCCGCCGCCTCGGCACCGGGGAACTGCGCGCCGTCGGCACCGCCCTCACCTACCTTGGAGCCCGCGACCCCGATCTCTTCCACGACGCGGTACGCGCCTTCGAGGAGGCCATCGAAGCGGACCCCGGCGACCCCGAGCCGCGCATCGACCTCGGTCTCCTCTTTCTTGACAAGTACGACAGCTTCGAGGCGGGGCCGCTGATCGAGGAGGCGCTGGCCCGCAACCCGGCCCACGCGCGCGCCCTCTTGGCGAAGGCGCGCCGCGCGAAGTTCGAGGGCTCCTCCGAGGCGCTCGAACTCGCCGAGCGGGCGCTGGAGACGAACCCGCGTCTCACCGAAGCCCGGGCTTTCCTGGCGCGGCTATTTCTCGAACTCGAGGATGTGGACGAGGCCGAGGCGGAAGCCCGGCGCGCGTTGGAAACGAACCCCGTCTCCCTATCCGCGTGGACGGAGATCGCGGCCGCCGCCCACCTGCGGGGGGACGCGGCCGCCTTCGCCGAGGCGCGCGACCGCGTACTGCGGTTGGATCCATGGCACGCCGATCTCTACGTCGCCCTCGCCCAGGTCGCCTACCGCACGCACCGCTACGCCGATGCGGTCGAGTTCGCGCGGCAGGCCGTGGCCCTCGATCCCCTGTCCTGGTCCGGCATGTCGGAACTCGGCCTCAACCAGCTCCGCGTCGGCGACCTGGAGGTGGGGCGCGCGACGCTCGAGGCCTCCTTCGCGGGCGATCCCTTTAACGTCTGGGTGTTCAATACGCTGGACCTGCTCGAGGAACTGGCCGGGTTCGAGACGGTGGAGAGTCCGCGCTTCGTGTTCTCCATGCACCCGAGGGAGGCCGGCGCGCTCTCCATCTACGCCACGGCGCTCGCGGAGGAAGCCTTCGACGCCATGCGCGCCCGCTACGGGTTCGATCCGCCGGCGCCGATCTCGGTCGAGGTGTACGACCGGCACGCGGACTTTTCCGTGCGCACGGTCGGACTCGCCGGCATCGGCGCGCTCGGCGTGAGCTTCGGCTCCATCCTCGCCATGGACTCCCCCGGCGCGCGCCCCGGGGGCGCGTTCAACTGGGGCTCGACGCTGTGGCACGAGATCTCGCACGCGTTCACGCTCGGTTACACCGAGCACCGCATCCCCCGCTGGCTCTCCGAGGGGCTCGCGGTCCTCGACGAACGGCACGCGCGCGAGGGGTGGGGGTCCGACGTCGACCCCGGCTTCCTCGCCGCCTTCCGGGACAAGCGGCTACCCTCGCTCGAGCGCTTCAACTACGGCTTCGTGCGGCCCGCCTACCCCGGGCAGGTGCAGCACGCCTACTACATGGCCTCCCTCCTGTGCGAGATGATCGAGACGACGCGCGGCTTTGACGCCGTGCTCGCCATGCTCGCCGGGTATCGCGACGGACTGGAGACGCCGGAGGTCGTGGAACGGGCGCTGGGGACGACGCTCCCGGCCCTCGACCGCGAGTTGCGCGACTACATCGAGGCCCGCTTCGGCCCGACGCTGAAGGCGCTTGGCGACCCCGAAGCCGGGGCAACGCCCGGCCCCGACACCTTCGCCGGACTGCTCACGGCGGCGGCGGAGGCACGGCGGGCGGGCCGGACGGAGGAGGCGATGCGGGCGCTGGAGAGGGCGCATGAGGTCTTCCCCGAGTACGCGGGACGCGACGCGCCGATTCTCATTCTCGGCCAACTCCGGCGCGAAGCCGGCGATCTCGCGCCCGCGGCGGAGGCGTACCGGACGTACACCGCCCTCAACGAGAACCACTTCGAAGCGCACCTCGCGCTCGCGGACCTCGAACAGGCGCTCGGCAACGATGCGGCCGCCCGCGAAGCGCTGGAGCGCGCGATCTGGATCGACCCGTTTCACCTAGATCTGCACGCGCGGCTCGCCTCCGGCTACGAGGCCGCCGAACTCTGGCCCCAGGCGGCGCGGGAGCGGCGGGCGCTGCTGGCGCTGTCGCCGGCGGATCCGGCGGAAGCCCACTACCGGCTCGCCCTCGCGCTGCACCGGGGCGGAGACGCGGGCGGCGCCCGGAGCGCGGTCCTCGATGCCCTTGAGATCGCCCCCAACTTCGAGGCCGCGCTCGATCTCCTGCTCGAGATCCGCGGCGACCCGGAGGGCCCGCGTTGACCACGCGGACCCGACGCCCCGCGCCCCGATGTCTCAAGGCCCGACGCCTCCCACGGCTCAACGCCTCAACGGCCCGACGCCTCGCGCCCCGACAGCCAACGGCCCGACGTCTCGCGGCCGGCTGCCTAGCCGCGCTGATCACGCTGCTCGCGGTTGCCGACCTCGACGGCCAGCGCCGGCGGGGACGCGGAGGAGGCGGGTTCGGGAACGACCTCGCCGCCTATCAGGAGTACAACACGCCCTATACGGGCGAGTTCACCTTCGTGCGCCTCTATTACCACGGCGGGTGGGGCTGGAACCCCGGCTGGTCGCACGACTGGCCCGTAGCCGAGCGCAACTTCGCCGAGATCATGGACGCGCTCACCACCATTGGCCCGCGCAAGGGCGGCGGCAACGTCCTCGCCATGGACGACCCCGACCTGTTCAAGTTCCCCGTCGCGTACCTCTCGGAACCCGGCGGCTGGACCATGAACCAAGTGGAGGCCGACAACCTGAGCAACTATCTGCGCAAGGGCGGGTTCCTCATCATCGACGACATGGGCGGCGAGCGGGACTTGGACAGGACGAGGCAGGGGCTTCACATCCTGCTTCCGGGACTCCGGCTCGTGCGGCTCGACGACAGCCACCCGATCTTCGACTCGTTCTTCCACTTGGAGCGGGAGAACATCGAGATGCCGCACCCGTACCGGGGCGGCGTGGCGAGCTACTGGGGAGTCTTCGAGGACAACGACCCCGAGGGCCGCCTCATGGTGATCGTGAATCACGACAACGACATTGGCGACTACATGGAGTGGTCGGACCGGGGATTCGTCCCCATCGCCCTCTCCAACGAAGCGTACAAGCTGGGCGTCAACTATGTGGTGTACGCCCTCACGCACTGAGCCGAAGCACCAACCCATCACCGAACCCGGAAGGAGCCGGCATGGAAGCCGACCCCCGCTGGATCGACGCGCCGGACCGGACACCGGAGCAGGAGCCGGGCCGGACGCAGGAGCCGGGCCGGACGCAGGAGCCGGAGCCGGGCCGGATGCCCAAGCAGGAGCCGGACCCGGTCCCGCACGCCGCGCCCGCAGCGGCCCCGGACGACGCCGAACTCGCCGATCGCCTGCGTGAGAGCGCCGAAGCCGTCCGCGCGGAACTCAAGAAGGTCATCATCGGTCAGGACGATGTTGTCGAGCAGGTCCTGATCTCGCTCTTCGCCGGCGGCAACAGCCTCATCGTCGGCGTTCCCGGACTCGCGAAGACGCTCCTCATCCAGACGCTCTCCGACGTCCTGCACCTGAGCTTCAACCGGATCCAGTTCACGCCGGACCTCATGCCGTCGGACATCACGGGGACGGACATCATCCAGGAGGATCCGGAGACGGGACAGCGCCGACTCGTCTTCATGCAGGGGCCGCTGTTCGCGCACGTCGTGCTGGCCGACGAAATCAACCGCACACCGCCCAAGACCCAAGCCGCGCTCCTCGAGGCGATGGAGGAGAAGCAGGTGACGATCCAGGGGCGGACCTACGGCCTCCCCGAACCCTTCTTCGTCCTCGCCACGCAGAACCCGATCGAGCTGGAGGGGACGTATCCGCTGCCGGAGGCGCAGCTCGACCGCTTCATGTTTCAGGTCAACATCGGCTACCTGCCGGAGGACGAGGAACTGGAGGTCATCCTCCAGACGACGACGGTCGAGGGCGAGCCTCCGCGGGCGGTGCTGTCGGCGGAGGCGATCGCGGGCTTCCAGCACCTGGTGCGGAAGGTGCCGATCTCCGAGCCGGTCGCGCGCTACGCCGTCCGGCTGGCCCGGCGGACCCGCCCCGGACGCGACGACGCCCCCGACTACGTGAAGCAGTACGTGGCCTACGGGGGGAGCGTGCGCGCCGCGCAGTACCTCGTGCTCGGCGGCAAGGCGCGCGCTCTGCTGCGGGGCGAGATCAACGTGTCGTTCGATGACGTGCGCGCGCTCTGCGCCCCCGTCTTCCGCCACCGCGTGCTGACGAACTTTCACGCGGAGTCCGAGCGCGTCTCGACGGACGATCTCGTCGAACGGCTGCTCGACGACGTGCAACCCCCGAAGTCGGGGATGTAGGGGGGGGCGGGCCGGACGATGCGGGCGCGAATCGCCTCGAGGACGGTGCCGGGGACGCAGTTCCTCGATCCGGCGGTGCTCACCCGGATCGGGAACTTGGAACTCGTGGCGCGTTCGGTCGTCGAGGGCTTCATCGCGGGGGCGCACGGATCGCCCTTCGTCGGGCTGTCGCTCGATTTCGCGGCGCACCGCCAGTACCTGCCGGGCGACGACATCCGCAAGATCGACTGGAAGGTGTACGGACGCACCGACCGCCATTACATCAAGGAATACGAGGCCGAGACGAACGCGAACGTCTTCTTCGCAGTGGACGCTTCCCGTTCCATGGATTACGGCTCGCGCGGGATCACGAAGCTCGACTATGCCCGCTACCTGACGGCCTGTCTCGCCTATCTCTCCGCGAGCCAGCGCGACCGCGTGGGCGCGGCGATCTTCGCTGAGAAATTGCTCGAGTACATCCCCCCCTCGGTTCGGCACCGGCGCCTCATTCTGGCGGCGCTCGACCGCGTCCGCGCCGGGGCGGCGGGGGATCTGGCGCGGCCCCTCGCGCAGGTGGCCGAGAGCCTGACCCGGAAGGGGATCGTCGTTCTCGTCTCCGACTTGTACACCGAACCGAAGACGGTCCTCGACGCGGTGGGGGCGCTCCGCGGCAAGGGGCAGGACGTGATCGTGTTCCAGGTCTTCGACCCCGCCGAGATCGACTTCCCGTTCGAGGCGGCGCGGTCGTTCGAGGATCTGGAGACGGGGGAGCGGCTTCCGGTGACCCCCGACGTGATGCGCGAGGAGTACCTCTCCCTCGTGGAGGGGCACGTGGGCGAGATCTCGAAGCGGATGATCGAGCGCGCGATCGACCACGAACTCATCGTCACCTCGACGCCGCTCGACGCCGTGCTCTTCCGCTACCTGTCGCACCGGTCGCGGCGCCTGAAGGGTAAGGACCGATGAGCTTTCTGGCCCCGTGGTTCCTGGCCGGGCTCGGGCTCCTGTCGATCCCGGTCATCATCCACCTCACGCACCGCCAGCGCAGCCGGGTGACGGTGTTCCCGTCGCTGATGTTCCTCCGCAAGCTGCCCTTCAAGGCGATGAACCGGCGCCGGATCCGGCACCCGCTTCTATTCGCTCTGCGCAGCATCGCGGTCATCCTCCTCGCGCTCGCCTTTGCCCAGCCCTTCTTCGATTCGGTGGCGGACGCGGAGGCCGGTTCGGCCCGGGACGTGGTCATCCTCCTCGATGTGTCGGCGAGTCTGGGCTACGAGGGACGCTGGGAGGCCGCGCTCGATTCCGCGCGCGCCGTACTCGACGGTCTCGGGGAGGGGGACCGCGTCGCCGTGGCGACGTTCGACGAGCGGGCGCGGGAGCGGGTTCCGTTGACGCTCGACCTCGAAGCTGCCCGGGAGGCCCTCGCGGACCTGTCGACGACCGACTTGGGGACGCGCCTCGAAGCGGGACTCCAGCTCGCGGGGCGGATCCTCTCGGAGTCGGAGGACCGGACCCGGGAGGTGGCGCTCGTCTCGGACTTCCAGCGCACGGGGTGGGAGGACGGCGGCAGGGTGCGCCTTCCCGACGGGGTCTCGTTGCGGGCGGCGAGCGTCGCGCCGGAGGAGGCCGCGAACGTGGCGCTGGCGGAGGCGGCGGTGCGGGCCGCGGGCGACGGGCGCGTCCGGCTCCTGGCCCGGCTCGCGAACATGGGCGAGGCGGGGGTGGAGCAACTCCCGGTGTCGCTCGAGATCGCCGGGCGGACGGTGGCGACGGTCCCGGTGGACATGCCGCCGCGCGGCGTCGGCACGGCGGTGTTCGACAATCTCGCCCTCCCGGAAGGGCGGAGCCCCGGGCGCCTCACGGTCCCCGAGGACGGGCTGACCATCGATGACGAGTTCCGCTTCGTGGCGGCGCCCGAGGCGGGTCTGCGCACGCTCATCCTGGAGAACAACCGCAGGGGGTCGGATGGGAGTCTCTTTCTGGCGCGCGCCCTCGGGATCGGCGACGCGCCCCGCATCGAGACTTCGCGCGCGCCGGCCGCGGGCCTCGATGTCGCCGCCCTCTCGTCGGTGGATTTCGCGATTCTCAACGACGCGGACCTCGCCGACGCGGGCCGGGCCGGACGGCTGCGCGATTGGGTGAGCGGCGGCGGCGGCCTGCTCATCGTCCTCGGGCGCGACGCGAACATGAATCGGTGGTCCGACGCCGGACTTGAACTGCTCGGCGCCGGCCCCGGCTCCCTCGTGGATGCCGCGGACGGCCGCCGGCTGTCGTGGCTCGACTACGATCACCCCGTGTTCGAGTTGTTCTCGGGCCCCCGCAGCGGGGACTTCTCGGGCGCGCGTTTCGAGCGCCTCTGGAGCATCGAGCCCGCCGAGGGCACGGCGGTGGTCGCGCGCTTCGACGGCGGGGAACCCGCCTTGCTCGACCGTCCGCTGGGCGAGGGGCGCGTCCTGGTCTGGACCTCGACTCTCGACCGTTACTGGAACGACCTCGCGCTGCAGCCAGTCTTCCTGCCCTTCGTGCACCGGCTGGCGCTGCACGCCACCGGATACCGCGAGCCGGACCGCTGGATCGAAGCCGGGGGCGTGCTCGAACTCGCGGCCCTCGTCGGAGCGGGCGGAGCGGGCGGCGTGGGCGGAGCGGGCGGAACGGGTGGGGCGGGCCCCGCGGGGCTCGGCGGGGATGAGGCCGAGTGGGTGCTGGTGGATCCGGACGGCGACCGGCAGCCGGTCGAGGTCGGCGAAGGGCCGACGTGGATCGAGTTTCCGCGCGCGGGCTTCTACCAAGTGGCGCTTCGGGACGACGCCGGCCGCGCGACCACCGTGGCGGTCAACCCTCCGATCGCCGAATCTGATCTCGCGTCGGTTGCGACGGAGCGCGTGGTGGAGGCTGCGGCGGGCGGCTCTCCCGCGGAGGGGGGAGCCGCCGCCGGCGGTGCGGCGGCGGACGGGGAAACGGTCTCGCGGCGCGCCGAACTCTGGTGGGTGCTCCTCCTGCTCGCGGCGCTCGTGCTGGGAGCGGAGAGCGTGCTCGCGAACCGCTGGACGCGCCAACGTCCCGTGTCGGGGCTGGCGGGCGCCTAAGCGCGGGCTGCTAACGAGTACGAGGCCGGTGCCGGGCCGCAGCCTGGCGGGATTCCGGGAGTAAGGGAG
Source organism: Candidatus Palauibacter poriticola (assembly GCA_012270965.1). Taxonomy (GTDB): domain Bacteria; phylum Gemmatimonadota; class Gemmatimonadetes; order Palauibacterales; family Palauibacteraceae; genus Palauibacter; species Palauibacter poriticola. The sequence continues at coordinate 68,580 of JAAXHJ010000070.1, forward strand.
GATGACGATGCAGCGATGGGCGAGGACGCGGAACACGGAGCACCAGTTGCTCGGAGTCGTCCGCGACGTGAGGCGCCGCTGGCGCGTACGCCAGCTCATTCAGGGCGTCGCCGCGACGCTGGGGATCGGTTTCGCCGTCTTCTTCATCGCGACTTTCGGGATCGACCGGCTGCGCTTCGACGACGGCGCGGTCTTGGCCTTCCGCATCCTGCTCTGGGCCGCCGCCGCCGCCCTCCTCGCCTGGTTCGTCGCGCGCCCCCTCCTGCGCCGGGCCTCGGACGCGCAGGTCGCGCTCTACCTGGAGGAGCATGAACCGTCGCTCAAGGCGGCGTTCCTCGCGGCCATCGAGCGCGCCGGGTCGCCGGGGGCCCGCTCCGGCCTCGATGCTCGCCTGCTGGAGGTCGCGGCCCGGCGCGCCCGCCGGGTGGACCGGGGGCGCCGCGTCGAGCGCGACCGGCTTCGCCGCTCGACCGCCTGGTTCGCGGGCGTCGCCAGCGCCGTGCTGCTCATCGCCCTCTTCGGCCCCGCCTTCCAGGGTACGGCGGGCTCGCTCCTCCTGAGCCCTTGGAAGACCGCCGACGCCGCCAATCCCTACGCGATCGCGGTGGAGCCCGGCGACGCGCTCATCGCCCGGGGCTCGGATCAGCTCGTGCGCGCGTTCCCGCGGGGGTTCGAGACGGACGAGGTGGAGATCGCCGTCCGGCGCGGCGAGTCGGAGGCGTGGGAGCGCTACTTCATGACGCCGGCCGCGGAGGAGGAGGCATTCGAGATCCTCCTCTTCGACCTCGACGAGGCCACCGACTACACGGTGAGTTCCGAGGGCGTCCGGTCGCCGGTCTTCACCATCGAGGTCGCGGACCTTCCCTACGTGGACCGGATCGACCTCGAGTACCACTTCCCCGCCTACACGGGGCTGAGCCCGCGGACGGTCGAGGACGGCGGCGACATCGCGGTGCTGCGGGGAACCGAGGTCCGTCTTCGGGTGACGCCGACGCTGGCCACGGAGGCGGCGCGACTCGCGTTCGACGACGAGGAGGAGGGCGCGGTGCTCGAACTCCTGGGTGGCGTCTTCGAGGCCAGCTTCACCGTCACGGAGGAGACGTTCTACCGCATCGAGTTCATGGGTCCGGGCAACCGCTTCGTCATCGGCTCCCCCGACTACCTCGTCGAACCGCTCGACGATCAGCCGCCGGGGATCCGAATCGCCGAGCCCGGCCGGGACACGCGCCTTTCGCCGATCGATGAACTGTACGTCGAGGTCGAGGCCGAGGACGATTTTGGACTCGGGCGGGTCGAACTCCTCTACTCGGTGAACGGAGGGGAGGAAGCGTCTCGCGTTCTCCACGGCACGGCCGGGGGTGGGACCACGCAGCTCTCCGGCGGACACACCTTCTTCCTCGAGGAATTCGGCCTTGAGCCGGGCGACGTCCTCTCCTACTACGCCCGCGCGACGGACCTGCGCGCCGGCGGCCCCGGCGGCGGCGTCGAAAGCTCCGACATCTACTTCGTCGAAATCCGTCCCTTCGACCGAAACTTCCGTCAGGCGGAGCAGGGCGGGGGAGGGGGTGGAGGCGGCGGGGCCGGGGCCGGCATGGGCGGCGAGCTGTCCGAACAGCAGCGGCAGATCGTGGCCGCGACCTTCCGCCTCGACCGCGACAGGAACGAGTTCGAAGAAGAGGAGATGTCGGAGAACCTGGCTACGCTGACGCTGTTGCAGGGGCGGCTGCGCCAGCAGGTGGAAGAACTGATCGCGCAGATGCAACAGCGCGGCGTGGCGGGGGATCCCTCGCTCGAGGTCGTGTTCCGCGAACTGCCCCTCGCGCCGCCCGCGATGCTGGAAGCGGAGACGAGGCTGGGGGAGCGGCGGCTCCGGGAGGCGCTCGCGCCCGAACAGCGCTCGCTCCAGCATCTACAGCGGGCCGAAGCCGCCTTCCGCGACGTCCAGGTGCGGCAGGGCGGCGGTGGCGGCGGCGGCGGTACTCCCGGAAGTGTGGGGTCGGGGGCGGAGGAACTCGCGGACCTGTTCGAACTGGAGCTGGACCGCCTGCGCAACCAGTACGAGACCGTGCAGCGGGGACGGCAGCAACAGCAGGACCAGGAGGTCGACGAGGCGCTGCAGAAGCTCGAGGAGCTGGCGAGGCGCCAGCAGCAGATGAACGAACGCGCGGCCGCGCAGCCGCGGGGCGCCGCGGGCGGCGGCCAGGGCCAGCAGCAGCGGATGATCCAGGAGACGGAGGAGTTGGCTCGTCAGCTGCAGCGCCTGGGTCGCGAGGGCGACCGGGCGGACGTCGAGGAATCCGCGCGCCGGCTGCGGCAGGCGGCGGACGAGATGCGCCGGGCGCAGGCGCAAGGTCGCCGCGGGCAGGGGCAGGCGGAGGCGTCGAACGCCCTCGACCGGCTGCGCGAGGCACGCCGTCTGCTCGAGAACCGACAGGTCGCGGCGGTGGAACGGGAGGTCGAGGATGCCGCGCGGAGGGCAGAGCGGATCGCGGAGCGTCAGCGGGAGCTGCAGAGCGATGTGAACGAGGATCCGACGGGCGGCGACCGGGAACGCGTGGCCGGTCTGCGCGAACGGAAGGCCGAACTCGCCCGCGAGGTGGACCAGTTGGAGACCGACTTGGACCGCCTGTCGCGCGAGGCGCGTCAGGATCAGCCGGACGCCGCCCGCCGTCTCGCAGAAGCCGCCGGCGAGATCCGCGAGAGCCGGCTGCGGGACAAACTCCTCTTCTCGCGGGGAGTCCTCGGCACCCAGTCCGAGGACTATGTGCGGAACTTCGAGGAGCAGATCACCCGGGACGCGGAGAACGTGCGGGCCCGGGTCCAGGCCGCGCGGGACGCGCTGAGCGAGTCGGACCCGCGCCGCCTCGGCCGGCAACTGGACGAGACGCGCGACCTGGTCCGCGGTCTCGAGTCGCTCCAGGAGCGCTTGCGGCAGGGGCAGGAGGGCCAGGACGGGCAGGGCCGGCGCCAGGATGGCCAGGGTAGGCAGGAAGGCCAAGACGATCAGCAGGGCCAGGGTGAGCAGCAGGGCGAGGGGCAGCAGCAGGGTCGGGGCGAGCAAGGCGAGCGAGGTCAGGGCGAGCAGGGCGGCCAAGGGGAGCAGGGCGGACAGGGCCAGCAAGTCGGCCAGCAGCAGGGCGAGGGTCAGGGCCAGGCAGGTCGCGGAGGGCAGCCGGGGCAGCCCGGACAGACGCCTGGCGGCCGGGGGTTCGCGCCCGGCGGGGGCGGCGGCGGGGGCGGCGGACGGTGGCTGTCGCCGGAAGATGTCCGACAGTTCCAGCGGGAATTCCGCGAACGGGGACAGGACGCGCGCCGTCTGCGCGACGAGCTGAGCCAGGAGGGTGTCGACGTCGGTGACCTCGACGGCGCCATCGCCGGGCTCGACCGCCTGCGGAGCATGGGGGATTTCGACGATCCCGACGAACTGGCCCGGCTACAGGCGGACGTGCTGCGGGGCCTGAAGGACTTCGAGTTCGCCCTTCGCCGGGAGCTGGGTTCGCAGATCGAACGCTTCTTCCTCTCCGGGTCGGACGACGTCCCCGAGGAATACCGCGAACTTGTGGAGGCGTACTACCGGGCGCTGTCCGAGGATCCACCGCCGCGCTGATCCGCGCCGACCCCAGGGAGCATTGAATCCGGTGCCCGACTTGAGCGATCCGCGCCTCTACCTGTTCTCCGTCCTCGCGCTCCTTACGGCCGGGCTGCTTGCCGCCTGGGCGCGCGCCGCCGCCGCGGCCACGCGGGCCGGACGGGAGCGTGACGGCTGGCGGGGCCGACCCAGCGTCTTCGAACTCGCGGTGGGCTTCGGGACGAACTTCTTCGATACGCTCGGCATCGGCTCCTTCGCCCCGACGACCTCGCTGTTCAAGCTGAAGAAGGTCGTGCCGGACGAGGAGATCCCAGGCACGATGATGATCGGGCACACGCCCCCGGTCGTGATCCAGGCCTTCATCTTCATCGCGATCATCAGCGTGGAACCCACGACGCTCTTCGTCCTCGTCGTCGCCGCCGTGCTGGGGGCATGGCTGGGCGCGGGGATCGTGGCCCGGCTGCCCCGCCACCGGATCCAAGTCGGGATGGGGGTCGCGCTCCTCATCGCCGCCGCCACCTTCCTCATGGCGATCTTCGAGGTCGCGGCCGTGGGCGGGGACGCGTCGGGCCTGTCGGGCGGGCCGCTCGCTCTCGCGGCGGGCTGCCTCTTCGTTCTGGGGGCGTTCATGACGATCGGGATCGGGATCTACGCCCCGACGATGATCGTCGTCAGCCTCATGGGACTGAACCCGGCCGTCGCCTTCCCCATCATGATGGGTGCGTCCGCCTTCCTCATGCCGGTCGCGGGCCTCCGTTTCCTTAAGGCGGGACGCTACGGCCTCCGCGCAGCTCTCGGTCTGGCGATCGGAGGCATCCCGGCCGTCCTGATCGCGGCCCTCATCGTCCGCTCCCTCCCCCTCAACGCCATGCGCTGGCTCGTGGTCGTCGTCGTCCTCTATGCCGCCATCGCCATGCTGAGATCCGCCGCGCGGGAGCGCCGCTCCGGCGTCGCCGGGGCGGAGGGTTGAGAGCATGAAGATCCGCATTCTCTCGAGAGGCGACATCGAGCGGGCCGTGACGGCGCAGGACGCGGTGGATTCGATGCGGGTCGCGTTCGGGGAACTGTCCGATGGCGGGGCGGTGGTTCCCGTGCGAGGGCACCTCGAGAGCCGGCACGGGATCACCCTCCTCATGCCCGCCTTCCTCGGCGGCTCCGGAGGGTTGGGCGCGAAGATCGTATCGGTCTTTCCCGGGAACGCCTCCGCCGGTCAGCCGCCGATTCAGGGGGCGATCATCCTCCTCGACGCGGAGACGGGACGCGTCCGCGCCCTACTCGACGGCACCTCGCTGACGGAGATTCGGACGGCGGCGGGCAGCGGGCTGGCCACGGAACTGCTGGCCGACCCCGCCGCGAATGTGCTCGCCGTGTTCGGCGCAGGCGCCCAGGGCCGGGCCCACATCGAGCTGCTGGCCGCCTGCCGGCCGCTGCGCGAGATCCGGATCGTCTCCGTTCCTCCCGACGGTGCCGAGAAGCTGGCTGCCGCGCTCGGCGGGCGGGCCCCATCGCTGGTGCCGCCCGAAGGGGGGCGTCCGCCCCGAATCCGAGCGGCCGCGACCCCGGCCGAGGCGCTCGACGGCGCGGGCCTCGTCGTGACGGCGACGACGAGCGAGACCCCCGTCTTCTCCCCGGCACACCTCGAACCCGGTGCCCACATCAACGCGATCGGCGCCTTCCAGCCCCACACGCGCGAAATCCCCGGCGAGATCGTGGCCCGCGCCCGGGTGATCGTGGACCAGCGCGAAGCCATCTGGGAGGAGGCGGGCGACCTCATCCTCCCCGTGGAGGAGGGGATCGTGGGGCGCGACGTCCTCGACGCCGAACTCGGCGAGATCGTCAACAGCCGGGCCCCGCGCGGGCGCGGCGACTACGAATTCACCCTCTTCAAGTCGGTGGGGAACGCCGCGCAGGACGTCGCAATCGCGGAAGCGGCCCTGAGCCGCGCGGAGGCCCTCGGCCTCGGCTCCTTCGTCCCACTGTAGAGTTCTTGAACATAGGAAGGGCCGGCCCCGGCTCCACGGTGCCGCCGGAGTGGGCGCGGGAGCCGATACCGGTAAGGGAAGGCGGTCAGTCCGGGATGGATCGGATGCCGGGAAGCGCGAGTAGGCTGAGCGGGTCCACGCTCGTGGAGCCGTAGCGCACGACCCAGTGCAGGTGGGAGCCGGTGACCCGGCCGGTGGCCCCGACCCGTCCGATCGGCGTCCCCGCCGTGACCGTGTCGCCCACGGACACCAGTTGCTCGCTGAGGTGGAAGTAGCCGGTGAGCAGTCCTCCCCCGTGGTTGAGGTAGACGACGTTCCCCGCGAGCAGGAAGCCGTCGACGACCGCCACGAGGCCGTCCGCCGCGGCCGTCACGGTTGCGCCGCGGGCGCCGGCCAGGTCCAGCCCCATGTGGCGGCTGGTGATCTGCCCGTTGAACTCGCGCCCGGTCCCGAAACCGCTCGTCACGCGGGATTCGCGCGGGAGCCGCACCGCGCTCCACATGCGCGGCGTGGCGTGCGCCTCGCGGGCGGCCCGGGCGGCCTTCTCGCGATCGCTCCGCAGCCGCGCCTGATCTTCCTCGTTCAGCGGGGATCCGAAGCGCGGCGCCACGGTGAGCCGCTCGTGCTCGTATTCGCCCGCCCGCACGGGAATGCGGAGCGAGTCGGTGTGCGAGCGGCCGTCCGCGTAGTCGGCCCGCACCCAGGCGTCGAGCGTGTCCACCGTCGAAATCGGGACCGCCGCCAGAGTCTCGAGCACCGGACCGGCGCGCCGGAAGTGCAGCACCTCGCCGCCCGCCTCGCCGACGGCGGAAATCACGCCGGAGCCCGATGGTGCCGCCACGCCGATGACGAAGAGGTGACCTTGAACGGGCGCTGCCGGTGCCCACGCAACGTCTAGCGGCGGCAGGGGGGGCGGAGGCGAAGCGCAGGAAGCGCCGAGCGAGAGCGCCATCGCGAGCGATCCTCCCCCGAACGAGATTCTGCGGGGGGCTCGTGAGAAGCGCTGAATCGGCATGATCGTCGTTCCGGAGGCGTCGGGGAAGCCGATCGCGTTGACCGGGCGGTAGCACGGACCGAATCCGCGCGATCGTCGTTCCGGATGCGTTCGCCGTCGTGGAGCTGGTGCTGGAAACGCGCTCCGGCACCCGAATCATACGACGAATCTCCGGTCCCGGGATATCCCCGCACAGCCCCGAACTCCCGGACCTCGAGCTCCTGCATGTGCTTCGCCGCTACGAGAGGACCGCGGCGGTCTCGCCGCCGCCGGCAGATCGGGAGGAGGTCCGCATGGCGCGTCGGCGGTTTCGTGATCTCATCGCCCCGCGCTTCACGCTTACCTCTCGGAGGAAACCCGGCCCCCGTTCAGGCTCGTGTGCCGTTCGACGAGACTCACTCTTCCGCTACCCGCCGAGTACTGTCTGCGTTGAACTTGACGAGCAGCGACTCGCTATTCGGCCAGGATCTGCCAGCGCCACGAGGCCGGAGGGGCTTCTCGTACAATCCTTATGGGGACCTCGAATAATTGTTGATTCGCGGCGACCGAGGCATGTGTAGCGGCACAGGGGTTTGCTGGTCGGAGACGGGGAATGAACAGGTTCGAATACTGCTTGCCGACATTGGCCCGGAAGACTTGGAACGGACGACCGCGAAGCCTGCGATCCTCTTGTCCGGCACTGTTCCTGGGACCGGCTTCCGGTGCGGGGGACCCGTTGGGAAGCGAGTGGCTACGCGGTGGCCGGGGCCGCGTTCTCCAGGTGCGTGAATCTCCGCATGTTGTAGGCCAGGTTCCTCAAGCCGATGTGGGCCCGCGCCCGCATGGCCCCGATGCTGCGCACCAGCGTTCCGCCCATGTCGTTCGCCCGCGACCCGAAGACATGCTCCACCCGCGCCCGCACTCTTGCCTTCGTCCTGTTGCCCCGCTCCTCGCGCCTGGTCAGCTTCTTCGCCGCCGACCCCTTCCGCATGACCCTGCTCTCGTACCCCAGGTCCTCCAACAACGCCTCGACCTCCTTCGAGCGGTACGCCTTGTCGGCCCACACCGGGGCAGCCGTGTTGTCCGGGTCCAGCACCTCTCCGATCACCTGGCTGTCGTGCGTGGCCGCGCCCGTCACCGTGTAGCGGCGCACCAGCTTGTGGCGCCGGTCCGTGGACACGTGGTTCTTGTAGCCGTAGTGGCTCACGCCGTCCCTCTTCGTCCACCGCGCGTCCAAGTCCTTCCGGGCCA
>JAAXHJ010000070.1:76408-76597 GCA_012270965.1 Candidatus Palauibacter poriticola
GGAATATCGCCCGCCTTGATCTCGGCATTCTCCTCCTTGCTGTTGCGCTGTGTCGGCACCGGCACGATCGAGGCGTCGATGATCCGTCCCCCCATCGCCTGGCAGCCCCGCTCGCGCGGGAAGGCGTCGAACATCCCGAACAGCTTCTCCACGACCCCCGCCCTCGCCAGGCGCTCCCGGTACAGCCAC
>JAAXHJ010000076.1 GCA_012270965.1 Candidatus Palauibacter poriticola
GGCGGTGGCGCGCCTTGCACTGGGCGAGGACCCGGCCGGTGGCGATGTCCAGGGCGGCGAAGAGGGTTGTCGTGCCGTGACGGATGTAGCCGTGCGTGACGCCCTCGACGTATCCGAGCCCGAGGGGCAGCGGGGGCTGGGTTCGCTCCAGCGCCTGCGTCTGGCTCTTCTCGTCCACGCAGAGCACCATCGCGTTTTCCGGCGGGTTGAGGTAGAGGCCGACGATGTCGCGGACCTTCTCGGCGAAGAACGGGTCGGTGGAGAGCTTGAAGTGCTTCTGCCGGTGGGGTTGGAGGTTGAACGCCGTCCACACGCGGTGGACCGCGGACTTCGACAGCCCCGTCGCCTCGGCCATGGAGCGGCAGCTCCAGTGCGTGCCGCCATCGGGAGGCCGGGTGTCGAGGGTCTTCCTCAGCAGCACCATGACCTCGTCGTCTTCGATGGAGCGGGGCTTTCCCGGCCTGCGCTCGTCGTACAGGCCCATGAGGCCCTGGGTTCGGAACCGCTCGCGCCACTTGCCGACCGTCCGGCGGCTCGTGCGCACCCTCTCGGCAACCGTCTGGTTGTCCAACCCGTCGGCGCACAGAAGCACGATCTCGGCGCGGCGGACGAGCCCGGCGGGCAGGCTGCGCGACCGCGCCAGCGACTCGAGTTCCTCACGGGCACCCCGGCCCACTTCGAGCGCCTTCAACGGACGTCCCCGGGGCATGGCCTCTCCCTCCTTCAGGTGGATGAAGGGAAAGGTACTCTGTTCCCGTAACTATGTAAATATATTTACGGGACACAACACTAGTGTCATGTCACCCATCAAACGCCGGATAGAGGCGCTTGAGCTTGATACGTGCGTCGTCGGTGGTGAATTGCCAGTTGACCTTGGCTGTGATGCGGTCTCTCGCCGCCTGCCAGGCGGCTACTTCGGTGTGCAGGACGTCGATGGAGTCGATGCGGCGATTGAGGCACTGGCGGATCATGACGTTGAGTTCGACCTCGGCGACGTTCAGCCAACTGCCGTGCTTGGGGGTGTGGACGAACTCGAGGCGATCCCGGAGCGCCTTGGCCTCGGCGGGTTCGAAGGTTTCGTAGAGCGCGCCGGGGCGGTGCGTGTTGAGGTTGTCCATCACCAGGGTGATGCGGGTGGCATCGGGGTAGCGCTCGGCGATGTCACGCAGGAAGCGGGCCCAGTCGGTCTTGGTCTTGCGCTCGGTCACCTTCGTAGGGCGTCGGCCGGCCAGGGGCTCGGTGGCCATGAAGACGTTGCAGGTGCCGAGGCGCCGGTACTCGTAGTCTTCACGGGCCGGCCGGCCCGGTGCCGCCGGGACGGGCGTGCGCGTCTGGCCGATCAGCTGGCGCGGCGTCTCGTCCACGCAGACCACCGGGAAGTTCTCGTCGTACGGACGCTGATAGACGTCGAGCACATGCTCCATCCCCGCCGCGAAGTCGGCATTGCGCTGCGGCGGAATCACCCAGCCGACGCGCCGCCAGGGTTTGATGGAGTTTTTTTTGGCACCCGCCGCACCGTCTCGTGCGAGACGCTGTCGATATAGCCGAGCTCCACGGCGCGATCCGCCAAGAGGCGCAGTGACCACTGCGCCCGCCCCTCGGGCGGATCGCCGCAGCTGAGCGCGACCAGCCGCGCCTCGAATTCGCCGTCCGCCTTGCGAAGGTACTTCGCTCGACGACCCCGCCGGTTCCCAAGCGCCGCATCCAGACCGTCCTCCACAAACCGCTTCTTGACCCGGTCCACCCTGCGCATGCTGATCCGCAACACCTCGGCGATCGCCCCGCCGGTCATACGCTGCTCGTTGAACTCACCCTCGTCGCAATTGAGCAGAACCAGCGCGTTGACCACCTTCTGCGAACGATGCGAGCCCTTGCGCGTGATCGCCGCCAGCGCCTCCCGTTCCCCCGCCTCCAGCTCCACCCGATACCGTTTCATCCCCGCCTCCCCGCCACCCTGGATCGATGGCAGGGAATCTAACGCGACTCTTACGACATTTCACGTATGACCTTACACTAGTGTCGTGTCCCGGAAATAGTCATACATAGCCTCTGGATCTTGTGAAGGATGGAGTCTGCGGTGGCGGTCCACAGGAAGGGCTGGGCCCCGGGATTGTAGTGGTCGGTGAAGCGGAGGATCTTCTCCTTGAGTTGAGTGACCGCGGAGAAGGAGCCGCGGCGGATGGCTTTCCGGGTGATGATGTTGAACCGGATCTCGACCTGGTTGATCCAGGAAGAGTAGGTGGGAGTGAAGTGGGGATGGTAGCGCGGCCGGGCGGCGAGCCAGCGCTTGACTTTGGCGTGCTTGTGGGTGCCGTGGTTGTCGACGACGAGGTGGACATCGAGGTCGGGGGGCACGTTGGCGTCGATGTGCCTGAGGAAGCCCAGGAACTCCTGGTGGCGATGCCGAGCCTTGCACTGGGCGAGGACCTGGCCGGTGGCCACGTCCAGGGCGGCGAAGAGGGTGGTGGTGCCGTGGCGGATGTAGCCGTGCGTGACGCCTTCGACGTATCCGAGCCCGAGGGGCGGGAGGGGCTGGGTTCGCTCCAGCGCCCGGGTCTGGCTCTTCTCGTCGACGCACAGCACCATCGCGTGGTCGGGCGGGTTGAGGTAGAGTCCGCCGATGTCTCGGACCTTCTCGGCGAAGAACGGATCGGTGGAGAGCTTGAAGTGCTTCCGTCCGTGAGGCTGGATGTTGAACGCGGTCCAGAGGCGCTGGACGGTGGACTTGGACACCCCGGTGGCGTCGGCCATGGAGCGGCAGGTCCAGTGCGTGCCGCCACCGGGGGGCCTGGTCTCGAGCGTCCCGTGCAGCAGCGTCATGAGCGCGTCATCTTCGATGGAGCGCGGCCTTCCCGGCCGGCGTTCGTCGTACAGGCCCGCGAGGCCCCGGGTTCGGAAGCGCTCGCGCCACTTGCCGACCGTCCGGCGGCTGACGCGGGCCCTCTCGGCCACCGTCTTGTTGTCCAGGCCGTCGGCGCACAGAAGCACGATCTCGGCGCGGCGCACCAGTCCGGCGGGCAGGCTGCGCGACCGCGCCAGCGACTCGAGTTCCTCGCGCGCGCCCCGGCCGACTTCGAGCGGCTTCAACGGACGTCCCCTGGACATGGTCTCCCCCTCGTTCGGATGGATGATGAGGGAAAGGATACCCTGTCTTCATCATTATGTCCATGTACTTACGGGACACGACACTAGCCACTTGCCCCGGTGTCTCCCCGCCCGAGAGAGCCTCGAGCACCAACTGCGCCTTCAGCTTCGGCGTCTATCGCCGCCGCGCCATGTCGACCTCCTTCCGGTCCGCCGACTTCTGCCCTCAGCTGCACCACGACCGGAGATCACACGTCACAACAATCGCGTGTCCAAGATCTGCCGGGTCACATCCTAGACGCGGGTTGCCCGCAGGTCCAGCACGCCGCATAATTCCCTTCCTGCGGTAAAGCGTGGACCGTGCGAAAGGCGGTGAGACACCTCATGTTCGACAAGCCTATTCGACCCTCGAACCCGACGACGCGGCAGTTGGACTCGGGCATCTTGCAGGAAGCACGACCGTTGCCGCGAATCCGAACCCCCCTCCTCGTACAGCCCCGTCCGGCCCACCCGGCGGCCGCTCCGTGCACGCGGCAAACGCACACTCGTGCGCACAGAACACCCACCACCGGTGGCTCCTGCCTTCGCCACGTTCGCTCCACAGCCGTTGCTGTCCTCCTCCACAGGTGCCGCACCCTGGCGACCCAAGTTAGCTACCTTGTCCGCGCCCAGTCCCCACCAACCACATCTTTCTGCGCTCCCCTTCAACCTACCGTCCTTCACTTGATTCGCAGTCTCGTCCTCGGATCCCTTGTGTTCACTACAAGCTGCGCCTCCGGGACCGCTGGGGATCTCGCGCCCGCCCACGCACCCACCCCGATCCGTATCACCTCCGGCCCAACCGCAGACATTTCGTTCTTCCGCCTTTTGATCGACGTTCCCTTTGGCACAAGGGTCGGACACCATCATCGGGGTCTTCTGAAAGTTCGCGATCATCCACACGTCTGGGATTCGGGCCCGTCTACGGCCCCAGATTTGTTTCGTCGTGAGGCGTCCGCCCTTCTCCGGCAACAGGGCTACAGCGTGTTAGGAAGTGATAATCCACTGTTCGGCGATGATCGAGGCGCGACAGCTCAATATCAGTTGGGAGGGACGATCGCCCATCTGGCTTTTGACACATACGATTCTCTCGCCGGGAACTACGCAGAAGCGCTATTGGACCTGGAGTGGCAGCTCTTCGATACGCGGCAAGATTCCGTCGTTTTTGTTGTTCGCACTCGTGGCTACGCGAGGCGGGGGTCGCACGACCCCGGTACCGTCATGGCCGCGTTCCGCGATGGCTTGGCTCGCCTATTGTCTGACTCCACCTTTGTGGCACATGTGACCGCGACTAACCAATCGGACAAAGCATCACTCAATTCCGACGTTGCGATGGCTGAGTGTCACTTGGCTGAACCAGTCGCGTTACCGATCGATCTGGAACGCCTTTTCAGAAGCATAGTAATCGTCCGTCCTGGTATGACTTTTGGTAGTGGCGTAATAGTGTCACCGCAAGGTCATATATTGACTGCCGCGCATGTTGTCGCCGGCCTGTTGGTTGTTCCGGTGCGATTGCGGACGGGTATCGAATTAGATGCACAAGTTATTGCGACACAAGAGGACCAAGATGTTGCGTTGCTTAAGATTGCAGGAGATCGGCACGAGTGTTTGCCGATTGCGGATTCACGTCCCGGAATCGGGACGGATTTGTTTGCCGTTGGATCGCCAAGGAGTGACGAATTGGCTTTTTCTGTGACCGGTGGCATAGTTAGCGGTTTCAGACAGATCGACGGCAACGAGTACATTCAGACCGACGCAAGTCTCAACCCAGGGAACAGCGGTGGTCCGCTAGTAACGGTCGACGGCGTAGTGATCGGCATCGTTAGTTGGAAATACACTGATACTGAGGGCATTGCGTTCGGCGTGCCCGGTGACGTCGTGAAACGGACTCTCCGGATTACCGACACGAAGTAGAATCGGGATCGGTGGATCCTTGGTGAACGGAGTCGCCTCACGGAAGATCACGGACAGCAATGTGTTTCCGCTAGATAGAATTGATGTAGCTTGGCCGGCTGAGATGTCGATTCGCCGACGTAACCACGTCGGGCGAGCAGCAGGTGTCGCGAGGCCGGGGGTGATAATCGAGGAACGGAGTTGGCAAGCAGGTGTAGCTACGCCGTGAATTGGGAAGGCTAGCGTGCGCGTGAAGGCAGGTGGCGGTAGGGAGGAGTGCCTTCGCAACAGCGCGGCGTGGACGGTTGTAAGCGGTGGGCGCGAAGTTGCTCCCTGGGGCAAGCGACTCAAACGTGGCCCGGAACATGGAGGTCTGCCGTGAGAGGATGTATCGATTTGCGGAAACGAGGGTCTGTGGGGAACCTGGCCGTGCTGGCCTGCGTTGTGAGCGCCGCGTCGGCGTGCGGCCAGGCGGGAACTGACTCATCGACAGAGGGCGACGCCGGGGCGGGGGTGGCGGACGCGGGGCGGACGGCGGCGAACGAACTTTCGCTCGAGGAGGCCGGGGAGGGGTTCGAGCTCCTCTTTGACGGGGAGTCTCTCGGGGCGTGGCGAGGGTTCTTGGTGGACGAAGTCCCGGCGGGTTGGAGCGCGGACGACGGGACGCTCGCCTTCACGCCCGGTGTCGGAGGCGGCACGCTCATTACGCGCGAGACCTTCACGGACTTCGACCTGCGCCTCGAGTGGAAGATCGGCGAGGGCGGCAACAGCGGGATCTTCTTCGGCATCTCCGAGAACACCGAACGCGCCTTCGAGTCGGGTCCGGAGATGCAGGTCCTCGACAACGCAGGGCACTACGACGGCGGCGATCCGCTCACGTCGGCGGGGTCGAACTACGGCCTGCACGCGCCGCCGGACGACGTCACGCGCCCGGTCGGTGAATGGAACGAAGTCCGGATCGTTCGCCGCGGCAACCAAGTCGTCCACTGGTTGAACGGCGTGCGGATCGTCGAGTACGAGATCGCCTCGCCCGAATGGGAGGCCCGGGTGGCGGCGAGCAAGTTCGTCGAGTGGCCCGACTACGGCCGGCACCACGAGGGCCACCTCGGCCTGCAGGACCACGGCGACCCCATCTGGTACCGCAACATCCGCGTCCGCCGGCTGTAGCTGCGTTCCGGACGGAACCGTCAACGCCGCACCGAGGCGTCAGGCGTTCGCGTCCAGGGGGCGGTGGGTGAAGCTCCGCTTGCCGGGGCCGTAGTCCGCCGCGCCCTGACCTTCGCCGCGTAACAGCCAGCGCGTCGTGAGGAGGCCCTCGACGCCCACCGGGCCGCGAGCGTGGATGCGGGCCGTGCTGATCCCCACCTCCGCCCCGAGCCCGTAGCGGAACCCATCCGCGAAGCGGGTGCTCGCGTTGTGGAACACGCTCGCCGCATCCACGGCCTTCAGGAACTGTTCCGCGACGGCCGCATCCTCGGCCACGATCGCGTCCGTGTGGCTGCTCCCGTGCGTGTGAATGAAGTTGATGGCCTCCTCCGGACCCGCCACGGTCCGCACCGCCAGCGTGAGGTCGCCGAACTCGAGTCCCCAGTCCTCCTCGGACGCGGGCTTGGCCCACGGCAGAACCCGGCGGGAGGGCTCGTCGCAGCGGAGTTCGACGCCGTGCTCGCGGAGCGCCTCTCCAATCGGCTTCAGCCGCGGCAGGAACGACTCGTGCACGAGCAGCGTCTCGGTCGCGTTGCACGCGGCCGGGTAGTCGCACTTTCCATCCACGGCAAGCCGCAAGGCCATCTCCGAATCCGCCGACGCGTCCACGTAGAGGTGGCACACGCCCTCCGCGTGCCCGAGTACCGGAATCCGGCTCCGCTCCTGGATCGAGCGCACCAGCGCTCCGGAACCCCGCGGGATCACAAGGTCGATGAGATCGTCGAGCGCGAGCAGTTCGTCGACATCCCGCCGGCCGGGGACGCCGAGCACGGCCCGGAGATCGAGACCCGCCTCCTCCAGCGCCCGCCGCAGGCAGCCGACGAGCACCTCGTTCGAGCGCGCCGCCTCGCGGCCGCCCTTCATGATCACCCCGTTGCCGGAGCGGATTGCGAGCGACCCGATCTGGATCACGGCGTCGGGACGGCTCTCGAAGATGATGAGAAGCACGCCGAGCGGGCTGCGCACACGCTCAAGCACGAGGCCCTCATCGAGTTCCGTTCGGGTGAGGACGCGGTTGATCGGATCCTCGCCCTCGACCAGCGCGTCGATCCCCTCGAGCAGACTCTCGAACTTGGCATCCGGGAGCCCCAGCCGGTGAAGCAGGGACCCGGAGAGCCCTTCCTCCGCCGCGCGCGCCAAGTCCTCGTCGTTCGCCCGCGAGATCTCGGCTCGCGACCGAAGCAACACCGCTCTCAGCGCGCGCAGCGCCGCCGTCCGGCGCTCCGCCGGCGCGCTTCCGATGGTGCGTTGCGCCGTCCGTACTCCGGCCGCCCGCTCCCTCAGCGTCTCCGTCCGTTCCCGCTTCAATTCAGTGCTTCCGTCAGGTTTCCTTGAGGATGAGATGCTCCCGCCCCACGATTTCGACGCCGGCTCCCGCCTTGTGGGAGATCGCTTGGAGGACGAGCCGCGAATCGAGCGCGACGACGCCCCGTCCGACAAGCGGTCCGTCGAGCGCCCGAACCTCGACCACGTCGCCGCGCCGGAACGCGCCCTCCGCCCGCACGACGTCTGCGGCCCTCAGCGACTCGCCGCCCCGGAGACGCTCGGTGCCGCCCTCGGCCAGGACCAGCGTCCCGCGCGGGTGTGAACAGTACGCGATCCAGCGGCTGCGCGAGGAGAGGGCGGCGCGCGGGGGAATCCACGTTCCCTCCTCCTCGCCGGCCAAGACACGGTCGAGCGCGCCCGGATCGACCCCCGAGGCGATGACGGTGTGGCAGCCCCCGCGCGACGCGACACGGGCCGCCTCCAGCTTGCTCGCCATCCCGCCCCGGCCGAGCACGGAGCGCCCGTCCACGTCGAGTCCGTGCTCATCGGGCCGGTCGATCCGGCCGACCAGACTCGCCTCCGGGTCGCGCCTGGGGTCGGCCGTCATGACCCCCGGCACGTCCGTGAGGAGCACGATCAGATCCGCCGCCAGCTCGCTCGCGACCAGCGCCCCCAGCCGGTCGTTGTCGTCGAAGATCGGCCGCTTGCCCGTCCCCCGGTACACCCGATCGTTCAGCGAGATGGCGTCGTTCTCGTTCACGACGGGGACCACGCCGAGCCGGAAGAGACTCTGGAGCGTCTCGTGCAGGTTCAGGTAACGCACCCGGTCGTCGAAGTCCGTCCACGTGATGAGGATCTGCGCACAGGTGACGCCGAGCCGGGCGAACCCCTGCTGGTAGAGTTCCATGAGCCGGCTCTGGCCGATCGCGGCGCACGTCTGCTTCAACTCGGCCGTCTCGGGCGGCTCGGGGAGCTGGAGGGCGACGCGTCCGAGGCCCACCGCGCCCGAAGTCACGATGAGGACCTCCCGGCCCTCCCGCCGCAGGCGGCTCGCACTCTCCACGACGCGGAAGAGGCGAGAGAGGGCGATCGTCCCATCGCCATGCGTGACGACGCCCGTCCCCACCTTGAGGACGATCCGGCGGGCCGCCGCGATCGCCTCGCGCGTGACCGGCGGAACGGCGGTGCCCCGGGGGGTCGAGACTGGTTGGAGCTGGCTCACGTCGGAACGCCTCACAGCGAGACCGGGACCCGCAGCCGGCCACGGGGCCGGCGGAAGGCCACCAAAGGTACACGGGCACCCCCTCGGCACCAGTCCCCGGGGCGGGCCGTTGCACACCACCCTCCGACGCGCGACGCTTCGGAGGCGGGAGCGGACGGGGCGGAGGGTCGCGGTGGAGGATCGCGGCGGGAGCGGGAACGGGAAGCGGCGATGCATCGCGGCGGGCGCGGGACGGGGCCACCTGCTGCGGCGGGGCTTCGGCGGAAGGCGGAATTCGGGTGCAGGTCCACCTGATCGACGGGACGTACGAGTTGTTTCGGCACTTCTACGGCCTGCCCTCGGCGAAGAACGCCGGCGGGCACGAGGTGGGGGCGGCACGCGGGGTCGTGGCTTCGATGCTCGGCCTCGTCGAGGGCGGGGCCACGCACGTCGCGATCGCCACCGACCGCGTCATCGAGTCGTTCCGCAACGAGCTGTGGCCCGGCTACAAGGACGGCTCCGGCATCGATCCGGCCCTCTACTCTCAGTTCCCGCTCGTCGAGGAGGCGCTCGCTTCGGCGGGCTTCGTCGTGTGGCCGATGGTCGAGCACGAGGCGGACGACGCCATGGCGGCGGGAGCAGCGGTGGCGGCGGCGGACTCCCGCGTGGAGCGAGTGATGATCTGCACGCCTGACAAGGACCTCGCGCAGTGCGTGGAGGGAGAGCGGGTCGTGCAGTTCGACCGCCGGCGGCGCCTACTGCGCGACGAGGCCGGCGTGATCGAGAAGTTCGGTGTCCGGCCGACGTCGATCCCTGACTGGTTGGCGCTCGTCGGAGACTCGGCGGACGGCTTCCCCGGCATCCGAGGCTTCGGCGCGAAGACGGCCGCTGCGGTGCTCGCCCGCTACGGCCGGATCGAAGAGATCCCGTCGGACGGGAGGGACTGGGATGTCAGAGTCCGGGGCCCCGAACGGCTCGCCCGGACGCTGCGCGACGGACTGGACGCCGCGCTCCTCTTCCGCCGCCTCGCCACCCTTGTTCGTGAAGCTCCGGTGTCAGCGAGCGTCGACGACCTCGAGTGGACGGGCCCGCGCGACGACTTCGACCTCGTCGCGGCAATCCTTGACGCACCGGATCTCGCCCCGCGTGCCCACCGCGTCGCCGAAACGTGCGGAGCCAACCCGCTCGAACCCGGCGGACCCCATCGAGCATAGCCTCATCCTGGCGGGAATTCGGTAAGCGGCTCGACGATCACCGCCGGACATCCCCTTCCTCTCCCGGACGGATGTCTCACGACGTAGGCCTGAGGTACGCGACACGCCTCGATGATCTCCTCCAACGTAGATCTGAACTCGGAGCCTTGGAACACGACGACATCGGGCTTGAGGATGCGCACCTCGGCCTGTAACGGCTCGACCTCAGCGGCGCGGTCGAGAAAGGATCCGGCCGTCCGCTCCGCTTTTCCTCTCCTTACCCTGCACGACCCATTTGTAGAAGGTCGTCAGCGCGATGCGCGAAAGGGGGTTCGTCGAGGGCAACTTGCGTTCGGGCGGCTTCTTATCGTCCTCCTCCTTGAGGATCCGCTAGCAGGTTGTCGTTCTTGAACGTCGCCCACTCGTCGTACGGACCGGCGTACTTGACCGCCGTGAAGTACGTCCCCGCGCACTTGAGCGCCGTGAAGTACGTGCCCGCGATGTGCGTGTTGTACTCTGCCGGGGGCGTGCATTCGATGCTCCTGCGCCGGCATTCGAAGGACTGGATGCGGTCGGGCGTCTCGGCGGAGCCGATGTCCAAGCTCACGACGAGCAACTTGGGATAGCCGTTCTCGCCGTACCTAGAGCCGATGTACGGGTAGGTGGCGAACTTCCGGTCGGCGGGGCGGCAACGGGAGGAGGCACCGCAGCTCCCGTACTGCAGGCGAGACGGACCTGTTCGGGTGGCTCCTAGTGTCGCCCCCTAGTCCGTGATCGGGGGGACGGCCTCCATCAGCAGGGCGATCGCGGCGTTCAGGTTGCGGCCGCCGGGGCCGGCACCCGTGTACTTGCCGAGGCGCGTGATGACGAGGCCGCGCGCGGGGATGAACACCGTGTATTGCCCGCCGGCGCCCGCGAAGGCGCCGTAGTCGTCCTCGATCGGGAAGCCGAGGTCCTTCCACACGAAGCCGCCGCCATACGTCGGGCGACCGTCGGCGATCCAAGCCGGGGCGACCTCCATCGCGTAGTCGACGTAGCCCTCGGGGAGGATGCGCTCGCCCTCCCACACGCCGTCCTGGAGGTAGAGGTTGCCGAGCCGCGCCCAGTCTCGGGCCGAGCCGAATTCGTAGCCCTGCGTGAGGAAGTTCCCGTTCGGGTCCGTCTCCATGACGAAGTTCCGGATCCCGAGCTTGTCGAACAGGTTGCGCTGTGGGAAGGCGTGATAGTCCTCGCCGCGCCCCTCCACGCCGAGGCGGATCAGGTAGTTCGTGAGCGCGGGGTCGGTGTTCCGGTATCGTCCCACGGTGTTCGGCTCCCACTGCTGCGGGCGGGTGGCGGCCCACTGGAAGGCGTTCTCCCCGGTGTAGAGGTAGAGGTGGTCGGGATACCCCATCTCTTCCGTATAATCCGGGTCCTGCGGCGCGACGATCCGGATCCCGCTCGACATGCGCATGATGTCGGCGATGCGGATGTTCCTCCTCGCATCATCCTCCCACTCCGGGATCGGAGCGCGCTGCCACAGACTGTACACGCCCTGCTGGATGAGGACGGCCATCAGCGTCCCGGTGAGCGACTTCCCCTTCGACCAGCTCTCGAACGGCGTGTGCATGTCGACGCCCGGGCCGTATCCCTCGCCGATGATCCGGCCCTTGTAGGTGACGACGAAGCCGAGCGTCATCCCCTCCTGGTCCATCGCGATTTCGACCGCATCCCGGACCTTGTCCATGTCGATCTCGGGCGGGTACGGCTCGTCCGGGAGCACGTCCCCCATGGGCCAGGGCGTCGTGGCGGGGTCCGGCGTGTTCGGCTCGACGACGGAGGGCGTGAAGTAGATCGAGTCGCGGCCCAGCGGGTGCGCAACGCAGCCCTGGCTGCCGTACAGCTTGGCCGTGCGCGTGATCCCGGAGCCGAGGGTGAGGTTCACCGTCTGCGCCTCCATGTCCACGACCGTGTCGACGACCGCGCCGCGGTGCTGGAAGGGCGCGGTGAAGCCGCCCACGTTCGCGGCCGCGTCGCGCCAGTCGAGACCGGTGATGAAGGTCCCGGAACAGAGCGTCTTCGCGAAACCAGCCGTGTGGTGCACGATGGGCTCGCCCGGGGGCGGATCCCACTCGGTCGGAAGCTCGAGCGACTCCCCGCGCGCGATCAAGCGCTCCATGAGGCTCTCGCCGGAGGCTTCGTCGCCGGAGGCTTCGTCGCCGCCGGCCTCGCCGCCGCCAGCCTCGGCGCCGTCCTCCGGCGCACAGGCCAGTAGGCCCAACAGGGAGAGGGAAAGCACACGACAGAGGTGCGTCACGAACGTTCGATCAAGGGCGCGGCGCATCGAGATCCTCCGGTCATCCAGGTACGGTCGGGGTCCAGGCGCCCGGCCTCGGGCTCCGAGTCACGGACGTCGGGTGGAACGTGGTCAGAGCGACCGCGCGTGACAAGCAGTGGACGAGAATCGCATCACCCTCCCAGCAGCCATCCGAGCAGCGCCGACGGAACCGCGGACAGATCCGGATCGCTCATGTCCAGCGCCGCCCTCGTGGCGACGAGGCCGCGCCACGGAGACGCTTTCAGCGTGGGTGCCGTCCGCCTCCATCGGTCTCCGCCCACATACTTCGACTCGATAGCGAGACCTCCGAAGCCGGGATACCAAATCCGGCAAGCTATGCCAGCTGCGTGTGCGGGACGTTCCCGCTGGAACGTTGCCCTATCAGTTCCTCGTCAGCCGCAGGACCTGGGGATGCTGAACGTCGAGCGCATCCTCCCGTACCCCGAGCACGGCGTCCATGGTGATTCCCGCCACGCGGAAGCGGGCCGGCATCTCGACGATCCCGAGCCAGGTTCCATTGGCGTCCAGCACCAGCCACTCCTCCGGCTGGTCCTGCTCGGTTTCTCCCCGGTGAAGTTCCAGCCAGACCGCTCCCGAGGGGTCGACGAGGATGTCGGTGAAGGCGGGTCGCGTGTCCGAAGCGGGAGCGGCTTCGAAGGGCCCCCTCAACGGGTGTCCGGGCGTGAATCCGTCGAGCACGAAATCCCGCTCGGAGGCGATGCGGGCGTCGCTCAGGTCCAAGGGATAGTCGGGGATTCGCAGGATGCGCACGATGTTTCCTGACAAGTCCAGTTCCTCCAGCTGCATCGTGTCGGAGGAACCCCGCAGAATGTGCCCGCGCCGGGCGGCCACGTGAGATTGTTTGCCGAAAAAGTGCGGCGCGGTCCCAACGTACGAGCCGTCGCGGACGAATACGTACACCTCTGCTCCCCGCATGTCGCCGACGCTGTCGATCCGGGTCCCCTCCAGATCTAGGAGCACGAGAGGTTCAGGACGCCGAACCCGCCCGGCAAGGCCATCCATCGGCAACACCGGCCGCGATACCTCCGGCAGGATCCGGCCCCCGTCGAGGTAGTGCAGGTCGATCGCCCAGGGATCGATGTCGAAGGTCCCGACCACCGCCAGATTGTGGGCGACCACGGTGACGCGTCCGCGAGCGAGGGCCAGCAGGGTGTCGCCCGCGTTCTCGATCCGCCGCAGGCTTCTGAATTCGCCGGGACCGTCGCCCCTCCCGCCGAACGACCCCAGGAACTCGCCGGCTGCGGAGAACACCCGCACTTCCTGCGAGCTCCCGTCGGCAATCACGAGTGACCCGTCCGGGCGTTGCTTCATGTCGCGGAGCCGATGGAACTCGTGGCGGGGGCCATTGCCCGAGAGCGTGAGGTCGACGAGCGGATCCGGGTCGATGCTCCAGCGACTCGAGTCGCCCCAGAGCGGCCGCGTAGCCTCGACGATCTCGATGCCGGCGCTGTCGCGCTGGACGACGAGGGGCGGGCCGGCTTCGCTGATCTGGCAGGCTGGCAGAAAGGGCAGGACGGGGAGGAGGAGCGACCGGACCACGGTTTCCAGGCTCCCAACCCGACATTCGCTGACCTGCTCGCTTCCAGCCGTCGCAAGGCCGTAGCTCGCTTGCATACGCATCCTCCGGCGTGAGGCCGGACGCATGGACGAACCGACGAGCACCCCCAACTGACGCGCGTCGTTTAGCAGCCCACTAGGGCTGGACGATCCGGTAGTCGACCGGCGGCTCGGCGCCCATGAGGTGCTCGATGAAGTAGTCCCAGGTGCGCCGGATGAGGTACGGTTCGCGCGCGTAGCCGTGGTTCCGGTTCGGGAAGACGAGCATGTCAAACGTCTTGTTCGCCTCGATGAGGGCGTCGGCCACGAGCAGCGTCATGTTCGGGTGCACGTTGTCATCCAGCGACCCGTAGTGGAGCAGGAGCTTCCCCTTGAGGTTCGAGGCGATGTTCTGGTTCGCCTGCGAATCGAAGCTGTCCGTCCCGTCCGGGTTCCGTTCGAGGAGCCCGTGGTACTTCTCCCCCCACGGGAAGTGGTATCCGCGCTGATCGTGATTCCCCGCTCCCGAAACGGCAACCCTGAAGAAATCCGGGAAGGTCAGGATGGCGTCGGTCGAGGAGAAGCCGCCCCCGGAGTGGCCGAAGATCCCCACCCGCTCGATGTCAATGGGATAGCGGAGGGCGAGCGCCTTGAGCGCCGAGACGTGATCCGGGATCCCGTTGTCCCGCATGTTGCCGTAATAGCTCTCGTGGAAGGCCTTGGAACGGTACGGCGTGCCCATGGCGTCGACCGCGAAGGTGATGAAGCCGAGCTGGGCGAGCGCGTGGCCCTGGCCCCGCGGACCGGAGGTGAAGCCGGGCGTGCGGATGGGGCCGATCTGCGGACCGGGGTAGACGTAGTCGATGACGGGATAGACGGTCCCCTCCTCCAGGTTCGGGGGGAGCCAGAGGTAGCCGTACACGTTGGTCACCCCGTCGCGCGCCTTCGCGGAGAAGCGCAGCGGGGGCTCCCAGCCGGCCTCGAGGAGCGGCGAGATGTCGCCCTGCTCGACCGTCATCACGGCGCGTCCGGCGGCGTCCCTGAGGACGGTGACCGGGGCCGTCGAGCGCGTGGAATACGTGTCCACAAAGTAGCGGCCGTCGGGTGAGGCGGAGACCTCGTGGTGTGCATCCTCCGGGGAGAGGAGCGTCACCGCGCCACCGTCGAGCGACGCCCGGTAGAGGTGATGCCGGTACGGATCGCGTCCGGGCTCGCGCCCCACGCCGGTGAAGTAGACCTGCCCTGCGGCCTCATCGACCGCGAGAAGTTGGACAACGAGCCAGGAGCCCTGCGTGATCCGGTGCTTCATCGCTCCGGTGGCGAGGTCGTGCAGGTAGAGGTGGCCCCAGCCCTCGCGCTCGGAGAACCAGATGAACTCGGTCCCGTTGTCGAGCACGCGCCAGTTGTAGGGCGTGCGGAGCTGGTTCAGCTCCACCCAGGTGTCGCCGCTCTCGACGATGACCTTTCTGGTCGCGCCCGTCGAGGCGTCGACCTCGACGAGCGTCTGGTTCCTGAAGTCGCGCGAATGGTGCGAGAAGTAGACGCGGGCGCCGTCCGGGGTCCATTGGGCGGCGTGCCAAGTCGTGTCCGCGCCGCCGAAGTATCCGACGACCGGGTCGTAGTCGGCCCGCACCTGGGCTCCGGTCTCGGCGTCGAAGATGTGGAGCTGCCAGGTGGGGATGATGGAGTCGCCGGGGAGCGCGTAGCGGTAGCTGTGGAGAATCGGGCGCCCGGTGGCGGCCTCGAGCAGATGAAGATCCTCGACATCCCGCTCGTCGTAGCGGTGGGTCGCGATCCGGCGGCCGTCGGGGGACCACTCGGCCACCGGGGGCGGCTTGAACTCCCGGCGGCGGTTCGTGATCTCCTGGCAGCAGCCCTCCGGCGCGACGCCGTAGCCCCAGTGCGGCTCTCCGTCCGTCGAGAGTTGGCGCTCCTCGCCGGAGTTCATGTCGCGCACCCACAGGTTCTCGTCGCGCGAGAAGACGGCGAGCGCGCCGCCGGGGGAATCGATCTCGTGCGTCGCCCGCGCGACCGAGTCCGGGCCGGCGCAGCGGTAGGCGCCGATGTCGCAGTCCCAGCGCTCGTGGGTGTCGGTCCAGAAGCGGATCCCGCCGGACGCGTTGAACTCGAACTCGTCGAAGGGGAGAGCCGTCGCCTCGTGGCTCTCGTCGGAAGCCTCGGAGAGGGCGGCGGCGAGCCGGTCGTGGTCGAAGGCGGGTCGGCGGGTGCGGGCCGCGGCATCGATCATGATGAACTCGTGGCCGCCGAACACCTGGTTGCGGTACCAGAAGCGGTTCGCATCGACCCAGCGGGGGTTCACCGTGACGCCCGACGTGAGCTTCTCCGCGTGCCAAGGCAGGAACTGTTCGGCGCGCGCGTACTCGCTCGCGCTCACGGATGCCGGCTGGTAGGGCCGGGACTGGGCCACGGCTCCCGGCGGCGGCGCGGCGAGCGCGAGGACGGAGAGCGCGAGAACGGGGCGCACGACGGGTGACGGGCGGTGCATGGAGAGGCGTGTCACGGGATCCTCCTGGGTTGCGGGACCGGCAGCCCCCGGCCAGAGCCCTGCCGCGTTCGAGCGGCGATGCATCTCGCGGATTCCCGCCACGGACTGCCGAAAGAGAATAGACCGAAGCGTTCGCCGGCCGGTAGGGCCGCAAGGGTCGCCGCGCCGTTGCGGAGGCGAACGAAGCGGCGCTAGGGTGCCCGCCGACCCGATCCGAGGAGTTTCTCGTGAATGCGACTTCGTCCGCCGTCCGTCCGCGGCGGCTTTTTCTGGCCAGTTGCGTGTCGCTCATCGCGACCTCCGTCACCTTCGCGGTGGTCGGCGCGGTCATGCTCACGCTGAAGAGCGAATTCACGCTCACGAACTACGAGGTCGGCCTCATCGGCGGGGCGGCGATCTGGGGCTTCGCCGTGTCGCAGGTCCTCTTCGCGCCCTTCTGCGACACGCTGGGGATGCGGTTCCTGCTCCGGCTCGCCTTCGCGTGCCACCTGCTGGGCGCGCTCGTGCTCATCACGGCGGGCGGCTTCTGGCAGGCGTTCAGCGGAGCGCTGACGCTGGCGCTGGGGAACGGACTCGTGGAGGCCGCCTGCAACCCGCTGGTGGCGGCGCTCTATCCGGACCGGAAGACGGTTAAGCTGAACCAGTTCCACGTCTGGTTCCCGGGCGGGATCGTGATCGGTTCGGTGCTCGCCTTCGGCCTCGAGTCGGTGGGGCTCACCGCGTGGCAACTGAAGATCGGCCTCATTCTCATCCCCACCCTCATCTACGGGCACCTGATGTGGCGGGAGGCCTTTCCGCCGACGGAGGGCGTACGCGCCGGGGTGAGCATGGGCGAGATGTTCCGGGCAACGTTCACGACGCCGCTCATGATACTGATGCTCTTCTGCATGGCGATCACGGCCTCGACGGAACTGGGGCCGAACCGCTGGGTGCCGCCGGTGCTCGAGGCGGGCGGGATCCCGGGGATCCTCGTGTTGGCGTGGATCAACGGCCTGATGGCCCTCCTCCGCTACAGGGCGGGGTTCGCGGTGGAGCGGCTGTCGCCGCCGGGCGTGCTGGCGGCCAGCGCGGCGGTCTCCGTGGTGGGACTGCTGTGGCTCAGCTACGCGGAGACGACGGCGGTGGCCTTCGCTTCGGCGACCGTGTTCGCAGTCGGCGTGTGCTACTTCTGGCCGACGATGCTCGGCTTCGTGTCGGAGCGCGTACCGCGTTCCGGCGCCCTCGGGCTGGGGATGATGGGGGCGACCGGGATGGCGGTCGTCGGGCTGTGGACGACGCCGTGGATGGGAAGGATCGCCGACGAGGTGGGGCACGAGCGGCTTCCGGCGGTTGAGACGCAGGCGCTCTTCGCCGATGCGGCGACCGCCTTCGCGAGGGCCGAGGAGAGCATCGCGCCTGACTTGGCGGCGGCGGGCGAAGCGGTCGGCGAGGCGCTCGCCGGCGTGGGACCGGATGGCGCGCTGCCGGAGTCGGTCACGGCGAACGCGCTGCGGGCAATCATCAACTCCGGGGGGGATGAGGCGCTCGTGGAGCGAGCCAACGCCATTCTCGGACCGGCGGACAACTACGGCGGACGGGTTTCGTTCCGGTACATCCTTCCGTTCACCGGAGCGCTCATCCTCATCTTCGGACTCCTCTACGCACGTGATCGGCGGGCGGGCGGATACCGGGCCGTGCGGATCGGCGCGGGGTCGAACGACGCCGGCGAGGCGCCGGACGACGGATGAGGCGACGCCTCAGCTATGGGATGGTCGGAGGCGGACCCGGCGCCTTCATCGGAGACGTACACCGGATGGCCGCCGAACTCGACGGTCTCGCGCGGATCGCGGCCGGCGCCTTCTCGTCGGATCCGGAGCGGTCGGCGGCCAAGGGGGCAGAGGTGGGACTGGACCCGGACCGCGTGTACGGGAGCTACGCGGAGATGGCGGCGGCCGAGGCGGCGCGTGGGGGAGACGAGCGGCTGGATTTCGTCGTCGTCGTCACGCCGAACCATCTTCACTTTGACGTGGCGCGCACGTTCCTCGAGGCCGACTTCCACGTCGTGTGCGACAAGCCGCTGACGACGACGGTCGCCGACGCCGAGGCGCTGTGCCGGCTCGTGGCGTCCGGAGACCGGGTGTTCGCCCTCACCCACAACTACGGCGGCTATCCGATGGTGAAGGACGCGCGCCACCTGGTGCGGGGAGGGACGCTGGGGGAGATCCGCCGCATTCAACTCGAGTACTTCCAGGGGTGGCTGTCGTCACCGCTCGAGGAGAGCGGGCACCCGCAGGCGGCGTGGCGGACCGATCCGGCGCGGGCCGGGGCCGCCGGGGCGCTGGGCGACATCGGGACGCACGCGCATCACCTCGCGCGCTACGTGACCGGGCTCGAGGTCGAGGCGCTGTGCGGCGAGCTGACGACGTTCGTGCCGACCCGGCGCCTGGAGGACGACGCGAGCCTGCTCATACGGTGGAACGGCGGGGTGCGGGGGACGCTCACGGTGTCGCAGGTGGCGGCGGGCGAGGAGAACGGACTCGCGATTCGCGTGTTCGGGAGCGAGGGCTCGATCGCCTGGCGGCACGACGACGCGGAGACGTTGTGGCACCGGACGCCGGACGGGCGGGCCCGCGCCCGGCGCCGCGGCCACGGCTGGATCTCGCCCGCGGCCTTGCGGGCCTCGCGCATCCCGCCGGGGCACCCCGAGGGGTTCATCGAGGGGTTCGGGAACCTGTACCGCAACGTGATCTCGACCATCGGGGCGCTTGACGAGGGGCGGACGCCGGCTGAGGCGGACCTTGACTTCCCCACGGTGTGGGACGGGGCGCGCGGGGTTCATTTCCTCGAGCGGGCGGTGGAGAGCGGGCGGCTCGGCGCGTGGGTGGACGCACGCTACGAGCCGCCCGGAGAGCCGCCCGCGGAGCCCCGGAAGCCTGCCGAACCCGCGGAGTCGGTCGAGCCCGCGGACGTTGCGACGGCGGCGCCCGGACGCGGGACGGCGGAGGCGGGGCCGTGAGCGCACGGCCGATCACGCTGTTCACCGGCCAGTGGGCCGACATGCCGCTGGCGACGCTCGCGGCCAAGACTGCCGAGTGGTGCTACGACGGGCTGGAACTCGCCTGCTGGGGAGACCACTTCGATGTCGCGCGGGCAACGGAGGAGGACGGCTACGCGGCCGGGCAGCGCGATCTGCTGGCGGCCCACGGCCTCGAGGTGTACGCGATCTCCAACCATCTCGTCGGTCAAGCCGTGTGCGATCCGGTCGACGCCCGCCACGAACTCATTCTGCCCGAGCGCGTGTGGGGCGACGGCGACCCCGAGGGCGTGCGGCGGCGGGCCGCAGAGGACATGCGGCGCACGGCGGCGGCGGCGAGCGCACTCGGCGTTCCGGTCGTGAACGGCTTCAGCGGCAGCTCGATCTGGGTCGCCGCGTACGCCTTCCCCCCGCACCCGCCCGGCTTTGTGGAGGCCGGATTCGCCGACTTCGCCGACCGCTGGAACCCGATCCTCGACGCGTTCGACGCGGCGGGCGTGAAGTTCGCCCTCGAGGTGCACCCGACGGAGATCGCCTTCGACGCCGCCAGCGCGGCGCGGGCCGTGGAGGCCGTGGCGGGGCACCCCGCGTTCGGCTTCAACTACGACCCCAGCCACCTCGCATACCAAGGCGTGGACTACGTCGGCTTCATCTTCGAATTCGGCGACCGCATCCACCACGCTCACATGAAGGACGTGTGGTGGTCCGACGCCCCGCGCCGCTCCGGCGTCTTCGGCGGCCACCTCGACTTCGGGCATGCGGACCGGGGGTGGGACTTCCGGTCGATCGGACGCGGGCGCGTGAACTTCGAGGAGATCCTGCGCGCCCTCGACCGGGTCGGTTACGAGGGCCCTCTCTCAATCGAGTGGGAGGACAGCAGCATGGACCGCGAGCACGGCGCCCGCGAAGCCTGCGAACGGCTTCGGGCAGTGACCTTCCCCTCCTCCGCCTCCGCCTTCGACACCGCCTTCTCCGAGGATTGATCGCCGCGCCGTCAAGGGAGGTCGAAACCCCGGGGGTCGTTGCGGTCCACATTGTGTGAGTATATTGTGCTAATGTTATGAGTACACGACTGCAGGTGGTCATGCCGGAGGCGGAGCTTGATGAGATCCGCGACGCGGCGCGGCGTCACCGCG
Organism: Candidatus Palauibacter poriticola; assembly: GCA_012270965.1. Taxonomy (GTDB): domain Bacteria; phylum Gemmatimonadota; class Gemmatimonadetes; order Palauibacterales; family Palauibacteraceae; genus Palauibacter; species Palauibacter poriticola. The sequence continues at coordinate 20,412 of JAAXHJ010000076.1, forward strand.
TCACGGTGTCCGCGTGGGTCCGGCGGGTGCTTCGAGACGCGCGTGAGCGCGAGTTGCGAGGCGGAAGCGTCGATGCCGTGCGGGAGACGGGACCACAATACGGAACGTCTGAGGCAGGGCTCCTGCGGTTCGTGGACTTGGAGTTGAGGTTGCCGGAACGCGACTTGGAGGCGGTGCGGCGGCGGTACGGGCTCGCCGACTGGTCGGCGGCGGCCAGGGAGGCGGTGGGCCGCCAAGCGGTGGTCCCCATGACGAAGGAGGAGGCGCTCGCCATGGAGGGTGTGGGCTGGGAGGGGGATCTGGACGAGATGCGGGACGGCAACCCGGGCGACCTCCCGTGATCGTCGACACGTCCGCGTGGATCGAATACCTGCGCCGCACGGAAAGCCCCGCCAACCTTACTTTGAGACACGCCGTACAGACCGGGAGCGCGATCGCCACGCCCGCTCCCGCAGTCATGGAACTACTCGCAGGCTGTCGTAGCGAATCCGAGGAGCTGGATCTGTTGAAGCTGCTCGGCCGCTTCGAGATCCTGATCCCCGACTCTCTGAGCCAGTACCGAAGCGCGGCCTTGATCTATCGCACCTGCCGCCGCACGGGGTGTACGATTCGATCCACGGTCGATTGCATGGTCGCCGCCGCGGCGCTGCACGCGCGACGCCCCCTGCTGGCCCGGAATCGCGACTTCGACACCATCGCCCGCAACACGGAACTCGAACTCGTCGTTCCGACGGCGCCGACGTCAGGCCCCAAGTAACCGGGAGATGCCCGCAGGGCCCTTGGTCGTTCGGCGCCGTTACGGCACTGCTACGGCGGGGCGGGACCCCAGAGGGCGTTGACGCCCGTTTCGTAGGGGACGACCTGGCCGGTGCCCGCGGTGTCGGGGAGCACGAAGAGGGGCTTTCGGTCCGGGTAGGCCTCGATTAGGCGTGCGTTCGCCTCCGGACCGAGATCCCGGGCCCAGAGCACGCCCGCGCCGCCGAGCCCGGGCAGGTCGCCGCGCCACGGGTAGTCCGTGAAGCCGAGCCAGCGCAAGCGATCCGAGGCGGCTTCCCGCCGGCACCGGTCCGCCACTTCCTCCGGCCGCTCCGCTCCGACCAGGGCACCCTCCAGACGGCAGGGCGAATACCGGGTCAGAAGGGTCCGCACGCTGTCGAGCCTCATGGGCCGCGCCGCCAGCCGGGCACCGATCCTGTCCTGCCAGGAATCGTGCACGAACACGAGCGACGGGCCGGGCTCCGTGACCTCGGGGAGGGGTGCCACGCGGGCTCCGAGGCGCGCGACGCGCTCCCGCCCACCCGCGGCGAGGCCGTAGCCGAGGGTCGCGAGGAGGAGAACGGCGAGCCCGTCTGAGAGCCACGCCCGGCGGGCGGCGCGCGCGAGGCCGGTCGCCGCCAGAACGAGGAGCGCGCACCAGGCGGGGGCGGCCTCCCCGAGCATGCGGGGGCCGAAGACGAGGTCGTGATGCCAGTACAGCGCGCTCGCGACGATGGGCAGCAGCGCCCAAGCCGCCAGAATCCGCTCGCCCCGATCCAGGCGGCGAGCCAGGAGCAGGAAGAGGCCGATGAGCGCGGCCACCGGCAGCGCCGTGCCGAGGAGTTCCCGGCCCAGCGACAGGAGTTCGGTCGAGGTGTACCCCAGCGCCTGCGTGAAACCGTACATGCGGCCCCATGGATCGATATGGAAGCCGAGGCCGTGGCTCGGGCCGGTGGCGGCCGTATAGCCGAGGGTGAGCGGGCTGCCGAAAAAGCGGGCGTTGAACCAGCCGAGACCGACCGCGAACGGGAGGCCGCCCAGGGCCCACCAAGCGAAGCGGCGCAGGAGCCACGGCCGGTGCAGGCCCGGCTCCCGCCGCGGCGCGGTGAGCCACACGCCGGCCGTCACGGCGGCACCGATGAGCAGACCGGAGACGGGGCGCGTCGTGACCATGACGCCCATCGCGCCGCCCGCCGCCAACGCCCATACGGCCCGGCCCGCCTCGGCCCGGAGCGACAGCCAGAGGGCGAGCGCGGCGAAGGCCGCCACCGTCGCGTGGTTCATGTAGCTGGCCGCGAGCGCGAGGAGCATGGGGCTCGTCACGGCAAGCAGGGCTCCGATCCGCGCGGCCGCGATGCGATCCGGCAGCAGGCGCTCGAATGAAAGGACCGAGAAGACGCCCACCATCCCCGTCGCGCCCGCGGTCGCGATCCACGGGCCTCCGAGCAGGAACCCGAGCGCAAGCCACAGGGCGTGTGCCGGAGGGTATTGCGACACCCATCCCGCCGGCGTGTGGACCATGAACTGCATCGACCAGAACTCGGGCGCGGCGAGCACCGGGCCGGAAAGGTGTCCGGCGGCAAAATAACGCGCCTGAAGGAGCTGGACGCTCGAGTCGGTAAGGATCGTCCGACCGTCGAGCGCGATCTCCGCCACCGCCACGGTGAGCCCGGCTCCCAGCAACCCGACGAGAGTCGCCGCGGCCCACCCCGGCGGCCGTGCGATCTCCGAGCCCGCGCGGGCGAGGAAGACCGACAGCCGTCCTCCACCAAACGCCCCGGCGAGGGCGGCGGCGCCCACCACGAGGAGGGTCCAGGCGCCGGCCGTGACGCCCCAGCTGTACGTCCAGTGCTCGAACCCCGACCGCCGCATGAGATCGTCGAGCGAGCCGCGAGCGGCCGCCGGATCGAGGACCACGAAGACGGGGACGACGACAAGCACCACCAACGCGAGTCCCACCACGCGCCGGCCCGCATCGAGGAATACGTTCATGCCGGAGAAGCTACACACCCGCCTCCGGCCTGTCTGCGATGACCCCCGCCTTCCGGCCCGTCTGCGATGGCCCCGGCTTCCGGCCCGTCTGCGATGATCCCCGGCTTCCGGCCCGTCTGCGATGGTCTGCGGCGCGCAGATCGGAGCGGAAGCCGAATCGCGCGGCCTCCGGCCGGCGGAGACCGTCGACGGCCGGCCGCGCTTGACTCGCACCACGCCCCATCCGACTTTCCCGCCCCCGTGGGGACGGCCCGAACGTGGGCCGCGGCGCGGGCAACAGGTCGACCCCGCTCGACTGTCCATCGACGGATCAGCCCGGCTGATATTCCGCTGACTTCGGGCGGTTCGCACACTCCAAACCCGGATTCGACGCCACTCGCATGTCACTCCTATCGCTGACCGATGTCGTGAAGACGTTCGGCGAGACCGTCGCGGTCGACTCTGCGACCTTCTCGATCGACCGCGGCGAAGTCGTCGGCTTCCTTGGGCCGAACGGCGCGGGCAAGACGACGACCATGCGGCTCCTCACGCAGTATCTCGAGCCTGATGGGGGCACGATCTCGATCGATGGCCTGTCCATCGAGGACCACCCCATCGAACTGCGGCGCCGCATCGGCTACCTGCCCGAGACGAACCCCCTGTACCGGGACATGCTCGCCGGCGAATACATCACGTTCATGGGCCGGCTGCGGGGGATGAGCCCCGGCGAGATACGCGCGCGAACCGACGATGTCGTCGCGCAGACCGGCATCGAAGCCGTGTACTACCGCCCGATCAACCAGCTCTCGAAGGGGTACCGGCAGCGCGTCGGCCTCGCGCAGGCCATCCTCTCGCAGCCGGAGATCCTCATCCTCGACGAACCGACCGAGGGGCTCGACCCGAACCAGCGCGTCGAGATCCGCAGCCTGATCCGCGACGTGGGGACCGACCGCACCGTCCTCCTCAGCACGCACGTGATGCAGGAGGTGCGGAAGACGTGCTCGCGCGTCGTCATCATCAACGAGGGGCGCATCGTCGCGGACGGCTCCGTCGATGCGCTCGTCGCCGGACATGGCGGGGCTCGGGTGATGGTCGAACTCGAGGCTCCCCGGACCGCCGCCGGGGAGGCCATGGCCTATCTCCCCTCCGTGGCCCGGGCCGACGCCGTCGAAGCGGACGCGGACGGGCGCGCCCGTTTCGCGGTCGAGGGCGCGCCCGGCCAGGATCCGCGGCCGGACATCTCGCGGCTTGCCGCGGCGCGCGGCTGGCCGCTGTGGGAGCTGCACCTTGCCCAAGCGAGCCTGGAGGATCTCTTCCACCGGCTCACCGCGGAGAGCGCGGGACCGGCCACCGAGACCCCCGGCGAGGCCGGCACCGAGACCCCCGGCAAGGCCGGCGGCGAGACCCCCGCCGCGCCGTCCGGCGGAGCACCGGGTGAGGCCGGCGCGGAGGTGGACGGATGATCGGCCGCATCCTCACGGTCGCGAAGCGGGAGTTCGCGGGCTACTTCGACCACGCGACCGCCTACATCCTCCTCGTCATCTTCCTCGGGATCAACTTCTACTTCTACTTCCAAGAGGCCTACCTCCTCGGCGAGGCGTCGCTGCGGCCGATGCTGTCGCTCCTTCCCTGGCTCCTGCTCTTCTTCATTCCGGCCGTCTGCATGCGGTCGTTCGCGGAGGAGCGGAACGCGGGGACGCTCGAACTCGTGCTCGCGCAGCCGATCCAAGTCGTGGAGTTTCTGCTCGGCAAGTTCCTCGGCGTCCTCTTCTTCCTGCTGGTCGCCATGGCGGGGACGCTGGGCATCCCGCTCGGTCTCACCCTCGGCGCCGACCTGCAGTGGGGCGTGGTCTTCTCCCAGTACTTGGGATCGATGTTCCTCATATCGGCCCTCATCGCGGTCGGCCTGTGGGCGTCCTCGCTCACGAGGAACCAGGTGACCGCATTCATCATCGGGGTCACGGTCGGCTTCGCCCTCTACCTCATCGGACTCCCCACCGTCACCCTCTCCCTCCCGGGCCCGCTCGCGGCGGTGGCGGCGCGCCTGGGCGTACTCGGACACTTCTCGAACGTGGCGCGCGGCGTGATCGACCTGCGCGACGTCCTGTACTTCGCCGCGCTGGGGACGGCATTCCTCTCGCTCACGTATTTCGCCGTCATGCGCGAACGCCTAAGCCGCGCACGGCCGGCGTACGGGCGGCTGCGCGTGGGCGTGCTTGGCTTGGTCGGGATCGCGATCTTCGCCGCGCTGGCGGGCGCCCAGTTGCGCGGCCGGCTCGACCTCACGCCGGGCAAGGTCTACACGCTCTCCCCGCCGACGGCCGACCTGCTGCGCGGCGTGGACGACCTCGTCACGATCAAGCTCTTCCAGTCCGCGGAGCTGCCGGCGCAGCTCGCGCCCGTGAGCCGGGACGTGGACGACCTTCTCCGGGATCTCGACGCGACCGGCGGCGCCAACGTGAACCTCGTGCGCCTCGATCCCGACGAGGATCCCGGCGCCCAGGAGGAGGCGGGGCTGCTCGGCATCCGCCCCGTGCCCTTCCAGATCGTCGCCGATGACGAGGTGTCGTACCAGGAGCGCTACTTCGCGCTCGCGGTGCAGTACGCCGGCGAGACCCAGACGATCCCGCTCATCCGTCAGACGGCGGACCTCGAATACCGTCTCGCCTCGATGATCCGCGCCCTCACGCGGCCGGAGCGCCCCACCATCGGGATCCTCACCGGACACGGCGAACTGAGTCTGGACGCGGGGCTGCGGCTCGCCCGCAGCCGCCTCGCCCTGGAGTACGACCTGGTGGAGTTCCGCGTCGACTCGACGACCGCGGCGGTGCCGGATTCGATCGACGTGCTCGTAATCGCCGGCGGCCGCATGCCGATGGAGCCGGCGGCGGGCGAGATCCTGAGCCGCTTCGTGGACGACGGCGGGAGCCTCTTCGTCCTCAAGTCCGGCGTGACGGCGGACATGCAGGCGCGCTACGCGGGCCCCACCTTCGATCCGGCCCTCGACTCCCTGCTGCAGGCGCGGGGACTCGGCATCGTCCCGTCGATGGCCTTCGACTTCCTGCTCAACGAACAGGTGCAGGTGCCGTCCAACTTCGGGGCCATCGTCGTGCCGTATCCGCTGTGGACGCTCGCCCAGCCGGCCTCCGGACACGTGATCGTGGACGGCGTGGCGAACGTGCCGATCCGATTCGGAAGCCCGCTCCTCGTCGAAGTCGAGGACAGCACGCGGGTGACGCCACTGCTCACGACGTCCGAGGGTGGCGGACGACTGCAGACCCCGCTCTCGATCGATGCGATGCAGGATTGGCCCGCGGTTATCTCGCCGGGCGATGGTCAGATCTCCGAGGAAGACGTGACGATGGAGACGCTCGCCCTGGCCTACAGCCAGCCGGACGGGGGCCGCATCGTCCTCGCGGGCTCCTCATCACCGATCCACGACGAGACGCTCTCGCAATCGATGTCCGGGCTTGCCGGGATGGTCTTCTTCCAGAACGCGATCGATTGGCTCGCCCAAGACGAGGCGCTGATCTCCATCCGGTCCAAGGACCGCGCCCCGCCCCTCCTCCTCTTCCCCAACGAATGGCTCCCGGACCTCACGCGGTACGGGAATCTGGCCGGCGTCCCGCTGCTCTTCGTCCTCATCGGCGTGCTGCGGCTCGCGCGGCGGCGGCAGGTGCAGCAGCGCTTCTTCACCGAGGGGGGAGCGCTCGTATGAACCCCAAGCAACTGAAGGTCATCGCGATCGTGCTCGGCGTGGCGATCCTTCTCTACCTGCCCCGGCTGTTCAGAGACGGCGGCGAGGGGGGAACGCTGGATGTCGGGGACGGCTTCTCCTTCGCGGTGACGGACTCCATCGCGGGCGTGGACATCGTGCTCGCGGAGAATGCCGGCACGGTGCGTCTCGAACGGACGGACGCGGGGTGGACGGTCGACGGGTACGTGGCGGACGAACCGAAGATCCGCAACCTCCTGGATGTGATCGGGCAGCTTTCCTCGGCGGAACTCGTCGCACGCAACCCTTCGAATCACGCGAGCCTGGGCGTCGGGGAGGGCGGTCGGCGCATCGAAGTGCGGACGGCCGGCGGCGGCGCGCGACGCTTCCATCTCGGCGACCGCGACACGCGCTCCGGGGGTTACTTTGTGCGTCTCCCCGGCGACGACGTCGTCTATCGGCTCGACGGTCCGGCCGGGGGCTACCTGAACCGCGACCGCGACGGGTGGCGCCCGCGCCTCATCGCCTCCGTGGACACCACCGGCGTACGCGAAGTCTTCATGCGGCGCGGGGACCGGGAGGCCGTGCTGCGCCGGAGCGACGAGGGGTGGCTCGCGGGGGACGCGCCGGCGGATTCGGCGCTCGTGCAGAGGCTTCTCGCCATCCTGCCCTCGATCTCCGCGTCCGGCTTCCCCACGGAGGAGGAAGCGGCGGCCGCCAACTTCACGCTCCCGGACGGATGGGTCGAGGTGTTCTCCGAGGGGTCCGCGGACGTGACGGGCCGGCAACTCGAACTCTCGATCCTCCTGCTGGAGGACGAGGAACGCGGGGACTGGGTCGCCCGCCTCGCGGACGGAGCGGAAGCCTTCCGCCTCTCCAGCCTCACGGTGAATCGCCTGCTCCCGGAGGCGCTGGTCCCCGTCCCCTAAGCCTAAGAGCCCACTAACGAGCCGGGCCCACAGGGGTCGGGCGATGGTGCTCGGTCGGCGGGGGCTTGGGCGGGTCAGCCGAGTCGGGTCAGCCGGGCTCGGTCATCGCGCGGAAATCGAGGATGCGGTCGAGTTCGGCCGGGGCGACGAGCCCCCGTTCCAAGACGAGTTCCTTCAGCGTGCGGTCCTCGGCGAGGCTGAGCTTGGCCAGTTCGGCCGCCTTGTCGTACCCGATGACGGGCGCGAGAGCGGTGGCGAGCGCCGCGGTGGACTCCGCGTTCCGGAGGCAGCGCTCCTCGTTCGCCGTGATCCCTCGAACGCAGCGCTCGGCGAACTCGACGCTCGCGGTGGAGAGGATCCGGACGCTCTCGAGCAGGTTGTGGGCCATCACGGGGATCATAACGTTGAGTTCGAGGTTCCCCGACTGCCCGCCCACGATGATCGTGGCGTCGTTGCCGATGACCTGCGCGCACACCTGAAGCACCGATTCCGCCATCACCGGGTTGACCTTGCCCGGCATGATGGACGAGCCCGGCTGCACCGCGGGAAGGTTGATCTCGCCGAGGCCCGTGCGAGGACCGGATGACAGCCAGCGCAGATCGTTCGCGATCTTGGTCAGGCTCACGGCGACGGTTCGCAGCGCCCCGCTCGCCTCGACCACCGCGTCGCGCGCCGACTGCGCCTCGAAGTGGTTCGACGCCTCCACGAACCCGACACCGAGGATCTCGCTCAGCGCGGCCGACATCCGCGCGCCGAAATCGGCTGGCGTGTTGATGCCGGTCCCCACCGCCGTCCCGCCGATGGCAAGTTCCGCCAGCGCGGGCCGGACGGCCTCGACGCGCCGTATCCCGTGCCGCACCTGGCTCGCGTAGCCGCCGAACTCCTGTCCCAGCCGGACCGGCGTCGCGTCCTGCAGGTGCGTGCGCCCCGCCTTGGCGATGTGATCGAATTCGTCCGCCTTCTCGGCGAGCGCCGCGCGCAGCCGCTCCAGCGCGGGCAGAAGCTCGCGTTCGATCGCGATGAGTCCCGAGACGTGGGTGGCGGTGGGGATCACGTCGTTCGACGACTGCCCCAGGTTGACGTGATCGTTGGGGTGGACGGGGCTTCGCGAACCCACGACGCCGCCCAGAAGCTGAATGGCGCGGTTCGCGATGACCTCGTTCGCGTTCATGTTCGTCGACGTGCCGGATCCGGTCTGGAAGATGTCCAGCACGAAATGGGTATCCAGCGTCCCGGTCATGGCCTCGCCGGCCGCCTGCTCGATCGCTTCGCCCAGGCTGGGGTCGAGGAGCCCCAGCTCCCGGTTCACGCGGGACGCCGCCAGCTTGATCGCGCCGAGCGCCTCGATGAAGCGCCGTCCGAAGCGGAGGTCGGAGATGGGGAAGTTCTGGCGGGCCCGCTCCGTTTGCGCTCCGTAGAGCCGGTCGGCGGGGATCGCCATGTCCCCCATGGAGTCCTTCTCTATGCGATGGTCCATGCGTGGGCGTCCGTGGATTCCCGTTGGCGGTTGGGGTTTGGCGGCCAGAGCCTAGCGGCCAGAGTTCGGCGGCTAGAACTCGGCGGTTAGAACTCGATGAGGTCGCCGACGCGGATGCCGTTGGCCTCGAACCACCCCTGGTTCATCTCCAGGGCGTACATGGCGGGCGCGGCCGAGTTGTGGGTTTCCGTCGTCTGCGGCTCCATCTGCTGGATGTCGACGATGCGGCCTTCGCGGTCGATGTACGCGATATCGAGGGGTATGAGCGTGTTCTTCATCCAGAACCCGAGCGTGCGCTGCTCGGGGTAGACGAACAGCATCCCCTGATTCTCATCGAGCGACTCCCGGTACATCAGTCCCCGCTGGCGCTCGTCGGCGTCGTCGGCGATCTCGACTTGGATCTCGATGCCACCCACCCGGAGCGGGACCAGTTCCACGGCTTGGGAGGATTCCGGCGACGTCGCGGCGCCCGTTCCCGTTTCGGCCGCCTGCTCGCCGTTTTCCGCCACCTCGGCATCGCGAATGCCCGCGTCCGCCGAACCGCACGCCCCCAAGGTGGCCATAAGAGCCACCATCAGCCCGAAACCGGGCTCCCTCCATCGTTCGCTCAGCATGTCAAACCGTCGTCCTCCGGGTCGATTCCGTTGCGGCCTCCGCTCTCGCAAAACCTATCAGACGAGGGTGGGGTATGGAACGAGGTGGCCGGGCCGGTGGGGGGGAGGGGCACGGGACGGGAGAGTCGAGCACCGTTCAGGCGGGTCGTGGACAACTTCGAGGCGTACTGGTTGCCGCGTGACCGGTCGCCGCGTGACCGGTTGCCGCGTGACCGGTTTGCAGGCGGGACGAGCGCGCGTATCTTCTCAGCGCGTTGAGAACACCATGACCACGGACACCCTCACCCCCCGACCGCCGCTCGGCTGCGCCGCCGTGATGCTCGGCCTCTTTCGGGCCGCGCTGCAGGAGCATCATCTGCCCCTCACTCACCAACGGGAAGCGATCTCCCGCGTACTGTTCGAGTCGGGGCGGCGGTTGTCGGCGGACGAGGTCGTGGAACGGCTGCGCGGCGACGGTGAGCGCGCGGGGAAGGCGACGGTGTACCGGACCCTGGGCCTCTTGGTTCGCGTCGGCCTCGCTACGGAGCACGACTTCGACGAGGGCTTCAAGCGATACGAGGCGAAGGTCGGACGGGCGCAGCAGGACCACCTGATCTGCACGGCGTGCGGAGACGTGGTCCGGTTCCAGCGCGAGGATCTCAACCGGCTCCAGACGGAGGTCGCCGGGCAATTCGGCTTCCACGTGCTGAGACGACAACTCAAGCTGTACGGGTTCTGCGCGCGCTGCGACGTCGAATCCGGCCAGGCGATTCGCCAGGTCGGCTAGCCAAGTGAGCTAGCCACGTGAGCTAGGAGGCTCCGCTGAGTTCCGCCCATTCGAAACTTCTGAACCTGCTCGCCGAGCGCTCGTTCCGGCTCGGGGACTTCGTGCTCGCCTCCGGGGCCCGGAGCGACTACTACATCGACTGCCGGACCTCGACCATGCACGCGCACGGACAGGTGCTCATGGGCGAGGTCGGTCTCGCAGCCATCCGGGACGCCGGACTACGGCCGGATGCGGTCGGCGGCCTTACGATGGGCGCGGATCCGCTGGCCTACGCCATCGCCGCCGCCAGTTGGCGCGCCGGCGATCCGATCCATGCCTTTTCGGTCCGCAAGCGCGCCAAGCGGCACGGCAAGGGGCGGTTGATCGAGGGCTGCTTCGAGCCCGGCGCCCGGGTCGTCGTCGTGGAGGACGTGATCACGACGGGCGGGTCCGCCTTCCAAGTGGTCGAGGCGGTGATCCGCGCGCGCGGCGAGGTGCTCGGATTGCTCGCGCTCGTGGACCGCGAGGAGGGGGGAAGAGCCACGCTGGAGGCGGCGGGTCTGCCGACCATGGTGCTCTATGCGGCAAGCGATCTGAGGGCGGCCGTGGCCGCCGGCGGTTCCGCGTCCTGACGCACGCGCGATCCCGCGCCGGCTTCAGCGGAAATCATCGGGAGAGAAAGACGTGTCCGACCAGGATCTATTGACATTCACCGACGCCGCCAGCGAGCGGATCCGATCGTTCATCAACGAGGACCCCGCGGAGGGTCTCGCGGTGCGCGTCAGCGTTCAAAACGCGAGCCCCATCGCGCCGGAATACGAGATGGCCCTCATCGAACCCTTCGAGCGCGAGGCCGGGGACCAGTCGTTCGACGCCCCCGGCTTCGAAGTCGTCGTCGATTCGAAGAGCGCGGACATCCTTTCCGGTACCCGCATCGACTGGGTGGAGTCGCTCCAAGGCTCGGGCTTTCACTTCAACAACCCCAACATCCAGCCGCTCGGCTCCGGGCCGCTGGACGGGCCCCTCGTCGACCGGGTGCGCCGCGTCATCGACGAGCAGATCAACCCGGGGGTGGCATCGCATGGCGGGACCGTGCGCCTCGTCGACATCCGCGACAACGTCGTCTACGTCACGATGGGGGGCGGCTGCCAGGGGTGCGGCATGGCCTCCGTGACGCTCACGCAGGGGATCAAGCAGATGATCCGGGACGCGGCGCCCGAGATCGTCGACGTGCGGGACGTGACCGACCACGCCGCCGGCAGCAATCCCTACTACCAGTAGCCGCCACCACGCCCAGAGGAGGCCCGACGCTCCCAGCGGCGTCCTGAGGCTACTTCTTGTTGCGCGGCTTGAGGAAGACGTGCAGGAGCGTGGCCACGATCGACATGACGAGCGCGCCGCCGATCGCGGCCAGCGGGCCGTCGAGTTCGAACCCCGGGATCAGCGACGCGGCGAGGTAGAACATCAGGCCGTTGAGGACGAAGTAGAACAGGCCCAGCGTCAGGACCGTGATCGGGAAGGTCACGACACGCAGGATCGGCCGGACGACCGCGTTGATGAAACCGATCGCGAGCGCCCCTCCGATGAGCGCTTCGGGACTGTCGACCCGCACCCCGGCGACGAGCCGCGCCGTCGCGTACAGCGCCGCCGCGTTGACCAGCCAACTCCGGATCAAGCCCATGAATCGCCGTCCGCGGCGGTCGCCGACGTCGCCGTCAGAAGCCGGGCGTCAGACTGAACTGCCAAATCCAGCCCTTCTCGGGGCGATCGAAGGGCCGGACGAAATTCAGTTCCGCGATCATGAGGCCGAAGAGGTTGACCCTCGTCAGGAGCCCGGCGCTCGACACCCAATCCCGGTCCGCGAACGAGCAGGTTCCGGCCGGGCAGTTCAGCGGGGTCTCGTCCGACCACGCCTTGCCCACGTCGTAGAAGACGCCGACCTCGACCGGCGGTACGCCCGGGGCCCGAATTACCCCGATCCCGCCCAAGAGGGGAAGCCGCAGTTCCACGTTGCCCACCGCCACGCGGCTTCCGATGAGATTCTCGGTGAGGTTGCAACTGAAGAATCCGACCTGGCCGCCGGGATCCGTGCACTCCGAGACGCCGATGGACCTGTTGTCGTAGCCGCGCACGAGAGATGGCACGCCAAGATAGAGCCGCCCGAGACGCCAGTCCTCCGAACCGCCCCCCCAGCGGCCGAAGTGAAGGGCCCGTCCGGCCACCGTGAAGGGCCCGGCACGAACATACCGGCGGACATCACCCGTGACCGTGATGAAGTTGAGCGTTCCCACCGCCGGCTCCACTTCAAGACGGTAGCGCTGACCCGCGATCGGACTCGTGCCGCCGAAGATGGAGCTGTCGTACACGAGGGCGACGCTTCCGCTCGCCGTGTAGAGCGACTCCGGCGCGCAGGGCTCACTCCCGAACGACACCGTCCCCGCCGCACAATCCGGCAGATCCGTTTCCTCGTCGACCAGCAGCTGGCCCGTGAAGGCGTCGAAGGCGAACTCCTCGATCTCGCCGGAGAAGTCAACCTGGCGCGCCGAGGCGGAGAACTCGATCCGCGAGTTGCGGTTGAAGGGATAGGCCACGATCCCGGTCAGCTCCCGGTTGACCTCGAACCAGCGGAAGTCCCGGAACACGTTCACGAGTCTGCCCCCGACCAGGACCGGCTGGAACCCGATCTGGCGCGTGACCAGCGGCACCTGCCCCCCGATGAAGGCCCAGTTCCAGCGGCTCGACAGATTCTCGTAGCCGGCGAGGAGGGCCGTGCCCTCGATCAGGTTTCCGAAGGTCGTATTGACCTGCAGGATGGTCTGCAGCGTACGGTTCCCGAGCAGGTCCGAGAAGAAGAGAGCCGCCCCTCCGGCGAAGAAGACGCCGAAGTCGCTCGCCCCGAAGGCGATCGTGGGCTGCGAGATGAAGTCGAGGGACAACCGGGACTGGAACTCGCCCTCCTCGAAGGTGATCGGGTCGGCTAGGCCGAGGCGGGCGTTGGCGAGCAGTTCCGCGTGCGCGGTCGACATCCGTTCGCGCGGCGGGATGATCGAGGCGTCGACACCCACGAGCATTTCGGGAGCCGGCTCCCCGGCCAGGACCTCCGGGTCGTCGATGATGTAGATCTCGTAGCTGAACGGCCCACCCTTGTTCACGCTGAACGCGACATCGCCCGTGCCGCGGGCCACGGACACGGCCGGGCTGATCGCCGTGAGCCCGCTCACGCCGGTCCACAGGTCGGTGACCAGGTACCGCTCGCGCGTCTCGAGGTCGAGCCGGTAGAGATTGGCGATCCCGTCGTGGTCCGACACGAAGTACAAGCTCCGGCCGTCCGGCGACCACTGCGGATTGTAGTTCCGGAACTGGTCGTCGAAGCCCGGCAGCGGCTCGATCTCCCCGCTCTCCAAGTCCAGTAGCGCGACCTGGTAGGTCCCGGGGACGAGCAACTCCAAGTCGGTCGTGAAGCGGTCCGTCGCGAACGCCACCGACCGGCCATCGGGCGACCAAGCGGGCTGGAGATCGGCAAACGGATCCTCCGTGAGCCGCCTCAGTTGCTCGGTCTCGATGTTCATCACATACAGATCGGTGAACCCGCCGGAGTGGCCGCTGAACGCGATGTGCGACCCGTCCGGCGACCAGCTCGGCGTGAAGATCGCGCCCAGTTGAAATCCCTCGACCCGGATCTCCCTGACGATGTTTCCGCTCTCCGCCTCCATGATCGTGAGCAGCGGATCGCCCGTCTTGATGCCGGCGACGGCGAAGAGCTGGCCGTTCGGGTGCCAGTCCCCCGCCGAGTGGATGAACTGGAGGCTCTCGAAGTGCGGGTCGACCGCGTTGTTCGTGAGGCGGCGCTTCACTTCGCCGGTGCGCGCGTCGGCCCCGAACATCTCGATGGAGAAGAGGTCGCTCTGCGACACGTAGACCATGTCCAGGCCATCGGGACTCAGCGCCGGGCCAAGGTGAAGCTTCCCCTCATCGGGGGGCTCGTACACGACGCGGCGCCCGTAGTCGTCGGGGGAGCGGGTCTCCTGGCGCGCGTCCGCGAAATAGGTCTCGAGTTCGTTCTTCCAGCGGTCCGAAAGCTCTCCGATCGGCACCTCGAGGACGGCTTCGATCGCCGCCAGCGGATTCCCCGTGCGCGCGGCGAGGTTGAGAATCCGGCCGATCCGGTCGTCCCCGAACGCGCCGCCGATGTAGGACCAGAAGGCGTGGCCGTAGCGGTACGGGAAGTACCGCCTGTCGCCGAGTTCCGGAATCGTGGGGAACCCATCTTCCAGATCCAGCGCATCCCGCATCCACATCGTGGTGAAGGGGTCGATGGGTCCGATCGAGAGGTATTCGGCCATGCCTTCGATGAACCACAGCGGGAGCCGGATCGCGCCGGGCACGTCCAGCCCCGGGCCTCCCGTCCCCTGCCCCGTCATGTCGAACTGGAAGGCGTGGACGAGTTCGTGGCCGAGCAGGTGGTCGGTCTCGTGGATCGACACCATCATGGGCATGACGAGCCGCCGCTTCAGGATCTCCGTGAAGCCCTGCGTGCCCTCGTCGATGAACTGGCCGGAGGTGTTCGTCTGCTCGAAATCCGGATGGTCGGCGTAGAGGATGATCGGCTGGCGCTGGCGGAACTCGTGATTGAGCACCCGGGAGAGGCGGGCGTACCAGCGCTCCGCCAGGCGGCCGACCATCTGCGCGCCGACCGCGCTCTCCTCGTAGTAGTAGATGTCGAAGTGCTGCGTCTTGAGCACCTCGAAATCGAAGGACTCGTAGACCACCTTGTTTCGGCCGAAATACCGGCCGGCCTGCCCCTCCAGCGCGGCGGCGGCGGGACCCGAGAAGACCGCGAGAGCGGCAAGCGCGACGAGCGCGTGAGTTCTCCGAAGCATACATCCTCCACCAGGAGACCGCGGCTTTTCGACCTTCCCGGGTTCCTGGACCCCGGGGGGCCGTGCCGCCTCGCGGACGGCAAAGCAGTCAGGGGGCGTCGAAAGCTACCCGCGGCACCCGACCTTCGCTATCCGCTCCAGCGAGACTCCATCCGCACAAGCACGACCGAAGCGCGGGCGGGGTCACGTCCTCGCCGGCCGGCCTCCCCCCCCGACCGTCAACAGCCGCGCATGAACCCGCCCAGGGCTGCACGGGCGCGTACGGCCACCGGCTCATCCGCGAAGGGGCCAGCCACGACGCGGTACATGTCTTCGTACGGCTCGATCGAGGCTTCGAACCCCTCCCGAGCGACCTCCCGCCGCTTCGCCTCGGCGTTCCGGCGCTCCCGGTAGGAGCCGACTTGGACGACGACGCAGCCGCCGCGCGCGGAGACCGCGTTCGCCGCCTCGATGACGGTGATCCGCACACGCGCCGTACCGGGCCCGATCATTCCGAGCGCCCTCGCCGCGGCACGGGACACGTCCAGAATCCGGCCCTCCACGAAGGGACCGCGATCATGTATCGGAAGTTCGATGGAGCGACCGTTGTCGAGGTTGTCCACGCGGAGCCGGGTCCCGAGCGGGATCGTCTGGTGGGCGGCCGACACCTCATCCATGTCGTAGGTGTTGCCGGCCGCCGTGGGTCGGCCGTCGAACGGCTCCCCGTACCACGAGGCGATGCCGGTCTGCGTCCAGCCGACGCCGTGGAGGGGGGGGTCGGTGGACGGCGTGGTCGCGGGCGGCGCGGGCCACACGCAGCCCTGCCCCGAGAGCGCGATGGCGAGCGCCACGCCGAACGCGGCCCTTCGCCGGCTCAGAGCGGCCCCCGCTCCCAAGGTCCCCAAATCGCCAACGTGTGGCCGAGGTTCCCCGCGCCCATCGAGATCGTGTCCCCCTGGAGGTTGATGAACAGCGTCCGGCCATCGGGACTGAAGCAGGCGCCGGCGAACTCGCGCTCGTTCAGGAGATTCAGGGCGAAGGGGAAGATCTCCCCCGCGGACGACAAGCCCCGGAGGTGCGTCTCCCCCGAGTTGTCCTCGCAGATGAGGATCCCGCCCCGGGGACTCACCGTGAGGTTGTCCGGACCGGAGAGTACCTCCTCCGATGGCGACTCGAAGACGAGCGCGAGCGCCTCTTCGCCCGGTACGTAGCGCCAGACCTGGCCCAGTTGGGCGTCGCCCCCGTTCGTCGCGTGGAAATAGATGCTCCGGTCCGCGTGCCAGCAGCCCTCGAGCCGGGAGAACCGGGCCCCGCCCGCCTCGAACCCCTCCATCCACACCGTGGTCGCGCTGCGCTCGGCTTCGGGGGGATCGGGGTTCTCGATCGGCACCCATTCGACTTCGCGCCACTCTCCCGGCCGCTGGCCGGTGCGAAGATCCACCTGCGGCGCGCCCCGCACGGCGAGCATCTCCAGCACGCCCCCATCCCGGAGAACGCCCGGCGTATGCGGCCGAAAGCGATAGAAGCCGGAGCGGCGGTTGTAATCTTCGGTCTCGTAGACGAACCCCGTCGCGGGGTCCACCGCGACGGCTTCGTGCGTGAACCGTCCCATCTCCCGTATCGGCTCGGCGCGCACCGGTTCGTCCGCATCGGCGGGCACCTCGAACACGTACCCGTGGGGCACGGTCCAGCCGCGCCCCAGACCGAAGGTCGTTTCCTCGCACGTCAGCCAACTGCGCCACGGCGTGACCCCGCCCGCGCAGTTGATCATCGTCCCCCCCGCGCTCACGAAATCCCGCACGAGGACCGGACGCCCGTCCGCCTCGAGCCGGACCTCCAGCGTCGTCGTGCCGCCGCCCGCCAGGGGATCGTACGCCAGCTCGGGCGACACCAGCGGGACCGCGACTCCGGGCGGGTCCTGGTCCTCATGGTTTCTCACCAGGCGGACGACATCGTCGCTCACCGGAAAGAGTCCCATTCCGTCGTGGGCTCGGGGCGTGGGCCGGCCATCCGACATCGGACGGCCCTCCACGCTGAGGAGGACGTACGAAAACCCCTCCGGGAGGGCGAGTTCCGGGCCGGCGGAGCGGAGAGGCCCGTACCCGGATCCGGCGGATCCGCGCGCCGCCATGGCCGTGGACGCGGCGGTTGGCCGGGCGCGCGCCGCGAGACCTGCGAGCGAAGGCGCGAGCGCCGCGGTCCCCGCCCAGCGCCCGGCGCGGAGTACGAAGTCTCGTCTGTCGATCTTGCTCAGCGGCTCCTCCGTCATGCTTCGGGCGGCACCCGCGGTTGCTTCGGGCGGCACCCGCGGCATGTTGCGGGGTATGGAGACGACCGAGGGTGGCCGACTTTCCGACCGGGCCCCGGACTGGACGCGAATCGCACGGGGAGTATCCTAAAGGGTCGGTGGATCGCTCGCACCGCGACGTCCATCCGCATCATGCCCGCAACCGCGTGCCACCGCCGAGAAAACCATCCAGAGGAGAGATATCGACATGCGGCACTCGCTCCTGCGCCCTTCGGGGCCGTTCCTGTTTCTGGCCATCGCGAACTCCGCGGCGGCCCAGTCGTTCGCCGACTTCTGCCCCACCGGCGACGAAGCGACGCAGGCGGCCGTCGTGGGCTATGTGACGGATCCGGAAGCGGAAACGATCATACCGGGCGCGACCGTGGCCGCGAGTTGGGTGCAGGACAACGCCCGCCAGCGCATCGAGGTACAGACGGACATCCAAGGTCTCTACGCGCTGTGCGGACTGCCCCAGGGCGCGGAGGTCACGCTGCGGGCTCTCATCGGAGACCGGCGCGGGGAAGCCGTCCCCTACACGACGGCGGCGTCGCTCGCCCAGCAGGATCTGTTCATCTCGCTCACGGGCGAGCCCGAGACGAGGGAGGAGGTGGGATCGCTGGCCGGAGGGGGCAGCGGCGGATCCGGGCGCGCGTTCAGCTCCGAGATCATTCGCGCCGACGATCTCCTCGACCTGCCCGAAATGAGCGTGTACGACTTGCTGCGGCGGCACCAGCTCCTGAGGTTCGAGCGGGTGAGCGGGGCGGGAGAGGTGATCCTCCTCATGGCGGCGACATCGAGCGCCCGCGCCGGCGGGATGCAGTCGATCCAGCTCAGGATCAACGAGCGGCGCGAACCCGACGCGATCGGGGCGATCCGCGATCTGTCGATCGATGAGATCCGTCGGATCGAAATCCTCACGCGCACCGAGGCGTCCGCCCGCTACGGCGGAGACGGCTTCGTCGGCGCCATCGCGATCACAACGCGAAACCGCTAGCCGTCCGCGGCGCGGACCCGGGGGGGGCGACGCGGCCGGGGTCGGGTGCCGCATGTTGGCGCTCGGCGCGAGCGTGTGTGAACATGCGGGATGAGCAGCACGCTGATCCTACCTTCGAGGAAAGGGAGGCGGAGCCTCGCTCCCTGGGTGTGCGCGGGGGCCTGTGCCCTCGCCTGCGGTGACGGCGGCTCGCCATCCGGCCCCGACCCGGCCCCTCCTCTGCCGACGGTGGCCGTCCAGTCGCTGAGCCCGGCTCCGAACACGCGGGCCGCCCCTCGGGACGGCGGCCTGCTCATCACCTTCGACCGGCCCCTCGATTCCTCCGCGTCCGAGGCTCCGGATGTGCGCGTGTTCGGGCGTTGGTCGGGCGCGGTGGAAGTCGCGGTCGAGTACGGGGAGGACGGCCGATTCCTGCGCGCGACACCCTCCGCACCCTTCGCGGCGGGCGAACGCGTGACCGCGACCCTCGTCGCCGGCTCGTACCGCGGTGCGGAGGGTGAAGCCGGTTTCGGCCACACCTGGTCGTTCCGGACCGCTTCCGCACCGGGTTCGCTGGTACAGCGCGGCGTCGCCACGCTGCCCGTCCGGCGGCCCGGAGAGCCCCACATCCAGACCTACGGCGCCTACGCGGGCGACCTGAACGGCGATGGCTGGTCGGACCTCGTCCTCCCGAACGAACAGTCCGTCGACATCCGCATCTTTCTCAACGATGGCGCAGGCGGATATGGGGATTTCGAGGTCGTCGCCGTGCCGGATGGCGTCGACCCGAGCACGAACGAGGGGGCCGATCTCGACGGCGACGGCGACATCGACCTCGTCGTGGGGAACGCGCGCGGTGCGCTGGCGGCCGTGTTCCTCGGCGATGGGGCGGGCGGCCTGACCCACGTCCAGAATCTCCGGGTCGGACAGGGCGTGCGCGGCGTTTGCCTCGTCGACTTCGAGAACGACGGCGACGCGGACCTCGTCGCGACCGCCTTCGACGACAACCACGTCGCCTTCTTCCGGAATCTGGGCGGGACCTTCGCGCCCGCGGGAACGATGGATGTCGGCGATGGCGAGTGGTCCTGCGCGCCCGGCGACGTGAACGGCGACGGGTTGATGGATGTCTTCCTCGGGACCCGGCGCTCCAACGAGAAGGTGACGCTCGCTTCGCGCGGCGACGGCACCTTCGAGCCGCTGGGGCGGATTCGGTCCGGGGATGCTTGGATGCTCGCCTCCGGCGATCTGGACGGTGACGGGCGGATCGACGTCGCGGCGGTGAACGGGGCGGTTGCTTCCCTGTCGATCCTGCGCGGTGCCGCGAATGGGGGGTTGTCGCTCGTCGAGACGCATCCGCTGGACGGCTTCCCGCTCGCGGTGGACGCGGGTGACGTCGACGGGGACGGGGACATCGAAATCCTGACCTCGGACTTCGACAGCGGCCACTTCGTCATCTTCGAGAACGAGGGGGGACGCTTCCGGCGGCATCCCGCGGAACTCGCGGCCCGTACGGCGGCCTCGTGCGCCATCCTCCACGACCGTGACAACGATGGAGACCTCGATATCACCGGGATCGACGAGATCGACGACCTTCTCTTCTTATTCGAGAACCATCCCGGATAGCGTCTGGTGGGGCGCTTCCGTTTGAGCGGTGCGCGGTTCGCGCTCGGGACGCTGCTCCTCGCCGGCGCCGGGATCTACTCCGCCGCCGCGCCTCGGAGCGCCGAGGCGCAGGCCGACCCGTCGGGTCGCGCACCCGCGGATACCCTCGCCGGGGCGGCCCGCGAGGGGAGGGCGGCGTCCGTCGAGGTTTTCTCGCGAGCCGAGATGCTCGAGACCGGACAGGCGGAACTCGCTTCCGTCCTCGGCGAACTCCTGCCATCCGCCTACTTCCCGCGCCGGCAGGTGGCGGATCTCACGTCCGGCGTTCGGCCCCTCCAACTGCGCGGACTATCGCCGGACCACACGCTCGTCCTCCTGAACGGGAAGCGGCGCCACGCCACGGCGGTCGTGCACACGCTGGGCGGCGGGGCCTTTCCGGGCGCGAGCGGCGTGGACCTGAACGCCTTCCCGCTGCAGGCGATCGACCGCTTGGAGATCGTGCGCGACGGGGGCACGACGCGGCACGGCTCCGACGCGATCGCGGGGGTCATCGACCTGCGTCTCCGGAACACGGTTTCGGCCCCCGAGTTCATCGCCTCCGTCGGCCACCATTTTCCGGACGAATGGGATGACGACGGGCTTCGCTACGACTTCTCGGGGAACTGGGGACTGGGCATCGGCCGCGGCGGTGTCCTGAACCTCACGGGCGCGTTCAGCCAGCGGGAACCGACGAACCGCGCGGGCGCCGATGGCCGCGACCAGATCCTCCCGGGAGACGCGGACTTCGTCGACCGGGGGCTCGTCATCCTCAAGCACAACGAGGTGGCGCAACCGAACCACCTGTGGGGAGACGGCGAGTCCTCGAACTTCATGTTGTTCGCCAACTTCGAACTCCCTCTCGCGGCCCCGCGCGCCGGCCCCGGCGGTACCGAACTCTACGCATTCGGCGGTTACGGGCGGCGGCGCGAGCTGCACTCGAGCTTCTTCGTGCGCTCGATGGACGACCGCAACTGGCCGGGGATCCATCCCCTCGGCTTTCTTCCGGGCTTCGACTCCGACATCCGGGACGTCTCTCTCGTCACCGGCCTCCGGGGGGGCGTGGAGGATCCGCCCGGGGGTGGGTCCGGGGCGGACGCCGGGTATTTCTCCGAGGCCGGCTTCGACCTCATCATCCCGGACCTGGTCGACGCGGAGGAGGGCTGGAGCTGGGACCTAAACGCCCAGTACGGCTCGAATCGGATCGACAACGACCTCTTCGACACGCTCAACCCGTCGCTCGGGCCGTGCCTCGAATCGGCGTGCGCGCCCGGCGCGGACGGGATCCGGGGGACGGCGGACGATCCGGGGATCCCGAACCGGACCCGGTTCTCCACGGGATCGCTCGAGAACCGTCAGTTTCTTGCGAATGCGGACGCGGGGCGCCGGATCGAGACGGGGCTCGGGACCGGACCGCTAAGCCTCGCCCTCGGGGCGACCTTCCGCCTCGACGGTTACCGGATTCTGGCGGGGGAACCCGCCTCGAGGATCGACGGCTTTCACCCGACCCAGAGCGGCGGCGTCGCGGCGGCGGGCTCCCAACGCTTCACCGGCTTCCGGCCGGAGGAGACCGGGAGCTGGGTCCGCTCGAGCGTCAGCCTCCAAGCCGAAGTCGACGCGCCTCTCGCCCGACCGCTCCTCGTCTCCGCGACGGGACGCTACGAACGCTTCAGCGACGTCGGCGGGACGCTGAACGGCAAGCTCGCCTTGCGCCTGGCGCTCTCCCGGGTCGGCGTCTTCCACGCGAGCGTGTCCTCGGGATTCAGGCCTCCCGCGTTGAGCCAGTCGCACTACGGACACGTCACGGCGGGACGCCGCGAAAGTCCGGACGGGCCGGGCGCCGTCCTCGGGTTCGAGGCGGGCACCTTTCCCGTGGACGCTCCGGAAGCCCGGGCCGTCGGCGCGTCGCCGCTCCGAGGGGAGAGGTCGCGCTCCCTCAGCGCGGGGGTGGAGCTTGCGCCGGCCGACGAGCTGCAGATCGCGATCAACGGTTACGCGACGGGCGTTGACGACGCCATCCTTCTCTCCAACCCGTTGGCGAGCGGGGCCAGCGACCTCGTCGAGCACCTGCTGGCGGACTTCGCCGCGGAATCGATCCGCTTCTTCGCCAACGCGATCGACCTGCGGTCCTACGGCATCGACGCGGGCGTCAGTTGGCGGGGACGGATCGGGGACGCGTCACGCCTCGAACTCGGCGCCTCCGCGAACTGGGGACAGGTTCGCGGACGGTGTCCGGATGGCGACATCGCTGCATGCGTGAAGGGCAACGAGGCGCTGGGGGACGAAGCGTTCAGGATCTATGACGGGTCCGACGTCTTCTTCCTCGAGGAGGGACGCCCGGACTGGCGCGGCAGGTTCAGGACGAAGTTCACGCGCGGAGCGTTCGAGGTCGGCTTCGGGGCGAACTACTACGGGGCGCAGGAGGAACTGCGCGCGCTCGGCGTCGGCGAGCACCCCCACAGGATCCGGCTCCTGGAACCGAAGGTTACCCTCGATGCGGGAATCCACTTCGATCTGGCGGACGGTTGGCGTCTCACGGTCGGCGGCGAGAACCTCTTCGATTCCTTCCCGACGCGGGTGGACGCGTTCGGAGGCATCTTCCCCTACCGCTCGTACTCCGCGATGGGGTTCAACGGCCGCTACCTATACGCGCTCCTGGCCGCAACGGTCTCTTAGCCGAGACTCTGCGCTCTAAGCTCCGGCAGCCCGTGGCTGTTGCTAGCCGCCGGGCCAGGGGGTGCCCTGTTCGGCCGGCACGCGACCCATGCCCATGAACACGAACTTCTGGATCCGCTTCCCCGCGTACGTCTCCGTCGTGTAGACGTTGCCCCGCGAGTCCGTCGCGATGCTGTGCACGCCGATGAACTGCCCCGGCTGCCGGCCGCCGTCGCCGAAGCTGGTCAGAACCTCTAGCGAGGCCCGGTCCATGACGTAGACCCGGTGATTCGATCCGTCGGCGACGTACATGTATCTCTGCTCGGGATCCCGAGAGAAGGCGAGGTCCCAAGTCGATCCGGCGCCGAGGGTCCGGGGCGCGACGAACGCCTCATCCACATACGTCCCGTCCGTCCGGAAGACCTGGATCCGGTCGCTCGCGCGGTCGCAGACGTAGACCAGGCCGTCGAGGGAAGGCTCGGCGCAGTGCACGGGCGTCCGGAACTGGGGAAAAGGTGGCTCGTCGGGGTCGTAGAGGGGCGGCGGGGTGTCGTCCGGCGCGTTGCCGTAAGCGCCCCAGTAGCGCTTGAAGGCACCCGTCGACGCGTCGAGCACCGCCACGCGGCGGCCGCCGTAGCCATCCGCAACGTAGGCTTCGTTCGCCTCCGCATCGAAGGCAACCTCCGCCACGCGGTTGAAGCGCGTCTCGCTGTGGCTGTCGGGCTCCATCCCCACGTGCGGTTGCCCGTAGGAGGCGAGGAACTCGCCATCGCGCGAGAACTTGAGGATGTGCGAGTCGCTCGCCCCGTTGCCGCCGATCCACACGTTGTCCATGTGGTCGACCGTGATCCCGTGGTTCGATTCGGGCCACACGTAGTCGTCGGAGGGGCCTCCCCACGAGTTCACGAGGTTGCCCTCCGGGTCGAACTCGAGCACCTCGGGGGCCGGACGGCAGCACTCGGAGGTCGGGGGATCGGCATCGGCACCCAGTTCGGTGCGGGCGTCGATGGAGGCGCGGCGATGGATGATGAACACATGGTCGCGCGAGTCGACGCCGACTCCGATCGTGGAACCGAGGAGCCAGTGTTCCGGCAGCGGCTTCGGCCAGAACGGATCCACCTCGAACCGCGGGGCCTCGACGCCCTGTCCCTCGCTGCCCTGGGCCTCGTCGTTCATGGCCGCCTGGCCGCAGGCGAGCGCGATGACAAGGCCGGCCGTCACGCCGCCGATGCCGATGAGGGTTCGCCGCTTCCCGTTCATGGCCGTGCCTCCTCGCCCGTCCGTCCGTCTACTGGTCGCCGCCCGGCCAGGGCGGCCCCTGGTGCTCGGCCGGCACCGGGCCCATGCCCATGTACACGAACTTCTGAACGCGCTTCCCCTCGTAGGTTTCCGTCGTGTAGATGTTGCCGTTCGAGTCCGTCGCGATGCTGTGAACGGCGAAGAACTGGCCCGGCTGACGGCCCCCGTCCCCGAAGCTGGTCAGGATCTCGAGCGACGCGCGGTCCATGATGTAGACCCGCATGTTCTTCCCGTCGGCGACGTACATGTACTTCTGGTCCGCATCGCGCGAGAAGGCGATGTCCCACGTCGACCCGTCGCCCAAGGTGCGCGGCGCGATCCGCACCTCGTCCACATACGTGCCGTCCGTTTGGAAGACCTGGATGCGGTCGTTGGGGCGATCGCACACGTACACGAGGCCATCACGCGAAGGCTCGGCGCAGTGTACGGGCGTCCGGAACTGCTGGATAAGCGGCGCGTCGGGGTCGTAGGGCGGCGTGCGCGTGTCGTCCGGCGGGTTGCCGTAGGCGCCCCAGTAGCGCTTGAAGGCACCCGTCGACGCGTCCAGCACCGCGACGCGGCGCCCGCCGTAGCCGTCCGCGAGGTAGGCTTCGTTGGCCGCGCCGTCGAAGGCGAGCTTGGCCACGCGGTTGAAGCGCGTCTCGCTGTGGCTGTCGGGCTCGGGCCCGGCCTCCGGCTCCCCGTACGAGGCGAGGAACTCTCCGTCGCGCGAGAACTTCAGGATGTGCGTGTCGTTGGGCCCGTTGCCGCCGATCCACAGGTTGTCCATGTGGTCGACGGTGAGCCCGTGGTTCGAGCCGGGCCACACGTACTCATCGGAGGGGCCGCCCCAGGCGTTCACGAGGTTCCCGTCCGGATCGAACTCGAGCACCGGCGGCGCGGCGCGGCAGCATTCGCCGATGGGCGGATCGGCGTCGGCTCCGCCCTCGGTGCGCTCGGTGAGGTTGCCCCGGTGCACGATGAAGACGTGGTCGCGCGAGTCCACGCCCACGCCGATGGCCGATCCGAGCACCCAGTGGTCCGGCAGCGGCTCCGGCCAGAAGGGGTCCACCTCGAACCTCGGGACCTCGACGCCCTGTCCCTCGCTGCCCTGGGCCTCGTCGTTCATGGCCGCCTGGCCGCACGCCAGCGCGAGGGCGATGCCCGCGACCACACCGAATATGAGGGTTCGCCGCTCTCCGTTCATGGCCATCTCTCCTTGCGGGTCCTGGGTCGCTCCCGAGTCGCCCCGTGCCGACTATTCCGATCAGTTCACGCTACAGATGCCGTCCGCGTTCGTCCAGAGACCGGCCGGCGTCGATGAGCACGCGCAGGGCAACGCTCGACGGCGCGGGCTGGGCGCGCCATCGTGCGGGCGGACAGGAAAGCTCTTCCCAGCCTCCCGGAGTTTGGGGATCGCCGATGGAACGAGGGTACGCACGGCCAACCCGGCGGATGGCGCCTCTGATGGGGTGCGTCCTCACGCTTTACGGTCTCACAAGCCTGGCCGGAGCGGCGCGGGCTGCGCCGGATCGCACGCCCTGGCCGGCTGCGCCGGATCGCACGCCCTGGCCGGCTGCATCGGATCGCACGGTCGAGGCGGTTCGCGCCGCACCGCGCGAGAATCCCGCCGCGCTGCACGAGATTCCCGCGGACGTCACCATCCAGACCTTTGTCACGCCGGAGGGGTCTCGTCTCCGTTTTCTCGTGCGGGCGCCTCTCGAGGCGATGCGGGACATCGAGTTCCCCCGGTACGGACTCGGGTATCTGGATCTGGAGGCGGCGGATCCATTCCTCCGCGATGCGGCGCAACTCTGGCTCGCCGACTATGTGACGTTCTACGAGGAGGATCGACGCCTGGAGGCGCCCCGCATCGTGGCGGCCCGCGTCTCTCTCCCCTCGGACCGATCCTTCGCCACCTACGAGACGGCGCTGGCGCACTTCGACGCCTCGCCGCTCGACCCGGGGCTCCAGCTCCCGTGGCGTCAGGCACTGCTCGACGTATGGCTGGAGTACGATATCGCGTCGGACGAGTCCCGCTTCTCGATCGAGCCGGGGTTCGCGCACCTCGGCCTGCGCACGGTCACGGTGCTGCGGCTGCGGCCGCCGGACCGTCCGGAGCGCGCCTTCCAGTACGTCGGCGATCCGGGACTCGTTAGGCTCGACCCCCGCTGGCACCAGGCGGCGCTGCGCTTCGTGTCGCTCGGCTTCACGCACATCCTCGACGGGATCGACCACCTCCTCTTCCTCCTCTGTCTCGTCATCCCGCTGCGGACTCTGTGGGGTCTGGTTCCGGTCATCACGTCCTTCACGATCGCGCACTCGATCACGCTCGTCGCCTCCGCCTTCGGGATCGCGCCGCGCGCACTCTGGTTTCCGCCGCTGATCGAGACCCTCATCGCGCTTTCCATCGTCTACATGGCGCTCGAAAACATCGTCGGGGCGAAGCCTCGGAAGCGGTGGTTGCTCGCGTTCGGGTTCGGGCTCGTGCACGGGTTTGGCTTTTCGTTCGCGCTCAGCGAGTCGCTGCAGTTCGCGGGCGGACACCTGCTCACCTCCCTGCTCGCGTTCAACGTGGGGGTGGAGCTGGGACAGCTCGTCGTGGTCGCCATCGCCGTTCCGGTGGTCGAAGTGGTGTTCCGCAAGGTGGTGGCGGAGCGGATGGGGACGATCATCGGATCGGCGCTGCTGGCGCACACCGGCTGGCACTGGATGACGGACCGGGGTTCCGACCTGCTGGCCTACCGCTTCACATGGCCGGCCGTCGACGGAGCACTGGCCGCCGCTCTCATGCGCTGGGGGGCGCTGGCGCTGATCGTCGGAGGTGCCGCGTGGGCGATCAGCGGGCCGTTCGGGAAGCTGGCGTCAAAGGCCGGGGGCGGAGGGGGAGCGGCCGCCGCCGCGCGAGGGAGGCCGGCGGCGGGACGGGAGGCAACGTAGCCGGCGTTCCCGCAGGAGGGGCCAGCTAGCCGTCAGACGATGCTTCTATCAGATCATACAACCGTACGAACTCGATGCCCATCTTGTCGCTCCATACGCCCAGCACGTAGTCGCGTCCGATGTCGTACGAACGGAAACCGGGCGGCAGAACGACGGTGCCGCCGAAGTCTCCCGGGATCGACGGATCGGTGACGACCCAGCGCGAGGGTTCGCCTTCCCCGAGCGCCGGATCGTAGATCTCCCTCCAGACGCGGCCGCCATCCTGTAGGACGAGCGCCTCGAAAGGTGGAAAAGTCATGGGGGCTGGTGCGGAGGCTACGAACTCTTCGTACCGGTCTCGCCATACGCCGCGCTCGGTGCGGCCGCGAAACCGAGAGACCCGTTCGTCGATCCACGCCTCGCGAACGCGTTCCGGCACCGCCTTCGGGGGAGGTCCGGCGAAGAACGCTCGCGGCGTACCGTCTGCGCGAAAGGTGCCCACGAAGTGCCCTTCGATCGGCCCCAAGGCGATCCACTCGCCGCGCACCGCCACCGTAACCGTGCGGAGGAAGGGCGCGGACACCGTAGAACCGCCGATGCGCATGCTCTCGCTTCCCGTGCTGGACTGCATTTGGTAGATGGTTTCGCTCCCCGGCGTCGGCTGCCCAAAAAGGAACAACTCGTCCCAACGTGTCGATGAGCACGGGCTGGACGACCGGTGCCCGGTAGGTGAGCACGCTACCAGGATAGTCTCCGTAGTGTGCCTCAACACCCTGGCCCTCGATCTCCTCGAGTCCCACCAAGGTTCCGTTTGCAAGAAACCCGTAAAGGTGGACCCTTCGCCCCGTTCCATCGAACTGTCGGGATACGTCGTCAGTCCGTTGGAGCCTTCCGGCGGGCGAGAACATTGTCACACGCTCCGGCAGGAGGTCCAACGCGGCGAGGGCGCCATCCTCGAGTTCCGCAACTCGATACAGACGCCTGAACTCGCCCGGCCCGTCCCCCGCACGGCCGAGGGCCTTCACGAAAGCGCCCCGCGAATCGAAGAACTTGAGGGTCCGTGAACCTCCGTCCGCCACGAGAATCCCCCCGTCTCTCAGGCGAATCGCGTCGGTGATCCTGAATAGGCTCGTGCCATCGCCGTCAACGGTTCCGATCTGGATTCGTGGCTCCTCGGAGATGTGATAGGCGACCGGCAACCCCTGGTCCACGCCTGCGGCCGCAATCGATCCCGGGAGGACCACGAGCGCGAATGCCCAGCCAAGGAGGAGTGCCCGTTCGCTTGGCCCCATGCCACGCACTGCTCGAACCGTCGTGGTCCGACTCGTCCGACTGCCCAACGCTACTGTACGCAGATACAGGAGGCGCACCCGATTTCCCGGGTATCAAAGTCGCAGCTTACGTCGCAGTGGGCAGTCGTCCCGGCCGGGCACCAGCGCTGCATGGTTTCAACCATGTCCTGCCACGCCATCATGCAATTCAAGAATCGCGCCCGGATCCTGTGCGCACGCCGGCTCCGCACCGATGATCCCCGCGGTGTACCTGTGGTCGACAGGGGTCGGGGTGAAAGCGAGCGTGATGCACGACGCGGGAAGGACCGTATGGAGTACGTTCTTCAAGCGCCTCATGCTAATCCCCTCCTCCGAACGTGGACGGGCCGCCGGTCGACGCATGCTACGGCCGCCGAAGCTAGCGATAAATCCGGAGAGCCGCCAAGAGGCCCGAACTTCGAAGTCGGCGATCGCTGGAGCGGGCAGCAGTGTGCGATGCCCCGGCGACCCTCGTCGGCCGGGCATGATCGTGCTCGCCGTCGTCCCGATGGTCATCGCCGCGGAGGACGGGCAGACGCCTTCCGAGTCCGGTGATCCTTGCCCGGTCTGGTGATCGCATCCCATCGTCCAAGTTCCTACTACCAGGGAGGACGGATGCGGAAACCAAGGCGAACCTCGCTTCTTGCGGCCCTCGGGCTGGCGGCGGGCGTCGCGGGGACGGGCGGGCTTCACGCACAGTTGACGGCCCCGAACCCCTACATGGCCACCGACGGCTGGGGGCAGCTTCCCGACGGACGCGCCTGGGGCGCGACGAGCGCCGTCTACCCGGCCCCGGACGGGGAACACATCTGGGTGGGCGAGCGGTGCGGCGCGAATCTGTGCGTCGAGAGCGACGTCGATCCGATCCTGCTCTTCGACACCGAGGGGAGTCTCGTGCGGAGCTTCGGCTCGGGGCTGATTGCGTGGCCGCACGGAATGTTCGTCGAGGAGGACGGCAGCGTATGGGTGGCCGACGCGGTGGGATACGCGCCGGTACCGGAGGGCTGGGGGCATGTGGTCTACAAGTTCAGCCCCGAGGGTGAGGTTCTGATGGTTCTGGGCGAGCAGGGCGTGGCGGGGGACGGCCCGAACCACTTCAACAAGCCGTCGGACATCCTCGTCGCGCCCGACGGCAGCATCTTCGTGGCGGACGGGCACGACGCGGGCGGCAACAACCGCATCGTGAAGTTCGCGCCCGATGGCACCTTCCTCATGGAGTGGGGGCGCGCGGGCACGGCGAACGGGGAGTTCCGCGACCCGCACGCGCTCGCGATGGATTCGCGGGGACGCCTCTTCGTCGGTGATCGGGGCAACAGCCGCGTCCAGGTCTTCGATCAGGAGGGGAACCACCTCGAGACGTGGCACCAGTTCGGACGCCCGAGCGGGCTGTTCATCGACGAGGAGGATGTCCTCTACTCGACGGATTCCGAGTCGAACGCGCGCCGCAACAAGGGATGGCTCCGCGGCATCTACATCGGCGACGCGGCGACCGGTTGGGTGACGACCTTCATCCCGGATCCGGAGCCCAATCAGGATGCGTCCGGCACGAGCGGCGCGGAGGGGATCGCGGTCGACGCGCACGGCAACCTCTACGGTGCCGAGGTCGGACCCCGGCAGATGAGAAAATACATCCGGCGTTAGCGGAGTCGGGAGCAACGGAGTCGGGAGCAGCCGGCAGCGGATTCGGGAGCAACCGGCAGCGAAGTCGGCAGCAACAGCGCGGGAGTCGCGAGATGAGACACACGATTGGCTTCATGGCGATCCTGTTCGCGTTCGGGGCGAGCGGGGCGGCGGCGCAGGACGAGAACACCAGCTTCTTCATCACCAGTTCGAATCCGGGGGATGGCGCGGACCTCGGCGGTCTCGAGGGCGCGGACGCGTACTGCGAGACGCTGGCCGAGGCGGCGGGGCTGCCCGACCGCATGTGGCGGGCCTACCTCAGCACGACGGGCGCGGGTGGCGTGAACGCGCGCGACCGGATCGGCGAGGGGCCGTGGTACAACCACGCCGGCACGATGATCGCCCGGGATGTCGAGCACCTGCACAGCAACGGCCCGAACCTGACCAAGGCCACGATCCTCACCGAGAACGGCGATGAGGTGAACGGCCGGGGCGACCAGCCGAACCAGCACGACATCCTCACCGGGTCGCTGATGAGCGGCATGGCCTCGGACGCGGAGGGCGACACGACGTGCGGCAACTGGACGTCGAGCGGCGAGGGCAGCGCGCTCGTCGGGCACCACGACCGGGTCGGAGGCGGACAGAACCCGACGTCGTGGAACGAGGCGCACGGGTCGCGGGGTTGCAGCCTCGAGAATCTGCGCGGGACGGGCGGCGACGGGCGCTTCTACTGCTTCGCCGCGGACGGACCGGGCGGCGGCGCGCTCCGCCAGCGGGTTAACTGAGCCGGCCTGGCGGACACGTCTTACGATGCCCTGATCGTCGGCGGCGGGCCGGCCGGCTGCGCCGCCGCGGCGTCGCTGGCGCGGCGCGGACATGATGTCGCGCTGATCACGCGGCCCGCCCCGCCGGCAAAATGGCTCGCCGAGTCGATCCCCGGGTCGGCGCGGAAGCTCCTTGATCGCGTGGGAGCGCTGGACGCCCTGGACGCGGCGGGCCTCGTGCCGAACGAGGGCAACACCGTGTGGTGGGCCGGGATGCCCCGCCGGGACGAACGGTTCGGGATGCCCGAACGTGGCTTCCACGCGGAGCGGGCGGCGCTCGAGACGGCCTTTCGCGGAGTGGCCCGCGAGGCGGGCGCGCGCCTGATGACGGACGGGCCGGTGGTCGAGACGGCCGTCGAGCGCGATGGCTGGCGCGTGGCCACCTCGACCGCGCGCTACCGGGGCCGCTGGGTGCTCGACGCCTCCGGCCGGGCCGGGGTGCTCGCCCGGCGCGGGCTCCGAACGCGCGAACGCGGGATCGCCACGCTCGCGCTCGTCGGCCGCTGGACCTCGGGCCGCGGCCACGCCCCGCCGGACCCCGGCTGCACGCTGATCGAGAGCTATCGGGACGGGTGGGCCTGGTCGGTACCGACGGCGGCGCGCACCCGCTGCGTCACGGCGATGGTCGACCCGCGCCGCACGCAACTGGCGCGCGAGCGGGGCCTCGACGGCATGTGGCGCGCCGAACTGGCCAAGGCGGCGCGGCTCGGCCGGCGCCTCGAAGGGGGCCGGCTGGACGGGCCCGTGCGGGCATGTCCCGCGTCGCTCTACGGCGCGGATTCACATGGCCGGCCGGGCCTGCTCCTCGTCGGCGACGCCGGCTCCTTCATCGACCCCCTCTCCTCGTACGGCGTCAAGAAGGCGCTCGCCTCCGCCTGGCTCGCCGCGATCGTGACGCATACGGGGCTCGAGGACGACGCCATGGCCGGCCCTGCCTGCGAGTTGTACGACGACCGGGAACGCGAGGTGTACCGCACCTACCGGGCGCTCTCCGTCCCCTTTCTCGAGCAGGCCGCCGCCGCGAACGGCCACGCCTTCTGGGAGGTTCGCCTCGCCTCCGCCCGGGCGGCGGGCGCGGACCTCCCGGAGCCCGCCGTCGCGTCCGACGGGTCCGCGGTGCCGGAACCGGGAGACCGCCCGCTCGCCGAACGCCGGGTCGACGCCTTCCTCGCGCGCCCCGAGGTGCGGACGGCGTGGGAGACGATCCGCTCGCTGCCGGCCGTGCATCTCCGCCCGGCGCCGGGACTCTCGAGCCTTAGCCGCCCCGCCGTCGTCGACGACCGGATCGCCCTCGAGGTCCGCCTCGCCTCCGACCGGCTCCCGGACGGCGCGCGCTACGTGCGCAATGTCGACCTTCGGCGGCTCGTGGATGTCGCGCCGGACTCCGATCGGGTTCCCGACCTGTTCGAGGCCTACAACCGGCGCGCGGCGGCGGTGCCGCTCCCGGATTTTCTGGCCGCCCTCTCCTTCGCCGTGGGCGCGAACTTCCTTGAGCTGGCCGACGCGTGACGTCGACCCGCGAGCGGCGGCGGGGCGCGCGGAAGCCCCTTTCGGGGTGGCGCGCCCGCGGCGATGGGCACACAATGGATCGGTTCGGAAAGGGAGGATGGATGAGGCGCGAAGCGACGACGCGACGGGCACTTGACCGACTGGCGGCGGCCGGAATGGCCGCAGGTGCGCTGGTTTTGCTCGGCGCGCGCGCGCTTCCTCCCACCCCCGGCCCGCCCTCGACCTCGTCCGCCGACCTCGATTCGGCCCCCTTCGCCGGTGCCCCGGCAGTCCCGGCACAGGCCGACGACGAGGGCTATCCGATCGACCACGAGATCATCATTCGTCGCTGTCAGCGCTGCCACGAGCGCGATGACGAAGGGCGGATGACGCGGATCTCCTACGAGCGGAAGACGCCGGAGGGGTGGCAGACGTCGGTCCGCCGCATGATCGCGCTCAACGATGTCTTGCTGGGCCCGGACGAGGCGCGCGAGGTCGTGCGCTACCTCTCCAACCGGCAGGGCCTCGCTCCCGAGGAACTCGAACCCGGCCGCTTCGAGGTCGAGCGCCGCCTCATCGAACACGTTTACGAGGCGGACCGCGACGTCGAGAACACCTGCATCCAGTGCCACAGCATGGGCCGCGTCATCACTCAGCGGCGCACGCGCGAGGAGTGGGAACTCCTCATGGCGACGCACCGCGGCCTCTACCCGCTCGTCGACTTCCAGGGTTTCCAGGACGGGGGCGACGGACCGCAGCCGGTGGACGAGGCGATCGACCACCTCGCCGAGGCCTTCCCCCTCGAGACGCCCGAATGGTCCGCCTGGTCGGCCTCCATGCGCACGCCGCGCCTAACCGGCACCTGGGCGCTGGCGGGGTTCGAGCCCGGGAGGGGGCAGGTCTTCGGCACGGTGGAGATCTCCGCCGGCGACGCTCCCGACGAATTCCGCTCCCGCGCCTCGTACACATACGCGGAGTCGGGTCGTGAGGTGAGTCGCGCCGGACAGGCCATCGTCTACACCGGCTATCAGTGGCGGGGACGGTCGAATCCCGGCGGTGCGGACGAGTTGCGCGAAGTCATGACGGTGGACCGCGGATGGCAGGAGATGACGGGCCGCTGGTTCTCGGGCGCGTACGATGAGTTCGGCCCCGACGTGAGGCTCATCCGCGCAAGCGGCGGCCCCGTCGTATCGGGCGTGCATCCCCGGGCGGTCCGCACCGGCGCCGCGTCCGCCGAACTCCGGGTCCACGGCCTCAACCTCCCGGCGAACCCCGACGCGGCGGACTTCGACTTCGGACCCGGCGTCCGGGTCGAGTCCGCG
The DNA here is from genome assembly GCA_012270965.1 of Candidatus Palauibacter poriticola. GTDB lineage: Bacteria > Gemmatimonadota > Gemmatimonadetes > Palauibacterales > Palauibacteraceae > Palauibacter > Palauibacter poriticola. Next base: position 53,792 of record JAAXHJ010000076.1, read on the forward strand.
ACGGGCGGCGACGGAAGCACGGTCACGCTACGCCTCTCGGTCGCTGAGGATGCGGCCATCGGCGGGCGCGACCTCTTCGTGGGCGGCGTGAGCCTGGCGGGCGCGATTCAGGTCCATGACGGCGTGGACCGTCTCGAGGTGACGCCGCGCGCGGGCATGGCCCGGATCGGCGGCGCGAACTTCCCGAAGGGCTATCAACCCTACGACGCCATCGGGTGGGACGACGGCCCCGACGGCGAGCCGAACACGGAGGACGACCTGCGGCTCGGGCGCGTGCCCGCGAGCTGGAGCATGGAGGAGTACACGGCCACCTTCGACGACGACGACATCCGGTACGTCGGCGCGCTGGGGTCGGACGGGATCTTCACCCCCGCCATCGACGGCCCCAACCCCGACCGCAGGGGCAACCGAAACAACATCGGCGACGTGTGGGTCGTCGCGACCTATGCGGGTTCCGACGCCGCGGCGGCGGGCGGCGGCGACCTTCGCGCCCGTGCCCACCTCATCGTGACGGTGCCCCTATATCTCAAGTTCGATCCGTGGCAGGGCGTTCCGACGGGGAGGCTGGTTCCGTGATCAAGCCCATCGGCCAACTGGCGCTGCGCGAATTCCACGCCTTCGAGGCGGCGGGCGAGCGCTTTCTCTATCTCGTCCCCTCGGCCGGCATCTTCCGGATCGATGCGGCATCGTCCGCGATCCTCGACCTGCTCAGCTACGGTCCCCGAGCGCCGGGCGAGGTCGTGAACTCTCTCTCGGACCGATACTCCGCCGAGCGCGTGCGCGACGGGCTGCTGGAACTCCGGCAGATCCGCGCCATCGGAGAGGCGGGGGCTCCCACCGAAGCCGTCGCGAACGACCTGCCGCCCGACGGCTTCCCGCTCACGACGATGGTCCTCAACGTCACGAACAAGTGCAACCTCGCGTGCACCTACTGCTACGAGTACGGCGAGGACAAGATCGTCGACCCCACGTGCACGGACGACCCGAAGTTCATGCGGGACGAGACCGCGCGGGAGAGCGTGGAGTTCCTCCTCAGGGAGTCGGGAGCGCTCGAGGTCGCGCACCTCACCTTCTTCGGAGGAGAGACGCTGCTCAACTTCCCCGTGCTCCAGGACACCGTGGCCTACGCCCGCCGCCGCGCCGAGGAGGAGGGAAAGCGGATCGAGTTCAGTCTCACGACGAACGCGACGCTCCTCCGCCCCGACATCATCGAGTGGCTGGCGGACAACGAGATCGGCGTGACCGTCTCCATCGACGGACCGAAGGAGATGCAGGACCGCATGCGGGTCTTCCACAGCGGCAAGGGCTCCTACGAGACGGTCCGGCCCCGGATCAAGGAACTGCTCCGCCGGCACAAGTCCCGTCCGATCGGCGCGCGCGTCACGCTCACGCGCGAGAACCTCGACATCCATCGCATCTACCGTCACCTGACGGAGGAAATGGGGTTCTGGGAGGTGGGCTTCGCCCCGGTCACGACCTCCTCCGGGCGCGACTACGAGATCGAGGACGAGGGATACGACCGCATGCTGCGCCAGTTCGGAGAGTTGGCGCGCGACTGGCTGGATCACGCGGTGGGGAACCGGCACCACGGCTTCTCGAACGTGAAGGACACGCTGGAGGAGATCCACAAGGGGGTGAGCAAGGCGTATCCGTGCGGGGCCGGCCTCGGGCTCATGGGCGTGACGACGGGGGGCGACGTGTCGCTCTGCCACCGCTTCGCCTACTCGAACGACCACAGCTTCGGGACGGTCGCCGAGGGGATCGACCGGGAGCGGCAGAAGGACTTCCTCGAGGATCACCACATCAAGAACAAGACGGACTGCCATACATGCTGGGCCCGTCCGATCTGCTCGGGCGGCTGCTATCACGAGGCGCACACGAGACACGGCGAGACGACCGCGCCCAACCTGCACTTCTGCAACTGGGTTCGGACGTGGACGCACACGTGTCTGGAGATCTACGGAGAGCTGTCGGAGCGGAACCCGGAGTATCTGGCCCGCTTCGACCATTGACGCGGCCGGGCGCGGACCCGGCCGGCCTTCGCATGCGAGGGGAGAAGCCGTGAAGCACTCGAAACCGATCAACCGGAAGGCCGTCCGCATCGAGGCGCAGGTCGCCCGCGAGGAGCTGGACGTCGTCGGACTCGAAGGCCGGCCACCGGAGGGGCCGCACATTCCGCTGGGCTGCTCCCTCGTCTTCGCGCCCGGTTGGGAGGTGGATTCGACCGGCGGCACCGCCGGGCTGTGCCAGCCGGTGGAACGGGATCTGTTCGACTGCCACCTCGCCTGCTTCTGGCCGGCGCACGTACCCGATCAGCTCAACCACTCGCCGGACTGGACGTCGCAGTGCGCGTCGGCGCAGAAGGACTGGCGGAAGCTGGATCTCGTCTTCCCGTGATCCGAAGCACGCACTCCAAGCGCCGGGGCGCTTCGGTTGCGGCGTCCGCTTGCGGGCTCCCGTTCGCCGTGGTCGCGTTCGGCTTTGCGCTGAGCGGTGTTCGCGAGCTGGAGGCGCAGGGAAACGGCCGCAACGCCCACTGGTACATGGGCAACTACAGCAACGAAGTCCTCGTCTGGGATGAGGCGTCCGAGGAGGTCGTGGACCGGATCCCGGTCAAGCGTCCGATCTCCCTTCGTCTCGACGTCTCCGAGGATCGATCGCGGCTCTACGTGATGGACCCGTTCTTCGAGACGATCGAGATCATCGCGCTCCCCTCCAAGGAATCCATCGGGGAGTTCACGCTGAGCGAGGGCGCGACCCGTACGTGGATCCGTTCCTTCCAAGTCCACCCCGGCCAGGCATGGATGGCGCTGCTCGTGCAGAGCCGCACGAAGCTCGCGGACCGGTACAGGATCGACGAGCCCGCCATCCTGCGCTTCGACCTCACGACCTACGAGGTGACCGACACGATCCCGTGGCCGGACGAGGAGACGCGCCGGTCCGCCAACTTCCGCTTCTCTCCCGCCGGCGATCTCCTGTACATGTTCTCGGACGACCTCGTCGCGCTCGATTCCGAGAGTTTCGAGGAGGTGGACCGCTGGGAGATCTCGGAGCCGCTGGAGCCGGGGCTGGGGGAGATGAGACTCCCCTTCGGCCAGAGTCCCTATCAGGAGGAGGATGGCGTATACACGGGCCTCTTCCGCATGACGGATCCGCTCCAGAACCGCCGTCTCATGGGCATCGCGACCGTGGATCTGGCGGGGCAGGACGTGGAGTTCCATCCCATCGGTCCCAGCGAGGGCGTGTCCTTCGTGCTTTCGCCGGACGGGACGAAGGGCTACGGGTTAAAATCCGAGATCGGGCACTACGAGATGTGGAAGTTCGATCTTCGGGAGCCGCGGGTGGCCGGGCGCATCACCTTCGCGGGACGGCCGCGGATGGCGTTGATGCCGAGCGCCGACGGCACGAAGCTCTACATCTACAACGCCGGCAGCACGATCGACATCTACGACGAGGAGACGTTCGAGTTCCTGCGGACGGTCACGCTGGACGCGGACATGACGAGCGTCGTCGTGGTGCCCGATCCCGGCTGATTCCCGGTGATCCGGGACCCGCACTTCCGCCGAGCCCTCGCCTACGTTCGACCGTACGCGGGGGCTTTGCTTCCCGTGGTCCTCCTCTCCACGGCCGGGACCGCGCTCGGGCTCGCGCTCCCCTACCTGTCGAAGGCGATGATCGACGACGCGATCCTGGGCGGGGACTTCCCTCTCCTGCTCCGGATCGTCGGCCTCTTCATCGGGATCATTCTCCTCGGCTTCGGGGCCAACGTGGCGAGCGGGATGCGGTACACGCGGGTGTCGGCCGGCATCCTGTTCGACATGCGGCTGGCGCTCTACCGCCACCTGCAGCGGCTCTCGCCGCGCTTCTACGCGCGGACGCCGTTCGGGGACATCGTCTCGCGCATCAACAGCGACATCGGCGAGATCCAGCGGGTGACGGCGGACGCGGCGCTCGGGCTGTTCGGGAACGTGCTCTTCCTGATCGGGACGGTGGGGATGCTCATCTATCTCGACGCGCGGCTCTTCCTGGCGGGGATCGTCGCGCTGCCGCCCAGCCTGTGGGCGCTGGTGAGGTACCGCCGGCGGCTCGAGGGGCGGGTGACGCACCTGCGGGAGCGGAGCGCGGACATCGGGAGCTTCCTCATCGAGACGCTGCAGGGGGTGCGGACGGTGGTGGCGTCCAACGCGCAGGAGCGGGAGGCGGCGCGCTTCGGGCGACACAACGACCGGTTCGTGCGGGCGCTGCTGTCGATGCGCCGCTACACGTACCTGGCGGGCGGGCTGCCGGGGGTCCTGCTCCAGGCGGGGGCGGCGGCGGTGTTCCTGTATGGGGGCTACCGGGTGATCACGGAGGCGACGACGCTGGGGACGTTCGTCGCGTTCATGGCGTACCAGATGCGGCTCCTCTTTCCGGTGCAGGCGCTGATGGGGCTGTACGCGAACCTGGCGAGCGCGCGGGCGTCGCTCGTGCGCGTCCACGAACTGTTCGACACGCCGCTCGAGGTGGTGGAGGCGGATGGGGCGGAGCGGCTGGGGCGGGCCGCGGGGGCGCTGGTTCTGGAGGATGTGCGGCTCGGCTTCGGGCGCGGCGGCGAGGTGCTGGAGGGGGTGTCGCTGGAGGTGCCCGCCGGGCAGTTGGTCGCGCTCGTGGGTGCGAGCGGGAGCGGGAAGTCGACGATCGCGGACCTGCTGTCGCGCCAGCTCGACCCGGACGGCGGGCGGGTGCTGCTCGACGGGCGGGACCTGCGTGGGCTCGCGCTGGCCGACGTGCGGCGGAACGTGGCCGTGGTGGAGCAGGACCCGTTCATCTTCCACGCCTCGATCGCCGAGAACGTGCGCTACGCCAAACCCGACGCCACGGATCTGGAGGTCGCCGGGGCGCTCGCGGCGGCCGCGCTCGACGGGCTGCTGGCGTCGCTGCCGGAGGGGGCGGCGACGGTGGTCGGGGAGCGGGGCCGGCAGCTCTCCGCCGGGGAGCGGCAGCGGGTGGCGGTGGCGCGGGCGTTCCTGGCCGATCCGGCCGTGCTCGTGTTCGACGAGGCGACGGGGGCGCTGGACCCGGCCTCGGAGGCGCAGGTGCTGGAGGGCTACGCCGCGCTGATGCGGGGGCGGACCACGGTGCTCATCACGCACCGCCCCGAACTCGCGCGGAGGGCGGAGCGCGTGGTGGTGCTCCGCGACGGGCGGATTGCCGGGTGAGGGAGCCGCTCCGGAGCCGGACCGGGCGCGGGGTCTCCATCGCGGTCATCGACAGCGGGGCGCATCCGAACCATCCACATCTGGGACTCCTGGCGGGCGGGGTCGCGTTCACGCCCGACGGACGCGAGCACGACGATCTGACCGACCGGCTGGGACACGGGACGGCCGTCACCGCCGCCATCCAGGAGAAGGCGCCGGGCGCGCGGGTCCACGTCGCCCGCGTCTTTCACGACGAGCTGGCGACGAGCGCCCGGACGCTGGCGAGGGCGATCGACTGGACCGCGGAGCGCGGCTGCCGGCTGGCCAATCTGAGCCTCGGAACGCCCCGCCAGAGCCGCATCGAGGTGCTGCAGCCCGCCGTCGAACGCGCCGCGCGGGCCGGAACGATCGTCATCGCCGCCTATTCGCACGAAGGACGGCTTCAGCTCCCGGGCAGCCTCCCCGGCGCCCTCGGCGTGTGCCTCGACTGGGACCTGCCCCGGCACGGCGTCCGCGTCGGCCACCGCGATGGCCGCCGCGTCCTGCACGCGTCCGGCTACCCGCGCCCCATCCCCGGTGTCCCCCCCACCCGCAACCTCAGCGGCATCAGCTTCGCCGTGGCCAACGCGACCGGCATCCTCGCCCTCGCCCTCGACCTCTTCCCCGAAGCCCAAGGCCGCACCGCCGCCCTGGAGGCTCTCGATGCGCTGGAACGGGTCCGGATGTCATGAAAAATGAACATCCGATGCTCAGATTTCAGGATTTTCGAGGCTGAGCAGTCTAGCTGCGAGGGGGGCGTTCGAAGTCGACGATGTTTTCCCACTCCTGGGCGTCGGAGCGGGCTACGACGGCGACGACCGGCTCGGTGTCGCTGAGGTTGAACACCTCGTGGGGGACGCCGGGCTCGATGAAGATGAAATCGCCCGCCTCGTTATCGAGCGTCTTCTCCAGCCGCGGCCCGAACTCGTGCCGGACGCGTCCTTGGAGGATGTAGAGCATCACCTCGAAATCCACATGGATGTGCGCCTTCGCGACGCCGCCCGGCGGGATCATCGCCACGTTCATGGAGAGCGCGCCCGAGCCGACGTTCTCCGCCCACATGCCCGTCTTGTACTCGATCCCGTTCCACGCCCGGTGCCTGCCGCCACCCCGCACCGTGATGATCCCCTCGTGCCGCTCCACCCGCCCCGGCGCCTGGCTGTTTCCGTTCATCGCGCACCTCCGCTACCAGGAGAAGTAGGGACTGCGGACGAACGAAACCAGACCGTTGCGGGGGGCTCAGTCGCCTTTGGCCGTTACGAGCGCGGCGGTGTTTGAAAGCAGCCAGGCGGATGCGGCGCAGAGTTGCAGCCAGTCGCCGCGTGAGTTGATCCCGTACGCGAACACGCTGGCGATCCAGCACAGGCTGGCGGCCGTTTGGCCGGCCCACTCGATACGCATCGCCCGACGGAGCACCGGCGCCGTTCGCCGGCGCTTCGGAGTCAGCTCCGGAGTCAGCCTCGGAGTCGGCTCCGGAGCCAGCTTCGGGGTCAGCTTCGGGGTCACGGGCGCCGGGGCTTCGGCTCGGTCGGTCAGCATACGCACTCCTGTCCGCAGCAGGAGAGATCGTCGAGGTACATGCCCCACATCCTGTACATCTCGAGCTCCTCGGCGGGCAGGCCGAGCGAGGTTGCGATCGACTTGGCGACGACCGCGAACCGCTGCCGGTACTTGAAGATGAAGCAGAAGATGTGCTTGTCGTGCCGCACGGACGCGCCGCACAGGTAGATCCCGGGGACGATCGTCGATTCGTCGTGCTCGTTGAGGAGCGGGAATCCGTCGTCGCGTGCCTCGAAGAGGTCCATCAAGAGCGGATGGCTTCCCTCGAACCCGCCCGCGAGGAGGGGCTGCACGGGCGTGCGAAAGCGCTGCCCGTCAGCCGTGGCGACCTCGAATCCGGCATCGGCGGCAGCCACGGCGGTGATTGCGGTGTCGGGAAAGAGCTCCACGTGCTCCGCGTACGAAGGGCGCCGCGTCCGCTCGAGCGAGAAGGTGGAGAGCGCGACGCTGGGATCGGAGCTCTCGGACCCCCAGGGACTCTCCTTGTCGAAGAGACGCACCCGCTTGCCTCGCTCGGCCAGGTGGCTGGCGACGTCGACACCGCTCTCGTAGCCGCCGATGACGATGAAATCGTCCCCCTCCAGCTCGGCGTAGCTGGGGAGCAGCGCCGTGTGCAGGCACAGTTCGCTGCCCTCGAAGCTGTTCAAGCGCGGGTACTGGAAGTCGCCCGCCGCCCAAATCACGTGCCGGGCACGCAGAGATCCCGCTGTCGTTTCGACCACGAACTCTTCGCCGCTTCGGTCGATCCGAAGCACGTCGACGCCCTCCTGGACCGGCAACTCGAAGTGGTCTGCGATCGCCGTGAGGAAGGCCGCATACTGCCTCCCCGTGGGGTGCTCGACCTCCAGGGACCAGGCGGCCGAGGTCCCGATCACGACGGAATTCAGGTCGAGCATGCCGACCGAGTTCGTCGGGAACGAAGGTGTGATGAAGCGAGTCTCGGCCGGCCACTGGGCGAACGAGGCACCCACCGAGTGGCGTTCGAGCGCGACGAAGTTCTCGATCCCCGCGTGCGCGAGTGCGACCGAGACGCCCACGCCGGCCGCCCCCGCGCCGACGATGACCACATCCAACAGGTCGTCCTGAGCCGTAGTGTTCATCCAGCCACCTCCTCGACCATCTGAAGCTCGGGGAAGGGGTTGGCACGTCCCTCCCAGGTGCTGCTGTCGCCGGCGGCAAGGGCTTCGTCGAGCAGGCATGCGTCGAGGCGCGCGCGTATCGCGACCTCATCCATCCGCTGACCGATGAAGACGAGTGCCTGGTTACGGTCGCCGTACCGCGGGTGCCAACTCGACTGCTGGTTCGGCCGCTCTCCGTCCGGGTGGTCCCAGTACTCCCTCGGCGTCGCGGCCCACCACATGCCCATGGGGTTGACGGAACTCACACCCCCGGCCTGTTCCCACTCGTATACGGCCTTGTGATCGGCGGCGACCCAGAAGAAGCCCTTCGACCGGAGCACGCCGCGCCAGTTCTCATCGTCGTTCAGGAACGCCCACAGCTTCTCCGCGTCGAACGGCGCCGGAGTCCGATAGGTGAAGGTCGATATCCCGTACTCCTCCGTCTCGGGCGCGTGGTCTCCCTCGAGTTCGCGGATCCAGCCGGCCGAGCTTTCCGCCTTGTCGTAGTCGAACAGGCCCGTGTCGAGCACACGCTCAAGGGGCACCTGCCCATGTGTCGCCCGGTGAATCTCCGCGCCGGGGTTGAGCGCGCGCAGAATGGCCTCGACCTCGCGCGCATGGTCCGCGGCGACAAGATCGAGCTTGTTGAGCACGATGACGTCGGCGAACTCGACCTGGTCGATGAGGAGGTCGGTGACGGTCCGCTCGTCCTCTTCGCCCAACGACTCACCGCGGTCCTGCAGGTCCTCGGCGGCGACGTAGTCCTTGAGGAAGCTCGCGGCGTCCACGACGGTGACCATGGTGTCGAGGCGCGAGATGTCGCCGAGGCTCACCCCGTCCTCGTCCTCGAAGGTGAAGGTCTGGGCGACCGGGATGGGCTCCGAAATCCCCGTGGACTCGATCAGCAGGTAGTGGAAACGCCTCTCCCGGGCCAACCGGGAGACTTCGGCGAGCAGGTCCTCCCGCAGCGTGCAGCAGATGCAGCCGTTCGTCATCTCGACGAGCGTCTCCTCGGTTCGCGAGAGCTGGGCGCCCCCGCGCTCCACGAGGGCCGCGTCGATGTTGACCTCGCTCATGTCGTTCACGATGACCGCGACCCTGCGTCCCTCCCGGTTGTTCAGAACCTCGTTCAGGAGGGTGGTCTTCCCGGCTCCGAGGAAGCCGGACAACACCGTGACGGGAAGGCGCTCGTCACGAGGTACGGCGCCTGGATCGCTGCTCATCGAACTTCCTTTTCCGGCGCTTCTCACTGCGGGGTGCTCCTGCAAGCGGATTGCGAGGGCAGGAAAATACACAAGTGACTTGCATGTGCAAGTGCTTGTCCCTAGCGTTTTCGAACTTCATCTCTGCACGCGCGGGGGAAGGCCCATGCGAATCACCAAAAACGAGGCCCGTCGGAGGCTGCGCGAGTGCGGTCTGCGCGTGACCGCACCGCGCCTTGCGGTGCTCCGCATCCTGGCCGCCGCCGAGGGTCCGGTATCCTTCACGCAGGTGCTCGACCTGCTGGGCGACTCGGACTGGGATCAGGCGACGATCTACCGCAACCTGGTCAAGCTACGCGAGGCCGGCCTCGCCCCCGTGGTGAGTCGGGCGGACGGCATCGACCGATACGCGCTCGCGGGAGACCACGAAGACAGCCATCGCCATCCGCACTTCCTGTGCGAGGCCTGCGGCCGGGTGGCCTGCCTGAAGGAAGAGGTCACTACGGCGTTATCGATCGATGGGCCGTGGGCCGAGTCCATCCGCCGCGCGATGGTGCACCTCCTCGGCCACTGCCCGGACTGCCTCGCCCAGGCCGATGCCTGAGATCCGCCGGGCGCGGCAGTCGCTCAGTTGCCGAAGCTGGTGGCGATTTCGGCGAGGCCCTGCTGGATCTCTTCCTCGGACTTCCAGACGCCGCGCACCATGACGCCGGCGCGGTCGGCGACGTTTGCCACATCCTCGAGCGGGTTCGTGTTCGTCAGGATGAGATCCGCCCGCCGGCCGGCGGCCACCGTCCCGAAGGTGTCGTAGCCCTGGAAGTACTCCCCCACGTTCCGGGTGCCGCTGACGAGGATCTCGTACGGCGACATCCCGGCGTCGGCCATCGCCGCGAGTTCGCGGTGGAGCGAGAAACCTGGGACGCTGAACATCTGCGGGGAATCGGTGCCCATGAGGATGCCCACGCCGGCCTCGTTCATCATGCCGAGGAGCCGGGTCCGGTTGGTCGCATGCAGGCGCGCCTGCTCCACGTCCCACGCGCCGCGCGCCTGGATCGCCTGGAGCCGGTCCTTCCAGCCCTGGACGCCCTCCGGGGGCCAGTAGCGCATCTCGGGATAGGCGGCGAGCGCGTCGGGGTCGCCGAGGCCGATGACGCCCACTTCCCAGAGCACCATGGTGGGCACGACCCAAGCCCGGGCACCGATCGTGAGCGCGAACAGTTCCTCCATCGTCGCCGCGTCCATGGGGCCGCGGATGCCTCCCGCCTCCTCCATGTAGCCGTCGAGGTGGTCGAAGGTCTCCTGTCCCATGAGGATGGCGTGCCGGATACCGACATCGGCCGGGACGTGGCCGCCGAAGCGGATGCCGGCCTGCGCGGCGGCCGTGGCGAGCGCGTCGTATTCCGGCACGGTGAGTCCGGGGTGGATCTTCAGGTGATCCCACCCTTCCCCCTTCTGCACCCACACGCGGTCGGCCGCCTGCGACGGCGACGTGACCGAGTTGCCGTTGAAGCTCGGGCCTGCGAGGTAGAGGGTCGGCCCCCAGATCTCGCCGGTGTTCGTCCTCTCCTTCAACGCGAGGTCGCCGGGGAGGCCGAGCATGCCGCGCACCGTCGTCACGCCGTTCGCGGCGTAGAGGAACATCACCTGCTCGCGGAAGGTGTCGGTCGGGAAGCCTCCCGGCGTGTGTCCGTGCATCTCCGACAGTCCCGGCATCAGGTACTTCCCGGCGCCGTCGATGCGGCGGGCGCCGTCCGGCACGTCCACGTCGGCGGCCGGTCCGACCGCGACGATCCTGTCGCCGCGCACGACGACGGTGTGTCGGGTGAGGATCCGCTCGGAATCCATCGGAATCACGTTCACATCGACGAAGGCGGTGGCGCCGACCTGCGCCGCCTGCTCGCCGACGGCGGCGAAGGGAGCCGCGGCGCACGCGGCGAGGGCGAACCCTAGGAACAGCCTGGCGGATTTCATATGTGACCTCCTCGGGCATGGTCGTCCGTAACCGCGTCGACCTTGAGCGCGTCGACCTTGGCCACGATAACGATAGTCGGTATTGGCGGAGCGCGTTCGGTGTGTCGTACACGCGCAGACTACGATATCGCCCGTCCGATGGGACCCCCTCAGCGCGAGGAACCACCGATTTGACCGCACCCGACCACAGGTTGCCCGGCCGCCGCGCCCAGGATTCAACCTCGCCCGGCCCATTCGCGGGATCCGGAGTAACGTTCTCGCTTTCGGCGCTTCCGCCGGGCGACTACGAGATCGAGGCATGGCATCCGACGCCGGGGACCGTGTCCGAGCAGGTTTCGGTGACCGCGACCGGCACCCCGCCACTGACGCTGGAGTTCACCGCGGCCGGCTGAGGTGTGGATGCCGGGGACGTTTGGCTCCCGCCCCCCCGGCCGGAGCCGGCCTTCTCGGGCGACCGCGCCGGTCCGAATTCGCGACTTCATTCCGTTCCTCCACTTTGGGGCGACCCCGGTTTCGTCAGGGCCGGATGGGCGGAGCGGAAAGAGATTCCACAACCGCTTCCGGCTTCACCTCACCACGCGTTGCCGCACGGTGCAACATCGTGTTACAAGTGGCCTCCCGGAAGGGCTCCGGGATCGTGAACTCGCCTTCTGGAGGTAGTGGATGGGCCGCAGGGCGGTTGTCCTCCTCAGCGGTGGGCTGGACTCGGCGACGACCCTTGCGATCGCGGTGGAGCAGGGATATCGGCCCTATGCTCTGACGCTCCGCTATGGGCAGAGACACGGGCGCGAGGTGGACGCCGCCCGTCGCGTGGCGGAAGCGATGCGGGTGATCCGCCATGTGATTGCCGCCGTCGATCTGCGCGCGTTCGGGGGCTCGGCGCTCACTGGTGACCTGGAAGTGCCCAAGGGCAGGCGCGTGCCCGCGGACTCCGAGGACATCCCCGTCACCTACGTCCCGGCGCGGAACACGATCTTCCTGTCGATGGCTCTCGCGTGGGCGGAGGTTATCCAAGCCTCCGACATCTTCATCGGGGTCAACGCCGTCGACTACAGCGGATATCCGGACTGTCGACCCGAGTTCCTCGATGCGTTCGAGAGACTCGCCGGCCTCGGCACCAAGGCGGGGGTGGAAGGGCCTCGGCCGTTCCGGATCCACGCACCTCTGGTCGATCTCACCAAGGCGGAGATCATCCGGCGCGGACTTGCGCTGGACGTCGATTACGGGATGACGCGGAGCTGCTACGATCCCGATGAGTCGGGCGCGGCCTGTGGAGAGTGTGATTCCTGCCGCCTGAGGCTCGCCGGGTTCGCCGCGGCGGGAGCCCGCGATCCGGCCCCGTATGGGAGTTGCGCCCGACGACCCCCACCCATCTGACTTCGGGCGAGAGCGTGTACGTCTGGCTCGATGCTCGCGGTCAGGTATCGACCGCTGGAGCGCCCGCGTGCGGAGGTGGGATAAACCTCTCTCTCCTTCCCCGGCCCGAGCGGTGACCGCGCGTTCCGACCCCCCCCTCCTGGGATGTTCAAGCAGGAACCAGTGGTGACGTTACGGAAGGCGAGGTACTGAGGTGGCTCTCGGGGATCGAAAAGCGCAAGTGACCTTCCTCACCGTGGCCTCCGCAGTGTACGCGGGTTCCGGGATAGGAACGTGGCCTTCGAGCATGGCTTCGACGAAAAGGGCCTGAGCCTCACGCAGTTCTCGAACCGCCTCGTTGTGGCTCCTACCTTGAGCAATGCAACCAGGCAATTCCAGAATCCTGGCCACGTAGGGAGGAGCCTTCTCGGATTTCTCGTACACGACATCGATCATGTAAGACAGTGTCCTGTAATAATTTAGCTTCTTCAACATTGTCCCTCTCCACTCTCCAACGTATCCGGAAGGTCGAGCAGCCTCAAGGCGTCGGTGACGTAAGATCGGTGCAGGTAGCGATTGCAACGATCCCTACGAGCTGAGCGTAGTCCGGATGCCTGTTATTGAAGATTCCGAGGATGCTCAGCTTCTGGTCGCGCGAGACGACTACGTAATCGGGCAAGCACGGCAAGAGAAACTTCCATGATATCCGGCCCCTTGTATTGTGGGACACCGCGTAGGACTTCAGGGGTGGCCGTACGGATAAATGCTTGACGTAAGACATCTTGTGGCGTTTCTAGCGGAGAGGGGGGGATTCGAACCCCCAAGCCCGTGAGGGCGCCGGTTTTCGAGACCGGTGCATTGCCGTTCTGCCACCTCTCCGGGTGCCGGCTACCGGGAATGCTGCCGGAAGCTGCTGAGCGTCCGGTACGCACGGTCGGGGAAGGTGCTCCGAGAGGGCCCCTGCTGTCAAACTTTCGGACGACACGATTCGTCGAGCACGTCGGCTCCGGAGATCCTCCTCGGCCATCGGGAGAACCGCCTAGGTCGGGACGGAGGTAGCCCCAAGAGGCGTGTAAGAGTCGAGGCGACGTACCTTTCAGATGACGAGTAACAGGGGACCCGGGAGACCCGGAGAAGAATGTCGCCTCATGGGCAGGCATAGCGGGGAGCGGGTCGCCGGGCCAGCGTGGGACACGCTGGAGGCGTGGGTGCGGGAGCGGGCGCGGGGCGTGATCCAACGCTGGAGGAGATCACGGAACGCCGGGCCGGGCGAAGTCGGAGCGGCGGGCGGCGGTGGACGCGCCTCCGAGGTACCGCAACGGCTACGGCAAGCCGCGCCGGCTGGCCATGAGCTCGGAGACGGTCGGGGCGGGGCGGCCCCGGGCGAGGTGGACGGCGGAGCACGAGGCGTGGAGCCGGCACCCGCCGGAGGGCCGGAAGCTCGTGTACGCGTGGGCGGACGGAATCTACGTAAGCGGGCGGGCCTCGAGAAGGACAAGGCGGTGCTCCCGGTCGTCGTCGGGGCCATTAGCGACGGGGATGAGGGAGGTGCTGGCGGTTGCGCCGGGCTACCATCAAATCGCCCGCTGGGCCGGCATACATGACGAGGCGACGGCCCGCGCTCGGCAGCATATCGGGCCCCCGGTTGAGACCCACCGTGAGCGGCCCCGGCAACGCGGGACATTGACGCCGGCCGATCACTCGTCAAGTATTGTTGGTTGAGTAAGGTTTACCGACCTCCAACCGTCCGCGTCCGTGGGGCGCGGAACTGCCTCAAGGAAGAGTGCGACATGGGTAGCTTGCAGGAAGCCGTCTTGCAGTACGTCGAAGGAGAGCTGAGGAAGGACCCCCGCGTGAAGAACGTCGCCTTGTTCGCCGGCGCCCGCGAGATCGACGCGTCGGTCGGGGAGCTGACGATGCAACAGTTCCACGGCAAGTACCGGCTGCCGGCGACTCGGCGGATCGCGCCGCCGCCGCGGCCCGCGCGGCGACCGAAGCCGGTCCCGGCGCCCGCCCCCGCGGCCTCGCCCGCCGCTTCCGGCGATGGGGACGCCGTCCGGGAGTTCGTGGAGGCGACGCTCGCAGCAAACCCCGGCATCACGAACGCGGACCTGTTCGCGGGCGCGAAAGAGATCGATCCCGCCATCGCGGAACTCTCCCCCCGGCAGTTCCACGCGAAGTACCCCCTCCAGGTGAAGGCTCGGCTCGCAAGGGCCACCGCGCCCAAGCGCAGGACGCCGCGGAAGCCGAAGGCCCCAGCGGCTGCGACGACCGCCGCTCCGGCGGCGCCGTCGGCCGCGTCCGGCGACCCGCGCGCGGTTCGCCGCCTGCTGCTCGATCTGGCCAAGGAACTCGCGAACGCGGAGAGTCAGGCGGACACGATCGAGGTCATGGTCCGGCTGGACGACTACGTGGCCGACATCGTGAAGTCCGCACGTGGCTAACAGCGCGCGTCGCGGCGTTCGGGCGGGATGCGGTACCGCTCGAACGCTGCGGGGTTTCGCCACGGGCTGCTGAGCCGTCCGCGAGGTTCGACGAACGGGATATCGGATTCGAGGACCGCGACCCCGCCACCATCTTCCGGCGCGATTGGCTACGCGGCCTCGCCTACGCGCCCATGGTTCACATCCGGTTCAAGCCGAGCCCGTCTACGTTGATGGCCCGTTGAGGCCGAGGTTCTGGATTGTGGGCGGTGCGTGGGTCTTGCTCTTGCGCGGCCATCGAGACTCCGCAAGATCGCCGCCCGACGTCAGATGAGCACGACGAGGTCACGGCGGGAACGGCGTCCAGCAGCTGCCGCACCCACGCGCTCACCTGGTTCGAATGAAGCTCGTGCCGCGCCGCGATCGCCTGCACGCTGTCGCGCTCCCGGAGCGCCTCCAGCGCCACGCGCGCCTTGAACTCCGCCGTGAACCGTCGTCTCTTCCTGGCCATCTCGGTGCCTCCTGTTCCATAATGGAATCCACCTTAACGACCTGTCCAAAAAACCGGGACCACCTCAGAGGTCACCGACACCACTTGCCTGGTACGAACGGTAGAACTCGCGAAGGATGTCGCCGTCGCCGCCGGGATCAAGGGTGATGACCGGTTCGTCACGGGAGTCGTGTTCGGCTCAACCGTGCGTATGCCGCCTACACCGCCCGTTCGCTGTGGGAGTGGCTGAATCAGGTGGCCAATGAACACGCCGTTCGCAGCCGAGCCCGAGCCTGCCGTCCCCCTAAGTTCGAGTGACGGCGGCGGGGGCGGTACGGACGCTCGCCTCAAAGAGATCGAACTCCGGATGGCGCGCGTAGGAACAGAGTTGAAGCACCTTGCGACCCGCGCGTGGGTTCTTGGGGGTGTGGTTGGCTGGATGGTTACCGCAACCATCATCACGCTGACCGTGATCCGGCTGTTCTTCCCGCCAACGTAGCCGGTTCCTCCCGCTGCGCGGGACTCGCCGAGCTCGCTCCCGTTGGTCGCTCGGTTCGAACCCACGAGGGACCGGCGCCGTCGGTCCCTCGTGGAAACTGCTTGACGGACGGGGTGGGATTCGAACCCACGAGGCAGGGTTGCTGCCCACACGCTCTCCAGGCGTGCGCCTTAGTCCGCTCGGCCACCCGTCCGGAAGCCCCCGGGGTGAGGCCGGAGGTAGGTGGGTAGGCGGAGGGGGTGGGATTCGAACCCACGAGACTCTCTCGAGTCAACGCCTTAGCAGGGCGCCGCCTTAAGCCACTCGGCCACCCCTCCGCGGGATGCTGCCGTCTCGATTGGCCCGCCAGGACTCGAACCTGGAATCTTCTGGTCCAGAGCCAGACGTGTTGCCAATTCCACCACGGGCCATCGTCCCCATGAGTTGGGGCCGTCGATAATACGTGAGCGGGGTCGGCGCTTCAAGCGGTGGTTCCGCCGGGGCTCCGGCCCGGTGGTGCCGCTGGGGTCGCTGAAATCGAGCAGCTAATCCCCGGGGGCGGACGCTTCGCGGAGCTTGCGGAGGCGCTCGGCTTCGGCGGCCGCCTCCGCGATCGTTCGGAAACCGGACCCGGAGCGCGCGCCGTCGCTGTCTTCCAACGGCACGGCGTACCAGCGGTCCGCGCGATCTTCGGACCGATCCATGTAGTGGCCGCGCTCGAGCCGAAATCCATCGAGTTTCGCGCGGAAGCGGAGCGCCCTCACGATCACGCCGGGGTCGAAATGGTCTTGAGACACGATCACTTCTCGAAGCCGGAGTGCATGGACGGACAGACCCTCTTCTTCACGATTCCAACAACTCCGTGGTGGAGCAACCTCGGCTGAAACTCCCGTAACTTAGGGGATAATTTGCGCATGGGCTACGGTCGCCCCGTGGATGGTACCCCGTAGGAGGCGGAGCCGCCGCCCCGACCGCGCGCGGGCCGCTCGGTCCTGGACAGGTAGGCGCGGAGCCGTTCGATCTCTTCGGGCGGGACGAGCGTAATCGGCACCGCCGGCGCCATGCCGGACGTATACCGAGACATCGGGACGAGCCGGTCATGAAAGATGATCGTTGCCGCCGTCACGGCTCGTTGCGCGGCCTGCGCCTCGACGCGGGGGTCGAGGGCTCTGAAGCTGACTCCCAGGGCAAAGTCCCGTGCGGCGAGTTCCGCGGCGAACACGCGCACGATCTCGCTTCGGGAGAGAAGCACGACGAACCCGCGGCGTATTCGGCGGCGGACGAGTTCCCGTTCGCGGGTCCCCCCGGCGAGCGAAATCGGGACGCACTCGACGGTTCCCGTTCGGCGCATCCGCGGCAGCAGCTCACGTCGCAGGATCACCGGCGAGTTCTCCGGTATCCTGCGCGCCGAGTCGACGGCGTGAACGCCGACTCCGCAGGCAGCTTCCAGTTCCGCGGCGAGCACGGCCCGCAACCCGGCGCGAGGCTCGCACAGCGTCACGGGGCGCGGATCCGCGCCCCGTGCGCCACCCACGATCCGCTCCAGCTCGTTGAGCAGCCGCCAACGGGAGAATCCCCCCGCGTGCGCGCGCCTCAGCAGATCCAGCGCCGCCGTCCTCGGCTCCGTCTCCACCCCCATCGGAGGGCGGAGGGGGCGCGGGCGGATCGACACGCGGGGGCGCTGCCCCTTCCCGAGTTCGATGAGGTTCCTCCGCCGCAGCCGCGCGAACGCGGCGCCAACCGTCCCCCGGTCGACTCCGAGTCGGCGCGCCATGTCCCGGGACGACGGAAGCGGGGCCCCGGGCCGCACGTGTCCATCCCGAATCCCGGCCTCCAGATCGGCCGCGAGTTGTCGGCGGAGCGGTATGTAGTGATCCCGCGAGAGCGGCGGTAGTCCGCATCCACGCGTCATGTGTCCGAGCCTCCCTGCCCTGGCAGCCCACGTATTGGCCCTCGTCGACGGGAGTATGGGGATGGGCTCTCAACGGGGGATCAACTCGCCAGCCCTGGCCCTCGCCGAAGGCCCGCCAGAAAGTCGTCCACGCCACGAGTGTTGAGGACGTGTTCCGGGGTGAGCCACGCGCGGCGCGCCTGCTCGACGCCGTAGTGCGCCAAATCCAGATGGTCCGGCCGGTGCGCGTCGGTCGCAACCACGACGGGTACGCCCAGTTTGCGCGCGCGCCAAAGGTGGCTGTCCCCCAGGTCCAGACGGTGGGGGTGCGAGTTGACTTCGACGGCAACGCCGAACTCGGCGCAGGCGTGCAGAATGTCGTCGATATCCACGTCGATCGGACCGCGCCGGTTGATGATCCGTCCCGTCGGGTGTCCGAAGATCATTGAGCGGGGATGTGCGAGCGCCTTCAGGACGCGTGCCGTCTGCCGCGCGCGCTCCAGTCCGAAGAAGGAATGAATCGAGATGATCACGACATCGAGTCGCTCGAGCATCTCGTCCTCGAGATCCAGCGACCCATCGCGCAGGATGTCGACTTCCATCCCGCGCAGGATCCGGATCTCGGGGTGCGCGGCCTGCACTTCGGCGATCTCGTCCCATTGGCGTCGAAGCTTGGCGGCGTCGAGACCCCCGACCATCGCCAGCGCTTTCGAGTGGTCGGTCATCGCCATGTACTCGTAACCGCGCGCCGCGCACGCCTGGACCATCGTCTTCAGGGAAGCGCGGCCGTCGGACCACGTGCTGTGCATGTGGACGTCCCCGCGCAGGTCGGACGTCTCGACCAGATGCGGCAGTTCGCCGGCTTTGGAAGCCCGGAACTCTCCCCGGTCGCGTCGGATTTCCGGCGCAAACCATGCGAGATCTAACGCTTGGTAGACCTCCTCCTCCGTCGCTCCCGCAACCATCTCTCCCTCGGAGGCAGTGCCCCGCTCGCCGAGCGCGGCGCCAAGGGACTCCTCGGGGATCGTGAACACGCCGTACTCGGACATCCGGAAGCTTCGTTCGAGCGCGCGGCGCCTAAGGCGGATGTTGTGTTCCTTCGACCCCGTGAAATAGATGAGCGCCGCCCCCCAGCTTTCGGGCGGTACGACCCGCAGGTCGACCTGCAGCCCACTGCGGAGACGCACCGAGGTCTTCGTTCCGCCGGCCCCGATCACGCTCTCCACGCCGGAAAACCCGACGAGCGCCTCCGAAGCGGCGCACGCGTCGTCGGCGAGGACAAGGACATCGATGTCGCCCACGGTCTCCTTCCGACGTCGATAGCTCCCCGCGACCTCCAAGCGGGTGATGCCGGGTGCCGCCCGGAGGTGTTCGATCAACGGAGGCAGAAGCTTGTCGACTTCTCCGAGGCGGAAGCGAGTCGTGTTCGTGCGGTAGTTCCGAATGCCGCGGAGGATCCGGTCCTGCGTCTTGAGTCCAAAACCGGGCAGTTCGGCCACCAGCCCCTCACCCGCAACCGCGTCGAGATCGTCGATCGATTCGACGCCCAGCTCGTCCCACAGCTTGCGCGCCTTCTTGGGGCCGACCCCCGGGAGCCGCATCAGCTCGACGAGCCCGGCGGGGATCTCGGCCGTCAGCTCATCGAGCATCGCGAGGCGCCCGCTCTCCACGAGTTCGCGAATGTTGTCCGCCATCCCTTTCCCGATCGACGGCAGCTCGGCGAGGTCGGCGCCCTGCTCGACCGCTTTGCGCAGGGGCGACGCGTGCGCGTTGATCGTGCGCACGGCATTGCGGTAGGCGCGCACGCGGAACGGGTTCGCCTGCTGGATCTCGAGTAGATCGGCAACCTCGTTCAGGATGCGGACGATCTCGATGTTCTCCATCAGGGCCCGTCGGTTTCGGACGCGGAGCCCGCCGGCTCGGACGCGGGAAGCGCCGGCTCGGACGCAACACCCGCCCGCTCGGACGCGGGAAGCTCGCCGGGCGTGGGGAGCGCGCCGGGTCCTCCGCTCAGAAGTTCGAGGAGACCCGCTTCTTCCAGAATCTCGACGCCCAAGGTCTGCGCCCGCCCCAGCTTGCGGCCCGGGTTCTCGCCCGCGACGACGTAGCTCGTCTGCCTGCTCACGGATGAGGTGACCTTCGCGCCCAGAGCCTCGAGCTTCTTCCCGGCCTCGGAGCGGCTCATCGACTCAAGCCCGCCGGTGAGCACGATGCGGAGCCCGGCCAACGTGTCTCCCGCGCGCGGCGGGGGAACGGGCTCAACGCGAGAGCGCAGTTCGTCCACGACCGCCGACACCTCGGGGCGGCCCAGGAAGGCGGTGATCTGCTCCGCCATCCTGGGCCCCATCCCGTCCACCTGCTGGAGCGTCTCCTCGTCCGCGGCCCTGAACGCCTCGAAGGACAGGAAGTGTGAGGCGAGCTCCCGCGCCACCGTCACCCCGACTTCGGGGATGCCGAGGCCGTAGATGAAGCGGGCAAGTTCCGTCGTTCGCGCTCCGGCGATCGCCCTGACGAGGTTCGTGGCGGACTTCTCGGCGAAGCCTTCCAGTTCCATCAACGTCACCACATCGAGTCCGAACAGCTCGGGGACGTGGCCGATCACCCCTTTCCGGACGAGGAGGTTCGCGGTTTCCTCGCCCAATCCCTCGATGTCGAGGGCATGCCGCGACCCGAGGTGTTGAATGCGGCCGGCCAACTGCGCGGGGCAGGCGAACAGGTTGGGGCAGAACGTGTACGGGCCGCGTGGCTCCAGGACGGTCCCGCACGAGGGACACTCGGCGGGCATGACCCACGGTTCCGCGCGCGCGCGGCCCGGCTCTTCGAGCCGCTCCAGGACTTGCGGGATCACATCCCCGGCCCGCTGCACCCGCACCCGGTCTCCCTCGCGAATGTCCTTGCGGGCGACCTCTTCCCGGTTATGGAGGTTCGCGCGGCTCACCGTCACGCCACCCAATTCCACCGGGCGCATGAAGGCGATGGGAGTCACCACGCCCGTCCGCCCCACGCTCGGGAAGATGTGAAGGAGCCGGGTGATCTCCTTCCGCGGCGGGAACTTGAGGGCGAACGCCCAGCGGGGATGGTGCGAGGTCTCGCCGACTTCGTCGCGCGCGGCGATATCGTCCAGTTTGATGACGATGCCGTCGATCTCGTACTCGAGGTCGTCGCGGGCCTCCTCGACCTCCGCCTGGAAGGCGAGGGTCTCCCCGACGTCGGCGGCGGGCCGGCACCGCTCGTTCACGGGCAGCCCCCATTCGCGCAGCGCCTCGAGCGTCGCGCGCTGGGTGGAGGGCGGCCGTCCGTCGATGGCGAGGATGTCGTACACGTAGATGTCGAGCGGACGCGCGGCGGTGATGCGCGGGTCAAGCTGCCGCAGCGATCCGGCCGCCGCGTTGCGCGGGTTCGCGAACGGAGTGCGGTCGCTGTCGAGAAGCCGGGCGTTCAGAGCCTCGAAATCCCCCACCCTCATGATGACCTCGGCCCGCAGCGCCAAGAGCGGCGGCACGTCGCGATCCGCGGCCCGCAGCCGGAGCGGCACCGAGTGGATCGTGCGGATGTTCTCCGTCACGCCTTCGCCGCGTATTCCATCCCCCCGGGTCACGGCGCGAGAGAGCCGGCCCGATTCGTAGACGAGTTCGATCGAGGCCCCGTCCAGCTTCGGCTCGACGACGTATCCGATGTCTTCTCCGAGCGCCTTGCGCATCCGTTCGTCGAACCGCTGGAGCGGCTCCACATCGGCGGATGAATCGAGGCTGAGCATCGGCGCCGTATGCTCGATCGTCTCGAACGCATCGAGCGGCGCGCCCCCCACGCGCTGGGTCGGCGAATCGGGGGTGACGAGTTCCGGGTGCGACTCCTCCAGCGCCTTCAGCTCGCGGAACAGTTCGTCAAACCGTTCATCCGAGACCTCGGGCCGGTTGCGGACGTAGTATAGATAGGAGTGGCGCCGCAGCGCCCTACGCAGCTCTCGGGCTCGCCGCTCCGGCCCGCCGGGAGTCGATTCGCTCATGGCGCGGAAGCTATCCGGGCCGGGGGCGGCGAGACAGAATCGCTGCGGATCGGGTCAGAAGGCGACACCCAAGAGGACGCCGACGATCCGATAACTGTCCTCGGCGGTCGTGAACGCAAGGTACGGCCGAACGTAAACGCTGCTGATCTCGACCGTGACGCCGCCGCGGATGACGGTGCCGGCTTCCCTCTCCCCCTCCACGATGTCGTTGTAGAGCCGGTCGACCGAGTAGCTCTCGATGCTCACGGTCGCCGAGGGGATGATCGCAAGGCCGGAGCCCGTCGCGCCGAAGCGTTTCCCCACGGCCGCGCCGACCCCGTAAACGGTCTCGCTCCTGTCGGGGAGACCGCCCGAGTTCGTCGACAGGACGCCTGCGATCCCCACGGTGGCGACGGGACAAACCGACAGCACGGGAAGCGGAAGCTTGAGGGCGACGCTCGCCCGCGCATCCTCGAAGTCGAACTCCCGATCGGACGCGGCCGTGCCGGAGAACTTCAGATACCGACCCGTCGCGGCCACCGGACCCAGGTCGAGCCCGCCGGCGCCTCCAAGGCCCCTGACATCTTCGGATGACTCGCGCCACACGGCTCCCGAACCGCTGAGGAACCCGCTACCGCCGAACCCGAGGCAAGCCTGCGCCTCGAGCGCCGCCGGAGCCGCGATTTCGGTCAGCGCCAGCCACGCCAGCCACGCCAGCCGACGCGGCGTCAACGCCCTTATTCTCCCTCGTTCCTCCTTGTCAGGCGGTCGCTTCACCGCTCTCGGCGCTGACGCGGGGTTTCGCCACGGGCTCCTAACCATCCTCTCCTCCGTCTCGGTTGGGCGAGGTGCCGGCGCCCGCCAGATTCCCAAGCGCTTCGAGCGCATCCACGGCAGCGCTCCGCCGGGCGGATGCGGCCTCGACTTCCGCGCGGATGCGCTCGAGCCGGCGCCGGTGGTCGTCGGACGGGCCGGTTAGCGATCCGGTCGTCGAGGGGCCGCCGTCGAACTTGCCTCTCAAGCCGGTCCACCAGTTGCGGATGTCTCCGTTGATCGAACGCCATTCGTCGGCGACCTCCTCGATCTCGGCGACAAGTTCCCGCGCGCGTTCAAGACCCTCCGCCGCCACATCTTCCGCGCCCTCCAGCATCTCGAACAACTCGGAGGCCCGGCGCTCCACATCATAGGCTTCGCTGCCCTCCTCATAGGCCACCCGCTGGAGCTCGAAAAGAGCCATCGTGAACTCGTAACGTGCCAGGCGCTCCTCGGTGGACACCGGCAGTTCGGGATCGGGACGGACTTCAAGCGACTGCTCGCGCGTCTCGCCTCCCGCGGTCAGGCGTACCGTGAACACTCCGGCTAGGACCAACGGACCCTCGGGGCCCGCATCCAGGCTGGGCACCTCGTAGCGGGCGGTGTCGTGCGGAAGCGGGTCGTGCCGCAGGTCCCACGCGACCCGGTTGAGGCCGGCCGCACCCGGGCCTTCGAGCCTCCGGACGTTCCGTCCGCCGTGGTCCAGCACGTCAATCGAGACACCGCCCGCGATCTCCCCGGGGAGCCAGTAGTCGATGTTCGCGCCGAATGCGGGGTTTTCGGCACGGAACGTCCCCTGCCCCATCGACGGCACGTCGTTCCGGTACAGGAAGAGCGTTGCCGGGCGCGGGGTGAACAGCCGCACGGCGCCGCCGTTCGTTGCGGCCGCGGGCGAGCGCTGCGACAGCGGCGTGATGTCGTCGAGAATCCAGATGGCGCGGCCGTGCGTGCCGAGGACGATGTCGTTCTCGCGCGGGTGGATCTCGATGTCGTCGACCGGAACGGCGGGGAGGCCCGAGCCGAGCGCGGCCCACGTCGCTCCGCGGTCCAATGAGGCGAAGGCGCCGTTCTCCGCGCCGGCGATCAGCAGATCCGGATTCGCCGGATGCTCGCGGATCACGTTCACGCTGGCCATGCCGCCACCCGTCGCCCGGCCCGTGGCCGTCACCGCCGCCGCCCCCTTCAACCCCTCCTCAAGCGACCGCCAAGTCTCGCCGAAATCCTCCGTTACGACCGCGAGCGGCCCGTAGTCGTCGTCCCAGTGCCCGTCCAAGCTTACGTACGCGCGGCCCGCCTCCGCGTGCGAGGCCTCGACCCAGCTCACGTAGTACGGGAACGGGAGCCCCGCCGCCCCAGCCACCCGATCGGTCAGATCCTCCCAGTGCGCCCCGTCGTCCCGGCTTACGCGCACCGAGCCGTCGTCCGCTCCGATCCACAGCAACCCCGCCTCGACCGGCGATTCCGCCACGGCCGTAATCTCCCCGTACCCGGAGGCGCCATCGTGCTTCGAGAGCGTCGTCGAGTCCGGACGCACGCCCATCAGCTCGAGGCTGTCCTGATGAATCTGCCGTGTGAGATCCTCGGTCGCGCGCCAGCTCTCCCCCCGATCGTTCGAGATGAAGAGCCGGTTGCCGCCCAGATAGACCCGGTTCGGGTCGTGCGGGGACACCAGGATCGGCGACTTCCAATCGAAGCGGTACGAGACCGTCGTGTCCGGCGGGAAGGGCTTGAGCGCCTTCCGGTCTCCGGTGGCGAGGTTCACGCGCACGATCCCGGCGTTCTGCGACGTCAGGTAGACGGTGCCGAGATCCGACCAGTCCGTTTCCGCGTACATCCCGTCGCCATAGTCGAGGACCTGCCAGTCGCGGTTCATGATCCCCTGATAGCGGCGCGTCCGGCTGGGGCCTCGGTATGAGTTGTTGTCCTGCAGTCCCCCGTAGACTTGGTACGGATCCGCCAGATCCAAGTCGATATCGTAGAACTGGGCGATGGGGATGTTCCCGATGAACGTCCAGTGGTCGCCGCCGTCCCACGTGGAATAGAGTCCTCCGTCGTTCCCGAGAATCATGTGGCGCGAGTCCTCGGGATCGATCCACAGGTCGTGGTGATCCACATGGACGCCGGTGTTGTATTCGACCTCCATGGGCAGGGCCTCGAAGGTGTGGCCGCCGTCCTCCGAACGGTGGAGGCTGCCCGCCACCAGCCAAATGCGACCCTCATCGTTTGGGTCGATCCGGAGCTGGCTGTAGTACATCGGACGCTGGTTCAGTTCGTTGACGCGCGTCCAGCTCTCGCCGCGGTCTCGAGAGACGAAGATCCCGCCCGCCTCCGCCTCCACGACGGCCGTGACGAGAGCCGGATCCCGAGCCGACACGGCGAGCCCTATCCTTCCCTTGTCCCCTTCGGGCAGGCCCCCGGTCACCTCTCGCCAGGAGTCTCCGCCGTCCGTCGACTTGTAGATGCCGCTCCCCGGCCCGCCGCCCGCGAACCCCCACGCGCGCCGCCGCCGCTGGTACGCGGCCGCGTAGACGATGGATGGATCCGCCGGATTGAGGGCGAGGTCCACGAAACCGGTGTCGTCGTCGATGTGGAGGACCTTCGCCCATGTCTCGCCGCGGTCCGTCGTTCGGTACACGCCGCGCTCGGCGTTGGGGCCGAACAGATGACCCAGCGCCGCCACCCATACGATGTCCGGGTCGGTGGGATGGACGGCGATGCGCCCGATGTGCCGGGTTTCCTCCAGCCCCGCGAGCCGCCACGTCTTGCCGCCGTCGGAGGAGTGATAGACGCCTTGTCC
Organism: Candidatus Palauibacter poriticola; assembly: GCA_012270965.1. Lineage (GTDB taxonomy): Bacteria > Gemmatimonadota > Gemmatimonadetes > Palauibacterales > Palauibacteraceae > Palauibacter > Palauibacter poriticola. The sequence goes on from JAAXHJ010000076.1 coordinate 79,092, forward strand.
CCACGGCGAACTGTTGCGGTTGTTCGGTTCCCCCGTCCCGACCCACACTTCCAATGGATCAGACGGGGCGAGCGCGATGTCCCCGATCGAGAGGTTTGCCGCGTCGTCAAAGATCGGTTCCCAAGTCGTGCCGTGGTTGAGGCTCTTCCAGACGCCGCCGGAAGCCGCCCCGATGTAGATGTGCGACTGCGTGCCGGGCACGACTTCGAGATCGGCGATGCGGCCGCCGGAGATCGCCGGCCCGATCAGACGCCACGTGAGTCCTGCCGCGATTCGATCCGAGGATTGGGCCTCCACGCGAGGGGGGATTGACGCGAGGGCCACGTTCAGCGCCGCCGCGAGGGCCACGTTGGGTGCCGCCGCCGCCAGCGCGCGGACGGAGATCCGGCGCGGGACGGCAGGAGTACGACCGGGATGAAGGATCATTGGTCAGCTCACCTTCTTCTTCTTGAGGCCGTCCTTCTGCTCCAGATAGGGGACGCCGGTGGTGATCCATTCCGGGGCCGGTTCCCCCTTCAGATAGTGCGCGAACCACTGGAGGATGCGGCTCTGGTAGTCGCGCTGGTTCGGCTCCCTCGCGAGCCCGTGGTTCTCCCCTTCGTAGACGAGCATCACCATGTGCTTCCCGGCGCGCCGGGCCGCGTTGTAGAACTCGACGCCCTGGTTGAACTCCACGGCGCCGTCGTCCGTCCCGAACTCCATCAGGAGGGGCGTGTTGAGGTTCTGAATGTGATGGAGGGGAGAGTTGTTGAAGTAGGAGTCCCAGTCCTCCCACCACGGCACCTGCATGCGGCCCTGGCTGATCTCGAAGATGCGGGCGTCGGTCCCCCCGGTGTTCCAGTAGAAGGAGAGATACATGCTCATCAAGTTCGTGAGCGGCGCGCCGGCCACCGCGGCCGCGAAGAGATCGTCCTGGGTGACGAAGAACGTGGTCTGGTATCCGCCCCACGAATGGCCGATGAGTCCGACTCGGTCGGCGTCGATCATCCCGGTCTCGACCGCCGCCGCCACCGCCGGGCGCAGCGTCTCCACGTTCGACTGCCCCGGACGCCGGTCGCGATAGACGATGTCCGGCAGGAAGACGAAGTACCCCTCCTGGCTCCAGGTCTGGATGTTGTAGTAGCGCGTGGGATCCGGAACCACGTACTGGTGGAGACTCTGTGAGAGCAGTTCGTAGTGGTACACGATCATGGGATATGTCTGATCCGGATCATGGCCGGCCGGATAGACGAGTGCGCCCTGGAGGGGGCGTCCCCATTCGTTCTCATAGTCGATGAGCTGCGTGCGGCCCCAGGCGTAGTCCGCTTGGAAGGGGTTCGTGCGCGTGACCTGCCGTGCCTCGTCCAGGTCCGGTCCCGCGACGAAGTAGTCGGGGGAGTCGTCGAACCGTTCGTGCCGGAAGGCGTACACGTCGGCGTCCCTCGCCTTGAGCAGGCCGCCCGCGAAGCGCGCGTCCGTCCAGACCAAGGGCTCCGGCGTTTCTCCGCGGCGGGCGCGGGAGAACCCGGCCTTCTTGGTCCACTCGCCGTAGGTCGAGTAGTAGAGAGGCTCATCCGGAGCGAAGGCGTCGGCGTCCCGATCAACCCGCACCACCCGGTACCGGATCGAGTCTTCCGCTCCGGGAGTGAGCCGCCGGCCGCCCGACCCGTCCGGGTTCACCTCCCACACGTCGAAGCGGTCGTTCACGAGCAGCGCCGCGTCGTCCTCCAGCCAGCCGGCGAAGCCGAAGGGCGGCATCTGCTCGCGGGTCGGCGTCCGGTCGAGGTCCACGAACGTCCCGCCGAGCCCGGACGTCACGTTGCGGGTCTCACCGGTGGCCAGATCGTGGGTCCAGTAGTCCTCCCCCTCGAACCACGCCACGTAGCGTCCGCCGGGGCTGGAGCCTCCCCCCACGGTGATCCGCTCCCGAACCAGTTCGCGGCGACCGGTCCGTGCGTCGACGGCGTAGAGGTCGTGGAACTGCTGACGGAACATGGCGTCCACATCGTACGGCGTCTCGTCGCGGGCCAGCACGTGGCGCCCGCCCTCCGCGATCTCGGCCTGGTCCGCATGGTCGCCGCCCAGGAGGAGGAACCCGCCGTCGGCCAGATGCCAGACGCCCAGATCGTGTTCCCGCCGCAGCCGGTCCTCGCGCACGCGCTGCTGGGGGATCGGATCGACGTCGAGCGAATGCCAGATCTCGACCCCGGGGCTCTCCTCATCCCCACCGTCGCGTTCGGCCCCGTTTTCCCCTTCGTCCGCCTCGCCGTCCTCCTCCCCGCTCTCCCCTTCCGCGTCCTCGGGCGCGGTCTCGGCCTGAATCCGCTCCTGAAGGCCGAGGAAGATCGTGGAGCCGTCGTCGGACCAGGAGGGGGCGCGGTGTTCGACGATCCGGGCGCCCCCGGGGAGTTCCGAGGGTTGCCGCGGGTCGAGTGCAAACGCCCGGGGACTGTCGGAATCCAGGTCCCGCCACGCCAGAGCCACATGGGCGGTATCCTCGTGCAGCTCGTCCTCGAACGTCTTGAGGACGGCAAGGTCCGGGGCATCCTCGCGCCACGACAGCTCCCGGTACGTCGCCTCGTCCGCGTCGAGCGAGCGGATGCGGCCGGATGCCGGGTCGTAGACCCGGACGCCGTTGCCGACCCGATCCTCGGCGTCGACGATCATCGCCAGCAGGCTCCCCTCCTCCTGCCACGCGAATTCCGAGACGTTGCCGAAGCTCATCGACCCGCCCCCGGTCAGATCCCGAACCAAGACGTCGGCGCCGTCGCTCTCGCTCTCCTGGGGGCCGTAGCGGCGGAGCGCCAGATACCTTCCGTCATCGGAGAAGGCGAACGACTGCAGAGCCTCGATCTCCTCCCGTTCTCCCGTGCGCAGGTTGAGGAGGCCAACGCCGTTTCGGACGGGGTCCCCCCTCTCGCCGAGCCGCTCCCGCTCGTCCGGGGATACGCCGATGGCGAGCGCGAGCCAGTTTCCGTCCGCGCCGAACTCGGGGCGCGAGCCTTCCGCGACGATGACGACCGAGTCGGAGTCCGTGCGGTGGATGCGAAGCTCCGAAGTCTCGTCCACGCGACGGACGACGACGGCGAGCCAGAGTCCGTCCGGCGAGAGCGATGCCTGGCCCAGGCTCTCCCACTGGTCGTAGTCGTCCGCGCCGAGCGTGGGTTGCTCCTGCGCGGCCACCCTCCCCGGGTTCAGGCCGGCGGCAGCGGCGATCACGGCGACGACGAGGATCGTGATTCCTCGGGGCATGTTCCTCATGGCTCGATCTCCTGACTCTCTGTGAGACTCTCTCGGGTTTCGGCGCTGCGGGGTGACCGACCCAGCGGCCATGAACTGTTGGCGAGCCGCCCCCGCGAGCGTCCGACGGGCGGCCAGGTTCCGCGACCCCGCAACATGCACCGCAAACGGCCGTCCCGGGCAAGGGTATGCGGCCTGGAGCGCGAGACGCGACTGCGCGACGCGGATGCGCTCATGCGGGAAATGCGCGCCATTGGCGAGCGCTGCGCCGCGAGGCTCAAGCCCGGCCCCTCCGCAATCGAGCACGGAGATTATCTCTACGACGAGCAGGGCCTCCCGAAGTGATCGTCGACACCTCCGCCATCCTGGCGGTCTGTTTCGTGAAGAGGGCGCGCGCCGGCTCGAGCGGGCCATCTCGAGGGCCTCCGCTCCTCGAATCTCGGCGGTGACGTTGGTGGAAGCGGGGATGGTCGCCGAGGCCAGGGGTGGACTCGGTGCCGGACAAGACCTCGATGACCTTCTCGAGCGAGCGCGAATCCAGGTGGTTCCCGTCGCGCGGCAGCACGCCGAGGCGGCTCGCAACGCGTGGCGCCGCTACGGAAAGGGGAATCATCCCGCCGCGCTGAGCCTCGGAGACTGCTTCGTCCATGCCCTGGCGCGCACCGCTGGCGAGCCACTGCTCTTCAAGGGCGGGGACTGCGGGTTCACCGACATCGACGCGGCATGACGAGTTCCGCCGCGCGGGTCCAGATCGAGTCGAACATGGGCTCGGTGAGCGTGCCCGTGAAGGTGTTCTGCTGGCTCGGGTGATAGGAGCCGATCAGCAGGCGATGCCCGACCTCGACCTCCACTCCATGCCCGAACCGGGGCGCGGGGCGCGGGACCGCCTCCCCGCGTTCGCGGAAGATCCGCAGGAGCGCGGAGAACGAGAACCCGCCCAGCGCGGCGACGACGGAAGCGTCGGCGAAGAAGTCCAGTTCGCGCTCGAGGTAGCTTCGGCACCGTTCGCGCTCCCCGGCGGTTGGCTTGTTTCCGGGCGGGGCGCAGCGCACGGCGGCGGTCACCCAAGCGCCCCGGAGCCGCAACCCGTCGCGTCGGTCGGTCGATGCGGGCTGCGAGGCGAATCCGGCGCGGTGCAGGGCGCGGTACAGCCAGTCGCCCGACCGGTCGCCGGTGAACATGCGCCCGGTCCGGTTGGCGCCGTGCGCGGCCGGGGCGAGCCCGACGATGAGGAGGCGCGCGGCCGGATCGCCGAAGCCCGGCACCGGACGGCCCCAGTACGTTTCATCGCGGAAGGCGGCCCGGCGTTCCCGCGCCACCCGTTCGCGCCACTCGACGAGCCGCGGACACCTCCGGCACGCCGTCACGTCCCGCTCGATCGCGGCGAGGGTCGGGTCCGTCAAGCGCCGCCTGGCCGCGGACGGCCGTACCTAAGCCGGTGGAGGGCCGCCTCGAGCCGCTGCGACCAGCGAACCGGAGCCGGGAAGCTGGCCCGGTGCAGCGTCGGCACCTTCGCCGAGCGGATGCCGGCCAAGTTCGCCGACGCGATATCCGTGAAGTACTGATCGCCCACCATCAGCGCCGCCTCCGGACGGTCCGCGATGTCCAGTTCCTCCAGCGCGGCCCGCACGAGCCGGCGGCTCGGCTTGCGGATCGGCTTGCGGATCGGCTTGTGGATCGGCTTGCGAATCGGCCGTACGTTCCCGGGAGCCCGGCCGCCAGCGGACGAAGCCGCCCCCGCCCCGGGGCCGCGCCACGACTCGCACGCTCCGCGGCGGACTCGGAAGGCCGGCCCCGCCCCGGTCTCGTATCCGAGCACGACCGGGATCGAGGGGAAGATCTCCCCCAACTCGGCGAAGCGCGCCGCTTGGCAGTTGGAGACGATGGCGTGACGCAGCCCCGCCGCGCCGAGCAGAGCCTCGAACCCGGCCGTGAGCGCCGGATCCACCCGCCCCGCGTGGTGCGCCATCAGCGTCCCATCCACATCCCACAGGACGGCCTCGACGCCCAGATCGCGCAGGCACCCGGCGTTCAGGCCGTTCACCGAGTCGAGATGGAACGTTGGGCGGATCTCCCGCGAGAGTCCCGCGAGCCGCGGGAGGAGCCGCCGCGTGGTCTGCATCCACGTCGCCGTCATCAGATCGCCGTCATCAGATCGTCCTCAGGGAGCGTCCCATGCGATCTGCGGCGTCAGTTCGCCCCCAGGATGGGATCCTTCTCGCCCGTCATCTCCCAGCGGGTGAGAACGATGGGGATGACCCCGGCATCGTAGAAAACATCGAAGAACCGCCTCACGCTGAAGTCGCCGCCCTCCTGGATGGCGTACTCCGCGAGCAGCTCCTCGATCTGGACCTTCCCGGTCACATAGCTGGTCCCGTATCCCGGCTGCCTCAGGTAGAGGCTCTGCTCGCCGCGCACGAGGTCGCCGTCCGGCAACCACCCGCGCGGCGTCCATTTCATGGCGTGGGCCACCGCCTCCTCCATATCGAACACATCGCCGTGCAGGTAGAGGCCGCTCAGCGCCCGCGCGGCCCGCTGCGCCAGCATGATCCAGGTGAGTTCGCGAGAGCGGGGCGAACCCTCGAGCAACCCGAGGTGCATGAACATCTCCTCCACACCGGTGGCGAGTCCTTCCGCACGGGAGTCGAAGATGTTGTAGAGGGACGGCGTGGCCCGGATCGGGCTGGCGTGCGGGTCCACCCGCATCCGCGCGAGTTCGATCCAGTGATGCATGTGCGGCCGGAAGGAGTCCGGATCGCGGTAGTTGACCTCGGAGAAGAAGTTCCGGATCTCGCCGGGTTCGGCGGGCGTGAAGCTCCCGTTCACGGCGCGGAGGGCCGGGTCCATCCACGCGGCCGTCGTCTGTACCTCCTCCTCTTCCAAGAAGCGCATGTAGCGGTCGACGGACTCGTTCAGCCTGCGGTCGTATTCCTCCGCCGAGGCGATGCGCTCGAGTTCCGGCAGCTCCCGGTTGCGGTTCTCCTCAAGCCGCATCGAAGCGTGGGCGCGGGCGAGTTCGCGCCGCATGATCGTAACCTGTTCCTCCCACGAATACGGGACGAGGTGCACGTTCCGCATGTACCAGGTGTAGTTCTCCCGTCCCACCCCCGAGGGCCCCGTGCGGGAGAGCGCCTCCTCCTCCAGCCACGCGATGAATGCCTCCGAGGCGGCGCGCGCGTCGGCGATGGACTGGTCGAGCGCGGCGCTGGTTCCGGCCACCCGCGCCGCAAGGCCATCGAGATCCCGCACCTGACCCCGAAAGGCCCGGACGCCACCCAGCCACAAGTCGCGCGCGTTGGAGTCCGCAAGGTTCCCGCGGGCCTGTTCGAGGAGCGCGGGAATCGCGCCCACGCGACCCGCGAGCTCGGCGGCATCCGCCTCCGAGAGCGGATAGTCGTACATCCAGAGGTCGATCCAGCCGTGGATGACCGGCCCCTCGTGGGCCGGCACGTCGCTCTCCGCCACAAAGATCATCACGTAGAATCCGGGGTCTCGAGCCCAGGGGCGGCGCACGCGGTGATCGAAGCCGAGCCCGTTCATCTCGGCGCGGACCAGATGCCAGTCGATCTGTTCCGCCACGGACCAGTCCTCGGGGGCGCCGCTCCCCAGGCGTGCCTGCCACCGGGGAAGTTCCTGCTGCTGGCGCGCCATCGCCGCCGCCGAGTAGTCGGGCACGCCCTCGACGAACTCCGGACGCTCGAACTGCCGCCACTCGTCGAACAACCCGACGAGGTCGGCGTGCGAGCCGGGACCCGCCATCGCGGCCGAGTCCACCGAATCCGGCGCTACCTGCACGAGAAGGAAGACGAGGGCGAGAACCGCGATTCCCGCGAGGACGAACGAGGGACGGAGCCGGCTGCGAGCCATTGGCGCCTCCTTGCCCGACGGCGTGGCGCGACGGCACCTGGTGCCTTCGGGTGAACGTGGTCGGGAGCTGAACATGACCCCGGCTGGACTCGAACCAGCGGCCTCGGGATTAGGAATCCCGCGCTCTATCCACCTGAGCTACGGGGCCGGGACGGCACCGCGCTGCCACTGCCCGTGGGCACGGCGTTCGGGAACCGCGCCGGGAATCTAGCGGGCGGGCCGGAGGGCGGCCAAGCGAATCCGGCCCCCGGGACGGCGCCACCGTTTGAAATCCCCCCTTCGGGAAGAGAGATTGCACCCGCGACGGTCGCTCGATTCGGTCGTTTGATCCGGCCGCTCGATTCGGTCGCTCGCTTCGATCCTCGTTCAACGGCCAATCTCCCGGGACTCCGCATGCAGCCTGTAGACACGCTCATCCTCGGCCCGCTCGTCGTCACGATGGATGCCGGAGAGCAGATCCTCGATGTGGGTGCCGTCGCGGTGCGGGACGGCACAATCGTCGCCGTGGGAACCCGTGGAGACCTCGAAGGCGTCACCGCCGCCCAGATGATCGACGCCACCGGGATGCTGGTCATGCCGGGGCTCGTGAACGCACACACGCACCTCGGAGACTCGCTCTTCCGCGGCCTCGTGGAGGAGTTGCCGCTTGAGGCGTGGCTGGAGCGTCTCTGGATTTCCGAGCGCGAGTTCGTCAGCCGTGAGAGCGTCGAACTCGGGGCTCGGCTCTCCCTGGCGGAGATGATCCGCGGCGGGACGACGTGCGCGCTCGACATGTTCTGGTTCCCGGAGGCAGCCGCCGATGCGGCGCTCGGGGCGGGCTTTCGGCTCGTGACGGGCCCGATCTTCTTTGACTTCGATGGGCCGGACGGAGTCGCCGCCGAGGGCCGCATCGCCACCGGTGAGCGCTGGCTGGAACGCTACGCGTCGGAGCCGCTCATCACGCCGTGCGTGCAGCCGCACAACCAGCTCACGGTTTCGCCGGAGGGGCTGCGGGCGGCGCGCGATCTCGCCGGCCGTGCCGGGGCCCTCTTCCACACGCACTGCTCGGAGACGGCCACGGAGGTGCGGCAGACCGTCGAGCGCTTCGGCCGGACGCCGGCCGCGCACTTCGACGAACTCGGGATCCTCGACGAGCGTACGGTGCTCGCGCATTGCGTCCACCTGTCGGACGACGACTTCGCCCGCATCCGGCGCGCGGGGGCGGCGGTTCTCCACAACCCCCTGTCCAACCTGAAGCTGGGGTCCGGCATCGCTCCCATCGCGCGCATGCTGGAGGAGGGCATCCCCGTCGCCCTCGGTACGGACGGCCCGGTAAGTTCGAACGACCTCGACATGTGGACCGCGATGCGTTTCGCGGGGCTATTGCAGCGGGGCGTTCACATGGATCCGGTCCTCACGCCCGCCCGCGAAATCGTCCGCATGGCGACGACGGCCGGGGCGGAGGCTCTGGGGCTGGGTGACCGGGTGGGCCGGCTCGCGGAGGGCTACCGGGCCGACCTCATCCTCATCGACCTCGACCGCCCGCACCTAGCGCCGATGTACGACGTGTACGGGCACCTCGCGTACACGGTGGGGCGCGACGATGTCCGCTCGGTCATGATCGACGGACGCTGGGTGATGCGGGACCGCTCGCTGGCCACGATCGACGACGCCACCGTCATCGCCGATATGGTCGAGCTGGGCTCGGCGATCCACCATCACGCGGCCGCGCTCGACCAGGCTTGACGTGAGACTCGGATGGAGAACACAAGCCCCGCGAGAATCGAGAAGCCCCGCGTCGTCTTCAAGGCGCGCCTCCGGGGAGCGCGTTCAAGGGGAAGTGTCGTTCGCGGGGGCCATGGCGGGGAGGATGCGGTCTTGGAGCGCCGTCCAACTGAAGAGTTCGGGCTGCTCGTGGAGCGTCCAGCCGTTGAACACGGAGATAAGATCGTATTCGGGCACGACGTGGAGGAACTGGCCTCCGTAGCCGTTCCCCGCGAAGACCCGCGTTTCGCCATCCTCGTGCGCCGGCACCCACCACTGGTATCCGTAACCCGTGTCGGGCCGACCGTTGTCGGGGGCCACGTCGGGCACAACGGGTGAGGTCGAGGCCTCGATCCATTGCCGGGAGACGACCTGCCGGCCGTCCCATTCCCCGCCGCGGAGCATGAGGTATCCGATGCGGGCGAGGTCGTGGGTGGAGAGGTAGAGGCCGCCCTCGCTGTCGACCTCGCCGTCGGGGGCGATCTTCCAGTAGTACTCGTCGATGCCGGTGGGGCGGAAGAGGCGCTCCTCCGCCCACGCGTCGAGCCGCTGTCCAGTCGCCTCGCGCACGATCTTCCCGAGCAGGACGCTCACACCGTCGTTGTAGTCGAAGCGGGTGCCGGGATCCGTCCCCACCGGTTGCGCCACGACGTAGTCGATCCACCGGTCGCTCGCCTCGAGAACCGAGGTGGGGTGCGCCTCGTCCTCGTAGGTCTGGCCGGGGACGGCCCAGTCGATCCCGCTCCGCATGGTCAGGAAATCCTCCAACGCGGTCGCGGCGCGGCGCGCCTCGGCGACGTCGACGCCATACGCTTCGAAGTACGGCCAGGCGGGTGCCTCGACGCCCGGGATGTGACCTTCGTCGATGGCGATGCCGAACGCGACCGAAGTCACGCTCTTGGTCACGGATTGGAGCGAGTGCAGCCCCGTGTCCCGGTAGTACGGGTGCCACGACGGGTGATCGTAGTTGTACTGGTGATCCGCCGTGTCCTCCCGCGCGGTGAGAAGTTCGGCGTACCGCGCGCCGTGGTCCCAGCGGCGGTCCGCAATGATGCGCCCGTTGCGGATGAGGAGGAACTGGTCGATGAGGCCGTACCGCCCGGCATCGATGTCCGCGATGAGCGAGTCGATCGCGGCCGGATCCACCCCCTCGGCTTCCGCCGTGGAAACCGGCCACGTCTCGCCCGGCCAGCCGGGTGCCTCCGCCCTTGGCGCGCAGGCGGCCAAGGCCAGGCACGCCACCATCGAGGTCGCGTTGGATCGAGCCATTGCGCTCCGGACTCCTCGTTCAAGACGGGGACGGAGGCACCGGACCGTGCCCATCATCGATCGTAGTCTCGCCGTCCCGTTACGCCGGCGACTGCGCCATTATCCGGTGGTCATGGTCACGGGCCCGAGGCAGTCCGGCAAGACCACGCGGTGTCGCGCGGTGTTCTCGGACCGGCCGTATGTGTCGCTCGAAGGTCTCGACCTGCGTACCTACGCCCGGGAGGATCCTCGCGGGTTCCTGCGGGAGTACCGGCGCGGCGCGGTCATCGACGAGGTGCAGCGTGCTCCGGACCTCACCTCCTACCTGCGGGGCGAAGTGGACGAGAATCCCACGCCCGGCCGGTTCGTGCCGACGGAATCGCAGCATTTGGGATTGACGGATGCGGTGAGCCAGTCGCTCGCCGGGCGGGTGGGCCTCCTCTACCGATTCCCTCCGGATTTCGATGAACTCGGGCGCTTCGGCGGTTCGTCTCCGAGCTTGCTGGAGACGCTGTGGACGGGAGCGTATCCGCGCATCCACGACCGCCGTGTCCCCGCGGACACTTGGCTGCGCGACTACACGACGACCTACGTAGAGCGCGACGTGCGGTCCCTGGGGAACGTCACGGACCTCGATGCGTGCTTGGGACTGAAGCGTCCCGCTTCGGGTCAGCGGAGGGCGGCTGCGACGTTCCCGCCATCCACGGTGAGAATGGCGCCGGTCGTCGCGCGGGCGAGTGCCAGCGAGATGAAAGCCCGAGCGACATCGTCCGCGCGGACCTCGCGGCCGAGAAGGTTGCCGCGCATGTAGGCGTCCTCGCTCACGCCACGCGCCTCGGAGCGCGCGGAGATCATCTCCTCGGTGAGCACGCCGCTTCGGATGCGGTCGGCGTTCACCCCGTTCGACCGGATGCCCTCCCACCCGTGTTCGATGGCGTACTGGCGCACGAGTCCGAGGGTCGCCGCTTTCGGCAACCCGTAGGGGCCGAAGTCCGGACCCGGGTTGACGGCCTGCTTGGAGACGTTGAAGAGGAGGCAACCGCCCGTCCCCTGGGCGCGCATCATGCGCACGGCCACGCGCGTGACGCGCTGGTGGGCGAAGAAGTTCAACTCGAAGCTCTCCCGCAGCACGTCATCCGTCACGTCGGCCATCGGGGCGCGCCACGCCGCCCCGGCGTTGGAGACGAGGATGTCGACGCCTCCGAAGCGGGCGGCGACGATGTCGAACGCGCGGGCCACGGACGCGTCGTCCGTCACGTCGCATGGGACGGCGAGCCCCGCTTCGGCTGCGGCGGCGTCGTCGAGCGCGGGGCCGGGGAGGTCGAAGAAGGCGACCTCGGCGCCGACGGTCCGGAACGCGGCGGCGGTGGCCCGGCCGATCGCGCCCGCGCCGCCGGTGACGACCACGACGTGGCGCGCCAGCGTCTTCTCCCTCGCGCCGGCCAGTTTCGCCTGTTCGAGCGACCAGTACTCGATGTCGAACAACTCGGACTCGGCGATGCTCTCGAAGCGGTCCATGCTCTCCGCATCCGTGATGACATCGACGGTGGTTTCGGCGAGGTCGGCCGCCGCCGCCGCGGCCCGCGCGTCCCGGCCGCTCGCGAACAGACCCACGCCCGGCACGAGGACCACGCGCGGACTTGGATCGAGCATGCGCTTCATCCCGCCGTAGCGCGGGTTGTGGCGCTCGAAATACGTCGTGTAGGCCTCCCCGTAGGCGTCCACGGCGGCTCGCGCCCTGCCGGTCCAAGCCGTGAGATCCCCGGCGGGTGGCGCCGGGAGCACGACGGGGAGCGGCTTCGTGCGGATCGCGTGGTCCGGGGTGACGGTGCCGACCTGGCTGTAGCGCGACAGTTCGTCGCCGCCGACGTAGGCAAGAATGGCGGGGCTTACCCGGTGCTCGAGGATGAAGCGCTCGACCTCCGCGCCGTCGCCCTCCCGGCGGATCGCCAGCATGCCGCGGATGGCGGGCGCGATCTCGCTCGCGGAAGCGACCGCGCCGGGTGCCGCGGCGGCGGCGAACACCGTCCGGCGCCCGCGCTCGATGCGCGCTTCGGCGAGACTCACGAACTCGATCATGAGTTCGTACGCCTCCTGCGCCGTGTCCCCGAAGGTGAACAGCCCGTGCTTGAGGAGGACGAGCCCTTCGGCCCTCGGGTGGGCATCCGCCGCCGCCTTCGCTGCCTTCGCGAGATCGAAGCCGGGCATGATGTAGGGCACGATCGCGGCCCGGTCGCTGTACACTTCGCGGCAGATCTCCTCCCCGTGCGGCTGGTCCGTCAGCGCGAGCGCCGCGTTGGCGTGCGTATGGTCGATGAACGTCCGCGGCACCCACGCGTGCAGGAGCGTTTCGACGGACGGGTTCGGCGCCTTCGAGTCGAGCAGGTTGCGGCGCTGCAGGTTGACCATGTCCTCGTCGGACAGCGCGTCGATGCCGGCCAACGCGAGGAGCGGATCGAGCTGCACCGCGGGAAGTCCGGGCGGCTCGATCGTCCCCATATCCCACCCGCTCCCCTTCACGTACAGCACGTCCAGCTCCGTCCCGGTCACGTCGCGGGCCCTCGATTTGACCGACGTGTTCCCGCCCCCGTGCAGCACGAGTCGCGGTTCGGATCCGAGGAGCCGCGTCGTGTAGACCCGCAGCGCGAGGTCCTCCCCGACGCCTTCGGCGGCGTACCGTTCGACGAGTTCCGCGGCCTCGCGGTCGTTCCACGCGCTTCTCATCTCATGCTCTCCTTCCGAGTCGGCTCCGGCGGCGGGCGATCACCAGAGGACGGGAACGGGATAAGACGAAATCGCCTCGTCGGGCGTGACGATCTTCAATCCGTTCACGATCGCCTGCGAGACGAGACCGCGGTCGAAGGGGTCGGTATGGCGGGTCGGCAGGAGCACTTCTTGGGTCGCCGCCGCCTCATCGAAGGGGAGCGGTTCGAGTTGCAGCCACTCGCGCCGGCTCGAAACGTAGCGGACGGGCGACTCGGGGAGCGGCAACCGTCCGAGGCCGTGCTTGATCGCGATTTCCCAAGCCGAGAGCGCACTCAGATACACCGTGTTGCCCGGGTCTCTGCACGCCGCCTCCGCCGTCCGGGACAGCCGGGAGTCCGCCGCCGCCAGCCACAGGAACGTGCACGTGTCGACGAGCAGCCTCACCGCTCGCTCGCGTCACCCTGGAACGCCCGCAGCACGGGTTCCGGCAGGGGTTCGAAGAAGCTCGCCGGCACCTTCATGCCCCTGTCGATTCCGATCGGACGCTCCCGGACCGGTGTCGACGGCAGGGGACGGATCTCCGCGATGGGCACGTTGCGCCGGCACAGCGTAACCGTCTCGCCGCGCTCCACGCGGGCGAGATACCGAGCCAGATCGGCCCGAGCCTCGGCAATGTTGACCCTGATCATGTACAGGAACCTATACAACTATCTGTACAGGTTCAAGATCGTCGCCGCCCGGGAGGCCGAGGAGACCGTCGGCGACCCGGAGCTTACCCGCCTGCCGTGGTAACGGCCTCATTCTTGTCCGGGTGCACTGGGGACGTCTCCCACTCGTACTCCTCGCCCAGGACCCAGCGGAAATACCAGTCCAGTTCGACGTTCGCCTTGAACAGGCGCTGCTGCAGCTCGACCCAGCCGTGTCCCTGCTCGGGCGCCACGTAGAGGTGGGTCGGGACGCCGTTGTGCTTCAATCCCTGGTACAGTTCGACGGACTGCGGCATCGGCACGCGCTCATCGTTCTCCCCGACGAGGACCAGGGTCGGGGTCACGACCCTGTGAAGGTCGAAGAGCGGCGAGTCGGCCATGTACTGCTCGATCGGAGCGTCCTCCGACCAGGGCGTGCCCCCGAACCAGGGCGTGCGATAGATGCGGACGTCGGATTGCGCGTACATCGACATCCAGTTCACGGCCCCCGCGCCCGAGGAAGCCGCCTTGAAGCGGTCCGTGTGGGTGATGATCTTGTTCGTCATGTGGCCGCCGGCGCTCCAGCCCATCTTCGCCATGCGGTCGCCGTCCACGAGGCCGCGGTCGATGAGATAATCCACTCCGGCCATCACGTCCTTGTGGGCTTGGTCGAAGTAGTTGCCGATCATGTTGCGCAGGAAGTCGTCGCCGTATCCGGTGGACCCGCGATAGTTGGGCTTGAAGACGAACCAGCCGCGCGCGGCGAGCACGGTCTCGTAGTTGCTTGAGCGCGCGAAGCGGAACTTGTCGGAGGACGGGGGGCCGCCATGCGTCTGCACGACGAGCGGATAGCGCTCGCCCTCCCGATAGTCGATGGGATAGAAGATGAGGCCCTCCACCTCGACGCCATCCTCGCCCGCGTACCGCACGGCTTCGATGCGCGGCAGGAGGAACTCCTCGGCCAGATAGTCGAAGAGGTGGGTGACCTGGCGTGGCCCCCCGGATCCGGCCGTCGCCCACAAGTCTCCCGCGTTGGTCGAACTGCTGACGGAATAGAGGTGCGTGCCGGATGAGGGATGGTAGTCCCAGGCGCCGACCGAGTGGTCTCCCTCGGTGACCGCTTCGGCCCGGCCCGCATCCGAGGCGTCGGCGGGCACGGAGTAGATCTGCTGGCGAACGCCGGTGTTCGCGCGGAAGTAGATCGAGCGGCCGTCCCGCGACCACATCGCGGCGTTCACGTCGAAGCTCCCGCCGGGCACCACCGAGACGGGGTCGCCGCCATCGGTCGGGACGACGAACAGACGCTGGTTGAAGTAGAAGTCGCTCAGTTCGTCGTTCGTGTTCGCGACGAAGAGCGCGTGGCGGTTATCGGGGGAAAGGGACGCGCCGACCTCCCCCACGTGGTTGTCGGTGATCCGGCGCGCGTCCGTCCCGTCGGGGCCCATCACCCACAGCTCCGAGTTGAGCAGGTCGTCGTAGAGGGCGGTCGGCGCCAACTGCACGAGGAGGAGCGTGCCGTCGCGCGAGATCGAGTATCCGCGGACCATCAGACCGGGCTCCGTCACGCGCTCCGCCGGACCGCCGTCGCCGGGAACCCGCCACAGTCCGGTCGGAAGCTTGTCCTCTTCATAGCGAAACACGTTGTCGTTGACCGCTTCGCGCGCCTTCTCGGCCGCGGACTTCTCGTCGACCGCCATGAAGTAGATCCAGGCGCCGTCGCCGGACCACGAGATCGAACTCACGGGCGTCGGGTGTTCGCTAACGGCGCCGGCCTCTCCGCCGCGCGTCGGCATCACGAACACCTGGTTGTACTCCGTATCGTGCCGGTTCGCGACGAACGCGATGCGCGATCCGTCGGGCGACCAGCGCGGGCTCGATTCACCGCCCTCGCCGTTCGTCATGCGCGTCGCGCCGGAGCCGTCCATCGCGACGCGCCAGATGTGGGAAACCGTGCCGTTGGCCTCCCAGTCGGTGTCCGTCCTCACGTACAGCACCTCCGATCCGTCCGGTGATATCCGCGGGTCGGCGAGACCGGGGATGTCGATCAGATCCACGATCGTCATTGCGCGGCGTTGGCCGGAGGCGGGGGAGGCGGAAACAAGAACGGCGACGATTCCGAGTCCGAGGATGCGGCGAGACATGGCAGACTCCTGCGGTTGGCGGCGGCCCGTGTGGATGCTTCGATCCTGATGCCACGGCTCTCTCGGAACAAGGGCTCCGCGTCGCCTCCTGTCCGCTGGTCGATTGATCGCGCGAAATAAGAACCCGGCGTCGCGACACTTGCAACCTCGCAACCCCGCCGCGCCACACACCCGCCGCCGCGGATGGCACGCCCGCGGGGAGCCGACCCTGCCGGCGACAAATCCCGAGCCTCGCCGCACCGGTCCCCTCCGCCTTCCCGAGGCGAGCCCGTCGAAACGACCGCGTAAGATCCCCTCCCCGTGCACGGTCAACCATGCGCACGACCCGATCAAATCGTGAACGTACCCCGACTCGCAGCCGTGTCGCCGACGGGATCTGCCGGCCTCACCCCGTCACGCAGCAGTTCGAGGAATAGCCATATCACTCGGCCGCCACGCGACCCGGCATTGATTGATAATGCCCACTGTCGCCCATCGCACATGCGTCCATCACATCATGCGCACTAGCCCTGAAACTCCCGCAACCGCGCCGCCAACGCCGTTAAATCAACATAGCTCGGATTGTTGATCGTTCCACTCGCCCGCGACGCCTCATCCACCGCGACGGCCACGGGCGTCATCGAAATCCGCCAATCATTCGTCGTCGCACCGTTGACGTCGCCGATGATTCTAACCCTGCGGTCCAACGTTTCCGCAAAGCGGCGTACTTCCGATTGTTGGCCAGCGCACACTACAATCGTCCGCACTGCTCCCGCCGACTCCTTCGCAAATTCCGATATGGCCTCCCGTCGCCCCCAACACGGCTGACACCCCACACTCATGAAGACGACGATCGTTCCGGCCTCATGTTGGGTACGCGGCGCCCCAGCCTGAAGAACTAGACCAACGATAGGCGGTACTCTCCATCCTTCCGTCGGTCCATGTAGTCGTTTTCCGCCGTGACCGACGCGCTCCATGAGCGCCACATGTTCACGGAACATACCAATCATGATCATTGTGTGCACAAGAACAACCAACCACAACGCCACATAGCTCGCCATAAAGAACATCTCTCCTCCTTTGATGGCAGTGGTCCTAATTGCTGCCGGGTCGACTGATGTCGGTCTATCGCGCCTTCATCATCGTCCTCTCCCCGAGAACACTCTTGAACGTGTGTGAACAACTGCCTCCCTCGCCTCCAGCAGCAGATACAGCAGCGTCACCAGTCCTATCCAAAACATACTCCGCGCAAGCGTGCCTATTCCCAACATCCACAGCGGCTCATGCACTCGCGCGTCGCCGACGATGCCCGCGCAGAGAGCAATGCTTGCGATGAACAGCAAGATCCCGCGAAGCAGCACGACAGCCCGCACGGGCCGTTGATCGCCCCAACCTCCAAAACATCCACAGCCCGCGCCGCCGCGTCGGTAAAGTAAAGCCAGAACCCCAAGAAACACGCCAAACAACACCGCATTGGCGAAAGCGGCTATCCTGAGCCACAAGCCTGACATCAATAAAGCGCCGAGTATCATCTCCACACCTATCAGCGCGCCAATGGCCGTCGACCGAACGCCGGCACGCAATGGGAACAGTTCCATTGCTACCTTGTGCAGCGCATGAGGGTTCCGAATCTTCCGTATCGCAGCCAATAATAGCAACGTACCGAAACCGGCCCGGATTGCAATTATCGCGTCGATGGCCACAGGGTTCCTCCAAACTTTTACCGGACACAACGGCCATGGTCTTCATGACGGGTTTACATGAAGAGGAGTCGGGGAATTCACCCCGGATCCTGCGATCGTTCCCGCTCGGTTCGTCCGGGACGGTGGCCGCAGACGGGCCGGAAGGGCCCGTTCGCCAGTGCGGGCATAGTTGTGGACTATGGAAAAACACCATCCGGCGCCCCACGTTCAGGGGGACTTGACAAGAGTTCACCGCTGAACGGAGGACACCCGGATGGTGTGTGGAAACGACTATATCGGACACCGGCCGCACGTACAAGGATCGGCGGCCGCGCTGCGGGTTCGCGGAGGCGGCGGGCGGATCACCGACGGGGGCGGCCTGGTCGCGGTGCGGAGGCTGTGGGACGCGCTGGGGCTGGGCGGCTGGATCGACCGGCGGAGCGGGAGCGTTGCCGGCCGCTACCGGCCGTCGCTGATGGTCGAGCTGTGGGTGGTGCCGCTGCCGTGCGGCGGCGGGGTGATGGACGACCTGCCGCTTCTCGAGCGGCGGGGCGTGCGCCGCGTCTTTGGCTGGTCGCGGGTGCCGCACCCGGCCACGTTCGGGCGCTGGCCGCGGTGCGCGGCGCCCGTGCTGTCGCCGCTGTTGGACGAGCTGCCGTGGCGGATGGTTCGGCGGCGCTGGGAGATGTCGGGCGGGGCGTCCCGGAAGGCGACGATCGCGATGGACTCGACGGTCGTGGTGCGCTACGGGGTGAGGCGGGCGGGGGCGGAGCGGGGCTACAACCCGAAGAAGCGGGGCCGTCCCTCGCACCATCCCCTCGTGGACTACGTCGCGGAGACGGGCGACTGCCTCGGAGTGCGCTGGCGGCCGGGCGGCGCGCACACGTCCCGGGGGGCCGAGGCGTGGCTGGCCGAGCTGGTGGACCGCCCGAGGGGGGCCGGGGTGCGGGACATCGCCGTGCGGCTCGACAAGGGGTTCTTCGGCAAGCGCATCGTCGCCCGCATGGAGGCGCTCGGCGCATCCTATCTGCTCAAGGTGCCGCGGCACCCGTGGCTCCCCGGCTTCCGGGGCGCATGGCGGACCGCCGCCAAGGCTGAGGGCCGGGAGCTGAGGACCGCCTCCGGCGAGCTGTGGGGTACGCGGCTCCTCTCGGTCGAGAGGCGGAGGCGGGTCCGGCCGGAGGAGGGGGAACTCGATCTCGCGACGTGGGAGACTTCGATGAGCGCCGACGTGCTCACCAACATCGAGGACATCGGCCCGGTGGAGGCGTGGCGCGCATACAACGCGGGGGCGGTCGTCGAGCGGCGCATCGGCGAGCCGGGCCAGCTCTCGGCCGGGCGCGCCGCGGTGGACGACCTGGGCGGCAACGCCCCGCCGTGGGGCCTCGTCGCGCTCGCCCACCAACTCCTCCACATTCTGCGCGCGAACGTCCTCG
Organism: Candidatus Palauibacter poriticola; assembly: GCA_012270965.1. Classification (GTDB taxonomy): domain Bacteria; phylum Gemmatimonadota; class Gemmatimonadetes; order Palauibacterales; family Palauibacteraceae; genus Palauibacter; species Palauibacter poriticola. The sequence continues at coordinate 97,799 of JAAXHJ010000076.1, forward strand.
GCGGCGGCTGGCGCGCCGTCCAGCCGCACGGCATCCGGCTGCGCCTGCTGCGCGCGCCCGCGAGGATCACCTCTCACGCCCCCCGAACCTCCCTCAGGTTCGCGAGCGCCGACCCGGCCATCGGCCTCCCGCGACGGACCCTCGGGACCCTCGAGCCGGGTCCGCCGCCGCCCGCGCCCGCCTGACCGACCCCCGCCCGGCCTCCGCGAAGGCGCCGCGCGGCGGCGCCTCGTCCCCGTGTCTCCGCGAGCCGCCCGGGACGCTCCCCCGGTCCGCCCCGACCGTCCAGGTCTCCCTCCCTCGCCGCGAAAACGCCCCCTTCCGGCGCCTAACCGCCGCGGTCGACGGTCATAATCGCGACCCAGCCCCCGATCATCCGGAAATGCAGGATTCGGGTTCACGGAGTGTCAAACCGAATACGTACGACACGCTGGATGTCGAATGCACCTAACTGTACACCGATCGCCGTATCTCCGCGAATCGCACCATGACCGAGCGATACGCGATCAGGCCATGTTGCCGTGAACAGGTAGATCCCGGCATCAGAAAACACTTGGGCGCGGTTGTCTCCGCCGATGCCTACTGTGTTGATCATCACCCACAGGCGTCCGTCGGCGTCAAACCACAGCCCCTGAACGGGCGGCTTGGTGTCCGGAACCATAAAGTCCGGATAGCCGCCGAGGGGAATGAACTGCGCGCGCAGAGAGTCGAGCGTCGCCTCCGCTCGGCGACGCTCTTCGGTCGTAAGCCGGGGAGGCGCGACCGGTTGTTCGATTACGGTAATCAATTCGCCGTCCGTTTCATACACCTCAACGCGGAACCGGTGCGTCTCCACATGAGCGTATCCGCCGCTGCGAGCGCGGGCCCAAAGGGGGCGGCGGGGAAATGGAGGGGGGAACAAAATCGTGACATCCGCCCCCCGGTCTCTCGAGAAGGTTACTGACGTCCAGCCGAAATCCTCCAGCGCCCGCCCGACCCTGACGGGCCACGCCTGAAGGATCCGCCCGACCAAGTCCACGCGTGCAAGAACATGTTCCGCTTCCGCCCCCTGCTGTCCGCCGCGTACAACCTCTGTAATGAACTCGCCGTCTCTCGGGAAAGAGAGCGGCTCGCACCACCCCCGGTATCCGTCCGGCAACCCCACCGTTCCCTCGAATACTGCCCCGCGCCGGTCTACTGAGTATCGATGCCATCGCAATTCCCCGTCCGCGACCCATAACCGTCCCTCCGGATCCAACGTTAAGTTGCACGGGAACTGCAGAAACTCACCTGGCCCACCACCACTCCCGCCGATCGTGAACAGGTGGCCTCCCTTGGCGTCAAAGACCCTCACCTCTCCGGCGTCGCCGTCGGCGACGAAAATCCGTCCCCCCGCATCGAACTCCAAACCCCGAATCGATCCGAACAAGTACTCCTCGGCACCCTCCACATCGCCGACCGTCAAGTCGATGCGCCCGGGCACGAGACGCTCCTGAGTCATCGTCAAGTCCTCCTCGCCGCAGACGGCAGTCGAGACGTTCACCTAGGGAGAGCGACCTCCAGCAGAACGGCACCCGCCAATGCTGAAGCGATCACCCTGCCGACAACATCGATTTGTACTTGTTTTCTTTGTATGATCTGCAAACAATCGAACGGTCGCTCCATTCTATCCGCCAAGCAGCGCGAGGCGAGGAGAATGGGCGTGCCGCGAGACGCGCCAAACAGAAGACATAATCCGACGGCTTCCGCGGCTTCCGCGTACGTTGCCACGCCAAGACAAAACAGATAGTATGTTCCGCTGGATACGATCGTAAGGAACCCAAGTCCAAGGGCGAATCCGAAAGCAAATGAGTACCGGACCCGTCCCCATCGCATCCATTGTCTGGGAAACATCCATCTGGAGCTTAGCGGCGGCCGACGCCAGCGCACGATGGGACCGACGGTTAACATGGCGGCACTAGCCAGAAGGCAGGCCTGGATGACGCGCAGATCACCGACCGCATTACCCGCGACGGCGAGTAGGCCGCCTAACGCAGCACTGCCGCCGAGAATTCCGACCACGTGTGCGACAGGACCTGATGCAAACTGTCGCATCCAACCCTTTTGGACGCCACCACACGGGGACGCAATCACGAGGATTGTATTGAAACTTCAAGGCGAGAAGTTTGCCAGCCATCCCGCCAACGTCGCCAATGCGACGAGCCCGGGCAGCAACAACGGATCCCCCGTGAGCGAACCGACCGCTACACCGGTGCTTATAGAAAGGATATAGCGTTGCCGACGCGTCAGATGGGCCGTCTTGGACGAAAGCAACGAACGGACGCCTCCAGCGAATCGCTTACGATTCATCTCGAACTCCACGAACTCGAACTCAAGTAGACTGCTGTTACATTAGCTCTCCGGGGTGACGCCCGCCTCCTCCTCCACCGCAACCCGAGACCTCCCTAGCGCAAACACACCGCTGGCCCTCGCGAATGCAATCGCAGAACTGCTTGTAGCCACCTTGGTACGGGGCGCACCAACAATGGGCCGTGGGGCACGTGACGGGTCCTCCGCAGAAGTTACTACACCCCGCGGAAGGATCGGGATGATATCCCTCTGACTGATCGCAATCACCGTTGACGCATCCGCAGTCGAACGCGAGGGGGTACGGAGCTGAGTCAGGTTGGGCGGCGGGCAGCAACCGTGGGATCGCGATGACGCTAACAAGCGACGCGAAGGCACGGCGGTTCATAAGTGCCAGTTTTGGATGACGAGCTTCATCGTCAAGCATGGCGACCAGAGCTTGGAAGGCGCGATAGCAGTGGCGGACCATGGTGATCTCCGTTCGAGTAGGCAGTGGAAGACCGGTTGATCACAACGATACCGCCCCCCGATGACTTCTGCAAGAGGGCTCCTCGCTGTTCGGGTGGATGAGGTTCAGTTGAGTAGGGGGGTCGGCGGCGATGTCCGGCGGCTCCCGTGCGGGTCCGTGAGGTGCCCGGTGGTCTCCGGGGGCGGCCGGGGCGTGGAGGAACGCGGGGCGGCCGGGCGGGGCTCGGCATTGCGGGGCGGGGACTGTTCGAGCGGACGCTGGGCTTCGAGTGGCCGTGGTGGGTGGAGCGGACGGAGTTCGACGCGGCGGAGCGCCGCCTGGACCCGCTCCTGGACTTCGACCCGGGCGGGACGTTTGGCTGCCCCTCGTGCGGGCGCGGGGGCTGCAAGGCGCACGACGCGAGCCCGAAGCGCCTGCGGGACGTGGACGTCCTCCGGCACCGGGCCTACCCGAACACGCGGGTGAGGTGTCCGGCGTGCGGGGTAAGGCGGGCGAGGGTGCCGTGGTCGGAGCCGGGATTGGGCTTCACGCTGTGGTTCGACGCGATGGTGGTGGCCCCGGCGCGGGAGATGCCGGTCAGGGCGGTGGCCCGCCTCGTGGGCGGGCACGACAGGCGGCTGTGGCGGCTGCTGAAGCGCCGTGTGGAGGAGGCTCGGTCGGAGGCGGACCTCTCGTCGGTGCGTGCCGCGGCGGTGGACGAGACGGCGTAGCGGCGGGGGCCACGACTACATCACGCTGTTCGTCGACCTGGACCGTTCCCGGCTCCCGTACGCGACGCCGCGGTCGTGGGCCTGTTCCGGGAGGACCTCGAGGCGCACGGGGGCCGGGCCGACAGCGTCCGGGATCTGTGCATGGACATGTCGGCGGCGTACATGAGGGGGGGCGGGAGGCGTCCCCGGAGGCCGGCGTTACCTTCGACTGCTTTCACGTCCAACGGGTCATGAACCGGACCGTGGACGAGGTGAGGCGGGCCGAGCGCAAGGAGCGCCCCGAGCTGAACCGCACCCGCTTCCCGTGGCTCAAGCGACGCGGCAAGCTCACCGCCTCCCAGCGCGAGCGGCTCGACGAACTTCTCGATCCGGCCGGCCGGAGCCTGAGGACGGCCCTCGCCTACCGGATCAAGCTCTCCTTCGAGGCCTTCCGGGATCTCCCTCCCCGGCTGGCGCAGGTCTACCTCGACACGTGGTGCCGGTGGGCCGGCAGAGCGGTCTCCCACCCGTCATCAACGCGGTGAAGACCATCCGGAAGCACCGGGACGGCATCCTGCTCTGGTTCCGGTCCAGGATCACCAACGGCATGATCGAGGGCATCAACTCCCTCGTCCAAGCCGCCAAGGCCCGGGCCCGGCCGTTACCGGACCACCGAGAACCTCATCGTCATCGCCTATCTCGTGTGCGGTAAACTCGACTTCCAACTTACCCACTTGAAACAGCGAGGAGCCAAGAGAAAGGACATGACGTCCGGCTCCCGGACACCCCCCCGCGCGACGTTCGACCTCCGGGCGCGGCGCTGCACAGGGTAGAGCCCGGCAGACCGGAAGGAAGTCGGCGACGTCTATCGGGGCACCGGATCGGCAAAGACCGGAGATATGAGCACCGGGGACCGCAGATTCACGGATTAGGGCGGAGGGCGGCGAGGTGTTCGTCCGTGAGGCCATCCATTTCGAACATCGACACGCCGGCCGCGCCCGCCTCGCGCGCCCGCCGCGGAAGCCGCCGCCTCAAGGGCCGCGATGCCCTCGCCCACGCCGTCGCCGATCCAGGGGATGTCTTCCAAATAGAAGTTCTGGTAGAGCATCGGGAAGAAGCGGTCGAGGGGCCATCGATCCCAGTCTTGGCGGACCAACGTGCGGGCGATGGAGGGGGTCGGAAAAACGGCGGCGGTGATGGGCTTCCCGTGCTCGTGGGCGGCCTTGGCGAGTTCGCGCACGGCGCCTGTCACCGAGTCCCACCGGAAGCGGCGCCAAGCCGCGTCGGCGGGCGGATCGGGAATCTCCAGCGGATCCCTCCCATCCAGCGCGCGAAACTGTTCGCGGCAGACGTCGCAGTAGCAGAAGTCGAACTCCGGGTGCTCGACATGCTGTACCAAGTCATAGGTCTCCCAGAGAGCGCGGGGCAGGATGACGTCGCAGTGGCGCACGTAGTCGAGGTGGACGCCGTCCACGGCCGGGTGCGCGGCAAGATCCGCGATGCGTCCGCGCAGGTATTCGCGCACGGGTCCGCGCGAGGGGCAGACCCATTTGTAGTACCCGACGTAGGGAGGATGGTCGAGCGAACTCTCCAGGTTGCGGCTCACCGTGAACCACTCCGGGTGGTTCTCCTGGACCCAGGCGTCGCCGTTGCGGTTCATCGTCCAGAACCAGCGGTGATACTCGAGTCCCTCCGCGCGGGCGGCTCCCGACACCAGATTGACATCGCCGCCACCCACGAGCACCGCGTGGAAGCCGGCCTCGCGCAGCCGGGCAAACTGTTCGCGCCAGCCGGCGGCGTCCCGATCGCGGTCCCCGTGCACCCACGTCCACAGCGTGAAGGGCGCTTCCGGATCGGGCGGGAAGGCGCAGGCGGGGAGCGCCGCCCCCAGCGCCGCCGCGCCGCCGGCGGCCCGGACGAACTCTCTGCGCCTCACGGGGACGCGTCCCGGCCGGCGACGAAGCGCACGACGCCCCACTTCTCGGGTATGTGCATGTCGATCTCCCCCTGCGGCGACCAGACCCAGTTGTGTTCGGGATGGTCGCTCCAGTCCACGGGTTCGCGCCGCTTCCGGTACCGTCCATCCACGACCACGAGCGGCCACTGCACGCGGGAGAAGTTCACGCGCCAGAGGTCGCCGGGCCGCGGGGCCGAGGCGGCGGCTTCCGCGGGTGCGCCGGGGGGACGCAGCGCCGACCAGGGAATCGCGATCTCGACCGTCCAGCCGATGTCTTCGTCGGAGGGGTCGTTCAATGTCCCCTCGAGACGCACCGCGGTGCGCAAGCCCTCGATGTCCCAGGCGATGTCCGCGCGTCCCCTGCGGCGGTACGGCTTGTCGAGGAAGAGATCGAACTCCGTCCCGAGCGCGTTGATCTCGAGTTCGTAGTAGGCGAGACCGTCACCGTCCGGATCGAGGAAGACCTCGAAATCGTGTTCCCGGTAGAGGATGGCGTCGCGGTCGGCCAGCGTCGCCCAGAGGTGCGGTTCCTCGAGTTCGGCGCCCACATAGAGGAAGCGTTCATCCCAGACGATCTTGGCGCGCGTCCCGAGGTCGGGATCGCGCCAGCCTTCGCCGCGAATGTCGACGAAGGGCTCCGTCCACGGCGCGGCGCGCCAGCCCGCGTCGTCCAGCGATCCGTCGATCACGGGGGAGGGGACGGCGGCTGGCGCATGGTATTCGCGCACCTCGGCCGGCATCTGGCCCGCCGGAGTCCCCGGCACCTGGCCCGCGGGAGTCCCTGGCACCTGGCCCGCCGAAATCCCCGGCAGCGCGAGCGCGGTCAGCACGACGAGCGGAGGGTCGGCGCGAATCATGCCAGCTATCCGAAGCATGACGGCTATTCGCCTACGGAGGGGAACACTTGGAAGATCCCGCTCCGCGCCGGCGTGTCGACCGCGAGGTTCCCTTCCGCATCCAAGAGCCACACGTTCACGCGATACCACCCCTGGAACGAGAAGAACGGGAGCGTCACGGTTTCGCGCGTCGAGTCTCCGGGTTCGAGTTCGACCATGTTCCGGACGATGTCGGCGCGCGTGGCTCCGCGGCCGCAGTGCAGCGTGGGGTTGTAGAACGCCTCGAATTCCACTTCGAGGTTCGTAACCCCCACCGGCTTGACCGCGCAGGAGTCCTTGAAGATTCGAGCGTCGGATACGTTCCGCGAGGTGACCGTGATCGACTGGCTGGGTTCGTATTCGGGCCGGTCCACGCAGACCTCGAGGCCGTGCCGCGTCGCGCAGAGCGAACCCACGGGGCCCGCGGCTTCCTCACCGCACGACAGTGCGACGATGGCGGCCGGAATGGACATGAGCAGCCTGCGTGACAGCCGCGATCTCCGGAGGTTCGGGGATTCGTGGTTCAGTTGCCGGCTCCCGGGAAAATAACGAAGACGCCGCTCATCGCCGGGGTGTCGAAAGCCAGGGCCCCGTCCGGTGCCAAGAGCCACACAGTCACGCGAAAGAAGGCCTGCGGAGAGTAACCCAAACGCAGAGTCTCCCGGGTCGATGCTCCCGGTTCGAGCCTCACCATGCGCTCGACGATCACCGCTCGCGTGACCCCCCGGCCGCAGTGCCGACGTGGATTGTAGTTCGGCGCAAAACCCTCCTCCGAATCCGGCGCGGGTATCGCGGTCGTACCGCACGCATCCTTGAAGATCGCACGGTCGGACACGTTGCGCGTGGTGATGAGGATGGACTCGTTGGACCGGTACTCGGATCGGTCCACGCACACCTCGGCGCCGTGCCGTGTGTCGCACAGACTACCCCGAGGCCCGCTCACCTCCGCGCTGCGACATAGGGCAGGCGCGATCGCCGCCGTCAGTACCCCCACGCTTCGAAACCTCATGGATCTCCCGTGCTCCCGATGACACAAATCTAGCAGGAGTCCGGCGAGAAAGTAGCCCGAGTTGTTGTAGGTCATCGCCGTGCCGGGCTCGAAATCGAACGGCTCGGCGGAGCAGCGCGTGACGAGCGTGTCCCGCGGGAGTTCGATTGGTCACGGATCCGACCTCGTAGACGGCGTCCGTGGGCGTGAGCACGCCGAGTTCGAGGTCGGCGTGACCGAGAGCGAGGGCTTGCCAGGGCCAACGGAGGTGGTCCCCACACCTACATTTGTGGGGTGGTCCTATTTCGTTGGACAGTCCGAGGGCAAAGCTAAGGTGGATTCCGATTGGGGTTGAGAGATCCTCGCATCGTTGCCTTCGACTGGCGCCTGAACCCAGTTCAAGCCTACGGTCGTGAGGGTGATGGTCCCGGAGAATTCAGATTCCCGCGACGGCTGGCGGCCGCCGGAGCGCGTCGGCTCGCCGTCCTCGATCCCGGCACCGCACGCGTTTCCTATCTTGATTCTTCCGGAGATCAGGTTCGTGGAGGCCGGTCGGTTCTAGCGACCCGTGTGTGGACGCCCCCGGGTGGGCAAGGTCGTGCGGATGCACCCAGTCCTTGTTCGAGCCCCGGGCACCTCCCGGCACGTCTCCTCCGCGAGTGACGTACCGGGGTGAAGTGTTGCCCGCCGGCGCGTCGCGTCGGACTGTAGGGCGTGACCGGAGAAAGCCCCGGGGTCGCTTGGAGCTTCGCACAAGTCACGTGGAGCGGAACGGATGAAGGGAAGCAACAGGTGTTCCAACCGGCTTGGCGGTCTGGTCCTGCTCGGCGCGGGACTCGGCGCCGGGCCCCTTGCGCTGGTCGCGCAGTCGGGCGCGACGGACGGGGAATGGCGCTACTGGGCCGGAGACGCCGGGTCCACGCGCTTCGCGCGCCTTGACCAGATCGACGCCTCGAACGTCGGGAACCTGGAGATCGCGTGGCGCTGGCAGGCGCGCAACTTCGGTCCGACCCCCGAGGGCTACTACCGCGTGACCCCGCTGTACGCGAACGGGATCCTCTACGCCACGGCGGGATTCCGGCGGGCGGCGGTGGCGATCGATCCGGAGACGGGGGAGACGCTCTGGATGTATCGGCTCGACGAGGGCGAACGCGGCAGGAACGCGCCGCGCGGCAACTCCGGGCGCGGCGTCGGTTACTGGACGAATGGCATCGACGAGCGGGTGCTTCTCATCACGCCCGCCTATCACATGGTCTCCCTGGACGCGAAGACCGGCCTTCCCGACCCGGCCTTCGGCGAAGGCGGAATCGTGGACCTCAAGCTGGGACTCGGGCGGGAACTGGACCTGGTGAACGACCGCATCGGCTCGAGTTCTCCCCCGGTCGTCGTCGGAGACGTGATCGTCGTCGGGGCCGCGCTCCCGCAGGGAGGCCGTCCTCCGACCAAGGAGATGCCGCCGGGTCACGTACGGGGTTTCCACGCGCGGACGGGCGAGCAGCTGTGGACTTTCCACACCATCCCCCAGCCGGGCGATCCCGGCCACGAGACGTGGGAAGACGGATCCTGGGACTACACGGGAAACGCCGCCGTCTGGACGCCGTTCACGGCGGATCTCAACCTGGGCTACGTCTACCTGCCGGTGGAGGCGGGGACGGGCGACTACTACGGGGGCCATCGCCCCGGCGACAACCTCTACTCGCAGAGCCTCGTGTGCGTGGACGCGAGCACGGGTGAAGTCGTGTGGTATTTCCAGACGGTGCACCATGGAATCTGGGACTTTGACCCGCCGGCGGCACCCGTTCTGATGGACATCACGGTGGACGGGCGGGAGATCCAGGCCGTGGCGCAGGTGACGAAGCAGGCCTTCACGTACGTCTTCGACCGCGTGACGGGCGAGCCGGTGTGGCCGATCGAGGAACGGCCCGTGCCCGCCGGCGACGTGCCGGGGGAATGGTACGCCCCCACGCAGCCCTTTCCGACGCTCCCCGTGCCGTTCGACATGCAGGGCGCGACCGAGGACGACCTGATCGACCTCACGCCGGAACTCAAGGCGGAGGCGCTCGAGATCGCGAAGAACCTCACGCTCGGCGAGCTGTTCACGCCGCCGACCGTGATCGTCGAGGGGGGGAACCAGGGGACCCTCATCACCCCCGGCAGCCTTGGGGGGGCGAACTGGCCGGGCGCGGCGTACGACCCCGAGACGCAGAGGCTCTTCGTAGGGTCCGCGACGCGCGGCACGGTGATCGGACTGGTGAACGATCCCGAATCGTCGAACATGCGCTACATCGCCGGACGCCCGCGTGGCGTAGGCGGCCCGGGGGGCCTGCCGATCCTGAAGCCGCCGTGGGGACGGATCACGGCGCTCGACATGAGGACGGGCCGGAAGGTGTGGCAGGTCGCGAACGACCACACGCCGTCGTTCGTCGAGGAACACCCGGCGCTGGAAGGCGTCGACGTCCCGCGCACCGGGCGGCCCAGCCGGGCGGGGCTCCTCGCCACGAGCACGCTGCTCTTCGCGGGCACGGGCGGGGGGACGATGTCGGCGGACCCCACGGGCCTCCTGCGCGCACACGACAAGGAGACGGGCGAGATCCTGGCCGAGATCGAACTGCCGGCGCACCAGACCGGCGTCCCGATGACGTACATGCACGGCGGGAGGCAGTACATCGTCGCCGCCGTGGCGGGGCGCGGCGTGCCGGGGGAACTCGTCGCCCTCCGGCTCCCCGGCTAGTCCGCCGATCCGGCAGCCGGCCACCCGCGGAAAAACCACGGTGCGAGTGCCTTCCGCCGTCCGGGGAACGCCCTTTCACGAGCGGACCGGTCCGCTCTGCCAGGCGGGCAACTGGCGGCGCTGGGCCGGGCACTTCGCGGCGAGTTCGTACGAGCCGACGCACGAGCACGAGTACCAAGCCATCCGCTCGGCGTGTGCGCTCATCGATGTCTCGCCCCTCTACAAGTACCGGCTTTCGGGCCCGGGGGCGGCGGCGCTCGCGAACCGGGTCGTGACTCGGGATGTCGACCGGCAGGACGTGGGACGGGTGTACTACACGCCCTGGTGCGACGCGGCGGGGAAGGTGCGCGACGACGGCACCCTGCACCGGCTCGGCGCCTCCGACTTCCGCCTTACGTCCGCCGAACCGACGCTGACGTGGCTGCACGAGAACGCCCGGGGACTCGACGTGAACATCGAGGAAGAGACGGAGCGCGTGGCCGCGCTCGCCCTGCAAGGGCCCCGTTCGCGCGACCTGCTCCGGCGGATCACCGACGGTGATGTGGCGGAACTCCGCTATTTTGGCGTGATGTCGGCGCGGATCGCCGGGATTGCGGCGGAAATATCGCGCACGGGCTACACCGGCGACCTCGGCTACGAGATCTGGGTCCGCGCGGCGGACGCGATTCCGCTGTGGGACGCCCTCACGGCGGCCGGGGGACCGTTCGGCCTCGCCCCGGCGGGCATGCTCGCCCTGGACATGGCGCGCCTCGAGGCCGGCCTGCTCCTCGTCGACGTCGACTTCATCCCGGCCCACCGTGCGATCATCGAGGGCCAGAAGTCGTCTCCGTACGAACTCGGCCTCGGCTGGACCGTGTCGCTCGAGGCGTCGAACTTCGTGGGCCGGGCGGCACTCCGCGCCGAACGGGCCCGCCCGCCCGCCTGGCGCTTCCGCGGGATCGCCCTCGACTGGGAGTCGCTCGAGGCCGCCTACGCGACCGTCGGCCTCCCCCCGCAACTCCCGGGCACGACCCTGCGCGACAGCGTGCCGCTGTACGCGGGCGGACGACAGGTGGGATACGCCACGAGCCGGGGCTGGTCGCCGACCCTCAAGACCTACCTGGGACTGGCGCACCTCGAAGCGGAGTCCGCAGTCGTCGGAACCGCACTCGAGATCGAGGTGACCGTCGAGCACCGGCGCCGCCGGGCCGGGGCCACGGTGGCGAAGGCCCCGTTCTTCGACCCGGAGAGGAAACGGGCCACGCCGTGAGGGCGACGAACACGTACGACGCGATCATCGTGGGCGGCGGCCACAACGGCCTCATCAACGCCGCCTACCTCGCCCGGGCGGGACTTCGCGTCGTCGTGCTCGAGCGCCGGCACCTGGTGGGCGGAGCCGCCGTCACGGAGGAGATCTTCCCCGGCTTCAAGTATTCCGTCGCCTCCTACGTCGTGAGCCTGCTGAGGCCCGAAATCATCCGCGACCTGCAACTCGCGCGGCACGGGTTGGAGATCCTCCCCCTCGAGAGCACGGTCACGCCGCTTCCGAACGGCGACTACCTCGGCCGCTGGGCCGACCACGACCAGACGCGACGCGACCTCTATCGCCATTCTCCGAAGGACGCCGAGGCGTACGACGACTTCGCGACGCTCATGTACCAGCTCGCGTGGGCCGTGAAGCCCCTCCTCGGCGTCGTGCCACCCGACCCGATCTCTCCCGGACTGCGCGACCTGAAGACCCTGCTCATGCTGGGACGGCACGCGCGCGGCCTCGACGAGAAGCGGTTCCATGCGCTCTTCAAGTTGGGGACGATGAGCGCGGCGGATTATCTCGACGAGTGGTTCGAGTCGGATCCGCTGAAGGCGACGATGTCCGCGAGTGGGATCATCGGGACCTTCCTCGGCCCTCGCTCTCCGGGGACGGCCTACGTCCTTCTCCATCACTACATGGGGGAGATCGACGGCGTGTTCCGCGCGTGGGGGTTCGCGCGGGGTGGGAACGGGATGGTCAGCGAGTCCATCGCGTCGGCGGCCAAATCCCACGGTGCCGAGATCCGAACCGGAGCCACGGTCGAGCGCGTGCTCACGAGGAATGGGTGGGTTCACGGGGTCGTCCTCGACGACGGCGAGGAACTCACGGCGAAGACGGTCGTGTCGGGGGTCGATCCGAAACGCACCTTCCTCGGCCTGCTTGACCCGGACGAGCTGCCGGACGATTTCGCGCGCGCGATCCGGCGCTTTCGGATCCGCGGCTCCTCCGGGAAGGTCAACCTCTCGCTGTCGGAGGCGCCGGAGTTCTCATGCCTGCCTGGGGGAGGGCCGCACCTGCGCGGTGCGTTCTCCATCAGTCCGAGCCTGGACTACCTGGAGCGCGCCTACGACGACGCGAAGTACGGCGGATTCTCGCACCGGCCCTACATGGACATTGTGATTCCGTCCATGATCGACCCCGGGATGGCGCCGCCGGGACGGCACGTGATGTCGATCTTCGTGCAGTACGCCGCCTTCGACCTCAAGGGCGGCTGGGACGACGCGAAGCGGGAGGCGTTCGGGGACGCCGTCGTCGACACGCTCTCGGAGTACGTGCCGAACCTCGCCGACTCCATCCTCCACCGCCAAGTGCTCACGCCGCTGGACATGCAGGAGCAACTGGGGCTCACCGAGGGCAACATCTTTCACGGCGAACTGACGCCGCAGCAGCTCTTCTTCTTCCGTCCGTCGCCCGCCTGGGCCGATTACCGGACGCCCGTGCGCGGATTCTATCAGTGCGGCTCGGGCACACATCCGGGAGGCGGGGTGTGCGGGGCCTCCGGGCGGCTCGCCGCGCTCGAGATCCTCCGAGACCTGCGGCGGCGGCGCGGCGCCGGAACCACGGCGGCACCCGGCCGGTGAAGGCCTGCGACGCAGTCGTCATCGGAGCGGGCCACAACGGTCTCATCGCGGCGGCCTACCTGGCGCGAGCGGGACTCCGCGTGGTTGTCGTCGAACGGAGCGAGGCCGCCGGTGGGTGTGGCGCCACGGAGGAGGTGTGGCCCGGGTATCGCGTGGACACCGGCGCGCACAGCCTGACCGGGATCGATCCCCGCGTCATGGCCGGCTTCGGCCTGAAGGAGGCGGGACCGAGGGGCGCCGGGCTGGACCTCATGTCTCCCGCTCCCTGCGTCGTATCGCCGCAGCCGGAGGGGGAAGCGCTCATCCTGGAGCGGGATCCGGCCCGGACGGCGGATCTGATTCGCCCCTTCTCCGCGCGGGACGCCGCCCGCTGGCCCGAGTTCGTGCGCGCGATGTCGCGGGCAAGCCGAGCCCTCGGCGTGCTATACGGCACTCTACCGCCGCGACTCGCGGGCGCCGGCCGCGGCGACCTGTGGGAACTTCTTCGTCTCGGCGCGAAGATGAACCGCTTGGGACGGCGGGACGCCCTCGAACTGATGCGGCTCATCCCGATGACGGTGGAGGAGCTGCTCCACGAGTGGTTCGAGAGCGAAGCGCTGAAGGGCACGCTCGCGGCGGAGGGCATACGCGGGATCTGTCAGGGGCCGCTGGCCTCCGGCACCGGCTACATGTTCCTCCACCACATGGTCGGCGCGGGCGGGGTCGTGCGGCGAAGGCGCCAGGTGCGCGGCGGGATGGGTGCCCTGGGTGACGCTCTTCGGCGCGTCGCCGTCGCTGCGGGAGCGGAGGTTCGCCTCGGCCACGAGGTGGCCTCGATCCGCGTCGAGGACGGGCACGCCACGGGCATCGCCCTCGCCGGGGGTGGCGAGATCGCGGCGTCCCGCGTCGTCTCCTCCGCCGACCCCGGCCACACGCTGCTCGGACTTGTCGATCCCGGCGAACTGGCCCCCGAGTTCCTCCGCGCACTCGACAACATCAAGTACCGGGGCGTCGTCGCGAAGGTGCACCTCGCGCTGGGCGAGCCGCCGCGCCTGCGGTCGGGCGGCGACGCGGCCCAGACGGCTTTGCCTGGCGGCGACGTGGCCCAGGCCGCCCTGCTCGCCGGCGCCGCCATCACGGTTGCGCCGAGCATCCACTACATCGAGCGCGCGTACGACGATGCGAAGTACGGGCGTCCCTCCGTACGGCCGGTCCTCGACGCCGTCCTCACGACGGCGCTCGATCCGTCCCTCGCGCCGGAAGGGTGTCACCTCCTGTCCGTAGCGTCCCAGTACACGCCCTTCCGACTGACCCACGGATCCTGGAACGCGGAGCGCCGCGAGGCGCTGGGGGATGCGGTCGTCCAGGCGCTGACCGAGCACATCCCCAACCTCGAGGGGGCGATCCTGCACCGGCACGTGCTGACCCCGGCCGACCTCGCCGACCGGTTCGCGCTGCCCGAAGGGAACATCCATCACGGCGAAATGACGCTCGATCAGGTCTTCCTCGGACGCCCCGTCGCGGGCTGGGCCCGATACCGCACCCCGATCGACGGACTCTACCTGTGCGGAGCGGGCACGCACCCGGGCGGCGGGCTCAACGGCCGGCCCGGCGGCGGCGCCGCCGCCCGCATCCTCCGCGATCTCAAGTAGTACCGCCTCCTCGAATCCTCTCGGCTTGGCACGAGGTCCGCGGCCGCCCCAACTTGCCGGGGCGGCCGAGCACCAACGGCACGGCGGGGCCGGAGACGAGACATGCAGAGTCCACATCTGGACGACGGACACGACACTCAAGGCGCCCGAGCCGGACCGGGAACCCGACCCGCTGCTTTAGAGGAGTGCCCCAATTAGTCCAGATCGATGCCGCGGCTGATGCGGAAGACGTGACCGTCGGGGTGGCGCACGTGCATCTCGCGCACGCCCCACGGCATGTCCGCGGGGGGCCACGTGACTTCGAGGCCCTGCTGGACGCACCGCTCATGCACGGCGTCGACGTCGTCCACCCAGACCGACATCCAGACCCCCTTGTCGGCCCCGTCGTCGCCGTCCGGTCCGAACGTCCTCGCTACGGGGCTCCGGCCTCGACCGCCCTGACCGTTCTGGCAGAGGAAAACCTGGCAATCCCCCGAAACGACGCCTCCGAAGTCCGGCGGATCGCCCCAGTCCCAACTTTTTCTCCATCCCCACCGTTCGAACCAGGCGAAACTCTCCTGTAGATCCGAGACGTTCAGGATCGGCGTCAGTCCTTTCGCGAACCCGTCGGCCTTCAAGGCTAGCCGAGGAGGTCGGCTACGGCGTCGCGTT
Source organism: Candidatus Palauibacter poriticola (assembly GCA_012270965.1). Lineage (GTDB taxonomy): Bacteria > Gemmatimonadota > Gemmatimonadetes > Palauibacterales > Palauibacteraceae > Palauibacter > Palauibacter poriticola. The sequence goes on from JAAXHJ010000076.1 coordinate 112,986, forward strand.
CGGCGCGGAGTTCCGCGTCCGTGATCTCCATGCGCTCGCGGCTGAAGTCGCTCGGGTCGAGGCCTTCCACGACGGAGTAGTCGCCGTCCGCGCACGTCACGGGCTGCGAATAGACCACGCCCTCGGCCACGCCGTAGCGTCCGTCCGCGTGCACGGCCATGCTCGTCCAGTCCCCCTCCGGCGAGCCGTGCACCCACGTCCGCACGTGGTCGATGGCGGCGGAGGCGGCCGACGCCGCCGAAGAGGCGCCGCGCGCCTGGATGATTTCCGCTCCCCGCTTCTGGACCTTCGGGATGAAGGTGTCGCGAACCCAACCTTCGTCGACGAGATCAGCGGCCGGGGCACCCGCCACCGTGCACCGGCTGATGTCCGGGTACTGGGTCGCCGAGTGGTTGCCCCAGATCGTCATGCGCCGGATCTCCGTCGCGTGCGTGCCCGTCTTCTCGGCAAGCTGGCTGATCGCCCGGTTGTGGTCGAGACGGGTCATGGCCGAGAACTGCCGGCGGTCGAGCTTCGGGGCGTTGGCGGCCGCAATCAGGCAGTTCGTGTTCGCCGGGTTTCCGACCACGAGGACGCGCGCGTCCGGCGACGCGTGATCGCTCAGCGCACGCCCCTGCGGGCCGAAGATTCTTCCGTTGTCGGCCAGCAGATCGCCCCGCTCCATCCCCGCCCCCCGCGGCTTGGCGCCGACGAGCAGCGCGTAGTCGACTCCGTCGAACGCCTCGCTCGCATCCACAGTCCCGACGACGCCGCGCAGGAGCGGAAAGGCGCAGTCGTTGAGTTCCATCTCGACGCCGCGCAGAGCGTCGAGCGCGGGCGGGATCTCCAGCAGTTGAAGCGTGACGGACCGGTCCGGCCCGAGCATGTCCCCGGCCGCGATCCTGAAGGCGAGGGCGTATCCGATATTCCCTGCGCCCCCCGTGATGGCGACCCGCGCTGGTGCCGTCATGTCGTCTCCGCGCGTTGCGTGTGAGTGATCGGTGAATGTCCGCGAGCCCCGTTCTCGCGGGCATCAGAGCCCGGTGACGGGTCTTCCCGACGCCGATACGCACCGGGGGCGCCAAACTCACAGGACCGACACCTCAAGTCCAGCACCAGCTCACCGGTTCCGACCGCGAGGAGGCGAACCCGCGCGGTCTCGCGCCGACGCTCGCGGCGTGGCAAACTTCGGCGCTTCCCGCACCCGGGGGATCCGATCCGCAAACACGCTCACATGACTCGTCTGATGGCGGTGCTGCTCGCGCTTTGCGCCATCCTGCTCGGCCTGCTCGCGGCGGCGGCGGCCACGGGGGCAGGCCGCGCCACCCCGCTCCCCCACCCCGCGCACGCCCCGATGCAGGTGGGGATCGACGCGGGCGAACTCGGCGCACCGACGTGGGCGGCGTACGTCGCCGGCATCGCCATGCTCGGAACGATGTGGGTCACGATGCTGATCGGGTTCCGGGAAGGACACTGGATCCGGCGGGCGGTCGGCGCGTGGATGGTGGGCTACGTCCTCCTCTTCGTGGTGCTCGTGTGGTCCTTCGATGCCTATGCCGCCGGCGATGCGACGATCGTCCTCGGTTTCACGGCGCCGACCTCCCTGCTGGTGTACGGGCTCACGCTCGCGCCGTGGATTCCCCTGCTTGCCATCACGTGGGCGTTCGAGCACGCCTACTTCGGCTCCCGCGAACAGGCCCGCTTCGATGAGGTTGTCGCGCAGCGGAGGGAGAAAGGGGGACGCTCCCACAACGCCCGCGGCGATTCCGGCGACGACGGCGGCGGCGGGGAATAGCGGCCGGTGGAGGCGAATCGCGCCCTGATCACGCTGCTCGCGGTGATCGCGTATCTGGCGCTCTGCGTCGGCGTGGGCCTCTGGTCGCTCCGGCGCACGAAGTCGGCGAGCGATTTCTTCGTGGCCGGCCGAACGCTGGGGATGTTCGTGACCGCGTTCGCGATCTTCTCGAGCACGATGAGCGGATTCGGGTTCGTGGGCGGCCCGGGTCTCATGTACTCGATGGGGACGAGTTCGATCTGGATTCTCGGCACGATCGTCATCTCCAACATCATCGTCCTCAACCTGGTGGCGAAACGGATCCGCCTCGTGGCGGAACTTCGGGAGTGCGTGTCGCTGCCGGACGTGGCCGCCGCACGCTACGGCGCGGAGTCGGTGCGAGCTTCCGTGGCCCTCGTCGTCCTGCTCGGCGTGCTGGGCTACCTCGCGACCCAGATCCTCGCGATGTCGATCGTGCTGCAGGGCGTTCTGGCCGACGCGGGCGTGCTCGAGAACCCGAGCCTGGCGCTCTGCGTCGCCATCTCCTGCTCGGTCCTGGTCTTCTATTCGGTGACCGGCGGGATCGTGGCCTCCGTCTACACCGACGTGATCCAGGGCGTCATCATGGTCGTCGCCTCCGTCCTCGTTTTTATCACGGTGCTTGGGACATTCGACGGCGGGATGGCCGAGATCAGCCGGATCGTGGCGGCCGACGACCGCGCGGCGGGTGGACCGTGGGGAACGATCGGGATCATGGGAGCGCTAGCCTGGTTCTTCGTATTCGGCATCGGCGTGGCCGGGCAGCCGCACATTATCACGAAGTTCATGATGCTGCGGCGCATGAGGGAACTGCGCTACGTCATCCCGGTCGGCGTCATCGCCTACAGCTTCGCGGCGCTGCTGTGGATCGGAATCGGCTTCGCCATGCGGGCGCTGGTGATCGGCGGCGGCCACCCGGCGCTCGCGACCCCGGATGCCGCCTCGCCCGAGTTCTTGCAGACCTTCACCCATCCGCTGCTCGCCGGCGTCGTCTTCGCCGCGCTGCTCGCCGCGATCATGTCCACCGCGGACGCGTTCCTGAACATCGGGACCGCCGCCATCATGCACGACCTGCCGAACGCCATCCGCGGCCGGTCGCTCGGCAACGAACTCGCGTGGGCGCGCGTCATCACGGTCCTGCTGGCGATCTCGGCCGCGCTGGTGGCGCTCTATTCCGGCGACTTCGTGGCGCTGCTCGGCGTGTTCGGCTGGGGCACGTTCGCGGCGGGTCTCGTCCCCGTCATCGCGATCGGACTCAACTGGAAACGGGCCAACGTCCTCGCGGCGAACGTCGCCGTCGCCAGCAGCCTGCTCGTCAACTTCGGGCTCCGGTCCGGCTTCGGCTTCGGTACCGTGCGTCTCCCGTACGGCGTCGACCACGGGGCCGCGGCGCTCCTTGTCTCCCTCGTCCTCTTCCTCTCCATCTCCCTCCTTACGAAACCCGATCCCATCGATCGCGACATCGAACGCGTGATGGGACTCTGACCCCGGAGTCTGATCCGCGAGGAGGGCCCGGGCGCCTTTGAGCATCGGCAGGAAGGCAGGATGACGGACGAACGTCCGTACGAACGGAGTCATCCGTGGATCAGTTTTCGCGCGGGCCTGGGGAGGGCCACGCCGCAGTTGTGGTCCCTGCTCGGACAGGTGGCGGCTCGCTGCGAGCAGGTCGCCCGGGCGGTTCTGCCTCCCGCCGCCGCGGCGGAGATGCACAAGCTCTACCTCATCAAGGGTGCCCGCGCCGCCGGGCAAGAGCACGCTGAACCGTTTCGAGCATGCGCCCGCCGGCGGGGAGCCCGGCCGCTACCACAGGATCGACCACGATCCGGAGGCGCTGCAGGCGGTGCTGGTGGAGTTGTTCATCGACTCGTGGCAGGGCAAGCCGCCGTCGCGGCTCGTGTTGGACATCGACTCGACCGACGACGAGGT